>NZ_CP092915.1:4239316-4844932 GCF_022557175.1 Mycolicibacterium sp. YH-1 | reverse complement strand
GCACCTGCTCGTGCAGAAGGCCGTTGGTGGCCACCGCACTGCCGCCGTGCGGTCCGGGTGCGCCGTCGAGATTGGTGAACGTGCCGCCCGCCTCGCGGATCAGGATGTCCAGCGGGGCAAGGTCCCACAGCTTCACCTCGGGCTCCGCGACGATGTCGACCGCGCCCTCGGCGAGTAGGCAGTACGACCAGAAGTCGCCGTACCCGCGCACCCGCCACGCGGCGTCGGCGAGGTCGAGGAAGCGCGCCCGCCGATCGCCCCAGCCGATCAGGTCCGAGTAGGACAGGCTTGCGGACTCGATGTCGGCGACGGCGGACACCGAGATCTGACGGATGGTGCCGCGGAACGACGTGAACGCGCCCTGGCCCGCGCCGGCCCACCACCGGCGGTGCAGCGCGGGCGCGCTCACCACGCCGACAGTGGGGACACCGTCCTCGAGCAGCGCGATGAGCGTCGACCAGACGGGAACTCCGCGGACGAAGTTCTTGGTGCCGTCGATCGGGTCGAGCACCCACTGCCGGCCCTCGAAGACCGCGGTGCCGCCGTACTCCTCGCCGAACAGCGCATCCCCGGGCCGACTCGCGGTGAGCAGTTCGCGCAGTGTCTCCTCGGCCGACCGGTCGGCGTCTGTGACCGGCGTCAGATCGGGTTTGGTCTCGATCCGCAGGTCTTGGGCGCCGAAGCGATCCAGGGTCAGGGTGTCGGCCTTGTCGGCCAATCGCAGTGCCAGTTCGACGTCATCCGCAACGGTGCTCATGGCAAGCAGTCCTACCATGGCGGTGTGTTGGAATTTATGGCGCTGGTGATCCTGGTCGGTGTGATCGCGATGATTGTGATTCCCCGGATCCGGAAGGGGGGACCCCGCGGTGAGGTCGCGCACGGCACGCTGCTGGTCACGGGCGTGAGTCCTCGACCCGACGCCGAGGGGGAGCAGTTCGTCACGATCAGTGGCGTGATCAACGGCCCAACCGTCACCGAGCACGTCGTCTACCAACGGATGGCCGTCGACGTCGGTAGCTGGCCCACCATGGGCCAGTTGATCCCGGTGGTCTACTCACCGAAGAACCCGGACAACTGGAGCTTCGCGCCGCCCGAGCCGATCGAGCCGCCCCCGCCGCCCCCGTCGTACTAGGCGGCGTGGCCGAAATCGCCGATGTCGAAGGCGAAGTTGATCTCGGTCTCGCTGAGGATGAGGCGGTAGGTCCCCGGTAGTGGCGGCGCATTGGAGGCATAGGTCGAGCCGGTGGGTGTGACGAGATGCGCAGTGTGACAACCCGAGTGGTCAAACCTGCCAGTCGCCCGCCAACCGGCGGCCTCCTTGGCGTCGTTGCAGGCCGCACACGTCCTGCGTCCGTTGACGGCGTTGGTGCACCCTCCGTGCGCGGCAGGCTCGGCGTGGTCGTGATGGCGGATCGGCGCATCGCGGCGCCGAGAGCATCGATGAGATATCGCAGAAGTACCTGGGTGTTCCGTATCCCGGTTTCACTGGCCGGCCGGAGACCCGGGTTCTGGTCACGATCGCCGCCGACAAAGCCGCCCCACCGGTGAGCGACTGACCGCCCCTGCCGTCAGCGGTGGCCGACTCGCAGCATGTCGGCGATGTTGGTCAGCTTCACCCGCGGCCGCCCGAGCTTCTCGCCGGCCGCCTTCTCGTGGTCGTCGATCAGCTTCCAGTGATCGTCGGTGACGAGTTTGGGCTGGCGCTCCAGAAGCCACGCAGCGAGGGCCTCGGAGTGGTCGGCCGCGAAGTCGGCCACCTCGCCCGCCGCGAGGTCGGCGACGAGAGTGTCGACGGTCTCCTGGGAGTCCTTCTTGTTGCTGCCGATGACGCCCGAAGGGCCGCGCTTGATCCAGCCCACCACGTAGGCGTTGCGGGCCCCCTCGACGTGGCCCATGGTGTGGGGGATGGTGCCCGACCGCTCGTCGAATGGAATCCCAGGTGTCGGCACGCCGCGGTACCCGACCGCGCGCACCACCAACTGGGCGGGCAACTCCTCGCGCACGCCGGTGTCCTTGGCGACCACGCGGTCCCCGTCGTCGACGAGTTCGTTGGTGCCCAGCACGATCGACTCGACTCGACCGTCACCCTTGAGTTCGATCGGCGATGTCGCGAAGCGGAAGATGATGCGCCGCTTGGCGCCCCGCGGCTCCTGCGCGGCGTACCCGCGCAGCACCTTGATGTTCTGCTTGACGGCCTTCGGCGCGGCCTCGAGGTCCTCGTCGGAGATGTCGGCGAAGTCCGCGGGGTCGACGATGACGTCCACATCCGCCATCGCCTCGAGGTCACCGAGTTCACGCAGTTCCAGCGTCGTGAACGGGGCCTGCAGCGGGCCACGCCGCCCGACCACCACGACCTCTTCGACGCCGCGCGCGTGCAGCGCGTTCAGTGCGTGGTCGGCGATGTCGGTTGTGGCCAGCAGGTCGGGGTCGCTGACCAGGATGCGCGCCACGTCGAGCGCGACGTTGCCGTTGCCGATCACCACGGCCCGCCCGCAGGACAGGTCGGGCAGCATCTCCTCGAAGTGGGGGTGTGCGTTGTACCAGCCGACGAAGTCGACGGCGGCGACGCTGCCGACCAAATCCTCGCCGGGAATGCTCAGCGGCCGGTCCGACTGCGCGCCGATGGCGTAGATCACCGCGTCGTAGCGTTCGGCCAACTCGTCGGCCTGCACGTGCTTGCCGACCTCGATGTTGCCGAAGAAGCGGAAGCGTGGGTCCGTCGATGTCTTGGCGAACTGCGCGCTGATGGTCTTGATCTTCGGGTGGTCGGGCGCCACGCCGGACCGCACGAGCCCCCACGGCGTCGGCAGCATGTCGAGCATGTCGATGCGGACGTCGCGTCGGTTCGCGTCGTCGGTGCCGTCCGAGGCGTCGGCAAACTTCAACAGCGAGGCGGCGGCGAAGTAGCCCGAAGGACCGGAACCGACGATCGCGACGTGATAGGGGCGCATTCTTCAGCTTTCTTTCAAGCACTGTCCCGGGCGTGCAAGGGGCTGTCGCATCGCCGATGGGCTGGTCACACAGGCATGCTAGCCCCGGAAATGGCCGCCATGTCCTGGGGGAAGTAGGAACATGTAGTGGGGGAAGTGGGAAGTGATCGGTGAAGCGGTGGGTACGCTGATTTCCCGTGGATCCCGACCAGCAAGCCGACATAGCAGCCCTTGACACCACCCTGACGACGGTGGAGCGGGTGCTGGACGTAGACGGTCTGCGCACGCGCATCGCGGGTCTCGAGCAGGATGCCTCCGATCCCAAGCTGTGGGACGACCAGACGCGGGCCCAGAAGGTCACCAGCGAGCTGTCCCACGCCCAGGGTGAGCTGCGCCGCGTGGAGGCGTTGCGGCAACGGGTCGACGACCTCCCGGTGCTGTATGAGATGGCCGCGGAGGAGGAGGGGCAGGACGCCGAGACCGCCACGGCCGAAGCCGATGCCGAACTCGCGAAGCTCCGCGAGGACATCGAGGCCATGGAGGTCCGCACGCTGCTGTCCGGTGAGTACGACGAGCGCGAGGCCGTCGTGACGATCCGCTCGGGCGCGGGCGGGGTGGACGCCGCCGACTGGGCCGAGATGTTGATGCGGATGTACATCCGCTGGGCTGAGAAGCACGACTACGGCGTCGAGGTCTTCGATACGTCCTATGCCGAGGAGGCCGGCATCAAGAGCGCCACGTTCGCGGTGCACGCGCCCTACGCCTACGGCACGTTGTCGGTGGAGCAGGGCACCCATCGCCTGGTGCGGATCAGCCCATTCGACAACCAGGGTCGACGGCAGACGTCGTTCGCCGAGGTCGAGGTGCTTCCCGTGGTCGAGACAACCGATCACATCGAGATTCCCGAAGGCGATCTGCGCGTCGACGTCTACCGGTCCAGCGGTCCCGGAGGGCAGTCGGTCAACACCACCGACTCCGCGGTTCGACTCACCCACATTCCCACCGGGATCGTCGTGACCTGTCAGAACGAGAAGTCGCAGTTGCAGAACAAGGTGTCCGCCATGCGGGTTCTGCAGGCGAAGTTGCTGGAGCGCAAGCGTTTGGAGGAGCGCGCCGAGATGGATGCGCTCAAGAGTGATTCCGGCAGCTCATGGGGCAACCAGATGCGGTCATACGTGTTGCACCCGTATCAGATGGTCAAGGACCTGCGTAACGAATACGAGGTCGGCAATCCGGCCGCGGTACTCGACGGAGACATCGACGGATTCCTGGAGGCGGGAATCCGTTGGCGCAATAGGAAAGATGACGACTAGTAGCGTCCAAGCGGTGAGCTACCACGCCATCGGGTGGGCCCAGGGCTGGCACGACTTCTGGCGCGGCGACGTCGGCGAGTGGATTATCACGCGCGGTCTGCGGATCGTGATGCTGATCATCGCCGCGGTACTGATGGCTCGCTTCATCACCTGGGCGGCCCGAAAGATCACCCGCCGCATCGACGCCGAGTACCTCGAGAGCGACCAGCTGGTGCGCACCGAGAGTGCCAAGCACCGCCAGGCGGTCGCATCGGTGATCTCCTGGGTGTCGATCGCGGTGCTGTTCGTGGTCGTGATCGTCGAGATCACCGACATCATCGCCATCCCGGTGGGATCGCTGGTCGCGCCGGCGGCCGTGCTCGGTGCCGCGCTCGGTTTCGGTGCGCAACGCATCGTGCAGGACCTGCTGGCCGGTTTCTTCATCATCACCGAGAAGCAGTACGGATTCGGTGACCTGGTGTCGCTGACCGTCACGGGCATCGCCACGCCTGCGGAGGGGACCGTCGAGGACGTGACGCTGCGCGTGACCAAGCTGCGCTCCAGCGAGGGCGAGGTGTTCACCCTTCCCAACGGCCAGATCGTCAAGACCGTCAACCTGTCCAAGGACTGGGCGCGCGCCGTTGTGGACATCCCAGTGCCGACGAGCGCGGATCTGAACAAGGTCAACGAGGTGCTGCACGGGGTGTGCAGTACCGCGATGGACGACAAGCTGATGGCCCCGCTGCTGCTTGATGCGCCCCAGCTGATGGGCGTCGAGAGCATCGAACTCGACACCGTCAACCTGCGTATGGTCGCGCGCACCCTGCCCGGCAAGCAGTTCGAGGTGGGCCGACGGCTGCGCATGCTCGTCGTGCGTGCGCTGGGCCGCGCGGGTATCGCCAGCCCCGCCACGTCCTCGCCCACGGTGGGGGCCATCGTGCACCCGTCGACCGCGGGCGGCGCGGAGGAGGAGACCCAGGGTCCGGTGAGCAGCCGATGAAACTGACCGATCGGACTTGGTGGAAGTCGCTGCGTACGCGCGAGCCGGGACACGGCTGGCCCGATTACCTGCTCTGGGGCCGGATCAGGACGTCGACGGTCGCGTTGATCATCGCGTTCTTCGCCGTCAACTGGCTGTATCAGACTTATCGGCCGCCGCCCCCGGCTCCCGTGGAGCAGCCCGCGCAGGTGGTGCCACCGGGCTTCATGCCCGACCCGGAGTACACCTGGGTGCCCCGTACCAACGTCCAGGAGCGGCCACGGACGACGACACCGACAACCACGACGACGACCACCACCACGGAGCCCAGCCCGACTGACACGCCGTCACCCACGACGCCCACGACACCCGTGCCGCCGACGGACGAGGTGCCGACGACCGTCGTCGACCCAGACGGTCCTGGGCCCCTGCCGCCGAGCACGGTGACGACGACGATGCCCCCGGCGCCGGGCTTCACGCTGCCGACGCTGCCGCCGCTGCCGCCACCCTTCGGACCGGGGCCCGCACCAGCGCCCACCGCTCCGGCGCCACCGCGGTAACGGGGTATGGGCGCGTGCACCGCTACACTGGCGTGCCGTGATGATCACCCTCGACCACGTGAGCAAGCAGTACAAGTCCTCGGCCCGTCCGGCCCTGGACAATGTGTCGCTCAAGATCGACAAAGGTGAGTTCGTCTTCCTCATTGGCCCGTCCGGATCGGGCAAGTCGACGTTCATGCGGCTGCTGTTAGCTGAGGAGCATCCGTCCTCGGGTGACATCCAGGTCTCGAAGTTTCACGTCAACAAGTTGGCGAACCGGCACATCCCGAGCCTGCGGCAGGTTTTGGGCTGCGTGTTCCAGGACTTCCGCCTGCTGCAGCAGAAGACGGTGTTCGAGAACGTCGCGTTCGCGCTCGAGGTGATCGGCAAGCGTGCCGACGTCATCAACAGGGTCGTGCCGGACGTGCTCGAGATGGTCGGCCTGTCGGGCAAGTCCAACCGGCTGCCCACCGAGCTCTCCGGCGGTGAGCAGCAGCGCGTGGCCATCGCCCGCGCGTTCGTCAACCGTCCGCTGGTGCTGCTGGCCGATGAACCGACCGGCAACCTGGACCCGGACACCAGCAAGGACATCATGGATCTGCTCGAGCGGATCAACCGCACGGGGACGACGGTCCTGATGGCAACCCATGACCATCACATCGTCGACTCGATGCGCCAGCGGGTCATCGAACTCGAGCTGGGACGGCTGATCCGCGACGAACAACGCGGTGTCTACGGAATGGATCGCTAAGTGCGCTTCGGCTTTCTCATCAACGAGGTCTTCACCGGACTTCGTCGCAACGTCACGATGACGGTCGCCATGATTTTGACGACCGCCATCTCGATCGGGCTGCTCGGCGGTGGTCTGCTAGTGGTCCGGCTCGCCGACAGCTCCCGCACCATCTACCTGGACCGAGTGGAGAGTCAGGTCTTCCTGACCAACGACGTCTCGGCCAACGATCCGACGTGCGACGCGGACCCCTGCAAGAGCCTGCGCGCGCAGATCGAGGATCGCGACGATGTCCGGTCGGTGCGCTTCCTGAACCGCGACGAGGCCTACGCCGACGCGATCAAGAAGTTCCCGCAGTACAAGGACGTCGCGGGCAAGGACGCGTTTCCGGCGTCGTTCATCGTCAAGCTGGATAACCCCGAACAGCACAAGGCCTTCGACGAGGCCATGGTCGGTCAACCGGGCGTGCTCAACGTGCTGAACCAGAAGGACCTGATAGACCGATTGTTCGCTGTCCTGGACGGCCTGAGCGCCGTCGCGTTCGCGGTGGCGCTGGTACAGGCGATCGGTGCGATCCTGTTGATAGCCAACATGGTTCAAGTCGCGGCGTACACCCGCCGCACCGAAGTCGGCATCATGCGACTCGTCGGCGCCAGTCGGTGGTACACCCAGCTGCCGTTCCTGGTGGAGGCGATGCTGGCCGCGCTCATCGGCGTGGTGATATCGATTATCGGGTTGATAGTGGTGCGTGCGTTCTTCCTCGAGAAGGCGCTGAACCAGTTCTATCAAGCGAACCTGATCGCCAGAATCGACTATGCGGACATCCTCTTCATATCGCCGTTCCTGCTGTTCGTCGGTGTGGCCATGGCCGGCGTGACCGGGTACGTCACGTTGCGCCTGTACGTGCGGCGTTAGCGTGGTCAACAAGAAGAAGGTCGACGAGCAGACGCGGCGCAACAACCAGGTTGTCGCGACCAATCGCAAGGCGCGGCACAACTACACGATCCTGGAGACCTACGAGGCCGGCGTCGCTCTCATGGGCACCGAGGTGAAGAGCCTGCGTGACGGTCAGGCCTCGCTGGCCGACGCCTTCGCCACGGTCGACGACGGTGAGATCTGGCTGCGCAACCTGCACATCCCGGAGTATCACCACGGCAGCTGGACCAATCACGCGCCGCGCCGTAATCGCAAACTGCTGTTGCACCGCAGCGAGATCGACAACCTGATCGGCAAGATCCGCGACGGCAACCTCACCCTGGTGCCCCTGAAGCTGTACTTCACCGACGGCAAGGTCAAGGTCGAACTCGCGCTGGCGCGCGGCAAGCAGGCGCACGACAAGCGTCAGGACATCGCCACGCGAGACGCCAATCGGGAAGTGACACGGGAGCTGGGCCGCCGGATCAAGGGCATGCACTGAGCGGGATTCTCACCGTGCGGGTCGCAGCGGGCGATACGGTCGTCTGGTGAACAGCCCTTCACGTCCACTGACCGTGCTCGACAAGAACGATGTCCTCGACGGCCTCTTCACGTCCTGGGACGACATCGACCGTCTGATGGCCGACGTGCCCGATGACGGGTGGCGACTGCCGACGTCACTTCCGGGATGGTGTGTCCACGATGTCGTCGCACATGTGATCGGCACCGAGGAGATGCTGCGCGGGACCGCGACACCGGAGACCGACGTCGACGTGTCGACACTGGAGCACGTCCGGAACCCGATCGGTGTGATGAACGAGTGTTGGGTGCAGCACCTGAGCGGCGAGACCGGCGCCGATGTGCTGCAACGCTTTCGTAGCGTGACGGCGCAGCGCCGCGAGGTGTTGACCGCGATGAGCGATGAGGAATGGAACGCGCCGTCGGTCACGCCCGCCGGGCCAGACACCTACGGCCGCTTCATGCGCATCCGGATCTTCGACTGCTGGATGCACGAGCACGATATTCGCGACGCGTTGTCGCGCCCAGCCTCCGACGCCGACCTGGCCGGGCCCGCGTCACGCCTCGCGCTCGACGAGATGACAAGCAGCATGGCGTTTGTGGTCGGAAAGCGCGGCAAGGCGCCCGAGGGCGCGCGGGTGGCGATCGAACTGACCGGCCCGGTGGCGCGCAGCATCGCGGTGGCAGTCGACGGCAGGGCCGCGGTGGTCGACGACTTCGGCGGGGCGGAGCCGACGACGACCATCACGTTGGACGGGCTGCAGTTCACCAGGCTGTGCGGCGGGCGGCCGATGACGACGGCACGATCCCAGGAGATCAGCTACCGCGGTGACGAGGAAGTCGGCCGACGGATCGTCGCCAACCTGAACTACGTGATCTAACGGCCTGCCCGGTTACGGGCTGGAGCTGAAGGTCGAGCGCGGAATCGGCTGTGGTCCCTCGGCCTGCTGGTCCTCTTCCAACCCGATGACGCTTCCGCTGTTGGCCCCGGTGGCCGGGATGCCGTCGATCTCGGGGATGTCAGGATTGGCGGCGGTTGAGGTGAAGCCCTGGTTCGAGGTCGGCACCAGGTACGGCACGCACGTCGTGGTGAACACGTCGGACTCCTCACCGCTGGTGCACGCCGCGAGGGGAGTGGACACGGCCGTCGTGGCCATGATGGCCGGCACCGCGAGGGCGGCCAGCGCGAGTCCACCGGTGAGCATGAGTCGTTTTGACGGGATCAGCGAGTGCACCATGCGGCCCATTCTAGGGCGGCGAATGGTCCTCAGCCCGACTACGTGATCGGACCGGAACCTAAACACGTTGGCTGTTGTCGTAGCGCTCGGTATGATGGGATGTCCGGCCGAAACTCGGCTGGGATGCGAGGGGCTGAACGGTTTCGACTTCGCGCATCGAATCAAGGGAAGCGTGCCGGTGCAGGCAATTGACCACCGTAAGCGTCGTTGCAACCAATTAAGCGCCGATTCCAATCAGCGCGACTACGCACTCGCTGCCTAAGCGACTGCGTGTCTGTCAGACCGGGAGCGCCCTCGGCCCGGACCCTGGCATCAGCAAGAGGGACAAACCCATACGCCCGGTCGCGGGGAGTACGGGGACATCAAACAGCGACTGGGATCGTCATCTCAGCTTGTTCGCGTGACTGAGAGATCCAAGTAGAGACATAGCGAACTGCGCACGGAGAAGCCTTGAGGGAATGCCGTAGGACCCGGGTTCGATTCCCGGCAGCTCCACCGGACGAGCGGGCCAGAGCGAAAGCTCTGGCCCGCTCTCGTTGACGTCGCCGCGCGAGCACGCATGTCGGGCGGGCGCCAAAGCGCCGCCCTCGAACTTCGCTGAAAAGCCACGGCTTGTGCGTTTCTCCTTGCGAAGCGATAAATTCGAGACATGTCTCCTCATTGTGGGCGTAGCTCGCGCGCGATGGGCCTGCGATCGGCGGGTCGCTGGGTCGGCCGCGGCGCTGCCGCGCTCAGCATCGCCGCCGTTCAGCTGTGGACTCCGAACGGCGTGCCGCTTGCGGCCGCCGCCGACTGCGCCGACGCCGAGGTGGTTTTCGCACGGGGCACCGACGAGCCGAAGGGCATGGGCGCCGTTGGCAACGCCTTCGTCGACGCGTTGCGCGAGCAGGCCGTCGGCCTGAACATCGCGACTTACGCGGTGGACTACGACGCGGGCAAGCTGCAGCTGGGCAGCGGGGACGGCGCCAAGGACGCGATCAAGCGCATCAAAGCCACGGCGACATCGTGCCCCGACACCAAGATCGTGTTGGGCGGATACTCGCAGGGGGCGAACGTCATCAACATCGTCGCCGGCAATCCCATCGTCGGGATTGCGTGGGGCGCTTCTCTGCCTTCTTCGTTCGCGACCAACGTCGCGGCGATCGCCACCTTCGGCAACGTCGCGAACCGCTCGGGCACGAAGCTGCCTTCCCAGTCCGAGATGTTCGCTGGGAAGGGGATCGACCTCTGTAACCCCGCCGATCCGATCTGTCACGCAGGGCCCGGCAACGAGTGGAGCGGTCACACCGACGGCTATGTGCCCGGGTACACCACGCAGGCAGCCGCTTTCGTGGCGTCCAAGTTGTTGGCCGGCACGGACCAGGTGGCCCCCGGTATCGGACCGCCGACGGGTTACGGACAGCTGCCGGGGTATGACACGTCGCTGCCGGGGCCCGCTCCTCAGGTGCCGATCTACGCGTCGCAGCCGCGGGGCTCCGACCACATGCCGCCGGGGTGGGACGAGTCGGCGCCGGGATTCGATCCGTCGTTGGCGACCGGGTTGCCGTGACGCTCGCGGGCCGGCGAAAGCCGTGGCCCGCTGTCGTTGTCAGTCGGTGTCCGCCTGCGGAGCGTGTCGCGCCACCGTGGTGTTCATCGCCGCGCGAAATTCGTACCGGTTTCGATTCCCGGGTCCTACTTTTTTCACGTCTCTTACTACGTGAAGACGACAAGCAACGCGGTGAGGGCGATCGCCATGAGCATGGGTTCCTCACGCACGGCGAGTCGGCGACGGATTTTGCCCATGAGTTCGGGGCGTCGCGGGCTACGGTCTACAAGGTGCGTGCCCTGGCGGCTGGCAATGGGGAGGGTGGCGATGAGTAAGCAGAGCCGAGTGTTCCTGCGGGGGCTCAGGTTGGCGCTTCTGCACCATCTGAGCACGTGCGGCAAGTGCAAACGGCCGTACCCTGCCGACCCGGATGAGCGCAGCGATTGGTTGGCGCAGACCTTTCAGGGGCGCACGTTTCAGGTGATCTGCCCGGATTGTCAGACGCCGGAGCAGGTGGCCGAGCGTGAGAATCGTGCAGCGACAGAGTCGCACGACTTCGACGACATGGGCTGATCGTCCAGCAGCCGAAGGGGTGCGATGGCGATGACGGGCGACCGACGTTCTGATCGCATCGTGAAACTGGAGATCCTGCGGTACCTGCGCCGGCACTACGACATCCGAGGGGCGATCGACGACAACCCCGAAGTGATCGCACTATGGGAGTCACAAGGCATTCCGGTGACGATCGTGCCGGGTTGGTGACCGCGCGACGCAATGCCAGGCGGGCGCCATTTCGTCCCTGGCCCAGCAAGTTCGAAGACCGCGCGTGACCAAACGCTGATTCGCAGTCACTGCTCGGGGCTGTCGCTGCTGCCGCGGCGCCAATCGGTGATCTTGCGCCCCAGCGTGTCTGCGGCATTTGTGGCAGCGCGCCCCACTCCGTCGACGACGCCCGACAACCCATCTCGCAGTCCGCGAATCAACGGATCATCGGACTGGTCGAAGCCATCGCGGTACACCCGGGCGGCCGCGGCTACATCGTCACTCCAGGAATGGTCTTCGTCGTTCGACCGCACGGGATAGTCCCCGGCCAGGATTGCGCCGTATCCTCCGGAGTCGACCCACTTCGTCAGTGCGGCGGCCCTAAGCACCGAGAACGGATGGGTCTGAAGCTCGAGGTTGAGCAGCTTGAGCACTCCGTCGCGCATGTCGCCGCTGCGGTCGTACTCGGCGGCTTGGGCAAGGAAGGCCTGCGAGTCCATCTTGTCGAGCCGGCCGCCTCCAGCCAGCTTCAGTTGCACCCGGATGCCGGCATCGAAGTCCTGCCCGCACAACAGGCCGGCGCGGTCACCGGACAGCTCCGACTTTCGCTGCCACTCCATGAGCGCGGCGACGATGGCACGCAACGCCCAGCCGCCGACAGGTAGGAAGCCAAGTGCCGACGACAGTCGCATGAGGTGCATCAGCATGGTCCGATACACGGCATGCCCGCTGAGGGCGTGGCCGAGTTCGTGCCCGATGACGAAACGCATTTCGGCTTCGCTCATCAAGTCGCACATCCCCGATGTGAGTACGATGAACGGCTGCTCCATCCCGATTGTGTACGCGTTGACGGTCGGCGACTGCACCACGAACAGCTCTGGTTTGACTGGCGCGTCCAGCACTGAGACACACTCCTGCAGTATCACGTCGCGATCGGCGAACTGGCGCGGTCCCACGCGTGCAGCGCTTGCCAAGTACAGGAGCCGGTGCTGGCGTTCTCGCAGCATGCCCGACAGCACCTTGAGGATCTGATCGAATCCCTTGAGCCGACGCAACGCCGTGAGCGCGGTCCGGTCCGCGGGGTGCTCCCACGCGCGCGAGCTGATGTCGGGGAACGTTGTTCGGCCGACGGCTTCCTTGGTCACACCCACAACGCTAATCCACATCGCAATGCTGCGATGCACCAATCGCCCTCGACAAGGGCAAGAAGGCCCCGTGGCGTTATGGCGAGGTGTTGGGCTTCGAGCAGCAGTCGGGTGATCGTCGGTTGCCCGCAGGGCCTGCGTAGCGGTCGCTGTTCCTACGGATTGACTAATAATGTTGTTATTCATGGGATTTGGGAGGTTCGTCGCAGCAGGAAGGGTGCAGTTCATGCTCCAGAGTTGGACGTAGGTGGTGGCACTGTCGCCGGGAGATCAGGCCCGCGAACGGACGTAGCAAAACACCACCGGCAGCACCTGTGACCTTGCCGCGGGCATTGGCCTTTGCCTGTGTCGGAGCGTTTCCACCGGTTCTGGTTCATGCTCTGACAATCTGTGCGGGTGGATCTGATGTGGGGTGTCGTCGCGGTGACAGTCGCGACGTTGACGGTGGGGCTTGCGGTGCGCCGGTTCCTCATGGTGGGAAGCCAGTTGGTGTTCTCCCGCTATGTCGCCGTCGGCGGGCTGGTGGCGTTCTCCACCGACCGCGACGACTCCACCGACGCCCACGGCGGCCTCCATCGCGTGCGGTTCGAGGTGGGCGGGCCCGGCGTCTTTCACAACGTCACAGTGCAGCTGCTCGGTGTGCCGGAACTGAGCGAGAGTGCTGAGTTGCAACCGCCCGCGCTGCGGCACACCATGGCGGCCGGTGACAGTCCGATCGAGTGGACGTTCCGGCTTCCCCACGAAGCGACCGAGCGGGCGTGGGTGATGGTGACGTGGGTCCGGCCGTATCTGCAGGGCGTTGAGTCCGAGGCGCTGGCGCAATGGTTGCTGACCGGTCGCCTCTACGAATGGCGGTGGTACTCCGAGACGACCCGCTACGTGCGGACCATGATTCGTTTCGTTGCCCGACGCTGGTCGGTGCCGGCGGGCGAGTCGATGCGTGAGTTGCCGCTGTACGGGCGGTGGCGGCGCACATCGTCGAACACCAGCGCCGATCTGTTGGGCCCCGCTGCCAGTGCGCCGCCGGTGGCCTAGGCCGTCCTGCACTGCCGGGGCGCACCCCATCCGGCAACCTGGCCGCGCCAGGAAGCGGAGGTCGTCCTGAGCTGTGGTTACTTGTTCTTGTGCCCTGGCCTCGGGGGTGGCGGCGGCGTGGCCTTGGTGGTCGGCTCGAACTTGCCGCCCTTCTTGGGGTCGTATGTGCCCTGCTTCGGATCGGCCATGGTGATTCCTCTCGTTGGTCCACCACTGTCCACGGTATCGATGACCGTGCCCGACTATTGCGGAACTGGTGAACGAGCCGGCGAAGGCGCGAATAGTCAACAAGCAGATGCACCACCGATGAGGAAGGGGCAAGCGATCAGTCGACGAAACCATGCCTCGTCTGGGCGGTGCGCAGTTTCCAACTCCTGAGTGCGGCCCCGGGGCAGCGATCACACAGGACAAACCATGACAAGCACTTACCAAGGCCGCGCTCTGTGGCGAGGCCGGACCACTGCTGCCACCCTGCTAGCCGCCATCGCGATCGTCGTCGGCATGGTCGGCGCACCCGCGCCGGCGCATGCGGCTGACCAGTACATCGGGTTGGCCCTCGGATTCATCAACGAGAATCCTCCCGTCACGATGGCTGGCGGGTCGGCGATCAGTGCCACGCAGGATCAGGCCGGCACGGGGGCGCTGACGAACTGCTCGAACAACGGCGGGGGCCACTGCGTGACTCAGGTGATCGCCAAGAACGAATGCGCCGCGGCCGCCTCGAATGACTTCGGCGAGATGACGGGAGCATCTGACCCGTCGCTAACCGCCGCCCAGAGCAAGGCCAAGGGCATGCTGCAGAACCAGCAGGGCGCGAAGGTCATCGTCTCGGGCTGCGCCAGCGGAGCCACCCCGCCACCGTCGAACGAACCGCCGCCGCCCGCGCCGCTGCAGGGGCCGACGGTCTCGTTCGACACGGTCGTGGGCGGTCTGGTGGCTCACATCACCGACCGCAGTGGAGTCTCGTCGCAGTGCACCTATACGACGGACAACTTCGACCGCAGCTTCGCCCTACCGGCGAACGGCAGTTACGACTTGAGGATCGTCCCCGCGGTTCCGCGATTCCGGGACTGGACCGTCACGATCACATGTGACAACGGAACCAGCACGACGGCCACGACGTACTTCTGAGCGATGGAAAACGCAGGCGGAGGGCGCGACCCACCAATCGTTATCAAGAAGCGCGGCTCATTGTGATCACGAAACACCAGCAATATTCGGATGGTGTCGGCGACACTGCTGCACCATTTTTCTATAGACGCGCTCCGGGGGGAGTCGCGCCACGTTGAAAGGTCTGGTCTCGGCTCGAAGGGGGAGCTTCACATGCGACGGTCAACGGTCACACTCGCAGCAGCAGTCATCTGTGTTCTTGCCGCGGGGTGTGTGAGTACGGGTAGTGCCGAGTCGCCTACACCGACCCGGTCGAGGATTCCGCGTCCTCTGGTCGAGCGGGAACTAGCCAGCTTGTTGCTGAGCCCCGACCAGGTCAATGCGGCTATGGCGACGTCCGGGATGGCGGTCACGGAGAGCCAGTCCGCGATGGCGGACAACAGTGCCACCATGTCGCCGCCGGAATGTCTCGCCATCGATGGTGCGGCAGAGGCTGCCGTTTACGGCAACAGCGGTTACTGGTCCGAGCGCGACGAGAGCCTCAACAACGGCGATGCCTTCACGCACTATCTCAAGCAGGCCGTGGTGCTGTTTCCGACCAGGGAGGTGGCGGGCGCGTTCTTCGACACCTCGGCTCAGCAGTGGCCGGCCTGCCACGAGTACACCCACGCACAGAGCGGCACGCACTGGGTCGTGGGACAGATCTCGAACATCGACGCAGCACTAAGCGCGATTGCGACCGAACAGGACGCCGGTAGCCCCGGCTGGGCCTGCGGACGCGCGCTGGCGTTGCGAAACAACATCATCGTCGACATCAACACGTGCAGCGCCAACCCAGCTGACTCGGCGTCGAAGATCGCAGGCCAGATCGCCGACGATGTGACTTCGCGGTGGTAGCAATGACTCAGCGGCCACGGTCGCTACTGCACGACGGTGAAGGGCAGATTCGCCGAGCCGATCTGGTTCAGCGGGTACGGCGTGACGACAGCGGCCGACACTCCGCCCTGGCCGGCAGTCATGGACGTGTCGAGCGCGATCCGGTACCGAACCGTGAAGGCCTGGCCCTTGGACAGCTCCTGCGCGTTGGCGAACTGCCCGAGGTAGTCCATGCCCGTACCCGCGGCCGGATGGTCGACCTGGGTCCAGCCACCGGTGGCCCGGTCGAAGTACTCGACGGTGCCCACGGGAATCTCCAATGGGCCCGGTGCGCAGCTGCAGTGGTCGAGCACAACCACGACACCGACCTCCGAGTAGGAGACGGGTGAGTCATTGCAGGCCGTCACATCAACCACGACCGGCGGATCGCCGGGTTTGATGGTGCCCGAGGGCAATCCGCTCATCGTGACCGACACTCGGCCGATCTGCGGAACCCATTGGTAGGGGTCGGCCGTCTCGACCGGGGCGTCTGACGGGTTGAGTTCACAGTCGTTGCTGTCGGCGCTGGGGCTCGCCGCAGTCGATGACGGCTCGCTTACCGCAGTTGGCGGCGGTGACGCTGTACTCGTCGTCGGCGCGGTCACGGTGACTGTCGAGGCACCGGTACTGGTCGTGTCCGTGCCCGCCGAGCATGCGGTCAACCCCATGACCGTCGCCAATGCGATCAGCGTGGTCTTCATCGCCGTCATGTCTAGAGCCCCTCCCGCCAGTACTGATGATGGCGGGATTTCGGGGACGCCGCGGGCTGTTGGCGTCAACTACTGGCGATAAGGGCGTCGATGCCGATGCCGGTCGGCGCCGCGGATCAGCTAGTCGGTTCCGCGCCGAGCGCGCGTTGCAAGTCCGGCTTCATCGCCAGCAGCTGATCTCCCCAGTAACCCCAGCCGTGTGTGCCGCTGGGCGGGAAGTTGAAGACGGCGTTCGTGCCTCCCGCGGCGACGTACGCGTTCTGGAAGGCGATGTTGCTCTTGAGTGTCGACGTCTCCAGCAGGCCACCACCCGGGTTGCCCGCGCCCAGCTCGTTCGCGGTGCCGTTGCCGCAGTAGACCCACAGTCGGGTGCCGTTGGCGACCAGCTTGGCGACGTTGACCGTGGGATCGTTGCGTGCCCACGCCGGGTCGCCGGGCGGACCCCACATGGCGTCGGCCTTGAATCCGCCCCCGTCGTTCATGGCGATGCCGACAAGCCTCGGCCAGAGGCCCTGTGACAGGTTCAGGAACCCCGACAGCGACGCGGCGTACACGAACCGGTCCGGGTGGTAGGTGGCATAGGTCAGCGCGGGCGCACCGCCCATGGACAGCCCCACGACGGCGTTGCCGTTCTGCGAGACACCCTTGTTCTCCGAGAGCCAGGCGGGCAGCTCCTGGGTCAGGAAGGTCTCCCACTTGTAGGTCTGGGTGGTGCCGTTGCCGACGGCGGGTTGGTACCAGTCGGTGTAGAAGCTCGACATGCCGCCGACCGGCATGACAACCGACAAGCCGGACTCGTAGAACCACTCGAATGCCGCGGTGTTGATGTCCCAGCCGTTGAAGTCGTCCTGCGCGCGCAGGCCGTCGAGCAGATAGACCGCGTGCGGGCCGCCGCCCTGGAACTGGACGCGGATATCACGGCCCATGGCCGCCGACGGGACGCTCAGGTACTCGATCGGCAGGCCCTCACGGGAGAACGCGTTCGCGGTGGCGGGCGCGCCGGCGACGGTGATGAGCGCGGGCAGCACCATCGCCACCAGTGCACCGGACATCAGCCGACGAAGCGTGCGGGCGAGACTCGACAAGGGAGGGTCCTCCTGGACATTCGATCGATCCGATGCGCCTCCTGCAGGGGCGCCGATTGTTCCGGGCGCGCCGAAATGAGGCCGCGGCGAGGGTATCGCCTTTCCGTCATTATTAGTACATCAAAGTATTGAAGTGTGGTGAGCGCTACACCTCCGAGGTGTCGGACCCACTGCTGTCGGCCAGCACGCAGCCCAATTCATTGATTCCTCAAGAACGAGGTCGACGACCCGCGTAACTTCCGGCGCAGAGTATTCCGCCGCCCCATCCGCGGGTCAACGAGAGGAACCGTCCATGGGTTATGCGAGGCACGTCGGTCGCGTCGGAGCGCTGGCAGTCGCGTTGGGGGTGGGCGCGGCCGTGGCGTCGGCTCCGGGCATCGCCTACGCAGACCCCTCGGAGGGCGGGGCGTCGTCGTCCGACGCCACGTCATCGACTTCTGCGGGGGAGTCCTCGTCTCCGAAGTCGGCACCGAAGTCTTCCCTCAAGTCTTCCCTCAAGTCGTCGTTGAAGTCCGCGTTGAAATCCTCGGCAGACGCCGATGCCGACACCGACACGTCAGGGTCGGATCCGAAGCCGGCATCGGGCGCGGCCGCAGAGTCCGCGAAGGACATCGACACCCCCGCTGCCGATGAGCCCGCTACTGATGGCACCGCCGCTGCCACACCTGCGGACGCCGAGGTCGCTGACACCGAGGCGCCGGCCGACGTCGTGGGCGCCGAGGAAACCCTGCCCGTGGTCATTGACGAGGTGGTCCCACCGGTCGTCATCGATGAGGGCACCCCGCTCGTGAATCCGCCGGTTCAGGACCCGGTGAAGGGCAACGACTCAGGGCAGGACCCGGCGAAGGGCAATTCGGCCAAGCCCCCCGCCGCCCACGAGCAGGTGACCGACGTCGACACGACGGTCAAGGTTGCCGACGAAGTCGAGCAACAGCCGCAGGCGTCCCTGCTTGCCGCCGTTGACGAAATCTCCACTCAGCTCGCGGCCCATGACGCCACAACGGTTGCGGCGGCATCGAATTCGGTGGTCTCACCACCAGCGGTGCCGGTTCGACCGAAGACCCTGGTCGGCGTCGTCACGGAGATCGTCGCCTCGGTGCTGCAGCCGCTGCTGCACCTGGGGGAGGGGTCGCCGATCCAGCTGCCGATCCTGTCGGCGGCGCTGTCGTTGGTGCGAAACGAGTTCGAGCGGATCCTCGCTCCCGCCAGGGCGAACTTCATGGCCCAACAAACGGTCTCTCTGGTCCCCAATCCCACGCCACCACCCTCGGTGCTGGTGGATCCCACGCAGCCGCGCGTGCTGGTGATCGCCATCGACGGCGCGAACTTGAGCAGGATCCTGGCCGACGACTACAACCAGAACTTCTTCGACCTGATGGGGGTCAGCACCACCTCCGCCTCGAGCATCGTCGGGCACACCACCATCTCCAACCCGTCATGGACGGCGATTCTGACCGGGGTGTGGGGCGAGCGGACCGGGGTGATCAACAACGTCTTCACCCCGTGGACCTACAACACGTGGCCGACGGTGTTCAACCAACTCGAGGCGATCGATCGAGACATCCAGACCGTGGCCGTCGGGAACTGGGACGTCATCAACGGCATCGCAGGGGCCGGATCGATCCCCGCCGATCAGAACGTCTTCATCGGTCAGGTCGCGGGGGACAAGAACTGGCTGGCGACCGATGACGCGGTCGCCGACTGGACCGTCGACTCGATCTCGGGTCTAAACGGCCCGACCCCGAACTTCCTCTTCAGCTACTTCGTCGGTGTCGACGAGAACGGCCACATGTACGGCTCCGCCTCGGAGGAGTACAAACTGGCCATCCGGAACATGGACGACAACCTCGGTGAGATCTTGGACGCGGTGGCCGCCCGCGAGGCCATGGGCGAGGAGTGGACCATCCTCGTGGTCACCGACCACGGCCACCAGCCGCAGGTGGGCTTCGGTCACGGATTCCAATCACCGGCTGAGACAGGGACATTCGTCATTGCCGAGGGGACAGATTTCGGCGACGGTTTGATCAACCCGCGGTACGAGATCGTCGACATCACGCCGACGGTGGTGACTCTGTTCGGCGGCACACCGCGCGCCGGCTCCGACGGTGTGTCGCTGACGACGCTCGGCGGAAGTGACCTCGACCCCGTCGACCTGAAGCAGGCGCTAAAGGATGCGATCGCCACGAACGGCTATCCCGATATCGGCACCCAGGTGGCGTTGGGTGTGCGTACGGTCTTCGCCTCGGTGCCCTACTACGTGTTGACCTTTGGCAAGGAGATCGTCGCGGCGCTGCCGAGCTTCCTGTCAGGGCCGGCGCAGATCGTCATCGATGGCCTGTATGTGATCACCAACATCCCCGCCCAGATCGTCTCGTTCCTGACCGGTGTGTCGGGCGCCCGCATCTTCCCGCTGCTGCCACCGGCGCCGCCCGCGTTCACGCCGGAGCAGGACGCGATTCTGCCGGACGCCGTCCTCATGGCCGGCTGCGGTGTCACCGGCTCGATCGCCGAGTCGTGGTGCGGCGCGGCCAGTGTCGCGTGACGGGGCGCTAGATTTCCTTTGTCACGTCGATATGCAGGTCTGGCCACGGCGGGCGGCGAACCATGGTGATCCCGGCCAGGGTTGCCGACAGCAGGCCGACGAGGATTCCCATCAGCGCGATCCGAGTGGCGTCCGCCGCGGGAGACCAGGTCGGCTTGCCGTCCTTAATGACGAACACGCCGACCGGCTTCGTAACCGGGATCACGGTGGCCCCGTCGGGGGTCTGGAACTGCTGGCCGAACACTGAGTCTTGGGCTGACGACGTCATCACTCCACATCCCTTTGTAGCAGCGAGAAGAATTGGTACGAAGGATCATTCGCGTCCGGAGAGCCTGCCGGAGTGTCCTTGGTGATCGGATGGCTCAGGTCCACCGAGGACGGGTCATTGATGTGGGCCCAGTCGGTGACGATCTTTCGCTCGATGAACTTCCATGTGTCGGAGCGTCTCTCGTACTTGTCGAGGTAGCGGCCGCCGACGATGACGTCGACGTCGCGATCGCCCGCGCCGAACGTGTGCGTCGCCAAGGTGTAGATCTCGCCTTCGGCGGTGTTGCCGCTGATGGCGAAGTTCACCGTGGTGATGTTGTGCTGCATCGACCGAATGTAGGGGCGGGCGGCCTCGAGCTGGCTGAGGAAGTCGTCGACCCCACCTGTGGAGAAGGTGCCGTGGTCGTCCTCGGCGTCGTCGTGATAGAGGCCGCGCAGCGCATCGATGTCACCGCGGTCGACGGCGCGGCAGTAGCCGTGCACGAGCTTCCGCAACTGAAACTCGTCGAACATCTCCCGCAGCTGGGCATCTGAAGGTGCGCTCACAGCGACACGGTCTCGTAGGATCCGAGCGCACCCATCAGCGTGCGCAGCTGATCGTCGGCCGAGCCCAGCGTCTGGCCGATCGCGGTGAGGCGGGCAGCGTAGTGGCCCACCGGATACTCGGCGGTCACGCCTATCCCGCCGTGCAGTTGAATCGCCTCCTGGGCGATGTGGCGCCCCGACCGACAGATCTGCAGTTTGGCCCTGGCGGCGATGACGGGGTCGTAGTTGCCGTCGGCGATCGATATGGCGGCGTACAGGCTCATGCTGCGCGCCAGTTCGAGCGAGACGTACATGTCCGCGGCGCGTTGGGTCAGTGCCTGGAACTTGCTCAGCGGCACGCCGAACTGCTTGCGGTTCTTCAGGTACTCGGTGGTGAGGCGCAGGGCCTCCTCCATCGCGCCCACCGCTTCGGCGCACAGCGCCGACTGATGCCGGATGAGGGCTCTTCGCAGGCCAGATGCCGCATCTCCGCCGGCACCGAGTGGTTGCGCTGTAACGGAGTCCAGGTTCAGCTGTGCGGCGCGCTGGCCGTCGAGGGTTCGGAACGCGTGTCTGCTGACGGCGTCGGCGTCGATGACGAACAGCCCGACCCCAGTCTCCAGTGCCGCGCTCACGACGAACACGTCGGCGCAATCGCCGGACAGCACCGGGTTCTTACGGCCGGTGACGGTCCACGAATCACCTTGGCGCTCAGCGCGGGTGGTGACGCGTGTCGACAAACCGCGCATGCCCGGTTCCTGGTGTGCCAGGGCCAGTAGCGTCTGACCCTCCGACACCGCGTCGAGCAACCCCCGCTGTTCATCGTTCCCAAGTTCGGCGATCAGTCCGCCGGGAATCAGTGCCGCCTGCGCGACGGGTTCGGGCGCCAGCCGCCGCCCGATCTCGTTGAGTACCACCATCAACTCGATCTGGCCGGCCTCCTCGGGCTCGAAACCAAGTCCGAGGATTCCGATCTCGGCCAGCGCTGACCAGACGTCGCGGCTCCAGCCGAGTTCGGTGTCGTCGACCTTGAGGAGCGCATCGATGTCGTAGGTGCGCGCCAGCGCCTCGCGGGTGACGTCACGCAGCATGCCCTGCTCGTCGGTCAGGTCGAAGTTCATGGCGTCCTCACAGTCCCAGAATCGTCGAGGCGACGATATTGCGTTGCACTTCGTTGGTCCCGCCGTAGATCGAGACCTTGCGGTAGTTGAGATACTTCGGCGCGGCGAGCTGAGCCCACGCCGGCGTGTCGATGTCGCTGGCGCCGACTGGTAACGCGTCGGGGCCCGCGACGTCGATCAGTAACTCGGTGACCGCCTGCTGAAGCTGGCTGCCCTTCAACTTGAGGATCGATGACGCCGGGTTCGGCTTGCCGTCGGCCTCCGAACCGCTGACCCGCAGCTGCGTGAGCTCCAGAGCCAGCAGTTCGTTCTCGACCTCCGCGACGCGGGCCGCGAACAGCGGGTCGTCCAGCAGCGTGCCGTCCTCGGTCGGTGTGTTCGCGGCGTGCTCCTTGACCTGGGCCAGCCAGACCTTCGTTGTGCCGATCCTGGCGATGCCGGTGCGCTCGTTGCTCAGAAGGAACTTGGCGTAGGTCCAGCCGCTGTTCTCCTCGCCGACCAGTTGATCGGCGGGGACACGGACATCCTCGAAGAAGACCTCATTGACCTCATAGCCGCCGTCGATCGTCTTGATGGGGCGCAGCGTGATGCCCGGCGTCGACATCTCGGCGAGCAGAAAGGAGATGCCTGCCTGCCGCTTGGGCGCGTCCGGGTCGGTGCGCGCGAGAACGAAGATCCAGTCGGCGTACTGGCCCAACGTGGTCCACGTCTTCTGACCGTTGATCACGTAGGAGTCGCCGTCACGGACTGCGGTGGTGCGGACCGACGCCAGATCGGAACCGGCCTCCGGCTCGGAGAAGCCCTGGCACCACCAGATGTCGAGGTTCGCGGTTGGTGCCAGGAACCGCTCCTTGAGTTCCTGCGAACCGAAGGCGGCGATCACCGGGCCGACCATGCTGGCGTTGAACGCCAGCGGCTCGGGTACACAGGCCAGCCGCATCTCGTCGGACCAGATCTGTCGCTGAAGCGGTGTCCAGTCCTGGCCACCCCATTCCACCGGCCAGTTCGGCACCGCGAGGCCGCGTTGGTTCATGATTCGCTGCGCCGTGGTCACGTCGTCGGGGAAGCGGACCTGGCCCGCTCGCATCCGCTCGCGGATGTCCGCGGGGATCTGCGTGGTGAAGAACTCTCGCAACTCGTCGCGGAAGGCGGCGTCGGCCTCACTGAGCGTCAACTTCATACTGCCCGACGGTAGGCCACCGTCGTCTAGTCGATGTCGCGAAGGGTCCGACCAATCCGCGCCGCCTGCTTGGTGAGGTGGTGGCGTTCTGCCAGATTTGGAGCGGACTGGGCGGCTTCGGCATACAGCCGTGCTGCGGTCGCCAGGTCGCCGGCCCTCTCGTGGAGGTAGGCCGACGCGGCGGGGTAGCGAGGTAGGCCCGGGTCCACCTCGGTCAGGGCCGCGAGGCCCGCTGTCGGGCCGTCGGCCTCGCCGATCGCGATGGCCCGGTTGAGCGCCACGACCGGGCTTCCTGTGAGCCGGAGCAACTCGTCGTACCAGCCGACGATCTGCACCCAGTCGGTCTCCTCGGCGCGCGGCGCATCGGCGTGCAGCGCAGCGATCGCCGCTTGCGCCTGAAACTCGCCGAGTCGGTCGCGGCTGAGCGCCTCCTGCAGGATGACGACGCCCTCGGCGATGAGCGAGGTGTTCCAGCGGGTGCGGTCCTGCTCGGCCAGGGGGACGAGGCTGCCGTCGTCTCGGGTCCGAGCCGGCCGCCGGGCATGGTGCAGCAGCATGAGGGCCAAGAGTCCCGCGGTCTCCGGATAGTCGTCGGCGGACTCGGTCCTCGACGCCAACTCACGTGCGAGCCGGATCGCCTCGGCCGCCAGGTCGACGTCACCCGTGTAGCCCTCGTTGAAGACGAGATACAACACGCGCCGCACGGTGCCCAGGTCGCCCGGCTCGGAGAACCGCACGTCGCGGACCGTGCGTTTGGCGCGGCTGATCCGTTGCGCCATCGTCGCTTCCGGTACTAGATATGCCTGGGCGATCTGCCGGGTGGTCAGGCCTCCGACGGCGCGCAGCGTGAGCGCCACCGCGGAGGCCGAGGACAACGATGGATGTGCGCACAGGAAGAAGAGCTGCAACGTGTCGTCTGCGGACTCAGTCGGTCCGGGAGCCGGCTCGACGGCGACCCGCTGCTCCCGGTCGCGGCGCGAGTTCTCCGATCGGTGTGCGTCGAGGAACTTGCGCCACGCGACCGTGACGAGCCAGCCCTTCGGGTCGGCGGGCTGCTGGTCGGGCCAGGCCAGCGCGGCCGCAACGAGTGCCTCCTGCACGGCGTCCTCGGCCGTCGCGAAGTCGACTCCGCGATGAACGAGGACGCCGATCACCGCGGGCGTCAACTCCCGCAGCGGCAGGTCGTCCATCACGTCACTCGGTGACCGTCGGGTGTGCGGTGAGGAACGGGCGCACCTCGAGCCACTCGTGGATCGGCTTGCCGCCGGCTCCTGGGGCCGCCGATAACTCGCCAGCCAGGGCGAGCGCGCGCTCATAGGTGTCGACGTCGATGATCATCCAGCCTGCGATCAGGTCCTTGGTCTCCGCGAATGGCCCGTCGGTGACGGGTGGGCGGCCCTCCCCGTCATACCGGACCCACGCCCCCTCGGGCGCGAGCGCCTGACTGTCGACGTACTCACCGGTGCCCTCGAGTCTGGCGGCGAAGTCGTTCATGTACTGGACGTGGTCGTCGATCTCCTGCGGCGTCCACTGGTCCATCGGCACGCCGTTCACGGCCTCGGGAGCGCCGCGGTAGTGCTTGAGCAGCAGGTACTTCATGTTGGGTTCCCTTCTCTGGAGCGGCCTCGGTGGCCGCATTCGACCCTGGGACGGAGCCGTGACTCCAGTCTCGACACGTTCGGCCCATCTTTGTTCTCGGCACAGCACTCGGACTGGACCGATTGTGCGACACCTCCGGTTACGGATACATTGTGGGATCGCGGTGAGGAAGTCGCCGTAGTCCAGGATGGAGTGGGTCATTGTCCGTGCCTGTCAGGCCCGGTTGCTCCGTCCGCATCCGCTCCTCGTCGTTGGGGTGTGATGCACCGTTGCCATCACCGAAGTAGCTGAGTACGCGCACCTGAGCGACGCCGACGTCGAGACACTCGGGCGTTCGCTCGACGAGATCCGTCGCGACGTCGAGGAGTCACTCGGCACAGCCGATCGCGCGTACATAAAGCGCGTCATCCGACTTCAACGGTGCCTTGAAATCGGCTCCCGACTGACGATCTTCGGCAGCAGGAGCAAGACCGGATGGACGGCCGGAACCGTGGGCCTGCTCGTGTCCAAGTGCATCGAGAACATGGAACTCGGCCACAACATCATCCACGGGCAGTGGGATTGGATGAACGACCCGGAGATCCACTCCAACACCTGGGAGTGGGACATGGTGGGTCCGTCCTCCCAGTGGCGGCACGCCCACAACTATCGCCACCACGTCTTCACCAACGTGATCGGCATGGACGAGGACCTCGGCTACGGCGTCCTGCGCGTCAGCCGCGACCAGGAGTGGCAGCCCGGTCACCGGTGGGCGCCCCTGTGGGCATTGCTGCTGTCCATCGTCTTCGAGTGGGGCATCGCACTGCACGACCTGGCCACCGAGCAGGACCACGAGACGAGTGAAGAGGTCAAGGCCGACCTTCATCGGGCGATGGTCCGCAAGATGGTTCGCCAGGCGAGCAAGGACTATCTGTTCTTCCCGGCGCTCAGCGGACGGCGCTTCTTCCGGACGTTCCTGGCGAATCTGGTCGCGGGCGGATTTCGCAATGGGTGGGCCTACATCGTCATCGTCTGCGGGCACTTCGCCGACGGCGCGGAGAAGTTCACTCCCGAAGCCGTCGCGAACGAGACGAAGTCGGAGTGGTATCTGCGGCAGATGCTGGGAACCGCGAACTTCAACGCCGGTCCGGTCATGAGATTGATGAGCGGAAGCCTCTGCTACCAGATCGAGCACCACCTGTTCCCCGACCTGCCGAGCAATAGGCTCCCCGAGATCTCGGGACGAGTTCAGGCACTCCTTGCCGAGTACGACCTGCCGTACACGACGGGTCCGCTGACCCGTCAGTTCTGGCACACCGTGCGCACGATATGCAAGCTCTCGCTGCCGGATCGCTTCCTGACCGCGACCTCCGATGACGCGCCGGAGACGGCATCGGAGGAGAAGTTCAGGACCGTGGCGAAGGAGCCTCGAATCCTGCCGCTGCACGTCGTCGGCACTCGACGAAACGGATTGAGCACCGCGATCGCCGGTCGCGCGCAGGCGATGGCGCGCACCACGCGTCGGCCCAGGGCGGCGCGTTTCGCCGCCCTCGTCGCGCTTCGCTTCGGCGCCTGATCAGTTCGGCTGCACCTGCCAGTCCAGCGCGAACTTCTTGCGACGTTGCACCGGCACGAGATCGAGGTACTCGTGATGACGGGCGATGAATCTCTGGACGAACGGACAGACGGGTATCACCGCTAGCCCCTGCGCCCGTGCGGTGTCCAGCGCGGATTTGACGAGCAGCGTGCCCAGCCCGTCGCCCTCGTGCGACGGGTCGATCTCGGTGTGAGTGAAGGCGATGACTCCGGGCCGGCGTCGATACTCGGCGAAGCCGAGGACAGTCCCGTCGGCTGTGATCTCAAAACGCTTTCGGTCTGGGACGTCGGTGACGTTCGGCGCCAACGCATCCGACTGTGCGTGCACAGCTGGCAGTAGTTGTAGGTAGCGGTGCACGAGGGCGATCGCCACGCCGCCCTCACCCACGGATGCCGCGACGCGCTTCACCGATCCGGAACGGATGTCGCCGACGGCGAACACTCCCGGGGCGCTCGTCTCGAGGGCGAAAGGCTCGCGGTCGGCCGTCCACTGTTCGGCCCTCATTGCGTCCACTCCCGTCAAGACGAAACCGTGTTCGTCGCGGGCGATCTGCGAGGGCAGCCAGTCGCTCGATGCCTGAGCGCCGATGAGGACGAAGAGCACCCCGGTGTCCCGTCGGGATGTGACGCCGGTCCTGCGGTCGATGACGTCGATCGCCTCGAGGCGTTCGTCGCCGTGTACCGCGACAACCTCGGATCCGGTTTCCACCCGAATGTTGGCCTTCGTCGCGATCTGCTCAACGAGGTAGGCGGACATGCCCGCCGCCAGCGATTCGCCTCGCACGAGCAGCGTCACCGACCGCGCGTGGCTGGCGAGGAAGATCGCGGCCTGGCCGGCCGAGTTGCCGCCGCCGATCAGGTACACATCGTTACCCTGCGTGAGGTTGGCGTCGCTGCGTGCGGCACCGTAATAGACGCCGGAGCCGACGAAGCGATCGATCGAATCGACGTCGAGGCGCCGCCATTGCACGCCCATCGCGAGAACGATCGACCTCGTCTGAAGAACGTCCCCGCCATCCAGCGTGACGGTCATCTCGGCGGGGTCAATGGCCTCGACCCGTCGGGTCACGACGATCTCAGCGCCCAATCGTCTCGCCTGCTGCAGTGCCCGGCTCGCGAGTTCGTCTCCGGAGACGCCGAATGGGAACCCCGTGTAGTTCTCGATCCTGGTCGAGGTGCCGGCCTGCCCGCCCGGGGCGAAGGACTCGATCAGCCCGGTCTGCAGCCCCTCAGATGCGCCGTTGACCGCCGCCGTCAGGCCCGCCGGGCCACCGCCCACGATCACCAGGTCGTATCGCGCCGAGCCCGGCGCGACTGTCAGCCCAGCGCCCGTGGCGACGTCACGCATCGTCGGCGCGATCAACCGGGTGCCATCGCGGAGCACCACCACCGGATACGGGGCGGCTGCGGAGACACGACCTCCGGTCCGTGCAATAGCGCCGGGATCGTCTGGGTCAAGGCGTTCGTAGGGGATCTGGTTGCGGCGCAGAAAGCTGTCACAGCTGTGAACGCCCGGATCCAGGCGCGGACCGATGACGAAGATCCCCGGCTCGGGCGGCTGTGCGGCGGCGATCTTGAGCATCTCCATGCGATCCAATGCGGCAGCACCGACCGTTGCGGAGATCTCGGGCGCCATCGCCGCAAGGGTGTGGAACACCTCCGTGGTCACCTTCAGGACGCGCGACGTCTCGGCGGCCCGCATGCTGGCGGGCAGGGGAGTGCCGAGCGTCATGGGGATCTCGCCTGCGAGCTCCCCGGGATGCCGGACACCGATCACCTGCTCGACGCCGTTCACGAGTTTCGTCAGCTCTGCCTGACCCTCGACCACGATCGCCAGGGCGCGACCGTCGCCCTCATGGGCTACGTACTCCCCAGGCGTGAGATGGATGTCCTCAACTTCGCCGGCAAGGTATTCGAGTGCCTTGTCCTCAAGCCCCGAGAACAGCGGAATTCCTGCCAGCTCCTCGGTGGTGAACATGACTGCCTCCCATGCTTTTCGCATATGGCGTTCCAGAAGCCATGAGGAAATCGTCCACCGGGCATCGATGGCGGCACATGAGGCATCCGCCTCAACTGCGGCGTGCTGGGGAGGGGTGACGTTTAGCGGGTGTAGCAGTACGAATCGCTTGAGGCGTCGCCACCCTGGAGTCGGGTCTGGTGCACTCGGAGGCCACGAAAGTCGTCGCCGCGCAGAAGGAACGTGCTGTCGGGAACAAGGCCTCCCGTGGAGATGTCGGCATCGAGTTTCGTCATCCACGCCCCGACGCCATCGGGATAGAACACGTCGTCCCACGACGAGTACAGCGAGTTCGTCAGGTACACCCGACGGCCGTCGCGGCTGATCTCGACCATCTGCGGTCCACCGGCCAGCGGCGACTCAGGAGCCGCCGGATGCGGTTCGCGCCGCACGATTCCGCCGAGGTGCACCGACGCCGTCTCGCGCGGATGGAGCGGATCGCTGACATCGAACTGCTTGAGTTCGCCAGTGCCCCAGCATGATACGTACAGCCATCGATCATCGACTGAGAGATCGATATCGGTGACCAGCGGTGGAACCGCACCGAAGGACTTCAACAGCGGCGGCAGGTCGTCGGGGTCGGCGGGCTCGGCCGGGATCGTGATGACCTTGTCGACCGCCCACTGATCACCGTCCTTGTGCCACAGCCACACCGACGCGGACAGGTCCTCGGTGCTGATGACCGTGTCGACGAATCCCCACGCTTTGGAGGGGTTGTGCGCGGGTCGCAGCTCGAGCGTCATCTGGTGCTGCTCACCAAGGTCGACGCGCTGAGTCAGCTTCCGCTCGGACATGCTCCAGAAGTCGATGTGGTGGCCGAACTTGTGCCCGAGCAAGTCCTCGGGGTTGAGCCCGTCCTCGATCATCGACGGTGAGGCCCACTCCGATGTGATCACGGTGTCGTGATTGAGGTGCCACCAGACGTCGTACGCCAGGACTTGCGGTCCGCGGTCGACCTCCCAAGGGCCGATGACCTCGAACGTGTCGTGGTCGATCAGCGCGATGCCGCCGGGACCGTCCGAGCCGTTGGCGCCTCCCAGCGCCGACATGAAGATGCCTCCGGGTCCACAGTGCACCGTGTGCGGGCGTGAGTAACCGGCCTTGGCCGCCAGCTCATCGGCCTCGATCGTGTGGGTCACCACCGGATGGCGAGGATCGGGCTTGGTGTCGAGGACATAGATCTGCGACGAGCGCAGGCCCGGCACGAGCAGATACCGCCGCTCGAGTGCCTCGTGACGGCCGTGCCCGTGCTCGCCATGTCCGTCGTGGCAGAGCGCGCTCGAGCACGCGTTCCAGCCGAAGTGGTGTAGTTCGTTGCCGGATGTAGGTAGCTCGGTCCAGCCGACCACACCACCGAAAGTGGTGGACTCGGGGTCGCAGTCGACCACGGCAAGCGCGTCGTTCTGCTTGCTCGTCGGGTCGAATGCCACCACGTAGGCGAGTCGTTCGGGGGCGGCGGCAACCGCCTGGACCGGGCTGCGGTAGAACGTCGGATCAGTCGTGGTCATGACTCCTCCAAGGCTCGCGGACAGGGCGGCTCACTTGATCTTTCGCCCGGGACATTGGAATGTCCATCCCCTGCCGGGCGGCTTCGGGGAGGTCCTTCTGTCTCGAAGAACTCCTGAGCGTGTTGAATGTTCAGGATGACCGGGTCGGACCGTGAACTCGTCCTGACCGACGAGTTCAAGGACGCGCTCGCACTGCTCGGCGGCGGCAGGCACTTGTTTCTGACCGGGAAGGCGGGTACGGGCAAGTCGACGCTGATCCGGCGCTTCATCGCCGAGACCGACCGCAATGTGGTCGTCGTCGCCCCGACCGGCATCGCCGCGCTGAACGTCGACGGGTACACCATCCACCGGCTGTTCAGCTTCTCCACGACGACGACGCTCGACGACGTCCGCACCGGCCGGTACTACCCGGGCCGTTTCGCCAAGCTGCTCGGGTCGCTCGACACTTTGATCATCGATGAGTCGTCGATGGTTCGGGCCGATCTCTTCGACCAGGTCGCGGCGGCGCTGACACGATTCGGTCCCGTACCGGGAGCACCGTTCGGGGGAGTTCAGGTGGTCCTCGTCGGCGACCTCTATCAGCTGCCGCCCGTGGTCCACGAGGCCGAGGCGGGCTACCTCAACGCGCGATATGCCACCCCGTACTTCTTCTCCGCCGACAGCTTTCACGCCGACGACTTCCCGACGGTCGCCCTCACCACCGTCTTCCGTCAGCAGGGTGACGACCGAATGGCGGCCATTCTGAACGAGATTCGCGAGGGCGTGCTGGTGGGGCATGCCCGTGAGCAGCTGAACGCCCGAACAGACCCGGACTTCGTCCCACCCGACGACGAGTTCTGGCTTACGCTCGCGCCCACAAATCGAATCGTCACCGCCAGGAACCGTGAGCGTCTGGAGCGGTTGCCGGGCGACGAAATCGCCTACATCGCGACACGATCCGGTGATCTGAGCCTTTTCGACCCGCCAGTCGAGGAGACGCTGCGATTCAAGATCGGCGCACAGATCATGATGCTGACCAACGACCAATTCGATCGCTGGGTCAACGGGACGCTGGGACGTGTGACCGCAGCACGAATGGACGACGGCCTGGTGGTCACCGTCGAGTTCGCCGATGGCGATACCGCGGATGTGCGGCCCTACACATGGGAGGCGACGACGCCGGTCGTCGACGGCGGGTCGCTGCGCCGCGAGGTGATCGGCACCTACACGCAGTTGCCGTTCAAGCTCGCGTGGGCCATCACCATCCACAAGAGCCAGGGTCAGACGCTGGAGCGCATGGTCGTCGACCTGAGTGGCGGAATGTTCTCGTCCGGTCAGCTGTACGTCGCGTTGAGCCGGTGTACCTCGATGAGCGGGCTGGTGCTCAAACGGCCGGTGCTGCCCAGGGACTTGAAGACTGACCGACGGGTGGTCCGGTTTCTGCGCCAGGCAATGCGTGACGACCGGGCCCGGCGCTACTGCGGGATCGGCATGTTGACAGTCGGCGACGAGGGCCGGATGTCACGGCCACGGCCGGTGGAGTTCGCCGTCGCGTTCGACGACGGAACCTCACTGAGCACGCTGGTCAACCCGCAGCGCGATCTCGCCGATGCCCGGCAGGCCTACGGAATCACGGTGTCCGACGTGCTGTTGGCACCGACCTTGGCCGAGGTCTGGGGGATCGTCGCGCCGATGTTGGCTGGCTGCACACCGGTCGGCGTCGGTATCGATGACGTGCTGGGCCTCATCGACTTCGAACTCAAGCGCCTCGGGCTCGTCATGCCCATACCCCTGGGCGCCGACGTGCCGAAGTCGGCTCTCACCCCGGAACACCGTCGCGGCCTTTCGGCGACCACGGCGCTCGAGCGCGCCCGGGCCGTGCTTGACGCGTTCTCCGGTTCGGCTCGCGAGGATTCCGGTTCGTCGCCGTTCGAGGACGCCGAGTTGGAGTCCTTCTCGGGGCACCTCGTCAGCCGAACCCCCAGTGAGCCGACCCCGGCATCGGCTCACCTCCCGGGGCTGTCGGCACTGCTGGACATCAGCCGCCGCATCGGCGCGACCCTGCTGGGACATGACGCCTCCCAACCGATGGACACGGGATCCGGTGCGGATACCGACACGCCCTGGCATTCGGCCGCTCGGCACACAGTTGCTGACCAATTGCGTTCTGCTGCATCGCGGACACCCGTGACAGTGGAGGTACTGGGCCGCCTGCGCGAGGCCGAGCGGTTCTTGGGGATCGCGATAGTGGGCGAGACGCTCGAGTCCGTCCTCGCCGGCGGCGACATCGCCTCGGTCCTGGTGCCCGGCGCGCGGGTGTGCTTCACCGGAACCGCCGAGGACGGGGCAGGCCGGATCGTCGAGCGCGACGACATGCAGGACCTGGCGGCGCGGGCCGGACTGGTGCCGGTGGCGTCGGTCTCCAAGACGCGCTGCGAGGTGCTGATCACCGCGGAGGTCGGCAGCCAGTCCGGTAAGGCCCGCAAGGCGCGCGAGTGGGGCAAGCCCGTTTTCTCCGCTGCCGAGTTCCTCGCATGGGTGGGCCGGGACGGAAGGCCATGACTCAGTCGATCGCGGGCGCCTGCTTGGCACTCTGCTCCGCGGCGTGGTCCTCGATCGCCTTGCCGATGGCGTGCGCGGCGCGGTCGACGAACTCGGTCCCGCTCTCAGTCACCCATTCGCATGAGGCGGCCGGCCCCGCGAGTTGGCCGGTGAAGTGCGGCATCACATACTGCGCGAACAGCTCGTAGCTGTGCAGTTTTGCCGCCGGCGGCGCCCAGTCGTGGTCGAAGAGCAGGAAGGCCCCGAAGCCGCCGTCACTCGCCTCGATGAGTTCTTCGATCTTGGCGATCGCGTCCTCGGGGGTGCCGATCACGGCGAAGCCGGACTCGCGGTTGTTGGCGATGATCTCGGCCGGCGTCTCACCCTGTACCGGTCCCGCAGGCAGGATGTGTGAGAAGTAGCGGGAGAACTCCGCGATGCCGTACTCGACATCACGCTCGGCCTGTTCGCGGGTCTCGGCGAGGTGCATCGGGCCGACGAGCCGCCACTTCGAGCGGTCGGCGACGTGGCCGTTCTCAAGCGCCACTTCCTCCCACGTAGACCAGTGGTGGGCAAGCAGATTCATGCCCTGCTTCGCGGTGGCGGCAATCGACAGCATGCCGATGCCGTGCTTTCCCGCGCCACGCGGGCCGGTGGGGGAAAAGGACGCCGCGACCGCGACGTCGAAGCACGGGTCGCTGTACGGCTTGAGCTGCAGGCGGGCATCCTGCAGGGTGAACCCGTCGGTGTGCATGGTGACGGTCTCGCCGCGAAGCAGGCGCATGATGGCGTCGAGGCACTGCTCCATACGCGGCCGCTGCTCGTCGGCCGGGATGCCGAGCATGTGCGCGTCGGAGGTGAGTTGGCCAGGGCCGCAACCGAGCATCACGCGACCGCGGGTGAGGTGGTCGAGCAGGACCATCCGATCGGCGAGCATCAAGGGGTGGTGGTAGGGCAGCGAGCTGACGCCCGTGCCGAGCTTGATGTGCTTGGTGCGCTCCGCGGCGACGGCGATGACGACCTCCGGCGACGCGATGATCTCGAACCCGGCGGAGTGGTGCTCGCCGATCCATGCCTCGTCGAATCCGAGACGGTCCATCGTCACGATCAGATCGAGGTCTCGCTCGATGGCGAGCGTGGGGTTCTGACCGGTGGGGTGGAAGGGAGCCATGAAATTTCCGAAGCGCATCCGCTGATTCTTGTCCGGCGCCTGCGTTCTTGGGGTGACTTCCGGCTGAGTCACCGTGGCACCACTGCGTTAGCGCGTCCACCGTCCGGCAGGGGGGTCTTCGGATCTATAGGCCGGCAGCGGCAGCTGCTGACCGTCGAGGAAGGTCTTCAGCAATTCCGTGTAGAGCGCAGGCTGCTCCGCGGAGACCGCGTGACCGGCACCCTGGACCTCGACCAGCGTCGAGTTGGGGAACACGTCCCGATATTCACGCGTGACTGGCCAGCGGATGAAGTCGCATTGGGCTCCGATGACCAGTACCGGCACCCGAACTCCGCTCAGACGTGGACGCGGATCAGGTATGGAGTCGAAATCCGCAGTGGTCATTTGGTTCACGTAGAAACCCTGAGGATTGTCGTGCGCGTCCGCCGTGGCACCGCGTGCGCACGACGCGCCGTCTAGACCGGTCAAAGCGACTTCGTGCATCCATGAGTCGGCCTCTGCATCCGGAACGAAGGCGTGGGCGGCGGACGGATTGACGCGAAGCAACAATGACTGAACAAGCACTCGAAGGTTGCTCGTCAGTTCGTCGTAGCGCGATTGCGTTGAGGGGGTCATTGAGTGCCACGGTTCACCGACGCCATCGGGGTACGCCGACGGCCAGATCGCTCCTGGCACCACGAAGACCGCCTTGGCCACCCGGTCTGGATGCGCCGCCAGGTACTGGGCGGCCAGTGACCCTCCCCATGAGCGGCCGACGAGAATGAGCTGCTCAGCGCCAAGGATTTGTCGGATCTCGTCTAGGTCGTCCACCTGCCTCTGCACGGTGTATTCGTTGACGTCGTCGAGCCGGGTGGACCGGCCGGCACCGACCTGGTCGTAGGCGTAGACGTCGTATCCCCGGGCGGCGAGTTCGGCGCCACCGATTGGGATGCCCTCGCCTGGCGTCCCCGGTCCGCCGTGGAGAAAGATCACCGGCGGTTCGCTGGTCGTGCTCGCACTCGCCGCTGCGTGTGCGTACGCTATCCGCGATCCCGACGGCAGGTCCCAGAACATGACGCTGGCCGGCACCTCCGTAGGCGGCTGAAGCCGGAACGGCACAAGGATCGTCGACGCAGCCACGACGGCCACCATGATGCCGACCATGCCGCTCAGGATCGCCGCAGCTGCCGTCCGGCGCTGCACGCCGAGTAGGCGAAACCCCCACAGGGCCAACAGAAATGTAACGGCAACGACTGCTACCAATCCGGCGCCGAGGAACACGGCCTGAACGTCCACGACAGCAGCCGCCGCGCCCGCGGTGACGACTCCGAGAACGAGTGCCACGGCGACGCCGAGGACGATGATCACCGCCCCAAGCACGGTGCGCCGCGTCGTCGTCACCGCTCAGCGAGCCTGACCGACGTAAGCATCTTCAACGTCCCCGAGATCACGCCAAATACTCCTCATCCCAATGCCCTTCAACTGTTGCTGAGAGTTTAGTCGCGTCACCTCTGGTGCTCCGGGAAGTCTGGTCGGAAATGTGACATCCACCGTAGGGCACAGTGTTGCAGCGGTATGCATCGCGCAGAACACGCGCGGGTGACGGTGTCACGGCCTAGGGTGATTCTGTGCAGACCGTTCTGACCAGCCACGCCGTTGTCGACAGCGTGCTCGACGACTTCCGGGACGGGCTGGGAGACGACGCGGTTCGCTACCGCAACCACGTGTACCGCGGTCTCAACTATCAGCGAATGCTGTTGGGGCTTGACATGATTCCCGACGAGATCGCACTAGCCTGGGCGCTGCATGACATCGGAATCTGGATAACGGGGTGGGACTACATCCCGCCCTCGCTGCAACAGGTTGACGAACTGGCGCCAAAGTTCAGCATCGGTGACGTCGACCGGGTGAGGCAGATGGTGGCGTTGCACCATAAGGTGCGCCCCTGCCGAGACGAATGGGTCGAGACGTTCCGGGTGGCCGATCGCGTTGACGTCACCAAGGGCCTGCTCCGCAAGGAGCTGACACGGTCTCAGATATCCGACGTCGTGCAGGCTTTCCCATACGAGGGCTTTCACGCCCTGCTGCTGCGCACCGCGGCGCGCTGGACCTCGACACATCCACTCCGACCGATGCCGATGCTCCGCTGGTAGGCGTGCTGTTCATGATTTAGTGCGTGCTGGCAGCCGGTCGCACGATGATCTCGTTGACATCCACCTCGGGGGGCTGACCGACCGCGAACGCGATGGCATCGGCGATCGCCGAAGGCGGAATGGCGAGCGCCCGGTACTCCCGCATGGCGTCGCGCGCGTGTTCATCTGAGATCGATTCGGCGAGTTCGGATTCGGTGACTCCCGGGGATATGACGGTAACCCTGATGTCGCCGGAGTGCTCCTTGCGTAGCCCCTCCGAGATGGCCCAGACCGCGAACTTGGTCGCGCAGTACACAGCCGCGGTCGGTTCCACCTCGTGGGCGCCGATGGACGCGACATTCACGACGTGCCCGCCGCCGTTGGCCCGCATCACGGGAAGGGCGGCACTGATGCCGTGCAGCACACCACGGATGTTCACGTCGATCATCCGGTTCCACTCGTCGACCTTGTCCTCGGACAGAGCCGAAAGCGGCATCACGCCGGCGTTGTTGATCATGACGTCCACCCCGCCGTAGGCATCCACGGCGTCGGCGACGAAGCGGTGCACGTCGGCAGCGTCGGTCACATCAAGACGGCGAAACGACGCGGTACCGCCCGCCGCCTCGATCCGCCCGACCAGGGCTTCGAGGCGTTCGGTGCGGCGGGCGCCGAGGAGGAGTCGGTGACCGTCCCCGGCGAGCCGCAGCGCGGTGGCCTCGCCGATACCACTGCTGGCGCCGGTGATCAGGATTGTCTTCGGGTGCTTGCTCATGGTGGTGTTCCTACTCCTAGACGGCTTGCTGGGTGGGAAGGATGGTGATCTCGGTGAGGTTGACATGCCGGGGCACCGAGGCGATGAACGCGACGGTCTCGGCCACGTCGGCGGCGGTGAGCACGTCGATGTCGTTGATGAGGTCGGCCATCAACTTGGAGGCGTCAGGATCGGTGACATGGAGTGGCAGTTCGGTATCCACCATCCCCGGTTCGATGGTGGAGACGCGGACCATCTTGCGGCCGAGCTCGACGCGCAGCAGCCGGGTCAGCTGGCTGACGTAGGCCTTGGTCCCGGAGTACACCGAGAACTTCTCCAACACACGAGTCGCCGCGATCGACGATGTGGTGATGAGGTCGGCCGGCTTGCCCTCAGCGGCAGAGTTGATGAGCTGAGGGACGAACGCGCCGATGACATTCATGACCCCGGTGATGTTGAGGTCGATCTGCCGCTGCCAGTCGTCGAACCTGAGGTCCTCTACCGCTGAGATCAGCTGGACGCCGGCATTGTTGAACACCAGATCAACTGGTCCGAGCCGATCGGCGACCTGCTGGGCGGCCGCCGTGATCGCAGACCGGTCGGTGACGTCGAGCGGCAGCGCAAGTGCGGTGCCCCCGGCGGCGGTGATGCGCGCGGCGAGCGCGTCGAGGTTGTCGGTGCGGCGGGCGGCGATGGCGACCTTCGCGCCCAGGGTCGCCAGCCGGGCAGCGGTCGCCTCGCCGATACCGCTGGAGGCGCCGGTGACGATGGCGACGCGCCCCGCCAGCGGGGTCGTGGTGATCACTGTGGACTTCTGGTCGTTGGACATGTGGTCGTTCCCTTCGAGAGCGCGTTGATGTGTGCATCCCAGACAACAGCTCTCAAGAGCGCATTTGAGGGGTCAACCTGGCCCGAAGTATCCAGGGACAAGATGGGCCACCATAAGCACCGGCGGTGCGGCCCCAACGCGGCAGACTGGCAGACATGAGTGACCGGAAGCCAACCGAGCTGGCCGAATTCCTCAGTGCGCGACGCGCCCAGCTCACCCCGCACGACGTCGGGCTGGACGGGGCCGTCGCGCGTAGACGTGTGCCGGGGCTGAGGCGCGAGGAACTGGCCAGGCTGGCCGGTGTCAGTGTCGACTACTACACCCGTTTGGAGCAGGGCCGCAGCCGCAGCGCATCTGCTGATGTGCTCGATGCGTTGGCCGCCGCGCTGCAGCTCAACGACGCCGAACGTCAGCATCTGCATCTGCTGGCCAAGCCACAAGCTGCGCAACGGAAACGGCGGACCCGGCCCCAGTCGGTGGACGTGGCGACACTCCGTCTGCTGGAGATGTTCGACCAGGTGTGGTCGCCGGCGTTCGTGCTCGGCAGGCGGCTCGACGTGCTGGCGCACAACCGGATGGCGGGTGCCCTGATAACCGAGTTCCGTGAACTTCCCGCCCCGTTGCGCAATCAGGCACGATTCGTCTTCTTCGACCCACACGCACGTGAGCTGTACGCGAACTGGAACGAGGTAGCCGCTGACACCGTGGCGATGCTGCGTCTGGACGCGGGCCGCTACCCCGATGACGAGAAGCTGTCAGCACTGGTCGGTGAGTTGTCGATAAGGTCGGTCGAATTTCGCTCCTGGTGGTCCAACCACAACGTGGAGCGCCGGACCACGGGAACCAAGTCCTACCACCATCCACTGGTGGGGGACCTCACGGTTAGATACCAGGCACTCAACCCGTCCGGCGACCCGGATCAGATTCTCATCGTCTACACCACCGAACCCGGTTCGGCGGACGAGACGTCTCTGCGGCTTCTGGCGAACTGGCACGACGGTGAACGCCGCAGTGAACAGTCCACGTGGTCAGGTGGGTAGCCGCCCGAGTTGTTGGAGGACGGAGTAGAGGTTGGCCACTCCCCAGTGGTCGGTGATCTTCCCGTTGCGAACGCGCATGGCGTCGACGGTTTCGAATTGGATGGTCGTGCCGGTGCCGGCGATACCGAGAAACTCACCCGTGTGGATGCCGTGGTAGGTCTTGTAGGTGGTGACGATGTCGCCCTCGGCGGTCTGCCAGTGGATCTCGGGCCGGAAGTCGGTGAACGCGTCGCGCATGCGGTTGTAGAGGATGCGAACGCCGGCCTTGTCGGGGGTGGTCCCAGGCTGGGGTGTGTGGTCGACGAAGTCGTCGGCGAACAGTTCGTCGAATAGGGCGAAATCTCCTTGGCCCTGGACTTGTTCGGTGTTGCGGCGGACCACAGCCTTGATATCGGATCGATCTGATTCGGTCACCGGTCGCACCTCTACTGGCGTGCCATGGCGATGTTGAACCGGTCCTCTGCGGTGATCAGGTGATCGTGGCCGTCCTCGCCAATGTCGAGTTGCACCCACTCGATCTCGCCGGTGAATCGGTTTCCGGTGGGGCCGTAGTCGGGTGATGCCGGGGAACCCGAGTCGGAACCCACGTCACACGCCTCGTCGGCTGAGTAGCCCATCGGTATGGTCTGCTCGACACGTCCCGTCCCGACCAGTTTGCCGTCGTAGTAGAGCGTGACGGTACCGCCCTTGGCCAGCCCGCCGCCGTCGTAGGCGAACTCCATCCGCACCTGGTGTTTTCCTGCCGGAATCGGCTTCTCCGCGGAGATGATGTAGTGCTCGATGCCGAAGAAGTTGAAGCAGTACCTCAGTGTGCCCTCGTGTGCGTACAGCGACCACCCACCCACACTGCCGCCCTGGGTGATGATCACCCCGTTGGCGCCGGACTCCGGCACCACGACGTTCGCGGTGACCGAGTGCGACTTGTTCTTGAGTGTCAACACGCACCACTCGCTGACTCGCATTCCGGGGAACAACAGCTGCGAGTTCCCGCGGATCAGCTGAGGGCGACCGGCAATGTCGGGATTGATCCGCTCGAAGCTGCGGTCATCCAACGGGACGACGTTGTACTTGACAGCCTCGATAAGCCAAAGGCGTTGCAACTCAGCGAGCTTCTCGGGATTATCGGCGGCCAGGTCGCGCGACTGAGTCCAGTCGTCGGGCCCGTACAGTTCCCAGACGTCGTCGTCGAACGGCGGCGGGGCGTCAGCCTTCCACGGTGTGCGGTGTTTGGTGACGGCCGTCCAACCCCGGTGGTAGATGCCACGGTTGCCGAACATCTCGAAGTACTGCACGTCATGGTTTTCCGGGGCCTTCGCATCGCGCAGCGTGCCCAACATGCTGACCCCCTCCAACGGGGCCTGGGCGATCCCGTTGACCAGGGTTGGTGCGGGCAGGCCGGCGGCCTCCAGAATTGTGGGGGCGACGTCGATGACGTGGTGAAACTGGTTGCGGGACTTACCCTTGTCCTTCAGCCCATTGGGCCAGTGCACGATCGTTCCGTTGCGGGTGCCACCCCAGTGCGACGCCACCTGCTTGGTCCACTGATATGGCGCGCACAGCGCGTGTGCCCACCCGACCGCGTAGTGGTTGTATGCCTCGGGGGTGCCGAAGTCGTCGATCTTGGACATGAGGAACTCGGTGGTCTCGATGCCCGGCATGCCGTTGAGCGTGGTCATCTCGTTGAAGCAGCCGTTGATGGTGCCCTCGGCGGACGCGCCGTTGTCACCGATGATCAGGTAGATGAGCGTGTCATCGAGCACGCCGAGATCACCGATCGCGTCGACCAGGCGCCCGATCTCGTGGTCGGTCTGCTCGAGGAAACCGGCGTAGATCTCCATCTGCCGGGCCAGGACCGGCTTGAGTTCGTCGGGCATGTCGTCCCACGCGGGGATCTCGTCGTGGCGCGTGGTGAGTTCGGCGTCCTTGGGCACAACGCCGAGCTTCTTCTGCTGCTTCAGCGTCTTCTCCCGCAGGACATCCCAGCCGTCGTCGAACTTGCCCTTGTACTTGTCCGACCATTCCTTGGGAACGTGGTGCGGTGCGTGGGTGGCCCCGGGGGCGAAGTACATGAAAAACGGCTTGTCGGGCATCAGCGCCTTCTGCTGGCGCACCCAGGTGATCGCGTGGTCGGCGAGGTCCTCGGTCAGGGTGTAACCGTCCTCTGGCGAACGCGGTGGTTCGACCGCGGTGGTGCCCTCGTAGAGGCCGGGGTAGTACTGATTGGCCTCACCGCCGACGAAACCGTAGAAGTACTCGAAGCCCGAACCGGTGGGCCACTGGTGGAACGGCCCGACGGGAGTCACCTCCCAGCCCGGCACCTCGTGACACTTCCCGAACTGCGCCGTCGAGTAGCCGTTCAGCTTGAGCGTCTCGGCTATTGGCGCCTTCTCCTTGGGCCGGATGCTGTTGTTGCCCGGAGCCGACGTCGCCATCTCGGTGATCGCGCCCATTCCCACCGAGTGATGGTTACGCCCGGTCAGCAGGGCCTGGCGGGTGGGCGAGCAGAGTGCGGTCGTGTGAAACCGGTTGAGCTTCAATCCGTTCGCAGCGAGCCGTTCGGTGACCGGAGTGTTACAGGGGCCCCCGAAGGCAGTGGACGCGCCGAACCCGACGTCGTCGATCAGCACGATCAGCACGTTCGGTGCGTCCTTGGGCGGACGAAGCTCTCCGATCGGCGGGTACTTGGTGTTGGGATCCTTGGCGTCGAAGGTGGTCAGCCCGACGTACTTGGCATCGGGGATGGGCAGTTGCTCACGCGCGACGTGCGGTTCGGCTGCCTCCTGTCCGGTTGCCTTCTGCACGGGAGCGGCCTTCGCCGCCTTCTTGGCCGCGGCCTGCTTCGTCGTCGGCTTGCGTCCCGCGCCCTTCTTGGATGCCTTCGCCATTAGTCAGTTTGTCCTTGTCACGGGCGCGCCACGGCGACGCGAGCCTCGGCCGTCTTGGCCCCTTCGGGATCGTGCTGTCAAGCTCATGATGCGCATCCTTCGACGGTCTGATTGCCGAGTCAATATTTCCATGAATCGCCGACCGGCCGCTGGCGCTTTGGGGTTAGGAGCCATGATTGAGTCATGGCCGGCGAACCGATCGATGTGTCCACCCGACTAGCTGTGCAACGCACGCGCCTGGCCAACGAACGCACGCTGATGGCGTGGATCCGGACGTGCACCTCGCTGATCGCCTTCGGCTTCACGATCTTCAAGTTCTTCCAGTATCTGGAGGCTCAGGAAAATGCTCATCGGGCCGTCGTCAGCCCATGGCTGGTAGGGCTCCTGATGATCGTCGTCGGCCTGGTGGGGCTCACGCTCGCGTCGATTCAGCACCGGCAGGCGATGAAGGAGCTGCGGGTGGAGGGCGGCCCGATGCCCTATTCGATATCGGCCATCATGGCCGGCTTCATCGCGGCCGTCGGCGTCGTCGCCCTTGTCGTGGTCGTTGCGAGACTGTAGGGCGTGGTTGATATGAGTCGTTCACACATTCTCACGCTGCATTGCGATGATCGGCCGGGCATTGTCAGCGCGGTCACGACGTCGCTGTTCGAGGCGCGCTGCAACATCGCCGACGCTCAACAGTTCAGCGACGAGTTCTCCGGACGGTTCTTCGCGCGAATCGAATTCACCTCGGAGGAATCGGATTTCGACGCCACCGCGTTGTCGGGAGTGCTCGACTCGCTGGGTGCCGAGTGGACGCTACGTCCGAGCGACTATCGGATGCGCGTGTTGATCCTGGTGTCACAGCAGGATCACTGCCTGCTCGATCTCCTCTACCGGTGGCGCACAGGTGATCTCGCGATGGATGTTGTCGCGGTGGTGTCCAACCACCCGAAGCGCGCCTTCGAGCGGGTACTCCTCGGCGATGTGCCGTTCCATCATCTCCCTGTCACCGCGGAGTCCAAGGCAGCCCAGGAGGAGCAGCTCGCGGCGCTGTTTCGTGACTACGACGTCGACCTCGTGGTCCTGGCGCGATACATGCAGATTCTGTCGAGCGAGCTGTGCGCTCAACTGGCTGGACGGGCCATCAACATCCACCATTCGTTCCTGCCGGGATTCAAGGGCGCCAAGCCCTACCACCAGGCGCACGCACGGGGCGTCAAGCTGATCGGTGCCACCGCCCACTACGTCACCGCCGACCTCGACGAGGGGCCGATCATCGTTCAGGACGTCGAACCGGTGTCGCACCGCGACACCCCCGAGCAGCTCGTCCGCAAGGGACGGGACATCGAGCGGCGGGTACTGGCGGACGCCGTGGGTTATCACCTCACCGGGCGGATCCTGCCCAACGGTGCGACGACTGTCGTGTTCCGGGACTGATGCCGACCGCCTGCTCGGCTCAGTGCTCAGTCACCGCCTCCGCCAGCGCTGCCAGTTTGGCGTCCAGCGCGGTCGCCGCTTCACGTAGCGGTGGGTTGGGTTCGACCACCATCAATGACGAGGGCAGCACGTAGGTCAGGGCACTTCGGCCGTCTGGCTCCTCCGAGAGGAGAAGTTCAACGGGTGCGAAGAGGCCCGCCGTCACGTCGTGGCGCAGCATTGTTATCGCGATCAGCGGATTGCCGATCACGATCCGCATCAGTTTGCGGTCGATGCCGGTCTTCTTGATCCACCCGCCGTGGTTCCAGACGGCGAACAACATGAAGCCACCCGGCCCGACGTGAGACCGCACCTCGCGTTCGTACGATTCCCAGTCCGGAAATCGCGTGGCGATGTCGTCGAGGGGCACCGGCTCATGGCCGACGTCATCCAGCAGCGCGTTGAGCACATCCTCGAAACTCTTGGTGCTCTCGATCCGGATGCGGACGCCGGGAAAGGGGATCTCCCGCGGATCGGGGGTTTTGTCTACCACTTTCGCGACCGCTCCGTCGCGGCTATATAGAGCACCGGACTCATTTGCACTGCAGCGGCTTTCACGACGGTCATCGGTGGTCTCCCTCGCTTGTCGGCTCATCATCGGTCAATGAGAACAAGCCGCAGGTCGGCCTCCTTATTTCTAAGTATTGCAAACTATACCCAGGAGTGTGGGAGGCGTGGGCGAGAGGATCGGCCTGGCGAGCTCAGGGCCCAGTCGACCAGATCAGGCTGACTTGGTCAGCGTCCGGCGGCCGTGGCACGACTCGAAGGTCATGCCGCTGTCGCAGAAGCATGGTTCGCCACCCGGGATCGGCAGCAGGTAGGCGTCGCCGTCGTCGATGTCCATCACGAGGGTGCGGATGCTGTCGACCGGTGGGCGCAGGTGGCGGTGTGTCCACCAAGCGATCGCCACCGCGACGGCGCTCAACAGCATCATGACGACGTCGGAGGCCTCGCCGTGGCCGTGGGTCCGCACCCACTCCGCGGTTCCGGCGGAGTGGATCTCGACCATGTCGGCCACATCGGCGATCGATGGTGCGCCGTCGACGAGCGCACCGTGCAGTACGTCCCGCACGAGCGCGTGCAGCGCATCCTGCAGGTCGCACAGTTGCTCGAACTCGAGATCGTGGAACACGACGTCGAGGTGGCCGACGGTGGCCTCGGTGTAGGCGTCGAGGGCACCGGCCCCCGCGTCAGCGCTCATCGAATCCTGCATGTCGACGCGCGTGCGCACGTCCGCCCCGTTCCTCATCTCGCTTGCCCCCCGACTCGCGATGTGTGCGTGTGTACGCAGCCCCAGGGAAAGCGTGGCACGCGGGAGTTCGTGGCGGAAAGGGGGAAAACCCTCGAATGCGACCCTCGCTCAGACGGTTGCCGGCAGCCGCGCGCCGGTGGCGAGCTGAGCGTAGTCGCGCATGAGCCGCAACGCGGTTGGGCGGTCCATGTCCGGATCGCGGGCCACGATTCGGTAGCCGAGATAGTCCTCCAGCGACATCAGCGTCATCGCGACGTCGCGGGCTGGGGTCTCGAGCTGAAACGTCCCGGCGGCAGCCCCGTCGTTCAGGATCTGGGTGTAGAGGCTCACCTGACGGTGGTAGATCCCCTGCACCTCCCGCCGCTGGTCGAGTTCGAAGCCGGCCGAGAGGACGGCGCGCCAGATCGCCCGCCACTCAGCGTCTTCGGGACCGGTGGGCAGCCCGGCCGCGATGGTGAGGGCCAGTTGCTCGCAGACGTCGGCCGTGCGCTCGGCAGTCGCGATGCGATCGTCGTAGAACCGAACGTCTGAGCGCAGCGCCAACTCCGTCAGTAGCTCGGGCATGTCCTTGAAGTAGTAGCGCACGGCATTGGCGGTGAGGTCGAGCTCGGCGGCAACGTCGGCGATGCGCAGAGTGGCGAGGTCGTGGCGCTCGATCAGGCCGATCGCCGCGTCGAGGATCTCCTCGCGTCGTTCGATCTGCCGGTTCGGTCGGGCCACGCGTCCATGATCCACGGTCGTTGTGCCGAGGCCGCGAAGCGACTCGATTTTGTCCGTTCGCTTGCGGGAGGGCCCACCGAGGCGCATTATTTTCCAACTGAGAAAAAAACTCGCTGCCACGGAGGATGCCATGCGCGCCCGAGATCTCGGCGTCATCGTCGGTCGACACCCGACGGGGCCGAACAACGCCATCACAGACGTGGACGACGTGCGCGTCGGCCACGTCACGCTCCATGGTGAGGGCCCACCCGACGTCCACACCGGTGTCACCGTGGTGGTTCCCCACGCCGGTATCTGGAGCGAACCCGTCTTCGCCGGTGCACACCGGCTCAACGGCAGTGGCGAGATGACCGGCCTCGAGTGGATCCGGGAGTCGGGCGAACTCACCACGGCGATCGGGCTGACCAACACGCACAGCGTCGGGGTGGTGCGCGACGCACTCGTCGACGCCCAGGTCGAGGCGCGCGGTGAGGGCGTCTACTGGTCGCTGCCGGTGGTCGGGGAGACCTACGACGGTCTGCTCAATGACATCAACGGACACCACGTCCGCGCCGAGCACGTCCACGAGGCCCTGCGCGTCGCGAGCGGTGGGCCGGTCGAGGAGGGCAATGTCGGTGGCGGAACCGGCATGATCTGCCACGAGTTCAAGGGCGGCATCGGCACCGCGTCCCGGGTCACCGACGTCGCGACGGGCAGCTACACCGTCGGTGTCCTGGTGCAGGCCAACCACGGGCGCCGGGAGCGACTCCGGGTCAACGGGGTCGCCGTCGGCGAGCGGATCGGACTCGACCGCGTGCCCCTGCCCGGCGCCCCCGCCCGATACGAACCGGGCTCGGGCTCGATCATCGTGATCGTCGGCACCGACGCCCCGCTGCTGCCACACCAGTGCACCCGGTTGGCGCAGCGAGCCGCCCTCGCGGTGGCGAACCTGGGTGGCACCGGAGAGCAGTACAGCGGTGATCTCATGTTGGCGTTCGCGACGGGCAATCGCGGTATCCCGCCGTACGCGTGGGATGAGGACGCGAACGTGCAGCGCCCCGAGATCGCGCTGCGAATGGTTGCACCACAGCTCATGACGCGCCTGTTCGACCTGACGATCGAGGCCACCGAGGAGGCCATCCTCAACGCGATGGTGGCCGCCACCACGCTGCGCGGCCGCAACGGCATGACCGCGCACGCTCTTGACCACGACCTGCTACAGCAGGCCCTCGCAGACACCAGGATCGGGGAGAACCGATGACCACGAATGTCACACCCCAAGCGGGACAACGCCTCACCGGGCGCCTGGGCAGCGTCGCTGTCGTCTTCATGGTGGTCGCCGCGGCGGCACCGCTGACCGTCATCGGCGGCAACATGCCGCTGGCCATGGGCCTGGGCAATGGCGCGGGTGCACCGGTCGGCTTCCTCATCGCGGCGATGGTGTTGCTCCTCTTCAGCATCGGTTTCGTCGCGATGACGCCACACGTGCCGGAGGCGGGCGCGTTCTTCTCATACGTGACAGTGGGGCTCGGGCACCGGATGGGTACCGGCATCGCGGTCGTGGCGCTCATCGCCTACACGGCGATCCAGGTCGGCATCTACGGCTACATAGGGTGGGCGATCGGCGACACGGTGCGGTTCTACGGTGGACCCGAAGTGCCCTGGCCGGTCTACTCATTGGTGATTCTGGCGATCGTCGCGCTGCTCGGGTACCGCCACATCGACCTCAGCGCCAAGGTGCTCGGTGTCGCGCTGGCCCTCGAGATCGGCATCGTCGTGCTGCTCGACCTGGTCATCGTCGCCAATCCCGGACCGTCCGGCCTGACGCTTGAGTCGTTTCGGCCGGAGGTGTTCACCGACGGCACGCTGGGCATAGCCGTGCTGTTCGCTCTGACCGGATTCATCGGCTTCGAGGCGACCGCGGTGTTCCGGGACGAGGCGCGCGACCCCGAGCGCACGATTCCGCGCGCCACCTACGCGGCGGTGCTCATCATCGGCGGGTTCTATGCGTTGACGTGCTGGGCGTTCGTGGTGGCGATCGGCCCCGACATGGTCGCCGAGACCGCGCAGCGGACGCTGAACGGCGACGCAAACATGTTGTTGGACACGACTGACGCGATGCTGGGGCGGGTGGGCCGTGATGTCGTCAACGTGCTTCTGCTGACCAGTCTGTTCGCGTGTGTGCTGTCCTTCCACAACGTGATCGCCCGCTACCAGTTCGTGCTGTCGGGCCGGGGTCTGCTCCCGCCAAGGCTGGGCACCGTGCACCCGACGCATCACTCGCCTGCGTTCTCGTCGGTGGTGCAGACGGTCACCGCGGCCATCATCGTGGGCCTGCTCGCGATGTTCGGCGTCGATCCGCTGGTCGGGGTGTTCGGGTCGATGGCCGGTGTGGCGACCGTCGGGATGGTGCTGCTGATGCTCACCACCTCGGTGGCGGTGCTGGTCTACTTCGCGCGTCATCGCACCGCGGCCGGTGGCCGGCCGTGGCAGACCCGCGTGGCACCCGGGCTGGCGTGTCTCGGTTTGCTCGCCAGCCTGTGGTTGGTGTTGTCGAACTTCACGCTCGTCACCGGGGGCAGCGTCGCGTTGAGCACCGCCCTGGCCGCTGTTCCCTTCGTCGGGCTGCTCATTGGTGTCCTCGTCGGTGGCCGGGCGGCCGCTGCGAGCCGGCAGAATGGCCCATGAAATAGCAACGGAAGTTGCCCAGTAACGTAGGCCATTGCGGCGTAGCGTCGTTGCCATGGACATCAAGTCAATCCGCATCGCGGCGGTGGCGGCCTCGGTAGCCGCCACCGTCGCGCTCGGTGTCGCACCGGCGGCGCAGGCCGCTCCAAGTCCGCTGCCCAAGGTCTGCGTCGTCGCAGGCGAGGCGGTCGCGTGCCCGTCGCCCGCGCCCCCTGCGATCGGCGACTTCCCGGAGGCCGTGCGGCCCTATCCCTACGGCTACCCGGCTGTCCCGGTCATAGGTCACCGATGAGCACGGCGGCGCGGTCGGGCAGGCGCATCTACGTCGCCGGTGCCACAGGTGTTATCGGCACTCGCCTTGTCCCACTGCTCGTCGGCGCCGGGTACACGGTCGGCGCCATGACCAGGTCGGCGGACAAGGCCGGCCGGTTGGCCGCCGCAGGTGCGGAACCGATCGTCTGCGATGTCTTCGACCGTCCGGGGTTGGCACGTGCCGTTCGCACGTTCGAGCCCGACCTGCTGCTGCACGAACTGACCGATCTCCCCGACGATCTCGAGGATGTGCCGAAGCACTCGTCGCTCAATGCGCGGATTCGGACCGAGGGCACGCGCAACCTCCTCGACGCCGTTGAGGACTGGCAGCACACGAAGGTGGTGGCCCAGAGCATCGCGTGGACGATGCCCCCGGGACCGGAGTCAAGCGCCGTCGCCTCGCTGGAGGAATCGGTGCTCGCAGTGCGCGGCGTCGTCGTGCGATATGGCAGGTTCTACGGCCCGGGGACGTACTACGAGTCCGACCTTCCCCCTGCGCCGCGCGTCCACATCGACACCGCGGCCGAGCGAACCCTCGCCGCGCTGAACGCGGCGTCTGGCATTCTGACGATCGTGGACGATAGCCCCTCGACGTGAACGTCTGCGTCTTCCTGTCAGCCTCCGACCTCGACGAGCGCTATACCCGCCCCGCACGCGAATTCGCCGAACTCATCGGCAGCGGTGGTCACACCCTGGTGTGGGGAGGGTCTGATGCCGGGCTGATGAAGGTGGTCGCCGACGGTGTCCGGGAGTCCGGGGGACGACTGGTCGGTGTCTCGGTGGAGTTCCTGCGCAGTTTCGCGAGGACGGACGCCGACGAGATGGTGATCACCCGGGATCTCGCCGAGCGCAAGGCGCAGTTGCTCGCGAAGTCGGATGCGATTGTCGTGATGCCGGGTGGGCTGGGCACGCTGGACGAGGCGACCGAGATCCTCGAGCTGCGCAAGCACAAGCTGCACGACAAACCTGTCGTGCTGCTGAACACTGCCGGCTTCTACGACGGTTTGATGATGCAGCTTCGGCGGATGGAGGACGAGGGTTTCCTGCCGGTGTCCCTAGCTGATCTGGTGTATTCCGCTGACGATGCCGCCGGCGCCATCGCCTACCTGGAGCGCGCGAGCGGCTAGCCGCCGACGAACTCGAGCAGCCGAGGGTCGTTCGACGTGAACCGGTCGACCTCCTCGCCGCCGTCGCAGCGCAGCATCACCACCGTGACGCCATGGCGGTTGCGTGCGACCACCTGCCAGGTGGCGCCCGCGTCCTCCCACCGGCGAAGTTCCGCCACCCGGTCTCGTTCGGAATCGTCGCTCACAGCGCTGGCCTTCCCGGTGAGTTCGGTGAACGCCGTTTGGTAGGCGCGCGTTCGCGGATAGTCACTGTGCGTTTGGATCTCGGCGAGGTAGCCGACGGTAACAACTTCAGCGGCGACGACGTCGAGTGGGTTCTGTTCGGCGCTCGGGGCGACCGGGTACCGCCAGACCGGGAAGCCCAGGTAGTCGGTGCGCCGCCAGAGGCTCTTCCATCGTGGTGGGGTCGCCGGGACATCCGTTGTTGCGCCTAGTCGACCGAGCAGTGACTTCCTGTGCACCTCGGGGCGCGCAGGTGGTGGCACGGCGTTCGCCGCGTCGACCTCGTCCTGCCAGGGATCTGGTGACGCGAGGCGGCTCGACCGGCAGGCGGGGATGCCAAGCACCGCGGTTCCCAACAGTTCTGGGAAGATTCGGCCGAAGTAGGCACGCAATTGGCTCCCGTAGGACAACAGCGACGCGTCATCGATCCATTGGGTCTGCGGGTTCGTGGTCCGCGGCTGCAACATGCGCTCGGAGAGCAACACGCCCACCGCGAGCACTGAGCCGAGGCTGTGCGCGGACAGCACAATCGTGCGCCCGTCCGCCCCTGACAGCCAGTCCCTACACCGCTCGGAAAGTTCGGGCACAACGCGCTCGGCATAGCACGGCGGCGCCAGCGGATGCCCGGCTCGGGGCAGGAAGCACATCAGATCCCAGGCCAGGCCCAATGGTCGAGAACCGCCGACGAGTGCGCCACCCGCCGCCAGGCCGATGACCCCAAGACCGCCTGCCGCCAGCACCCACATGCCGAGGTTGATACTGGCCTGTAGATACTCGGGAAGCTGGCGATCGGGGGATTGCAGCTTGTCGCCGAACGCTGACAGTGCCACCGCAGTCATCATTCCGGCAGTCCCAAACAGGGCTAGCCACTTGACCATTGGCTCTGCCCGGTGTGCAATCGCGACGAGCTTACGACGCTGCAACACCGACGGGCGCGGGTCGTCGGGCAGTCCGGCGCCCGCGCCGGCCGATCCGGCCGGCACTGTCGTCCGACCGCTCCATGTCCGCAGCGACCTGTACACGACCACGGCGATGACACCGCCGAACAGCAGTGCGATTGGCAAACAGGCCGCACCGAACCACGCGTAGGGCAGCGGCACTTCGAGGTTCGGCGGCTTGAGCTCGGTGATGCAGGGGAACGGGCAGGGGCCCCTCTCGACAGCCCTGGGCGCCAGCGTGTCGGCAAGGGATGCCGCGGAATTGGCCCCGTTGAACCAGTTTCCCGCGGCCGTCGCCACCGCGCTCGACAGCAGCATCGCCATCAGCGCGGCCAGTAGCACGAAGACTCCCGGCGCGGCACCGCCCCAGGCCTCGTAGGGGTTTCGACGCGCGTACAGGATCCCCAGCACGAGTCCGACGACCACGAGGATCAGCGCGCCGGCCACCCATCGAGCGGTCGTCGAGTGCCAGGATGCGAGGAGCCCCGTCAAGACGATCAATACCAGCGCGAGCACGACGGGCACGTGCCGAAAGTACGTGTCGGTCAAAGGGCGCCATGTCAACGCCGAGAGACCGAGTGCGAGCAGCGTGGTGAGGATGATCGCGGGTGTCGCCGAACCCCCCATGAGGAATGCGACGGCCGGCTCGACCGTCGGCGGGGTGAACCCCAGTACGGCTGACTGAATGACGAACAGTGCGATGCTCAGCAGCAGCGGCAACCAGTCCGACCAGAAGATGTCCGCGTGCGGTTTTCGGCTTCGCATGCGGCTGGTGTTCTTCGGCATCGGGACGTCGACGGCGTAGTCGCTGCGCTTGACGATGCTCACCACCACGAGCACGAGCACAAGGACTCCGGCCACCACGATGAGTGCCTCAGCCCGAACCCGAGTGTCACCCGCCATGACCTGTTCGAGACAGGCCGTGCCGAAGAGCTGGCCGCGTCGCGTGCACTCCGATCCGAACCCGAAGGCGTAGTGCCATGCGGTGCTGAGCGTGACGAGCATCAGCGTGGCGGCGACGTGCAGTCGGGCCGTCACGCGGGTGATGGCCCGGTGCGCCCAGAATCCCTTGGCGGACAGCAGCGGCCAGGTGGTGGTCGCATTGGCTGCCTCGGCGTCGAGCGACTTGGGATCGGGCTGTTCGTAGCGGAGCCGAGTGGCGGTGCTCAGGCCGAGCAGGGCGCCGATCAGCAGCACCGGCACCAGGCTGAGCAGCGCGAGCCGCCTGGCCTGACCCATTCCCGTCAGGAAGTCCAGCCACGACGGCAGGACGGTGCATACCTTCGTCGGGTCGAACACCACCGCGCCCGCGGCGGTCGTTCTGAGGTCGACATAGCACTGGACGGCGATGAGGTCGAGGGCAATGACCGAAGCGGTGACCGCCATCATCAGCGTGATCAACAGCCCGGCCACGCGCAGCGACGCCGCGCCGTGGCCACGGGTCCAGCCCTGCTCGTCGTCCGCGTCCTCGTCCCCGTCTGTGGTCGCGGGGGGCGGCGGTTGTGGTGTCGGTTGTCGTTCGGGTCGTCGTCCTTTGTCGAACCTGCGGGTCCAGTAGGCGACGTTCACCAGACCGAACGGCAGCAGCAGTGTCCAGCCGACGCGTGCCAGTCCGCTCAGGACCTTGCCGAAGCCCGAAGGTCCGCCCAGGGAACTGCGTGCCATGCTGCCCCACGAGTAGGCCTCGCGCTCGATGTCGTCTGGAATCTCGGACTTGGTCCGACCCTGTTCGGTGGGACGCCAGAAGCTCCCCAGCGCATCGCCCGCGGTCATCTCGATGAGGTTGGGCTCAAGCCCCAGCATTGATTCGGGCGACGTATTGTTCACCCCGTGAATCCGGAGTTCGAGCACTCGCCGTTCGTTGGTCACGGTCCCCCCAAATGCCGCCGAACTGCAGATTACCGACGCTCGCCGCGGCTACGGGCTGGATTCACCGGCGCAGCTGATGGCAACTGCAAGGTAGGTAAAGCTACCCTTACCTGGTCCGGTATTCTCGGGTGTCGAGATGACTGAAATTGAGGAAGCGGTGCCCGTCCTGCCGCGTGAGCTGACGTCGATCACCGCGCAGGTGGCTTCAGTCCCAGCGCCTCCCACTCCGGTGCTGGCCGAGCCGTATCACTTCCGGCTCGCGGACGCCGATACCGATGCCGAGCTGATCTCGGAGTGGATGAACCGTCCGCACCTCGCGGAGGCGTGGGAGTACGACAACCCGCCGAACTGGTGGCGCGGCTACCTGCGCGCTCAGCTCGCCGGGGAGTACTCGCGTCCGTTCGTTGTTGCGTTTCGCGGCAAGGACGTCGCCTATCTCGAGGTGTACCGAGCCGCCAAGGACTCCATCGCGCCGCGCTACACCGCAGATCCGTATGACCTTGGCCTCCACGCCGCGATCGCCGACATGCGTTTCGTCAACCGGGGGTTCGCCCCGATCCTGCTACCCCGCGTGGTGGCCAGCCTTTTCGAACTCGAGCCGCAGTGCAGGCGCATCATGTTCGACCCTGATCACCGCAACACGGGCGCCCGAGCCATCTGCGAGTGGGCGAACTGCACGTTCCTCGGGGAACACGATATGGCGAACCGGCGGATGGCTCTGTACGCGCTGCCGCGGACGCCGGAGGACGCTCCCCAGCCGCCCGACTAGGGCAGCTGGTTGAACTCGGCGTATCCGTCGTAGTCGGGCTTCATCGCCGAAGCCACCAGTTCCCACAGCACCTCGTCGGTGCCACCGCCCACGCGCGCCAATTTCATGTCCCGCCACCATCTTCCGAGCGGGGTCTCGTCGACCAGGTAGCCGGACCCGCCGAAGATGTGCATGCACTCGTTGACCACCTCCTCGCCGAGGCGGGCGGCGCTGACCTTCATCGCCGCGGAGGTACGCAGGTCCAGCTTGCCCGTCGCGGCGATACCGTCGAGGGCGTAGCGCAGCATGTCGACGCGCGCCTGCAGGTCCGCCATGCGCAGGCGCAACGCCTGATGCTCGTAGAGCGTATGGCCGAACTGCCGCCTGGCCATCATGCGCGCCAGCGTGATTCCGAGGACGCGCTGCGCAGACGACGACACCAGGCCTGCCACCGACATCCGCTCCTGCGCCAGGCCCCACGAGATCGCTGCCAGGCCGATGCCCGCACGGGCGACCAGGGCGTCGGCGGGCACCCAGGTGTCGATATGCACGGCGGCGGTGTCGAGCGGTCCGGCGCCGACCTTGCGGTACGGAGCCTGAATATCGCACTGCGCCAACGGGACAGCGATGACGACAACGCTGCCGTGCTTGCTGTTCGGGTCGTGATCTATGTTGCGTGCCACGCACATGACGTGGTCGGCGATCGGGGAGAGCGACACGAACTTCTTGATGCCCTTGACCTCGAAGCCATCACGTGCGGACCGCACCTCGGTACCGACGATCTGCAGGTCGGATCCACCCGACTGTTCGGAGGCGCCGATGCAGAGCACGGCCTCGCCGCGAATGGCCTGCTCGGCGATGTCCTTGAGGTAGTCCGACTTGCCGAAGCGCCGCAGGATTGCGATGGCCGAGTCATGCAGTCCCACACCGACTCCGATGCCGGCTGAGCCAAGGTGCCCGAGCTTTCTGGCGAGCGCGATGACCTTCGCGACGTCGGACTGCTGGTTGCCGGCCGGCCACTTGGCCGCGAACACCCCAGCCTCGCCGAGGTATTCGATTAGTTTGCGCGGGAAGCGTTCCGTCTCCTCGGCCTCCGCGGTCCATTGCGTGACGCGGTCGTCGAACACGACGTCGAGCAGCTCGTTGAAGTCCTGGATGGGCATTGCTTCGGCGAGCGTCATCGGCCTGCTCTCTCGAGGTTTCGCTTGACTTCCAGTCGGCGCAGCTTGCCCGACGATGTCCGGGGCAGTGCTCCCGGCTTCATGAAGATGACATCGGCTGGCACCACGCCGCATTCCGATGCGACCCGGGCAACCAGGTCGCTGCGGGCCGCGGACTCGTCGGTGCCCTTGAACTCGGCGGCAATCACCAGGCCGGGGCGTGCCGAGGTCTCATCGGTGCCGACTGCGACGACGCCACCCTCGCGGACACCCGTGACCTGTGCGGCGACCCGCTCGATCTCGGTGGGGAACAGGTTGCGACCCGCCACCGTGATGAGTTCCTTTACCCGTCCGCACACGACGAGGCCGCCGTCCACGAAATAGCCGAGGTCACCGGTGGGTAGCCACACGGTCGGGTCGATGTGTGCCTCGCCGACGTAGCCCGTCATGAGCGACGTGCCGCGCACCTCGACATCGCCGACCTCGCGTCCGGTGACCTCGGTGTCCCGTGGTTGGTCGGCGTTGATTCGGACCTCCATGCCGGGGATGGCCTCACCGAGCACCGCGAACGTTCGGGTCGATTGACCGCCGTCGGAGCGGACCGTCGGTTCATCGATCACCAGACCCGAGAACGGGGTGGGAACGGTTACCGCGCACGTTGATTCGGCGAGGCCATAGGACGGGGAGAGCGCCGTGGGGTCGAAGCCGAAGCGGGCCATCTCGGTGGCGAAGCGCTGGGTGCCCGCGCAGTCGACCGGTTCGCCGCCGTTGAGCGCAAACCCTATATGGCTCAAATCCACGTCGTCGTTGACGATCTTGGCGTACTTGCCGACGATGTTGTAGGCCATGTTCGGTGCCGCGGTCATGGTGGCCCGGCTCTCGGTCAGCCACTTCAGCCAGCCGAACGGGTTTCCCGCGAACGCCGTTGTCGGGGCCTGCCAGAGGTCGGCGCCAGCCAGCATGCTCGTCAGCAGGAAGGCCAGGCCCATGTCGTGGTAGATGGGCAGCCAGCTGTGGGCTCGACTGTTGTGATCGACGTTGACCCGTTGAATAAGCCCGCGGTAGTTCGCGAGTGCCGCGGCGGGCGATATCCGGGCGGCCTTGGGGGTGCCGGTGGAGCCCGCCGTGCCCTGCAGGATCGCGACGTCACCGCCATCCGCGCCGTGGAAGGTCGTCGAACGATGCGGGTTGGCGATCTGAGTCACGTCGTGCACCGCGATGGACTCTGTGCGCCCGCGCAACAGGTCCAGGTAGGTGCCGTGGCTCAATACGGTGCGCACGCCGATGGAACGGAATCGCGCCAGCGTGGCCTGGGCCCACTGCGCGGGATCGGCGCCACGCACCGGCCCGGGCAGGATGGACAGTGCCGCGCCCGCGAAGAACGCGCCGGGAATGGCGGCGAGGAACTCGACACTGGGCTCACCGATCAGGCCCACCGCGTCGGTGTCGCCGTCGGTGAGGTGTGCCGCGACGTTCTCCGCCCGGGTGTGCACCTCCTGCCAGGGATGGTGCGCCCACGAACCGTCGTCGGAATCCAGAACGACCAGGTCTGTCCTGGCTCCTCGCATCGCCTCCGACAGGGCCGACGCGAGGACGTTCATGAGTTGTTCTGCGCAGCAGGGATCTTCGCGAGAATTGCAGCCTCGAGGTCGCCGACCGTCTCGGAACTCAGCAGATCCTCCTCGGACAGCGCGACACCGAGTTTGTCCTCGATGGCCACCATTCCGACGGCGAACGCCACCGAATCAAGGCCCACGTCGTCGATGAGGTGAGACTCGCGGGTGATCCGGCTGACGTCGACGTTCATGTCGTCGCGCAAGATCTCGGTCAGGGCGGCGCTGACCGACTCGGGCGTAGAGGTTCCCATGGCGGGAAACCGTACATGCCCGCTTTAGGCAAGGCTAGGCTTACCCCTGCTGGGTGGGTGCCTGGCTGATCGATTCCGCCACACGGACGCCAAATCCCCGGCTTGTCCAACCTGCCCACCGGACAGGGGAACTGATAGCCTCATTCGCGGCGATGGATCTCGCCTGGGTGAACCCGAACCGCCGATGACGGCTGATAGCTCCTACTCCGATACCGACGGAGAGGATTCTTGATGGGCGCCGAACGGCAGGATTCCCACACAGAGCTTCCCCTTGACCCCGACTCGGCGCGTCCGCTCCACCTTCGGCCGACCGCGTGGGCGTGGGTCTTCGCCGGCGGGGTCATCGGCACGGGTCTGCGCTGGCTGATCGAGCAGTCCGTACCCACCCCGCCAGGGGCCTGGCCATGGGCCACCTTCGTCATCAACATCACCGGCGCCTTCGTTCTCGGGGCGCTGCTGGAGACGCTCGCCATGGTCGGTCCCGACGCCGGCTGGCGACAGCGCATCCGACTGTTCGGAGGCACCGGCCTGTGCGGCGCCTTCACCACCTACAGCACACTGGCACTCGAGGTCTCATTGCTGGGGCGTCATGGTGACGTGCTACTCGGTGCCGTGTACGGCGTGTGCACCGTCGTCGTGGGGATCATCGCCGCGTGGACGGGCATCGTTGCCGCCGGCCGACTCGGCAGAACGTGGTCGGAGTCGGTGTCGTGACGGTCCTCGCCGTGATGCTGGCCGGCGCCACGGGAGCCCTCCTGCGATTCCTCATCGACGCCGCGGTGAAGCATCGCCGGACCGTGTCGTTTCCGTGGGCCACCGTCATCATCAACGTGACCGGGTCACTGCTGCTGGGGGTACTGGCCGGGCTGGTGATCTTCGACGGAGCCCCGCACAGCCTGCAACAGATCGTCGGCACCGGATTCTGCGGCGGTTACACGACATTCAGCACCGCAAGCTTCGAGACGGTACGACTCGCTGAGCAGCGGCACTCGATCAAGGCGCTCGCCAACGCGGTCGGTTCGCTGGTGACCTCAGTGGGCGCGTGTATCGCGGGGTTGGTATTGGCCTGGACTCTGTCCTAGGTAAGGAGCCATCACATGAGCGACGTGTATCGGTCAATCGCCGGCCCCCTCACACGATTCCGCGCGGGGCCAGAGCCCCGGCTAGAGCCGAGGGCCGCGATAGTCCTCGGATGGGATGGACATCGTCCGAGCACCGGCGCATTGCGTTACTCCGTCGAGTTGGCACGTCGACTGACGGCGCACATCCACGTGGTCCACGTCATCGACCTCGACGACACACCCGTTGACCCTGATGCCGCCGACTGGGAGCAGCAACTGGAGACCGCCCTCGCTGACGAGGCGGCCGAGGCGCGTCGGCTCCTGGACGGGCTGGCCGCGTCATGGACCTACCACGGCGGGCACGGCGACCCGGCCGACCTCCTCGCCAGGGTCGCCGACGAGTACTCGGCGCTGATGGTCGTCATCGGGAGCCCGCGCGGTGGCCTGATCTCATTCCTCGACACCGTATTCGGCCAGTCGGTGGCACACCGCCTGATCGGGATTCGCAAAACGCCGCTGCTGATCGTTCCGGCGGACACCGTGGCCAGTTGAATTCTCGGTGCCGGGACGGTGCGACCGCCCGATGAGGAGCAGAATCGTGCCATGGCTGCCAATCCGCGTGCCGGCCAACCGGCGCGCCCCGAGGACCTGATCGATGTGGCCCAGGTGGTCACCGCCTACTACACGGTGGCCCCCGACCCGGACGACATCGCCCAGCAGGTGGCGTTCGGGACGTCGGGGCACCGCGGCTCCAGCCTGGACGCCGCGTTCAACGAGGCGCACATCCTGGCCACCACCCAGGCGATCGTCGAGTACCGCGCAGCGCAGGGCACCACGGGCCCGCTGTTCATCGGCCGCGACACCCATGCGCTGTCGGAGCCGGCGTGGGGGTCGGCCCTGGAGGTGCTCGCCGCCAATGACGTGGTGGCGATGGTCGACGCCGCCGACCGGTACACGCCGACGCCAGCGGTCAGCCACGCGATCCTGGCGTTCAACCGCGGGCGGGACAGTGATCTGGCCGACGGCATCGTGGTCACGCCGTCGCACAACCCGCCCCGCGATGGCGGCTTCAAGTACAACCCGCCCAACGGTGGGCCCGCGGACACCGATGCGACCGGGGTTATCGCCAAGCGGGCCAATGAGATCCTGCGGGGCGGGCTCGCTGACGTGAAGCGCATCCCGCTGGCGCGCGCGATGCAGACGGCGGAGCGCCACGACTACCTCAACGCCTACGTCCAGGACCTGCCCAACGTCGTCGACATCCATGCGATCCGGGCGGAGGGTGTGCGCATCGGCGCGGATCCGCTCGGCGGTGCCAGCGTCGACTACTGGGGCGCCATCGCCGAGACGCACGGACTCGAACTGACCGTGGTCAACCCGCTTGTCGACGCGACGTGGCGATTCATGACACTCGACACCGACGGCAAGATCCGGATGGACTGCAGCTCGCCGAACGCCATGGCCTCACTCATCGGCAAGATCGGCGACTACCAGATCGCCACGGGCAACGACGCCGACTCGGACCGGCACGGGATCGTCACACCCGACGGTGGGCTGATGAATCCCAACCACTACCTGGCGGTGGCGATCGACTACCTCTACACCCACCGCCCCGGGTGGCCGGGCGCCACGGCCGTCGGCAAGACGGCGGTGAGCAGTTCCATCATCGACCGGGTGGTGGCGGGGCTGGACCGCAAGCTGATCGAGGTGCCGGTCGGGTTCAAGTGGTTCGTCGACGGACTGCTCGGCGGCACCATCGGATTCGGCGGCGAGGAGAGCGCGGGAGCGTCATTCCTGCGCACCGACGGCACGGTGTGGTCGACCGACAAGGACGGCATCATCCTGGCGCTGCTGGCCTCGGAGATCCTGGCGGTGACCGGCTCCACGCCGTCACAGCGCTACACCCAGCTGGCGCAGCAATACGGGGCGCCGACCTACGCCCGCATCGATGCGCCGGCGAACCGGGAGCAGAAGGCGCGGCTGGCCAAGCTGGCACCCGAGCAGGTGAGCGCCACCGAACTCGCCGGCGAGCCCATCACCGCCAAGCTCACCGCGGCGCCGGGCAATGGCGCCCCGCTGGGTGGGCTCAAGGTGACCACGGAGAACGCCTGGTTCGCCGCACGCCCGTCCGGAACCGAGGACGTCTACAAGATCTACGCCGAGTCCTTTCTGGGGCCGGAGCATCTGGCGGAGGTGCAGGAGGCGGCCCGCGAGGTGGTGAATACAGTCATAGCGTGAGTTCTGACGCGGAGGCCGACTGTACGCAGGCCATTGATTCGGGTCAGCAGGCGCCGAAGGCCAAGCTGCCCCGCGAGGTCTGGGTCCTCATTTTCTGCAACGCGGTCGTCGCGCTCGGCTATGGCGTGGTGGCGCCGGTGCTGCCGCAGTACGCGCGCCACTTCGGCGTCAGCATCGCGGCAGCCACCTTCGTCATCACGGCCTTCGCGCTGATGCGTCTGGTCGGGGCTCCGCCCGCGGGCCTGCTGGTGCAGCGGCTGGGGGAGCGGCCCGTCTACGTCAGTGGCCTGCTGATCGTGGCGCTGTCCACCGGTGCGTGTGCCTTCGCCGACACCTACTGGCAGCTGCTCCTGTTCCGCTCGCTGGGCGGGCTCGGATCGGCGATGTTCACGGTGTCGTCGCTGGGGTTGATGATCAGGATCTCGCCGCCCGATGCGCGCGGCCGGGTGTCCGGCATGTTCACCTCGGCGTTCCTGGTCGGCTCGGTGTGCGGGCCCGTGCTGGGCAGCCTCACCGCGGGCCTGGGCCTGTCGATGCCGTTCGTCATCTACGGCGTCGCGCTACTGGTCGCCGCCGCGGTGGTGTTCGTCACGCTGCGCAAGTCGTCGCTCGCGACGCCGGACGAGCAGACCGAGCCGGCCCTCAGCGTGCGCGCCGCGTTGCGCAACCGTGCCTACCGCGCGGCGCTGGCCTCGAACTTCGCGACGGGCTGGTCGGCGTTCGGCCTGCGCGTCGCGCTGATCCCGCTGTTCGTCGTCGAGGTGCTGGGCCGCGGGCCGGGTATGGCGGGTCTGGCGCTGGCGACGTTCGCCATAGGGAACGTCGCCGTCGTGTTGCCCAGCGGCTATCTATCCGACCGGGTCGGCAGGCGGATTCCCCTGCTGATCGGGCTGCCGGTGGCCGCGGCCGCCACCGTGCTGGTGGGTTACACGGATTCGCTGCCCATCTTCCTGATCGCGGCATTCGTCACCGGTGCGGCGACCGGCATCTTCATCTCGCCACAGCAGGCCGCCGTCGCCGACATCGTGGGCAACAAGTCGCGCGGAGGCACGGCCATCGCGACATTCCAGATGACGTCGGACTTCGGTGCGATCCTCGGTTCGCTCGCGGTCGGGCAGATCGCGCTGCACTTCTCCTACGGGGCCGCGTTCGCGGTCAGCGGTGTCATCCTGCTGGCCGCGGCGGTGTTCTGGGTTTTCGCACCGGAGACCCGGCCACGCAGCGATACGGAGCACACTCCGGCCCGCCCACTGGGTCCGGAGGCCGGTGGAGAGGTCCCGTGACCAGCTGTTTTGAACCGTGGAAGCAGTTGGTGTAACTTCGACAGGCACCACTTGAGGGGCTATGGCGCAGTTGGTAGCGCACCACACTGGCAGTGTGGGGGTCAGGGGTTCGAATCCCCTTAGCTCCACGTACTAAAGCCCGCTCTGACCTCGGTCAGGGCGGGCTTTCTCGTTTGTGGGACAGGTCTCGATTGAGCGTCGCTCACGGGTTATCGCTCGAGCGTGACGACGACCTTGCCGGCTTTGGATTTGCCGTTCTCGACGTAGGCGAGAGCTTCGAGTGTCTGGTCGAAGGTGAAGGTTGAGTCGATGACGGGGCGCATGTGGCCCGCGTCGTACAGTGCGGCAAGCTCCTGAAGTTGTGTGCCACTGGCATGCATGAAGAAGAACGAGTAGCTCACGCCGAGTTTCGTGGCGGCTCTGCGCACCTTGCGGCTGAGGAACGACAACACGAATTCGAACGGTTTGGGTGCGCCGAGTTGTTTTGCGAATCCGGCGTCGGGTGGGCCGGTGACGCCGATCACCAGGCCTCCGGGTTTGAGCACGGTCAGCGACTTCATCAGATTCTCACCGCCGACTGAGTCCACCACCAGGTCATAGTCGGACAGGATGTGGGAGAAGTCCTGTGTGGTGTAGTCGATGACAACGTCGGCTCCGAGGTTTCGGACCAGTTCCGCTCGGGCGCCGTTGGCCGTCGTCGCGACGTGTGCGCCGAGATGCTTGGCAAGCTGGATGACGGTGGACCCGAGCCCTCCGGCGCCGGCGTGGACGAGAACTTTCTGCCCTGGTGTGACGTGTGCCCTTTCGACCAGGATCTGCCAAGCGGCCAGCGCGACCAATGGGACTGCAGCGGCCTCGTGCACAGACAGGGCGGCGGGCTTGAGCGCAACGTCATTCTCGTCGATCGCGATGTACTCGGCGAAGGTCCCGATGCGAAGGTCGCGAGGACGTGCATACACCTCGTCGCCGACGCTGAAACCGCGGACGCCCGCGCCGATCTCGGTGACTACGCCGGCGACGTCGTGGCCGAGCGCGAAGGGCGGCCTGTACTTCAGCAGCTGCTTGAACTCTCCGTTGCGGACCATGACGTCCAGCGGGTTGACGCTGGCCGCACTCACCCGGACCAGGACGTCGTTGTCACCCACCTTCGGCTCGGTCACGTCGGCTGCGCGGACGTCGTTCTTGCCGTATCGAGTGACGACGAATGCCTTCATGCGGTCATCTCCCTTCAGGCCGGCGATCGAGGAGCAGCTTTGCGTTGAAGATGCCGGAGGCGAGGATGTCGTCGGACAGTTGTCGGTCAGAGACCGCGCGTGCGAGTTGCAAGGTAGCGACGAGAACCGTGAACAGCCCTAAGGCCGTGGTGCGCGCAGCGAACGGGTCGCGTGGAGACAAGTGCGCGGCGATGACGTCGACGATCGACTGCATTCCGTCGGTGTAGGCATCCCGGACGGCGTCATCGCAACGTCCGATCTCATCGAGTAGGGCAGCGTTGGGGCAGCCGGTGCCCGGATGGTCGCGATGATCTGGCGAGAGGTAGTCGCGGACGAATCCTTCAAGCGCTTGCCGGCCGGGGGGTAATGAACTCAGGTTGTTGTGCTGGGCGCGTAGCTGGTCGGCCACGACGTTGGCCACGAGATCGTCCTTGGACGAAAAGTGCGCGTAGAACGCGCCGTTGGTCAGGCCGGCATCGGACATGAGGGTGGCGATGCCGGAACCGTCGATGCCGTCCTGCTTGAAGCGCTCGCTGGCCGTCTCGATGATCCGGCGTCGAGTCGCGGCTTTGCGTTCCGCGGCCGATGGCGCCATGGCTATCTCCCAGCCCTCGTGGAATCTCGTGCTTGCCAATACTAGCACGTTAGCTTACGGTCATAATATTACGATCGTAAGATGATTCCGACGATAGGCACCGCAATGAGCACCTGGAAAGACGCACCGAATCGCACCATCGACGTCGACGGCGTGACGTTCACCTACCGCGAACTCGGCACCGGCTCAGGCATTCCGGTGGTGTTCCTGCACCACCTGACCGCGGTTCTCGACGACTGGGACCCGCGCATCATCGACGGCATCGCCGCGCACCACCGCATCATCGCCTTCGACAATCGCGGTGTCGGCGCCACCGGAGGGTCGGTGCCGACCACCGTCGAGCAGATGGGCACCGATGCGATCGCCGTCATCCGTGCGCTGGGCGTCCAGCAGGTTGACCTGTTCGGATTCTCACTCGGCGGCGGCGTCGCCCAGATGGTGGCGCTGCAGGCACCGGAACTCGTCCGCCGAATGATCCTGGCCGGCACGGGCCCGCGCGGCGCCGGCGGTATCGACAAGATGGCCACCATCGTCGGGTCTGCTTACCTCAAGGCGGCGCTCACGCGCAGCGACCCCAGGAACTTCCTGTTCTTCCCCCGCAGTCCCGAAGGCAAGCGCGCCGCGTCGCAGTACCTGGGCCGACTCAAAGAGCGGACACAGAACCGCGACAAGAAGATCTCTCTTCAGGCTGGCATCGCTCAGATCAAGGCCATTCGGCACGCCGGCAAGTGCGATCCCGATGACCTCTCCGTCATCACCCACCCTGTCCTGGTGGCCAACGGGGATCACGATCTCATGGTGGACAGCAGCCACTCAGCCGATATGGCACGTCGACTTCCCAACGCGCAGTTGAAGATCTACCCGAACTCTGGGCACGGCGGAGTATTCCAGCACCACCGAACCTTCGTGCCCGACGCTCTGCAATTCCTGGCCACCTAGCCGCATCCAAGGACCTCGAGGAGACAGTCATGAACACCATCACGTCCTATGCGCACACACCGTCGCGCACCGTCACCGCGGGTGGCGTCACCTACGCCTACCGCGAACTCGGACCCAGGGGCGGCATTCCCGTCGTCTTCTTGGTCCATCTCGCTGCCACGCTGGACAACTGGGATCCCCGCGTCATCGATCCGATCGCCGAACGTCACCACGTCATCGCCTTCGACAACCGCGGTGTTGGAGCCTCCACCGGCTCCGTGCCGGACACCATCGACTCGATGGCCGACGACGCCTACGCCTTCATCACCGCGCTCGGTTTCAACGTCGTCGACATCCTCGGCTTCTCCCTCGGCGGGATGATCGCCCAAGCGCTGGTGATCAAACACCGCGACCTCGTCCGCAAACTGATCCTCGCCGGAACCGGACCCGCGGGGGGAGTGGGTATCGACAAAGTCGCCGGGACAACCTACTACGACATGTTGCGGGCCACCTTCACGCGCAAGGACCCCAAGGAATTCCTGTTCTTCAACCGCGACGATGTCGGCAAGCGCGCTTCTCGTGCGTTCGTCGAACGCCTCGGTGAACGCACCGAGGACAGGGACGCGAAGATCAGCGTGAAGGCCTTCCGAACCCAACTCAAGGCGATCAAACGATGGGGACGCTCCGCACCCGCCGACCTTTCCGCGATCACGCAGCCGACGTTCATCGCCAACGGTGATCACGACCGCATGGTCCCGACGGTGCTTTCTGAGGACATGAACCGACGGATCGCGGGCTCACAATTGACGATCTATCCAAACTCCGGCCATGGGGCAGTCTTCCAGTACCACCGCGAATTCGTATCTACCGCAATCCAATTCCTAGACAGCTGACTAGGCCCCGATTGTCGCGGTGGCGATCGCTTCCTGCATGCCCCGAGTCGCCAGTTCGTCGGCCAGCTCGTTGTCGGCGACGCCCGCGTGACCCTTCACCCAGAACCACTCCACCTGGTGCTGTGCGCAGGCCGCCTGGAGGCGCTGCCAGAGGTCGACGTTCTTCACCGGCTGCTTCGCGGAGGTCATCCAGCCGTTGCGCTCCCAGCCGAGGATCCACTTGGTGATGCCGTTTCGGACGTAGGTGCTGTCGGTGTAGAGGTGCACGACCACCGGTCTGGTGAGCGCCTCCAGCGCCATGATCGGCCCGGTCAGCTCCATCCGGTTGTTACTGGTCGAGCCCGGCTCGCCACCGCTCATCTCCCGGAGGTGGCCCCGCTGACGCAGCGCCGCGCCCCACGCACACAGACTGTGTCGCAGCCTCAATTGCTCCGGCAGAAGCGTCGGCTCGTCAGGCGCATTGTCTGGAACTACCACGTTCGATGTTCGGGGCAGTACCCCGCTACCGCGGCACCAATGAAGAATGCACCCTGTTGCGGAGTGAAAGTCGTCTCCACTTTGGTGATGAAACCAAGGGTCGCTTCTTCGATGGACGTCCCCGGATGCTTGTCGAAGGTGAGACACAGCGCCCGCGCTTTCAATACTGCGTCATCCTCCGACCGCACCGGAATTCCCTCATTGCGCAACGTTGTGATGAACAACCGGTCCGTAGCGTCGGGGGCGCTGGTTGGCGTGACAGTCTTCGTGTAAGTCGTGGCTGGCGAGGTCGCCGTTGGCTTCGAGTCGTCTTTGCTGCTGAGGCTGATGATCAGGATCGCCGCAACGAGTGCGCCTACGACTAGCAGCACCTTCTTCGTGCTGGCTGGTTGCTTCGGTGGCGGTGGCGGTGGCGGTGGCGTGCTGGCGCGGTGGTCGGTCCATATCCTGCCGTCGTAGTAACGCTGCTGTCCTGGCCGGCCGGGATCTGGATACCATCCCGGCGCGCTCATAGCTGTCCCCCCATGCGCGGGGAGTGTAGTCAGGCAACCGGCAGGATCAGATCGATATGTGGTTGACAGTGTCAAAATGCGTATAGGGATGGGGTTCGAATCCCCTTAGTTCCATCTTTTGGACAAGGCGTTGTGGGGTTTTCGCGGCGCACGATTCTGCGAGACCATCAGAGGCGTCGGGCATCGGCCCGACGGTTGCCTGGACGGCAGGACCATTCGATGAACGGATATGACCCGGACCTTCTCAGCGAAGGGCTGGACGTCATCTTCTGTGGTGTCAATCCGGCGTCCAGCGCGGCCGCCGACGGTCATAACTTCTCGAACCGAAGCAACCGGTTCTGGACGGTCCTGCATCAGGCCGGATTCACGGACACGCGCTTGAGACCGCAGGACGAACGCGAACTGCTGAGATATGGCTGCGGCATCACCGCGGTCGTGGCTCGGCCGACTCAGCGTGCCAGTGAGATAGGGCTCCACGAATTCCGGCGGGCACGGCCGACGTTCGAGGCGAAGATCCGGCGATACGAACCACGCGTGGTGGCGTTCCTCGGAAAACGCGCCCTGTCGGCCATGCTTGCCAGGCCCGACATCGAATGGGGCAGGCAACCGTCGACATTCGGTGGCGTCACCGCCTGGGTGCTGCCCAACCCGAGTGGTCTCAACAGGGGTTTCACGCTCGAAGCCCTCGTGTGTGCCTACACCGAGTTGCGCAACGCACTCTGACTCGACCGTGGCGAGAGATCTCTAGAATCCCGCCGATTTCATCGCTCTTCCAGTGAGCAAATGTGCGACATGGTGACTGCAGACCTCGTCTCGTGGCGGCCAAAGCGCCACGCCGAGTTCGAGAACCGACCGACTGGAGTCCCGATGACGAACCTCAGCCTGGCGACACGAGGGGACACCGTCTCCGCCTCGGAGATCGTCGGCCCCGGGTGCGCGCGAGACGTCTTCCTGCCCACAAAGTCTCGAGAGAAGACGTCATGGGCCGCGCTGTGGGGCCGGCTGCACTGGCCGCTCGGCATCTACACCACCCCCGCGCTGATCCTCATTCTCTGGGAGGTGCTTGGGCTGACCGGTGTGTTGCCGCCGCTGTACGCGCCCGCCCCGACTGACATCGCCGCCACGGCACTTCAGCTGTGGAACGACGGAGTGCTCGGCCCCGACCTCGCCATCTCACTGCAGCGCGCGGGCCTCGGCCTCGCGCTCGGCTTGAGCGTGGGCGTCGTGACGGGGGTACTGGGCGGCTTTCTCCGAAGAGGGGAGTACCTGTTCAACGGACTGGCCCAAATCCTGAACACCATCCCACTGCTCGCGGTGCTGCCACTGATGATCGTGTGGTTCGGCATCGACGAGTTGACGAAGGTCCTCCTGATCGCCTTCGGGGCGGGTGTGCCCATGTACCTCAATCTGTTCGCCGCGATCCGCGGGGTCGATCACCGCCTGATCGAGATGGCGCGCTCGACGGGCGCGGGGCGATGGCGCGTCGTCACCTGGGTTCTCCTGCCCGGCGCGCTGCCCGGTTTCCTGGTGGGGCTGCGCTTCTCGCTCGCCTACAGCGTGCTGGGCCTGGTCGCCGCGGAGACGGTCAACGCCAACCAGGGACTCGGTTTCCTGGTCACCCAGGCGCAGACCTACCTGCAGACCAACCAGGTCTTCGTCGGTCTCGTGATCTACTCCATCCTCGGCCTGGTCGCCGACCAGATCGTCCGGATTCTGGAGCGCGTCCTGCTGCGGTGGCGACCCAGCTACGAGGCGATGTGACCGCCGCCCGCCGGCGCTCCGGTGTATCGGCAGAGGGGGTGGTGCGCCGGTTCGGTGACCGCACCGTGCTCGACCACCTCGACCTCGAGATCGACGACGAGGAGCTCGTCGTCCTCCTGGGTCCCTCCGGGTGCGGCAAGAGCACGCTGCTGCGGCTCCTCGCCGGACTGGATCGGCCGGATGGCGGTCGCATCGAGGTGCCGGCCAAACGGGCCATCGTCTTCCAGGGTGATCGATTGCTGCCGTGGCAACGCGTGCTGCGCAACGTCACGGTGGGCCTGCACGGCCCAGACGCAGACCAACGAGCCCGCAGTGCCCTGGCCGACGTTCACCTCACCGGTCGTGAAAGGGCCTGGCCCAAACAACTCTCGGGCGGTGAGGCGCAGCGGGTCGCCCTTGCGCGTGCCCTGGTCGCCGAGCCGGAGCTGATCCTGCTCGACGAGCCGTTCGCGGCGCTCGACGCGATCACCAGGGTGCGAATGCACGATCTCGTCCGCGAACTGCGACGCGCGCACCACGCGTCCATGCTCCTTGTCACCCACGACGTCGACGAGGCCATCGCGCTCGCCGACCGCGTCGTGGTCATGAACAACGGTCGGATCGGCAGTGATCACCGCGTGACGCTGTCCGCCGCAGACCGCGAGGCGAGCATCGCCCGCGAGGAGATCCGACTGGCGCTTCTCGCGGACCTCGGGCTCGCCAGCGCCCACTGACCCTCCCACGACCACCAGCACAGGAGAACCCATGTCCCACAGACCCTTCCGAATTCTCGGCGCCGCAGCGCTCCTGACAGCGGCGTCCGTCCTGGTTGCGTGCAGTTCAACTCCCGCCGCCCAGCAAGGCCCACTGAGCAAGTCGGGTGACGGTTCCACCGCTGCGGCCCACCCCGAGTGGAGCGATTTCACGTTCACCATCGGTGACAACGGCGGCGACGGCAGCGAAGAGCTGGCCAAGGTCACCGGCGCGTTCGACGATGCGCCCTACAAGATCAAGTTCGCCCGATTCGACTACGGCCCGCCGTTGGTACAGGCCGCCGCCGCGGGCGATATCGACCTCGGCTACGTCGGCACGGTGCCACCGATCACCGGGGCCGCGCAGCAGTACGGGTTCAAGATCGTGGCCACCCAGCACGGTGCCGATCCGACCAAGGCGGCCGAGAACATCATCGTGCCCAAGGATTCTCCGATTCAGACGTTGACGGATTTGCGCGGCAAGAAGATCGCCATCCCGCAGGGCAGCTCCGCGCACGGCCTCGCGCTACTTGCGCTCAAGAGCGTGGGCTGACGCCAAAGGACGTCGAACTCGTCTACCTCAGCCCGGCCGCGGGCGCCACGGCATTCAACACCGGCAAGGTCGACGCGTGGTCAATCTGGAACCCGCAGTCGGCGATCGCGGTCGGCGACGGCGCCCGGATCATCGCGAAGGGCCTCCCGCCGATCGACCAGGTCAACAACTACTACGTGGCGACGGACAAGTCGCTCGGGGATCCGGCCCGCCGTGCCGCGCTCACCGACGTCCTCACCCGGATCGCGCGCATATTCAACTGGGCACAGCAGAACCCCGACGAGTACGCGAAGGCCATCGCGAAGGAGACGGGGGTGCCCATCGAGGATGCCAGGGCCACCGTCGACGCCTACCCGTTCAAGGTCGCCCAGGTTCTCCCGGAGGACATCAAGGCCGAGCAGGATCTGAGCGACGCCTTCCTCGAGGCCGGCGAGATCAAGAAGCCCGTCGACGTCGCGAGCATCACCGACAATCTCTTGCCGGACGGCTTCGACAGCACCCAATTGTCCTAGTAATCAGTAATTCTCACACGATGGAGACACTCAATGGGCGCCCCGCGGCGTGAATTGCACCTCAATGCCTTCCTCATGGAGGCCGGCCACCACGAGGCGGCCTGGCGTCTACCGGAGAGCAACCCGAGAGCGGACTTCGACCTCGGACACTGGATCAGGCTGGCCCGACTGGCCGAGGACGCGAAGTTCGACTCGCTGTTCCTCGCAGATGGTCCGGCGCTCACGGGCAGCGGAGCGTTCCGTCCGCCGGGCCAGCTCGAGCCGTTCACCCTGTTGACCGCGTTATCGCAGCACACCAGCCGCATTGGACTGATCGCCACCGTCTCATCCACCTACAACGAGCCCTACAACCTCGCCCGCCGGCTCGCGTCGGTCGATCACGTCAGCGGTGGACGTGCGGGCTGGAACATCGTCACCTCCGCCGGTGCCGACGAGGCAGCCAACTTCGGACTCGATGACCGTCCCAGCCATGCGGCGCGTTACGAACGCGCCGACGAGTTCCTCGGCGTCGCCAAGACGCTTTGGGACAGCTGGGAAGTCGACGCGGTCGTCGCCGATAAGGCTTCGGGCCAGTACGCGGACCCGGAACGAATACACGCCATCGATCACGTGGGCAGCTACTTCAGAGTTGCCGGGCCGCTCAACGTCGAACGCCCGCCTCAGGGCCACCCCCTGTTGGTCCAAGCCGGATCATCCGAGGACGGAAAGAATTTCGCAGCCCGCCACTCGGAGGCGATCTTCACCGCGCATCAGACCTACGAGCGCGCGGCGGACTTCTATCGCGACATCAAGGCACGGACCAAGGCGGCTGGCCGCGACCCCGACGCGCTGCTCGTGCTGCCGGGGATCGTGCCGTTCATCGGCTCGACCGAGGACGAGGCCGCAGAACGGGCGCGGCGGTACGACGAGCTCCGGATTCCCGAATACGGGCTGGCGCAGCTGGCGTGGAATTTCGAGGTGGATCCCGCACTGTTCGAATTGGATTCGCCGCTGCCCGACTCCATCCTTGCCCGGCCCACTCTGCAGGGCTCGCAGAGCAGGTCCGACCTCATCATCGACATGGCCGTACGCGAGAACCTGACTGTGCGGGAGATCCTCTCCCGCCTCGGTGGCGGACGAGGACACTTCACGTTCGTCGGCACACCCGTACAAGTCGCCGACACCATCATCTCCTGGTTCGAGGGCGGCGCAGCCGACGGCTTCAACATCATGGCGCCGGGACTCCCGTCCGAGTTGGAGACGTTCATCAACTCGGTGGTACCGATTCTGCAGGACAAGGGCCTGTTCAGGCGTGAGTACCGGGGCGCCACGCTGCGCGAACACTACGGGCTGGCGGTTCCCGCCAATCAGTTCCGTCGCAATGGCTGATGGAGTGCCTGCGGCGCTGTCGATTCGGGGCCTCCGCAAGGTCTACCGCGGTGGTTTCGCTGCGGTGTCAGATCTCGATCTGGAACTCCCCGACGGTGCGTTCTTCGGTCTGCTCGGCCCCAACGGGGCAGGCAAGACCACGCTGATTGGATCGGTCAGCAATATCGTCAAACCGACCGCCGGCGAGTTGCGCGTCTTCGGTCACGACTACCGAACCCGAGAGGCCCGGCGTCTGATGGGGCTCGCGGAGCAGGACATCAACGTCGACCGGTTCCTGTCGGTGCGGCAGCTGCTCGTCTATCACGCCGGGTATCACGGCATCGGACGCAGGACGGCCGTCCACCGCGCCGACGAGCTGCTCGAGCGGTTCGGACTCGACCACAAGGCCGACGGCAGAGCCTACGAACTGTCCGGTGGCATGCAGCGCCGACTTGTCCTCGCCCGCGCCCTCATTCACCGGCCACGCCTGTTGATCCTCGATGAACCGACAGCGGGTGTCGATGTCGCTCTGCGCGCGGAGATCTGGACGCTGCTCAAGGGACTCAACGCAGCAGGTACCACCATTCTGCTGACCACCCACTATCTGGAGGAGGCCGAGGCGCTGTGCAATGAGATCGCCCTGATCGCGGCGGGTCGGATCGTCGCCAGGGGCTCGGCGTCGTCGCTGCGCGACCGTTACCGGGCGCGTGACATCTCCGAGGTGTACGACCGGATCATCACTGCGGGAGCCACGTCATGAGCAGGTCCGATGTCCACGGCCACCATGACCTCAGACCCCATGACGAACCGTTCGAAGCCGAGCGCTCCCCGTTCCTGTGGTTGGTCGAGCGAGAGGTGTTGCGGTTCCTCAATATCTGGCAGTACGCCATCGCAGGTCCGGTGCTGTCCACGATCCTGTTCGTCATTGTCTTCGGCGCGGCGCTGGGGCAGCACATCGCGCCGATCGACGGTGTCGCCTACGGGCAGTTCATCGTCCCGGGGCTCTTCGCGCAGGCCATTCTCACCGTGGGCTTCGTGAACGGAACGACAAGCCTGTTCGAGGCGCGTCGCGACAAGTACGTCAACGATGTCTTCGCCAGTCCTCTGCGATGGTGGGAGATCAACGCGGCGTTGGTGACCGGGGGAGTCGTTCGCGGCCTGATTGTCGGCGCCGGGGTCCTGGTGATCGCGCTGCCGCTCAGCCACATCACCGGTGTCGCACGCCCGTTCGTCTTCGTGTTCGGCACGCTCGCCGTGCTTCTCGTCGCCGGCCAGGTCGGTGTCATCGCGGGCGCTCTGGCCAAGTCGCTGGATCACGTGTACTCGATGGAGGCGATAATCCTGCTGCCACTGGGATTCCTCGGCGGGGTTTTCTACTCCGTTGAGCAACTGCCCGGGGTCTGGAACGTGATCAGTCGAGTCAACCCCGTCTTCTGGTTGGTCCAGGTTGAGCGGATCGGCGTACTGGGGCACGGTGACGTCGGCGCGGTGCCTGCCCTCATCGCGGTGTGGGCACTTGCCGCGGTTCTGTCGGTGTGGTCGGCGGTCATCTTCGGCACCGATCGCCTGAAGGCCTAGTGGATGACGGGCGAACTCAACGCGAGGCGTTGATCGCCTCCTCCATACCGCGAGTCGCCAGTTCGTCGGCCAGCTCGTTGTCGGCGACGCCCGCGTGACCCTTCACCCAGAACCACTCCACCTGGTGCTGTGCGCAGGCCGCCTGGAGGCGCTGCCAGAGGTCGACGTTCTTCACCGGCTGCTTCGCGGAGGTCATCCAGCCGTTGCGCTCCCAGCCGAGGATCCACTTGGTGATGCCGTTTCGGACGTAGGTGCTGTCGGTGTAGAGGTGCACGACCACCGGTCTGGTGAGCGCCTCCAGCGCCATGATCGGCGCGGTCAGCTCCATCCGGTTGTTACTGGTCGAGCCCGGCTCGCCACCGCTCATCTCCCGGACGTGGCCACGCTGGCGCAGCACCGCGCCCCAGCCGCCGGGGCCGGGGTTGGGTCGGCACCCGCCGTCGGTGTGAATGACCACTGTGTCGTCAACGGACTCGCCCATGAGCTCAGAGGATAGGCACTGAGGCGTGCGGTCGGCTCAGCGACGCGCGGGCGTCGAGATCAGTGCCGTCGGGACCGACATCCCGAACTCGCGATGCCGCAGCGTGGTGATGCGGCGTCCGGGCTGCACCGCCTCCTTGACCGGCGCCGTGCGGTCGCCGAAGTACGCGGCCGTCGCGTCGATGTCCACGACCGTGAACGTCATCCCCCACAGAGTGGAGGGACCCTCTGTCGCCGACTCCGGGGAGCCGACGACCTCGACGATCACCTCGCCGAGTCGGAAGAAGATCTGCCGCATCGGTCGTCCCCCGAGGTGAGTGTCGCGTTCCCGGCGCGGGTTCACGCCGATCGCGGCAAGCGTCTCGACCGTCCGATCCAGGTCAGGTGACAGCAGTACGACGTGGTCGATCGCGGTGACGCCATTCGGGTGGCCGGTCGCAGTGGGAGGCACCTCGCCCGCGTTCGTCGTCGGGATGCCGTCGAGGTCGTGCACTGAGCCGTCCGGCGGCAGGCCGCGCAACGACCACCCGACGATGCCGGTGCCGCGGTCACGCCCGACGAGGCGGATGCCGACGCCGCCGACCCAGCAGACGGCAGCGGCGCCTCCGCCGGAACTAACCCCGCCGAGATCAACACTGAACCCGGCTTGTGTCCACGCGTCCGCCGGATCGGCCACCTCGAACTCCGCGACCTCTGGCTCGAAAAGGATCTGCGACTCCATCGTGGGTTCACACTGTCATGAGATGTCCATGACAGGAACGAGGCACCGTTCATGACCGAAGACTTGCCTGATACTGCACTCGAATTGCGTTCGTTGGTGACGCCGGAGGGCACGCTGGAACTCTCGCTGCAGGACGTTCCAGTACCCACCCCTGCCGCCAACGAGGTGTTGGTCCGCGTGGAGGCCTCGCCGATCAATCCGTCGGACCTGGCCCTGCTGACAGCCGGCGCGGACATGGCCAACGCGACGGTCGGGGGCACCCCGGAGCGTCCCGTCGTCACGGCACCGCTGAGCGAGGGCGCCTTGGCGGGACTGTCGGCGCGCGTCGACGTCCCGCTTCCCGTGGGCAATGAGGGGGCGGGCACCGTCGTGGCCGCGGGGTCATCGCCAACGGCGCAGGCACTCCTCGGCAAGACGGTGGGCATCGCGGGTGGCGCGATGTACGCGCAGTACCGAGCGGTCGACGCCGCGTCGTGTCTCGTCCTGCCGGACGGTGCGACGGCGAGAGAGGGGGCGTCGTCCTTCGTCAATCCTCTGACGGCGCTCGGAATGCTGGAAACCATGCGGCGCGAAGGCCATTCGGGTTTGGTGCACACCGCTGCGGCCTCGAATCTTGGCCAGATGCTGGTCAAGGTGTGCCAGAAGGATGGGGTGCCGCTGGTCAACATCGTCCGCAAGCCCGATCAGGAGCAGCTGCTGCGCGCGCTGGGCGCGGTTCACGTCTGCAACACGGCATCACCGTCGTTCTCGACGGATCTCGTCGCGGCGCTCAAGGCGACGTCCGCGACGATCGGGTTCGACGCCACGGGTGGCGGGACACTGGCGAGTCAAATCCTCAATGGCATGGAGGCAGCGGCCTCCTCGACCGCCGCGGAGTACTCACGCTACGGCTCGTCCGTCCACAAGCAGGTGTACATCTACGGTGGGCTCGACACGGGCCCGACAATTCTGACCAGGAACTTCGGCATGGCGTGGGGTCTCGGCGGGTGGCTGCTCACCCCGTTCCTTGCCGGCGCCGGTGCCGAGACCATCGGCCGGCTCCGAGCGAGGGTGGCTGCGGAACTCACCACGACGTTCGCCAGCACCTACACCCGAGAGGTGTCACTGGCCGGCATGCTCGCACCCGACGCGTTCACCTCCTACGTCAGGCGCGCGACGGGAGAGAAGTTCCTCGTCACTCCCCAGTCGGAGTGAGGTTCTCGGTAAAGGCAACGTAAGTCCCGCAATTCCCTACGATCGCGTTGTGCCTGGCAGAGCGTCATTTCGACACGCGCGTGCCGTGCTGTCGGGGGAGTTCGCGGCGATCCGCCACCGCGACCCTGACCTGGACGCGGCACAGCTCACAGCCTTCAGCCTCCCGCTGCTGCTCGGCCTGCTCGGGGTTCTCGCCATTGGTGCGGTGCCATTGATCGTCGTTCGTAGCAGCGCCGACGCCGACTCGGTGCTCGTGCCGCTAGCGGGGTCGTTCGCGCTGACCGCGATCTGCACGGCGGTAGTTGCCTGGCTGACGGCCAATGTGTTGTCGGGCGTGGTCGTCATGGTGCTCTATCGCACGAACCCGCGGGCGGCGTCTCGGCTCGTGGTCCGGACCATGGTCGAGTCCTTCTACCGGATCGAGGACATCACCGGGCGCATAGCGCTTCTCGCTGTCGTGGCGGGGTTGTTGTCGGTGGCCATCGGGCTGCCGAACAGGCAGGGTGCGGAACGCGCGAACAGCGTGCTCGACGACCTTCTGACCGCTCAGGTGGCGTGTCTGGTGGCGGCGCTGTCGATCGCGTTCGTCGCGGAGTCCATTCGTTGTGCCGCCGACATCGTCGATGACCAGTCGCTGTTGCTCGCGTGGCCGTGGGCATTGCTCATCGCGTCGTTGGGGTGGTCGATGTCCACCGTTGTCGGCCCGTTCGAGACCACCCGGATACTCGCGATTCTGTTGAACGACTGGCTACCACCCATGGTCGATGAGACTCCGCGACAGCAGTTCATCGCTGAGCTGCTGCCCGCATCGGCGCGGTGGTGGGCCGCGCTGGGACCGCTGCCGCTCATCGTTGGGCTGTGGGCCTATCTGGCACGGCGGCAGAACGGGTTCGTCCACATGAGCAAGTTCCTCGCCGATGAGCGGAGCGCGGACTGAGCGCCAGCGCGATCGCGGACGAACGCCCCCGCGTGCGTCCGTCCACGACCGGCGATTCTGGAGGCTGGTCGTGGTCAGGTGTGCTTGAGGTAACGGATGAGGAAGGCGGCTGAGACGGCTGCCGTGGCGACGCCCACTGCGCCCCAGAACAGTGTGGAGATGACCAGCGATCCGGAGGAGTAGCCGACACCGGAGAGCACGGACATCGAGTAGAACAGCCAGAACACGCGGTAAAGCGACCACAGGGCGATGAGGCCGGTGGAGATGCCGATCAGCAGGCTCCGTGAGCGATCGACGCGGTTGACCTGTTCTTGGATGCGGGCGAGAACGGTGTTCATTGCTTGATTCCTTCCGTCATGCGCGCCTCGGTGGCGTCGGCATGACAGCAAGTACAGCCATCCGAAACGGCTACCGATCCCAAGAATCCGTCGCGATGCTCGGCCTGGAACCTCGCAATCAGCTGGCGATGCACCGCTTTGCGCAGGCGAGCATGATGTCGCGCAGTTCCGCGTCCTCAATCTCGGCGAGCTGCGGGTCGCCGACGATCGTGTAGATCCCGGCGATTGCCATCGCCACCGAAACCCTTGTCGCCGTGTCGGGCTCGGGGCCCACGATGAGGTCATTGAGCCTGTTCACCGGGCGCTTGAGTTCTTCGTGCGCTTCGAACAGGTGGATGACCGCCGGGTCGCCGTGGAAGACCGCCGATGTCCGGCGATGTCGGATGGCCAGCTCGACGAGGCCTCCGATGGCCACCTCGCGGCGCGTCTCCGGTGACGGGACGGTCTCGGCGATTCTGACCACGTGGTCGAGGTCCTCGAACATCGGCATGACGACCGCGATCGCGATGTCGTCCTTCGACGGGAACTGGTAGTACACCGAGGCTTTGCTGATGCCGAGGCGGTCGGCGATCATCTGCAGCGACGTGCCACTCACACCGTGCTCGGCGAACAACTCGAGCGCCGCCGTGAGAACTCTTTCGCGTGCCAGGCCGCGGGCTGCCACGGGCTTTGCCATGTCCCTCCCAGCTTCGCGGTGTCCCAGTCGTCAAATGACTGTAACTCAGCTCACCGTTTGCCAGCCGTTCGACTGCGCTATAGTCTGCCAATCGGTCAGAAGTAGTTAGTCGTTAGGCAGACCAATTTTGTGGTGCGCACACGGCTGATCTCGATTCCTTGAAGGAGCGCATATGCGAGCGGTGAAACGGGCGTGGCTTCCACTGCTCGTCGTGGTGGTTCTTGCCGTCGGGGCATTCGCCGTTCAGAAGGTGCGCGGGATCTTCGGTTCCGAGGGTGTTCTCGTCGCCCCGACCAATTTCGCCGACGACGCCGAGCCGTTCGACCCCAAGGTTGTGCGCTACGAGATCTTCGGCCCCGAAGGCGAATTGGTCGACGTGAACTACGTCGACCTGGAGAGCAAGCCGCAGAAGGCAAAGGGTGTCGTCCTGCCGTGGTCGATCACGCTGTCGACCACCGCACCGTCGGCGGCAGCCAACATCGTGGCGCAGGGACGGACGGACTATCTCGGCTGCCGAGTGTTCGTCGATGACGAACTCCGCGAGGAACGCGTGACCAAGGGCACCAACGCCGCCACCTACTGCATCGTGAAGTCCGCGTGAGCGCCCACAGCGCTGACGCGCCCACCGACCAGCTACAGGTGGCCAAGCCCACGCACCTTCACTTCGGTCGGGTGGCCGGTCTGATCCGCAAGCTGTCCGTGCCGATCATCATCGGATGGGTCGCGCTCGCGGCATTCCTCAACATCTCAGTGCCCCAGCTCGAAGACGTCGGCAAGCTGCGCTCGGTGTCGATGAGCCCGCAGGAGGCGCCCGCGGTCATCGCGATGCAACGCATCGGCACGGTGTTCGATGAGTACGAGTCCAACAGCTCGGTGATGATCGTGCTGGAGGGCCAGGATCCGCTCGGAGAGCCTGCGCGGCAGTACTATTCGGATCTCATCGAACGCTTGCTCGCCGACCCCGAGCACGTTGAGCACGTCCAGGACCTGTGGAGCGATCCGCTGACCGCCTCCGGTGTGCAGAGCGCCGACGGAAAGGCCGTGTACCTACAGGTCAACCTGGCCGGCGACCAGGGCGAGGCCAAGGCCAACGAGTCGGTCAACGTCGTACGCGACCTCCTGGAGACCATGCCGGCACCCGACGGTGTGTCGGCCTTCCTGACTGGCGCCTCGGCGCTGTCGGCCGAACAGGAGGAGGCGGGCCACTCCAGTACTCGAGTGGTCGAGGCGCTCACCTTCCTGGTCATCACGGTGATGCTGCTGTTCTTCTTCCGATCGATCGTCACCACGCTGTTGATCCTGGTCATGGTCGTGGTCAGCCTGTTGACCGTGCGCGGGGTGATCTCATTCCTGGGTTATCACGAACTGATTGGTCTCTCGACGTTCGCCACCGGTTTGTTGGTGACGCTGGCGATCGCGATCGCCGTGGACTACGCGATATTCCTGACTGGTCGATATCAGGAAGCGCGCGGTGCCGGTGAGGACCGAGAAATGTCCTACTACACCATGTTTGGTGGAACCGCCCACGTGATCGTCGGATCCGGGTTGACGATCGCCGGTGCAACGTTCTGCCTGTCCTTCACCAGGCTGCCGTACTTCCAGACACTGGGCGTCCCGCTGGGGCTGGGGATGCTGGTGCTCATCGCCACGGCGATGACTTTCGGACCGGCCGTCGTCACCGTCGCCAGCAGGTTCGGCATGATGGAACCGAAACGGCAGATGGCCGTCCGCACCTGGCGCAGGATGGGTGCGGCAGTGGTCCGCTGGCCCGGTCCGATCCTCGTCTCCACGATCGTGGTGTCCTTGGTCGGCCTGCTGGCGCTGATCGGCTATCAGTCCAGCTACGACGACCGCAAGTACCTCCCCGCCGACTCCGAGTCCAATCTGGGTCACGCCGCTGCCGCCCGGCACTTCTCGCCGGCGCGTCTCAATCCCGAGATGCTGATGATCGAGAGCGATCGCGACCTACGGAATCCGGCCGACTTCCTGGTGATCGAGAGAATCGCCAAGGCTGTCTTCGGTGTACCGGGGATCGGACGCGTCCAGACCATCACCCGACCCAAGGGCACGCCGATCGAGCACTCGTCGATCCCGTTCGCGATGAGCCAGCAGAGCACCACCCAGGTGCTCAACCAGCAGTACATGCTGGAGCGGATGGACGACATGCTCGTCCAGGCCGAGGACATGCAGAAGACCATCGACACCATGGAGAAGATGTCGGCGATCACCACAGAGATGGCCGAGACCACCAGCAGCATGGTGGCGAGCATGAAGGACATGACGGTCACCGTCGCCCAACTGCGGGACCAGATCTCGGTCCTGGACGACTTCTTCCGGCCGCTGCGCAACTACTTCTACTGGGAACCGCACTGCTACGACATCCCGGTCTGCTGGACGCTTCGGTCGATGTTCGACGCCATCGATGGCGTCAACTCGATGACCGACGACATCCAGGCCATGATGCCCAACATGGACCGGCTCAACGAGTTGATGCCGAAGATGGTTGCGCTGATGCCGCCCATGGTCGAGACGATGAAGTCGATGAAGTCGATGATGCTGACGATGCATCAGTCGCAGAACAACATGCAGCAACAGATGGGCGAGATGCAGGAGAACTCCACCGCGATGGGGGAGGCGTTCGACAAGGCCAAGAACGACGACTCGTTCTATCTTCCGCCGGAGGCGTTCACCAACCCCGACTTCAAACGCGGCCTGGAGCAGTTCCTGTCGCCCAACGGGCATGCCGTGCGGTTCATCATCAACCACGAGGGTGATCCGATGGCGCCCGAGAGCCTCGAGCGAATCGATGCCATCAAGTTCGCGGCGAAGGAGGCTATCAAGGGCACACCGCTGGAGGGCTCGAGCATCTACCTCGGCGGGACGGCGGCCACGTTCAAGGACATGGCCGACGGCACGCAGTACGACCTGATCATCGCAGGCATCGCGGCCATCATCCTGATCTTCATCATCATGTTGATTCTCACCCGCGCCGTAGTCGCGGCGGCGGTGATCGTTGGCACCGTGGTGCTTTCGCTGGGTGCGTCGTTCGGAATGTCGGTCCTGCTATGGCAGTACCTGCTGGGCATCAACCTGCACTGGATGGTGCTGCCGATGGCCGTCATCATCCTGCTCGCCGTGGGTGCCGACTACAACCTGCTGGTTGTCTCGCGGCTCAAGGAGGAGGTCCATGCCGGGATGCGCACCGGTCTCATCCGGACCATGGGTGGTTCGGGCTCCGTGGTGACCATCGCCGGATTGGTCTTCGCGTTCACGATGATGACCATGGTGGTCAGTGATCTCACCGTCATGGGACAGGTCGGTACCACCATCGGGCTGGGCCTGCTGTTCGACACCCTGGTCATCCGGTCCTTCATGACGCCCTCGGTTGCAACGCTTCTCGGCCGCTGGTTCTGGTGGCCACGCAACATTCGGACCGTGCCCAAACCCCAGCCCTGGCCGTCCATTCAGCAGCACCCACAACAGTCGCTCGGAAGCTAGGAGATGGGTATGCGAATGGGTGTGGTGATTGGCTCCGTTCTATTCGGCGTCGTTCCTGTCCACGAACCTGCCGCGAACGACGTCCACCGACCAGACGTGGCAGTTCCTCGGTGCGGCGATCTCCACGTACTGCCCCGACCAGACGACGACGCTGCAAGCAGCGGCCGCGCCTACGATCCGATGAGGAGAACCCGATGAGAGGGAAGACCGCTCGATGGCTGTTGCGGGCCGGCGCGCTAACGGTGGCCGCAGCCGCCTCGGCCGCGATCCTCGCAACGCCCGCAAGGCCGGCGTCCGCCGACTCGACCGATGACTACCCGATCCCGAAGCGGCAGATCGAAACCCAGTGTGACGCCGAGCAGTTCCTAGCCGCCGCGCGTGACACCAGCCCGATCTACTTCGAGCGCTACATCATCGACAAGAACAACCGGCCGCCGGAGATCCAGCAGATGGCTGTCGACCGCATCCACTGGTTCTACTCGCTGGATGCCGCCGGTCGTCGCCAGTACTCCGAGAACACCGCCACCAACGTGTACTACGAGCAGGTGGCCACCCGATGGGGCAACTGGGCGAAGATCTTCTTCAACAACAAGGGCGTGGTGGCCAAGGCCACCGACGTGTGCATGGAGTACCCACGCGGCGACATGTCCGTCTGGGGCTGGCCCGTCACTCGCTGATTGGTGAGTGACGGGAACACACGATTCAGCGAGTTCAGGTTTGCGGACTGAGGGCAGGTTTCGCTCGCCCAATGCCTTCGAGCCAGAGCGGTCCTATGCCCAGGACACTCGAGGCGCCTATCGGCGGACTGCAGTAGTAGCCCTGAATGATGTCGCAGCCGTGTTCAGCAAGCCTGGCTGCGGTGGTCGCGTCCTCGACGCCCTCGGCGACGCACGTCATTCCGAGTCTGTGCGTCAAGTCGATTATCGCGCACACGATCGCCTCTGCACGGTCGTCGGACAGCATCGGCGCGATGAACTCCCGATCGAGCTTCAACTCATCGATCGGCAGCTCCCTGAGGTAGCTCAGCGCTGAGTAGCCACTGCCGAAATCGTCGATCGACACCCGAATATTCAACTCGCGCAACATCTCCAAGACCTTGCGCGCGCGCCGGGTGTTGCCGAGCAGGAAGTCCTCGGTGATTTCCACGGTCAGACAGTCCGTGTCGAGCCCGCCGTTCGTGACGATCCGGGTGAGCCGGCCCGGTAGCTCAAAGTCACCGAGCGACGGTGGGAACAGATTGACGGCGAACGGTACGTCGGTGCCTGCGCTGCGCCATCCGGTCGCGTCCTGAACCGCTCGATAGACGACCGCATCGGTGAGCGCACCCATGAGGCCGTTCTGCCGCGCGAGCGGAAGGAACTCACCCGGGAGCATCAGGCCGCGTTCCGGATGCTCCCACCGCACCAGCGCCTCCACGCCCGTCATATGTCCCGTCGCGACGGTGAATTTCGGCTGATAGACCAAACTCAGCTCACCGTGGTCGATGGCGCGGCGAAGCTGCGCGAAGAGTTGAAGTCCCGCCGAGCCGTTTCGACGCGGTGCGATGTCGCGGTCTCGCGGCGGATCCACCTCCCGTACATCGATCAGCTGCATATCCGTGGTGTAGGCCGCGACACCGCCGTGCTGGCTTCGCTTCGCCGCGTACATGGCGAGATCCGCGTGCTTGAGCAGGGTGTCGGCAGATGCCTCGGGATCGCCGTCGGCGACGCCAGCTGCCACGCCGACGCTGGGGCGCATGAAAACGTCGTGCCCGTCAACCGTGAACGGCGCGTCGAAAGCGTCGAAGATGCGGTGCGCGACGACCAGCGATGGCTCAGGACCGTCCTCGATCAGGACGGCGAACTCGTCGCCACCGACCCGGGCGACGGTATCGCCTGCGCCCACGCTGTCAACGATGCGTTCGGCGACCGCTTTCAGGAGGGCGTCGCCGGATGGGTGCCCTAGCGAGTCGTTCACGAGTTTGAAGTCGTCCAGATCGATCGACAGCACCGCCACGCTGCGTCCATCCCGGATCTGCAAGGCGACCGCATGGCTGAGGCGATCCTGGAAGAGGGCCCTGTTCGCCAGCTTCGTCAGTGGATCCCGGAAAGCCTGCTCGGCGACCGTCGCCAATAGTCGCCGATTCTCGTCAGCCATGAGGAACTGCCGGACCACGACGGCCAACACGAGCAACAGTGCCGTGATCAGCAGTGTCGCTGAGCTCTCGCTCAGGACGGTGCATATCGTGACGACCGGTAACAGCAGGTACGGCAGCCACAAGGCTGTTCGGGAGGGGGGCCTGGCCAGTCCGAATTCGATGTGCTTGGAACGTAGCCCGACCAACGCCGCGACGCCGAGCAGTAGCAGTCCGGCCACCCAACCGATATCGAGCAGGCCACCGCTGGCGTATCGCTGGTCGGCGTTGATGAGCACGAATGCGCTGTCCGACAAGGCCATCACGCCCATGGCCAGGGTGAACACCGTGATCACCGCACGCTGACCCACACGGGCACGCGTCAGGATGAGCAGTGCCACCGTCAGGAGCACCAGATCGAAAATCGGATAGGCCACCGACACGGCGAACACGAACCGGCTCTCGCCACCGCGGTGGAAGACGTCGTCGAGACCGAGCGTCCACAAGATCACCAACAGTGAGCAGGCAACCGTCAGCCCGTCAAGGACCAGCCGTGTCTGCGACTGTCCGACGCTGCCGATCGGCAGCAGGATCAATGAGACGCACGCCGCGATCGAGAAGAGCAGATACCCCGCATCGGCCGGAGACGGGAACGGAGTGCCCACGGCGAGCACCAACTCGTAGTACACCCAGATCGCGTCGCCGAAGAACCAGCCCGTCAATGCGACGGTCAGGGCGCTCCAGGCCTGTCGTTGACGGCCGTGACTCGATCGTGCCGTGATGCCCGCGCACGTGGCCGCGAATCCGCCGGCCAGTAACGTGCCGACATTGCTGACGATCACCACCGTCGACGGTCCGCCCCACTCGCCGATCAACCACGCAGCGAACACAATGAAGGCAATACCGAGTGCGCCGCACGTGAGGTAGAACCTCGACCGCGACATGAAGCTCCCTCGATCGGCGTGCAGCGATCGACAATGTTATCCCGACCGGTTATCCCGACCGCCAAGCTGGACGCCTCAGGAGTGGAATGTCGTCTGATGGTGTTGTCATGAGCCGCTATGCGAGTCGGCTGGCAGTCCGAGGTCCGAGGCGGGCCGCGTCACCACTGCCGACTCTGTTCTCGGCGATCAGCTTGGTGAGATGAGCGCCAACTAGTCGCACTCGGGGTAACCGGACGAGATCGCGCGGTATTGACATCCAATAACTACGTTCGACTTTCGCCTCGATCTGGTGCAGTCGGCGAAGGTGGGGGCTGACGTCGCCGATAAATGTCGGCAGGAATGCGATACCCAACCCGGCGGCAGCGGCTTCAATATGGCCGGCGATGTAATTCGTTTGGATGTGCGCCTGTGCACGAGGCAGCAATTCGTAGAGCAAATTGAATGTGCTGTCCTCCAGAGCGTCGTCGACGTACCAGATCAGGGGATGTTCATAGAGATCGTCGACCGTGGTGATCTCGCTGTGGCTTGCCAGGTAGTCGGGGGAGGCATAGAAGGCGAGGGTGAAATCCGTGAGCTTGTGGACGTCGACCGCTCGAGCCCGAGGCCGCTCGATCGTGACAGCCACGTCGAACTCGCGCGGGGTCAGGGACTCGTGCCGGTTGGCGGTGACGACCTCCACGATGAGCCCGGGGTGTTGGCGCCGGAGTTCGCCCAGTTCCGGCAGCAACATGTACGTGCCGAATCCGTCGGGAGCGATCACTCGCACGTGCCCCGTGAGCGACGGTCCAATCGACGAGCATTCCTCTTGTGCGGCAAGGAGTGCGGCTTCGATCGCCTCGGCATGCACAACTAGATGAGTGCCGGCCTCGGTCAGTGTCCAGCCATCGACCTGACGGTCGAACAGGCGGTTGCCCGCGGCTTGCTCCAAACGTGTGACGTGCCGGCTGACAGTCGTGTGGTTGACCTGGAGGTACTTGGCTGCCTCGGTGAGGCGCCGTCGCCGTGCGACCTCGAGAAAAACCCTCAGATCGTCAGCCGAGATCATCGGATAAGCCAAATCCTTCGATAGTTCTGCGGCAATCGCTTGGTCAACTATAGCCAATCCCCTTGGCGTCACGGCACAAAATGGCTGTCAAGCAGCGGGTGTGCAGATCTGCAGAGGCTTCCTCTGTATTGGTCATTGCTCACATCTAGGTCATGACTGAGACTCGGACCACACCGAAATGGAGCCCGAAGGCATCGCCCCAGGAGGCTCCAAAAGTCGCAGCAAGAAACCTGGCGGATGACGCGGCTTCCCACAGATTCATCGCAATACAACTATCGAATAGGAGTGATCATTCGTGAGCGAGGCCATGGAACGACAGTCTGTGTCGGATCCGAACGTCGGCGCGGTTGATGTAGGAACCCTGCCACCCCTCGGTGTGGTGCCGAAGGACATGCACGCTCAGGTAGTGCGACCCGCACGGTACGGGGATCCTGCTACAGCGTTCGCGCACGAGGTGGTCGACACACCATCGTTGGGGGCCGGTGAGGTCCTGATCGCGGTCATGGCCGCCGGCGTCAACTACAACAACGTGTGGGCGGCACGGGGGTACCCGGTCGATCAGGTCGCCACGAGGCAGCGTCGCGGTGAGACCGAGGATTTCCACATCGGTGGCTCCGACGCGGCGGGAATCGTCTATGCCGTTGGCCCCGGCGTCGAGTCGATCCAGGTCGGCGACGAGGTCGTCGTGCACCCCGGAGTGTGGGATGCCGATGACGAGTGGATTGCGGCCGGACGCGATCCGATGATCGCGCCCAGTGCCAAGATCTGGGGATACGACACCAACTACGGCTCGTTCGGACAGTTCGCTCGTGCGCAGGCGCACCAGGTTCTACCGAAGGCCCCTCACCTGAGTTGGGCCGAGGCGGCTGCGCCCACACTTGTCGGCACGACCGCGTACCGCATGCTGCACGGTTGGGCGGGTAACACCGTCGCAGAGGGCGATCTGGTGCTGGTGTGGGGCGGTTCGGGCGGCCTTGGCACACAGGCTTGCCAACTGGTGCGCGAGGCCGGCGGACGCGCAGTTGCAGTGGTTTCCGACGAGGACCGCGGCGCGTTCGCCATGAAGTACGGGGCCATCGGTTACATCAATCGCAAGGAGTTCGACCACTGGGGCGTGCCTCCTCTGGTTGACGATGCGGCGGGTCAGAAGGTCTGGACCGCGGGAGCTCGCGCATTCGGCAAACGCCTCTGGGAGGTCGCCGGCGGCAGGGAGGACCCGGCAATCGTCTTCGAACACCCTGGTGCCGCGACGATTCCGACCAGTGTGTTCCTCTGCCAGCCCGGCGGCATGGTGGTGATCTGCGCCGGCACCACCGGGTTCGACGCGATGGTCGACCTGCGTTACCACTGGACACGCCAGAAGCGGCTGCAGGGATCCCACGGCACCAACGACGCGCAGGCCATCGCCTACAACCAGATGGTGATCGACGGCCGCATCGACCCCTGTGTGGGACGTGTCCTGCCGATGGGTGATATCGCACTGTCGCACGCCCAGATGGGCAGGGGAGAAGAGGTTTTCGGCAACACCGTCCACCTCATCGGGGCGCCGAGCCCGGACACCGGCCGCAGCTGATCGCAGGCAGCACGACCAGTCGGATCGAGAGGAGGATTACAGATGGCAGGCGCGTGGACGGTACGCGAATATGGCGAACCAGGTGCAGTGCTGCGATGGGAGACGTTGCCCGACCCGCATCCCGGTGCTGGCGAGGTCCGCGTGCGAGTCGCCGCCACCTCGTGCAACTTCGCCGACGTGCTGCTGTGCCGCGGCGAGTACCAGCAGAAGCCGACCATGCCGTTCACGCCCGGCCTTGAACTGTGCGGCATCGTCGACGAGGTCGGCAGTGGCGTGGCCCCGGCACTGGTCGGATCGCGGATCGTGGGTCAGCCACATCTGCCGCATGGCGGCTTCGCTGAGTTCGCACTGATGGCGGCCGCCGACGCTGCCGTTGTCCCACCCGCGCTCGATGACGCCACCGCGGCGACGCTGCACTTGACCTACCTGACGGCTTGGCTCGGTCTGCACCGCCGGGCATCGGTGCGACCCGGGGACATCGTCGTCGTGACTGCCGCCGCCGGTGGCGTCGGATCGGCCGCCGTTCAGCTGGCCCGTGCGGCGGGCGCAACCGTGATCGGCATCGCCTCTGGCCCAGGCAAACTGGAGATCGTCACCGATCTCGGTGCGGATGTCGTCATTGACGGGGCGGCGGAGGACGTCATCGCCAGGGTTCGCCACGTCGCGCCAGACGGAGTCGATATCGTGTTCGACACCGTCGGCGGTCACTCCTACGAGGCCGCGACGAAGTACATCGCGTTCGAGGGCACCATCGTCGTGGTTGGCTTCGCCAGCGGAGACATCCCCCAACCACGACTGAGTCATGCGTTCGTCAAGAACTACACCATCGCCGGCCTGCACTGGAGCCTGTATCGCCGGCACAACCCCGAGCTGGTGCGAGCCGCACAAACTGAGATCTTCGACATGGCGGCTGCCGGGCGGATCAAGCCACTGATTGCCTCCTGTGTCGGTATCGATGGTGTGCCGGCCGCGCTGGAGGAACTCGGCGGTGGTCAGAGCACGGGAAAGACCGTGATCAGGCTCTGAACACGAGTCGCATGAACAACTTTCCGGTATCACAGTTCCTCACATTGGAGTGCCGACATGACCAGTAACCGCCCGCCCGACAGTCCGCCGGGCAGTGCCGCCGTCCAAGCCTCGCTGTCCTGGCCGAAGCGGATCACGTGTGCCGTCCTCATCGCGGTCCCCGTGATACTGGCGCTCGCGGTGCCGCTGTACCAGCGCACCGAACCGACCCTCGTCGGCATTCCGTTCTTCTACTGGTTTCAGATGACCATGGCAGTCGCGGCCGCCTGCGGTTGCGGAGCCAGCTACTTCATCGCATTCCGCCATGAGCCCGAAGGCGGTGCCGAACAGTGAGTTTCAATGCGGTCACCTTCGGGGTGTTCCTGTCACTCTTCCTCCTCGTCACCGGTATGGGGTTCGTCGCCAGTCGTTGGCGACGCGCCAACGACCTGAACCATCTCGATGAGTGGGCGCTTGGTGGTCGTGGTTTCGGCGGGTTCGTGACATGGTTCCTGCTCGGCGGCGACCTCTACTCCGCCTACACACTCATCGCCGTTCCCGCGGCCATCTTCAGCATCGGTGCCTTCGGCTTCTACGCCGTGCCAAACGCTGTCGTGCTCTACTCACTGGGCTTCCTGTTCCTGCCGAAACTCGTTCGGCTGGCGCATGAGAAGGGGTACGTGACACTCACCGATTTCGTCAACGATCGGTTCAAGTCGCCGACCCTCGGACTGGCGATCACCCTGACAGGCCTACTGGCGACGCTGCCCTACCTGGCTTTGCAGCTCATCGGCCTCGAGGTCATATTCGCCTCCATGGGCCTCAATTTCGGGCCGCAGGCGAGCTGGTTCCTCAACCACCTGCCACTGTTCGTGGCCTTCGGTGTGCTCGCTGCCTACACCTACTCCTCCGGCATCCGGGCGCCCGCACTGATCGCCTTCCTCAAGGATGGTCTGACCTACATCGTGGTCATCGTCGCGGTCATCGTCATTCCCATCAAGCTCGGCGGGTTCGGCAACATCTTCGCCGACGCTGGCGAGGTCATCGCGGCACGCAACAACACGACCGATCCCGAGGCGGCTGCCATCAGCGTGAACGCCAGTATCTACATGACGCTCGCGCTTGGCTCCGGCATGGCGTTCTTCCTCTACCCCCACGCCATCACGGGAGTGTTCGCCGCTCGCGGCGCCAAGACCGTCCGACGCAACATGTCGGTTCTGCCGATCTACACCGTCTTGCTTGGACTGGTCGCACTGCTCGGAATGATGGCCCTCGCGGCCGGAATCAAACCACTGAATGGCAATCCGCAGTTCGCGGTACCGCAGCTGCTGATTGAGATGTTCCCGTCCTGGTTCGTCGGCGTCGCATTCGCCGCCATCGCGATGAGCGCACTGGTGCCTGCGGCCATCATGGCAATCGGTGCGGGCAACCTGGTGAGTCGCAACATCATCCGGCAGTTCTCCCGAAAGGACATCTCCAACCATCGCGAGACATCGATCTCCAAGATCGTGTCGGTGCTCATCAAGGTCGGCGCGCTGGTGTTCGTCCTGACCCTCGACAGCCAGTTCGCCTTGAACTTCCAACTGCTCGGTGGCATCTGGATCCTGCAGACGATTCCGACCGTGCTGCTGGGCCTGTTCACCGTGCGATTCGCCGACAGGCACGCACTGCTCGCCGGTTGGGCCGTCGGAATCGCATACGGAACCATTGCCGCCTACAACGTCACGTCGGCCACCGCCAGTCACTTCGGTGGATCAACTGCCGTCCCGTTCTTCATGTCATCACCGATGTACATCGCGATCTCCGCGCTGATCCTCAACCTGGTGATCACGCTGACCTGGAGCCTGGTCGCCACCACCCTGCGACGAGACCGGCCACGGCCCGATACGCCGCAGTCCGACCGCCCGGCTGAGCGCGATGAGATCGGCACCGCGACACCGGCCCCCGCCAACTAACTGCCCAAGGAGAACACTCATGACCGCCACCATCAACCCCACCGATCGGGGACCGGTACGGATCCTGTCGATCACCAACCCGGCCAAGCGCAACGCCTTCAGCGGCGACATGGCACCGCGTCTGCGGGACCTGCTGCTCGAGGCCGACCGCGATCCCGCCGTTAGGTGCATCGTCGTCACTGGCGATCGCGACATGTTCTCGTCGGGCCACGACCTGCAGGAGGTTCTCGAGAACCCGGAGACGGCAGGTGATTCCGAGGCGAACGCCGCATTCACCCTGCCTGCGGAACTCGGTACCCCAGTGATTGGCGCGGTGAACGGACCGGCGTACGCGGCCGGATTCATCCTTGCGCTCAACTGCGATATCAGGATCACCGGCGACAATGCACGGTTCTGCGCCGTGGGCGCTCGGATCGGGCTGGTGCCAGTCGGCGGCCAGCTCAGCCGCCTGCTTGATGTGGTGGGCTACCCGGCCGCCTTCAAGATGCTGGCCAGCGCGGCGCCCGTCGGGGCCGCGGAGGCGCTGGCATCCGGTTTCGTCAGCGAGGTGTGCGCCCCCGACAACACCCTCGATCGCGCCATCGCGCTGGCAACCGAGATCTCCGAGGTCTCACCGGCCGTGGTGCGGGCGATCAAGACCGGTCTACGGGCAACGCTGCACAACGGCCTGGAGGCGGGAGCGGCCCTCGAACCACAACTGGCAGCAATTGTCCGAGACCTGCCCGATGGTGACGAGGGGGTGCGGTCGTTCCTGGAGAAGCGGCCGCCCCGCTATCCGGACGCGCCAAGTGATCTGCAGGACAAGCTCGACAAGGCGGGGGCTTGTCGATGACCCGACGATTGCGCGAGGACACGATCCGTGACCTCGCCATCCGCTACGGGGTCCCCGCCAATGCCGTCGCGTTCGCCGAGACCGCGCAGGATGCTGACCGCATCGCTCGGTCGCTCGGGGGATCGGTGGCGATCAAACTCGTCGCCGATGATGTAGTACACAAGAGCAAATCCGGCGGCGTGCTCCTCGGGGTGCCCCCGGACGACGTCCACGCACGCACCGACCTTCTGCTGTCCGATCAGCGCTCCAAGGGTGCGCAGGTGCGCGGCGTGACGGTCGAGGCAATGGTCGACGCCGGTATCGAAGCGGTCGTCGGGGGCCTGCGCGCACCCGGTTTCGGGCACGTGGTGATGTTCGGTCACGGCGGAGTGGACGTCGAAACACTCGATGACGTCGTGTTCGCGCTGGCGCCGATCGATGCAGCGGACGCCCGACAGATGGTGTCGGGTACTCGCCTCGGCCGGATTGTGGAGAAGCGATTTCCCGATCGGGTGGACGATATCGTCGCGATGCTCGTGGCGGTCGGGGGTGCCGGTGGACTGCTGCTGAGCGAGGACATCACCGAGGTCGACTTCAACCCGGTCGTGGTCACCGCTGAGCGCATCGTCGCCGTCGATGCGCGTGCCACCGAACTCGATCCAGCCGCTGCGCAGGTGCCCCCGATACCGGAACCGGGTCGGGCCTATGAGGCACTGCGGCCGGCGATCTACCCTCAATCGATCGCCATCGTCGGTGCGTCAGCCGATGAGCGCAAGATGGGCTACCGAGCGGTTAGCAGCCTGGTGGACTTCGGCTACACCGGCCAGATCCTGCCGGTCAGCGGCAAGAACGACAGCCTGTGCGGTGTCGCCACGATCGCCAGCGTCGCCGATCTGCCAGCGGCAGTGGACCGTGCCGTTGTCGCACTACCGGCGTCGGCCGTTCCCGCCGCCCTGCTGGCTCTCGCTGAACGGGGCACTCGCACCGCTCACGTGTACACCGCAGACACGCCGCGTCTCGACGGGGCGGGGATGCGCGTACTTGGGCCGAACTGTATGGGTCATTACACGGCGTATGAGGGGATCACGTTAATCTCGCCCGCCGCCTCGGCCACCACCCCCGGCCACATCGCCTTCGTCTCCCAATCTGGCACCTATGCGGGCGACGTGTTGCGGCGCGGGACGGAGTTGGGGTTGCAGTTCAGTTTCGTCAGCTCGGTCGGCAACTGTGACGATGTCAGCCCCGCTGAACTGCTGGCGTTCTGCGAAGCCGACCCCCGGACGCACGCGGCGGCGTTCTATCTCGAAGATGACCGCTGGGCCGGTGAGTTTCTGCGACTGGCAAGGACAATGACCAAGCCCGTCATCGTCTTCAAGGGTGGACGAACTGCCGCAGGGGGAGCAGCGGCGGCCTCGCACACCGGGGCCCTGGCCAGCGATCCGCAGTTGCTCTTGGACGCCGCGCGGCAGGCGGGCGTGCTGCTGGTCGATGATCTCGACCAGCTGATGGACATCCTCACCGCCCTGCAATTCGTTCCCGGCATCGACGGCGACAACCTCGCGCTACTCGGCAGCGGCGGAGGGGTGGCCGTAGTCGGATCTGATCGGGCTGACCGGTGGGGTCTACGGATGGCGCCGTTCTCGGAGGACACCCGCGCCCGGCTCCAGAGGTTCGAGGCACCGGGCACCAGCCTGTCGAATCCGATTGACATCCCCGTCTGGTCGTTGTTCGACGACACCGGCACCTTCACAGGTGCCATCGCCTCCGCAGTTGCCAATGACGAGTCCATCGACGCGATGTGTGCGTTCCTCGACCTCGGCACCGTGTTCGACATGAAGGCGACCGAAGCGGGCAACAAGCTGGTGTGGGCCCTGACCGAGGATCTGGTCAACGCCGAACGGGGTGGCACGCCAATGGTATTGGTGCTGCGCAGCGGTTTCGACGCCAACCAGGACGCACTCGTTCGTGATCTCCGACCGGTCGCTGCCGCTGCCGGGGTGGCGATGTTCGACTCGGCGGAACGTGCGATCGACGCGATCGGCGGTGTCCGGTGGATGACCCGGCACGGAAAGAGGTCACGGGGCATCCAGTCGTGACCAAGGAGGAGGTGGCGGTGGCGCCGGCTCACCCGGTGTCGCCCGTCGCACCGCGTCAGCGTCCCGGCGTGGCCCTGACGCTTATCGCCGCGAGCACGTTCCTGTCGATGAGCGTGTGGTTCTCTGCGTCGTTCGTCGCGCCGCAACTGGTGGGCGCCTGGGAGCTCTCTCCCACGGGCGCGTCGTTGCTGACCATCGCGGTGCAGGTCGGGTTCGTCGTCGGCGCGATAGCCTCGGCCGCAACGGGTCTGGCCGACGCGATCTCACCCAGGCGGTTGATGTGCATGGGCGCATTCGGCGCGGCAGCGGTCAACTTGGCGCTGTTGTGGGCAGACGGCATTGAAACTGCTCTGCCGCTGCGGCTGCTCACCGGGATCTGTCTGGCGGCCATCTACCCACCCGCACTCAAGGAGGTGTCCACCTGGTTCCGAACTGGGCGTGGCACCGCGCTCGGCGTGATGATCGGCGCTCTGACCCTGGGATCCGCACTTCCGCATCTGGTCCGATCGTTCGGTGACGTGCCCTGGCAGCATGTCATCGTCGCGACGACGCTCATGACCGCAGCCGGGGGCGTGCTGATCCTTCTGCTCCGTGGCCCCGGCCCGTACCCATTCCCTCGGCGGCCGTTCAGCTTTGGCGCCGCGATCGCCAGCCTGCGCAACAGAAATGTGGCCCTGGCCAACATCGGCTACATCGGCCACATGTGGGAGCTCTACGCGATGTGGGCTTGGGTCGGGGCGTTCATCGCCGCTCTGCCGGGGATCGCGGTGCTTCCGAACGCACAAGCCACGGCTGCGGCGTTGGCGTTCGTGTGCATCGGGGTCGGCGCCCTGGGTTGTTTGGTCGGTGGCCGTCTCAGCGACCGGTTCGGCCGTGCTGAGGCTGCGTTGACGTCGCTGGTGTGTTCGGGGTTGGCCGCGTTGGCACTCGCTGTCCTGGGAACCGGGCCCCTGCTGATCATGTTGCCGCTCTGCGCGTTCTGGGGTTTCTGGGTCATCGCGGATTCGGCTCAGTTCTCGGCGCTGGTCACCGAACATGCCGACCCGGTCTATGTGGGTGGTGCGGTGTCCATCCAGCTGGCCCTCGGTTACCTCACCACCGCGATCAGCGTGTGGATCGTTCCGGTTGTCGTGGCGCACTGGTCGTGGTCGACGGCGCTCGCCGTGTTGGCCGTCGGACCTGGTGTCGGTGCCGTCGCCATGGTCACCCTGCTCCGCGCGCAGCGGCAAGCCTCACGCGTCTAGCGTGGCGAACTAGGTGATCGTTACTCCGCCGTCGACGACGATGGTCTGGCCGGTGACGTAGCCACCCGCATCGGAGGCGAGCCACACCAGCGTCGCCGCGAGTTCGCCGGGATCGCCCATCCGTCCCATGACGACGCGATTGGCCATCACGGTCTCAAGGTATTCGGGGGCGTACTCGTCGGTCATCTCCGACTTGAAGAATCCCGGGGCTACGGCGTTGACGCGTATGCCCTTTCGCGCACCCCATTGCTGAGCGAGGTCGCGGGTGAGGCCAACGACGGCCGCCTTGCTCGCGCTGTACGCGGCCTGCGGCAGGCCCGCGGTGGTCAGGCCGAGGATGCTCGAGACATTGATGACGGAGCTTCCAGGCTGCATGACCCGACCGCACGCCCGCGCGGCCCAGAACGAGCCGTTCAGGTTGACGTCGATGACCGAGCGAAACTGCTCGTCGGTCTCACGGACTGCGGGCACCGCTGTGCCCACGCCGGCGTTGTTCACGAGGATGTCGACGCGGCCGAACTCCTTGACCGCGGCATCGACCAGTGCGTCGCATTGAGCGGAGTCCGAGACGTCGGTCGCCACGGAGAGTGCGCGCCGGCCCGCGGATCGGACGAGATCAGCTGTATCGCCGAGTTTTTCGGCACGCCGGGCGGCCAGCACCACATCGGCGCCGGCCTGCGCGAAGGCTTCGGCAAATGAGACGCCAAGGCCCGATGAGGCGCCGGTGATGATGACAACCTTGTCGTCGAGCCGGAATCGATCCAAAACTGTCATTGCGTAGGGCCTTTCGTTGATTTGTTGGCTGCGGCCAGAACGTCGTGCAGGCGAGCGGGGTTGGTGTCGATCATCCGAAGCGCCAGTTCTGCGTATGTCCTGGCGATGGTTTCTGGTCCGGTGGGGCCCGACTTGTCGAACCACTGGGGCAGTGAGGTGCACATCGTGGCTATGGCGCGCCCGGTCTCGCGTGGGCGCTCGCAGCTGGCGGATCCCTCGCTCACGGCACTGAGGATCTCGTGGTCGACCAGGTGTTGGATGGCACTGCGCCGCGCGGCAATCCGCGTTCGCTCAGGTTCCTCGAAACTTCGCATCTCGCTTGCGCCGATGTAGGCGACATCGGCGCGCAAGGTGTGGAACAGGGCTAACGCCTCCACCACGCGGTGCAGCCTGTCCAGCGGGCCGCCGGGTCCGTCGATGGCGACGGCGCAGCGCCAGTCGAGTTCGTCCATCGCCATGTCAAGGATCTTGACCAGGAGCGACTGCTTGCTGGGGTAGTAGTGGTAGATGCTGGCGAGGCTCATGCCTGCCCGTTCGGCGATCGTGCGCATGCTCGAACCGTGATAGCCGGCCTCCACGAACGCGCTGATCGCCGCGCTGATCGCGGGGTCGCCGTCGATGGACTCGGGGCAGTCATGCGAGCCGAGCAAGGTGGCCACGGGCACGTCGAAGGTGCGCGCGAGATCATTGAGGCGGTCGGCCGAGATGCCGGTGCGGCCGTGTTCGATCGCATTCACGGTGGCGGCACTGACGTCCAGGCGGCTGGCGAGTTCGCGCATGGACCAGCCACGGGCGGTGCGCAGCGACAGCACCTGTTGGCCGACGTGCGCGACGTTTACCGGCCGCCTCATGTGTTCAGGTTAAAGGACCAGGTATAGCGCTGTCTAGACGCTTAATTGGGATACTGGTGCGCGCAAAGTCGATCGAACGTTCTATTATCTGAACATGAACGTCGACACGCTCGTGCGACCCGCACTCCTGGGCAAGGCTCTTGCGTCACAGTTGGGCGACGATCGCTGGATGGCGCTGGAAGCGCAGCTGATCACCGGCGGGAAGTCGAATCTGACCTTTGGTCTGTCCAGCCCGGCCGGTGAACTGATCCTCAGACGCCCTCCCACGGGCGAGCTGCTCCCGCGCGCACACGACATGGGCCGAGAGGTCCGCGTGCAGGAGGCACTTGTTGGATCGACCGTTCCCGTTCCGGCGATCGTCCTGGTCGAAACGGAACCCGGACTTCTTGACGTGCCCTTCTACGTCATGGAGCGAATTCCCGGACTCGTGCTGCGAGATGAGTTGCCGCCCGATTCGACCTTCGACACGGCCGCGATCGCGGCTGTCACGGAAAGCCTCGTCGACACTCTGGCGGCGCTCCACGCGCTGGATGTCGCCGATATCGGACTGGCGGACTTCGGACGTCCTGACAATCACGCCGAGCGCACGGTCCGCACCTGGTGGCGACAGTACGAGGCCGCCCAAACCCGTGACGTTCCCGACGTTGCGGAACTTCACCGCAGGCTCGCCGAGCATGCCTGGCGCCCCTCGTCGAAGCCCTCGCTGGTGCACGGTGACTACCGACTGGACAACTGCGTGATCGAGTTCGGCGACCGGCCCGCGGTCTGCGGCGTGCTGGACTGGGAGCTGTCGACGCTCGGTGACCCGCTGTGCGACCTGGGCACATTTCTCGTCTATTGGATTGAGGCCAGCGATCCCAAACCCCTGTTGACCCCCTCGCTCACGGCGAGCCCCGGGTTTCCGACAAGAGCCGAGGTCGCGGATCGCTACGCCAGGACGTCGGGATGCGACCTCGGCGATCTCGACGCGTATGTCGGACTCGCGCACTTCAAGTTGGTGGGGATAGCCCAGGGAATGGCCCAGCGGGTAGCCCGCGGCCAGATGGCGGGCCAGGACTTCGGCGACCTCGACGCCGAGATCGACCGGATCGCGGCGGCCGGTCTGGCTGCCCTGAAAGGACAACACTGATGGACTTCGCACTCTCTGCCGCCGGCCAAGACGCATCCGAGAGGATGTGGGCATTCATGCGCGAGGAGGTGTTCGCGGCAGAGTCGGTGTGGCGCGATCATCTGCAGACCCACGGGGAGCACTCCTACCCGCCGGTCATGGAGGAGCTCAAGGCCTCGGCACGCGCTCGCGGACTGTGGAACCTGTTCTTGCCGGAGTACGGCGGACTGTCCAATGTCGACTACAGCGCAGTCGCCGAGATCTCCGGGTGGTCGCCCGTCATCGCGCCCGAAGCGATCAACTGTCAGGCGCCCGACACCGGAAACATGGAGACACTGGATCTCTTCGGTACCCCCGAGCAGCAGGCGCGCTGGTTGACGCCGTTGCGCGACGGACACATCAGGTCTGCATTCGCGATGACCGAACCGGCAGTCGCGTCCTCGGATGCGACCAATATCCAGACCTCCATCGTGCGCGACGGCGACGAGTACGTGATCAATGGCCGCAAGGCCTGGATCACCGGGGTCGCCGACGAGCGCTGCGTGATCTTCATCGTCATGGGCAAGACCGATCCGACTGCGGCCACGCACCGTCAGCAGTCGATGGTGTTGGTGCCCCGTGACACCCCGGGAGTCGAGATCATCCGACACCTGCCGATCTTCGGTTACCAAGACCAGCACGGACACTCGGAGATCGTGTTCGACGACGTGCGCGTCCCGGTGAGCAATCTGCTCGGTGACGAGGGGGACGGATTCAGCATCGCCCAGGCGCGGCTGGGCCCGGGCCGAATTCACCACGCGATGCGTGCCGTCGGAATGGCCGAACGGGCGTTGGCGCTCATGGTCGATCGGGCACAGAATCGCGTCGCATTCGGCACCGCACTGGCCAATCAGGGTGTGGTGCAAGAGGCCATCGCCAAGTCGCGCATCGAGATCGACCAGGTTCGGCTGTACGTCCAGAAGACGGCGTGGCTGATTGACCGCGACGGGGCGGCGAACGCCCGCAGCGAGATCTCCGGCATCAAGGTCGCGGCCCCCGCCGTGGCCACGGCCGTGATCGATCGAGCCATCGAGATATTCGGCGCGACGGGTGTCAGCGATGACACCCCGCTGGCCTACTTCTACGCATGGGCTCGCATCCTGCGGATCGTCGACGGCCCAGATGCCGTGCACCGCCGGATGATTGCGCGTCTGGAACTCAAGCGTGAGCGGCCCCACGTGGGCTAGCGCCCCGAGAAGGATTTAGCGCAGCAAAGTGCCCAACCGATCGGGGGTTGTCGCCACCGTCAATATTTCGGCGTCGAATCGGCAACTTGACGGTCCACGCTGCTGGCGGCCCGCGGCCCGCGGCAGCATGCTCGCCGGGGGTAACTGACATTCTGGATAATTCGCCAGGTATTTTCTCAGCATGTTGCCAGTAGCCGGTGGCGGCCCGTATCGAGAGGTCGCATCGTTGACCATCGTCCATGGTGAGCCCGTCTTTTTGTCGTCGATCGTCGTTGCCGCGAGGCGCACAGATAGCGAACAAATCCGGCATAGCCTGCCAAACGGCATGGGGACGTCATGAACTCCTTGGCGGCAGCGCTCACCGAGGTCCTACCCGCGAGCGGCAATGACCTCGTCGTGCTCAACGACGGAACGTGGGCACACCATCCATGGCCCGAGGTGTACGCCCGGGCGGAGAACGTCGCCGACTGGTTGCTCAACCAGGAGGCGACCGCCGTCGGGCTGGTGGGCGAGCCCACGGTCGAGTTCATCTCGGCGATCCTCGGGGCCTTCCTCGCGGGGGCCGGCCTGTCGATCCTGCCGGGGCCGGTGCGCGGCGCCGATGCGGATCGGTGGGCACAAAGCACAGTGAACCGGTTCACCGGAATCGGAGTGGGCCACGTCTTGAGCAACGGAACGTATCTCGAGGGACTGTCAGCGAGCGAGGGGCCTGCGCGGATTCGCGACGTCGCGGGCATCGCCCTCGCCGACCGCTCGACGACTCTCTCGTTGCCCGACACCGCCGCGCCGGTGGCGGTCCTGCAGGGCACTGCCGGGTCGACCGGAACGCCTCGCACGGTGCAACTCTCGCCCGACGCGGTGTTGTCGAACGCGCGTGCCCTGAATGCCCGCGTCGGTGTCACGTCCGCGGACACCGGCTGCTCCTGGCTACCGCTCTATCACGACATGGGGCTGAGCTTCCTGCTGTCGGGCGCCGTCAGCGGCACCGATGTGTGGCTGGCGCCGACCAAGGCATTTCAGGCCTCGCCGTTCCGGTGGCTCAACTGGCTCACCGAGTCCGGCGCCACCGTCACCGCGGGACCCAACATGGCCTACGGGCTGATCGGGAAGTATTCGCGGCGCGTCACCGACGTCGACCTCGGTGCAGTCCGGTTCGCGCTCAACGGCGGCGAACCGGTCGACTGTGAACTCACGGGGCGCTTCGCCGAGGAGATGGCGCGCTTCGGGTTCTCCGCGGGCGCACTCTCGCCGTCGTACGGTCTTGCCGAGGCGACCTGTGCGGTGACCGTTCCCGAACCCGGCGTCGGCCTGCGGTTCGACGAAGTCGTGGCGCACACCGATGCCGGCGCCTCGCCGCGCAGGCACGCGATACTGGGTAATGCCGTGCCCGGTATGGAGGTGCGTATCGAACCGCGCGACGGCGTCACCACCGACGCGGGCAAGCGCGACATCGGCGAAGTCCTCATCCGCGGTACGTCGATGATGTCCGGGTATTACGGCGGCGAGTCACACGAACCAGGGAGTTGGTACCCCACCGGAGATCTGGGGTACCTCGTCGACGGTGGCCTGGTCGTGTGCGGACGGGCCAAGGAGATCATCACCGTCGCCGGACGCAACGTCTTTCCCGCCGACGTCGAGCGAGTTGCCGCGCAGGTGGCCGGCGTCCGGGAGGGCGCCGTCGTGGCTGTCGGCATCGGGGAGCGCACCATCCGGCCGTCGCTGGTGATCGTTGCCGAGTTCCGCGGACCCGACGAGGCGCAGGCCCGGTCCACGCTGATCCAACAGGTCGCGTCCGAGTGCGGCGTGGTGCCGTCGGATGTGAGCTTTGTCAGACCGGGCACCCTACCCAGGACGTCCTCGGGCAAGCTGCGCCGACTCGAGGTGAAGCAGAGCCTCGAGGTCCAGTAACGCTGGCGGTCAACGAATCCGGGGTCAGCCAGGCGGCGGCGGCAACTCGCCGGGAGATGGCAACTCGCCGGGAGGCGGCGGCGGCTCGGGCAGGAACTGAACCAGGCCCGGGGGAATGTTGGTTCCCGGCGGCGGTGCGGTGCCGGGCAGTGGTTGGCCAAGCTGCTCCTGCGGCGACTGGCCGAGCAGTCCACCCCTAAGTCGGCCGTCGCGATACATGTCGATGTAGCGTCCGAGCCACTCCCGGCGTGACACGTCGGAGTTCTCCTGCCCGGGAGCCACGTCGAACTGTGTGCCCTGCCCGGGTGCTGAGGGCACCTCGTTCTGCGGCAGGCCGTAGGCGTTGTTGAACACGTTAAGGCTCGGCGAGATGCCTGGCCCGCCACCCGGCACCGATGGCACGAGGTTCTGGCCGAGCACGGTGGACGAGTCCAGGCCGGTGACCGGCGGCACGCCAAGGGGCCCGGCCTCCGGTGCGCCGGTCTGCGCGAGGACCGCAAGCCCGTTGGGCCCCAGTGGCATTCCGATGACAGGAACCGCGGGCGCCGGTGGCGGTGGTGCGGCAGGAGCCAGCCCCGGCTCGATGGGCGGCGGTGGAGGGTCGGCCGCGGCGGCCGCCGGGAAGGCGACCGCCGCTCCAACCGAGAGGGCGCCGACGATGAGACCCGCAAGCCTGCCCCGTGTCATGTCAGTCCTCACACGGCCTTGGTGACGCCGTAGTACGCGACAACGTCATCGGTGTCGGTGGTCGAACTCGTCAGCGTGGCGTAGGACCGCAGGAAGGACTGTCCGACGCAGCCGTCGACCTTGATGTGAGTGTCCTTGAGCGTCACGCGAACCGGCGCCGCCTTGTACTCCTTCTTGTTGACGGAGACCTGGGTGACTGTGCCCGGCTTGGCGTGGATCTCGATGGTGCCCGAGATGGGCATCGTCACGCCTGTCGGGATGAGGCCGCCGGTTATCGACGATCCCGAGGTGCCGATGCCGACCGAGCCGATCAGGCGGACCTGGCCGAGTTCGATACCGCAGCCGACCTGGTAGCCGGCGTCCAGTGTTCCGCCGGACAGCGTCGTGCTGCCGCTACCGGTGACAGTGCCCAGGAACGTGGCGCCGACGAGGTACTCGCGTGATGAGGTCGCGGTGGTCAGCGGGGCAACCGGAAGTTGCGTCTCATTGCTGGCCACGACGGTCAATGTCCAGCCGTCGGGTGTCGTCACGACGCCAGGAGGCGCCGACGCGACGACGCCGGTGTCCGGCGGCGGACCGACATCGCCGGCAGGGTCGATTGGGGGGTCCGCAATCGCGAGCGGTGAGATGGCGGCGAACGGGATGGCGAGGCAGGCAGCCGTCACCATGGCAAGGCGGTTCAACATGGGGTTCTCTCGTTCGAATTAGGCTGGAGTTAGACGGACTTGGTGACGCCGAGGTAGGTGATGACGTCGTCGGTGTTGTCGGTCGAGCTGGTCAGCGTCGCGTACGAGCGGATGAACGACTGGCCTGCGCACTGATCCGTCTTGATGCGGACTCCGGTGATGGTGATGCGTGTCGAAGTGCCCTTGAACTTCTTCTTGTCGATCGCGACGGTGGTCACCGTGCCCGGCTTCAGGTACACCTTGCCCTGGAGGCTGACGCCGAATGCGCCGGTGGCGTTGCCGGTGAACGGGAGTCCGATACCCGGGGTGAAGCTCGCACCGGGGTTGATCTCGGTCTCGTCGGCGATGATGCCGCAGCCGATCTGCTCGCCGGCCTCCATTGATCCGCCGGTGAGCTTGGTCTTGCCGCCGCCGGTGATGGTCCCGGTGAACGTACCCGCCACCAGGTACTCCCGCGACGAGATGGCCGTAGTCAGCGGTGCCACCGGGAGCTGAGTCTCATTACTTCCGACCACGGTGAGCTTCCAGCCGTCCGGGGTGTCGAGGACGCCGGCAGGACCCGACGGCACGGCGCCCTCGGGGGGAAGGGGGTTGGTGGCGTTGACCGGCGTCACAGGATCCGCAGGTACGGGATCTGCCATGGCCAGGGGTGTGGTGCCGACGGAAGCCAACACACAGGCGACTGCCAGGGTGGCGAAGCGATTGAGCATGGTGGTAGGGGCACCTCTCGTAGTCTGAATCCGGCTGGGATTCAAGCGATCTGTCGCGACGGAGCATCCACGGATGGGATTGCGATTCGGTGAACGGGCGACGAACACATCGGGCCGCAATCCCGTCGAGTGGGCGCTGAGGCGCCGCGACCTGCCGCCGACTCTGACAGGCTCGGCTGCGTACAGGAACCTCCCAGCTGACCGACATGCGATTGGTGGCGGCGCGAAAGTTATTGAGGGGTAGTTGTTCACATTCCCGACATGTGGTGCCCCGACGGTGTGAGCGGACTGACTTGGGAGGAACCTGTTGTGAGGCAATCAATTGCGATCCGGCGTGCGATGCTCGCCCCCATTCTCGCGATCGGACTGGGGCTGGCGGTGCTTCCCGTCGCGTCCGCGGAACCCGACGATGCCGGGCAGCCCGCTGTACCCGCGCCGGGTCCCGTCGAGTTGTCGGCGCCCGTGTCGGGCGATGCGAACCCCGCGGCGGTCGCGGCGTGCGGTCAGTTCGCCGACGTACTGGATGCCACCGCGGTCTACTACGGTGACTTCGCCGACGCGCTCGAGACCTATGCCCAGCCCGACTACCAGGACCCCGCGGTGTCCACCAGCAATGTCACCGGCCGCACCGCTCTGCGCCAGGGAGCTGGTGTCACGATGAGCGCGGCGAACACGCCGGGCTTGCCGCCCGAGATTGCCAACCCGATGCGCTCGTGGTCATGGGGCGCAACGAAACTGCTCGTCAAGATGGGGCTGCGTGGCGGTGGCGAGTCACTCAACTCGACGGCCAACGAGATGAACAATGACGCCCTCGGTGTGCAAGAGGCGTGTGCCGCCGCGGGCACCCATGCGTAAGTCGACGGCCCGAGGAGCGCTGATCGCGCTGCTTGTCCTCGGCTTGTCGATCACCGGATGCTCAGCCGCCAGAACGCAGAGTTCGAGCACGCCGAGCCTGATCGCGGATTCTGAACTCGAGGGTCTGTTGCTGAGTGCCGCCGAGGTCAACACCGTCATGGGCACCACCCAGATGGCGCAGTCCCCGATGATCACGGCCATGAGCGATGACCGCAATCTGCTGCCCAATCTGAACTGTCTGGGTGTCTGGCAGGTGGATCAGGCGGCGATCTACGGGCCGCCCGGCGGCGACCACGGTTGGCAGGCATTGCGCCAGAACATGTTCCGCACGCCAAATGGTGACGATTGGTCCTTTCTGGTGGTTCAGTCCGTCGTCTCCTACCCGTCGGCGCAGGCGGCGCAGCGATTCTTCGACGAGTCAGCCGAGCGCTGGTCGAAGTGCACTGATCACCATGTCAACATCACGCTCAACGATCGACCACTCCCGAAGTGGTTGAGCGGTGATCTCAGCCGGACCGACACCCGCCTCGCGATACCCATCGCCCGTGGCGTCGGCGACGAGAGCCGGATGTGCCAGCACTCACTGTCGGTGGCGTCCAACGTGATCATCGATGTTGAGGCCTGTCGTCCGCCCACTCGGATCGTCACGCATGCCGCGATCATCGCGGGCAAGATCGAGACGAGTCTGCTGGCCTGACACTCGGTCACCGACCGAGTGCGGTCCTCGCGTAGGCGCGCACCGCATCCTTGGCGACCTTGCCGTTGGTGGTCAGCGGCAGCGCGTCGACGAAGAGCACGTGACGCGGGCGTTTGAACGCGGCGATCCGGGACCGAACGTGGTCGATGAGTTCGTCGGGTTGGGGTCGTCGGTGCTCGGCGGCCGCGATGACAGCGCAAATCGCCTCGCCCCAGTACTCATCGGGTACGCCGACCACCGCGACGTGCTCGACGTCGGGGTGTGTCGACAGCGCGTCCTCCACCTCGCGTGAGGTGACATTCTCGCCGCCGGTGATGATGACGTCCTTGCTGCGGTCGAGTACGACGAGGCGCCCGTCGTCGTCGAAGCGGCCGACATCGCCTGTGTGCAGCCAGCCGTCGACGGTGCAGGGGGAGAGGTCGGGCCACAACCCCGCCGCGACCTGTGCGCCGCGGATCAGAATCTCGCCCGCGCCTCTGCCCGAACCATCGCCGGAACCCGCCCCGGCGATGCGAACCTCCACATCGGGGTGTGGCCGGCCCGCACTGGCGAGCACGGCGTCCGCACCCGTGGCCCCGGCCCGGTGTTCGGCAGGCCCGAGAAATGTGACATTGCCGCCGGTTTCGGTCATCCCGTAGCCCTGATGGAATCCGACGTCCAGGCGGGTGAGCGCCCGGCGCAGCAGGTCCGCTGGGATCGCGGCGGACCCGTAGGCGACGTCGCGCAGTGTCGGCAGCGCGGTGTCCGTGTCGTCGAGGTGGGTGAGCAGACTGTGCAACATCGTGGGGGCCAGTGAGCACGACGTGACGCCGTGGGTGTTGACAGCTGCGACGAACGTCTCGGGTCGAAAGGCGGCCACGGGCAGCACCGTCGAGTGCGCTGCGTGGTGGACCAGCATGTTGTAGCCCGCGATGTGGCACATGGGAAACGGCAGCAGATAGACGCCGCCCGAGGCGACCGACCTCCCGGCCACGGTGCCCCACACCGCCGCGGTGATCGACCGGTGCGTGTGCAGGACTCCCTTGGGTGCGCCCGTCGACCCACTGGTGAACAACAACCATGCGGGATCGTCGGGGGCCACCGGTTCAGCAATACCGGGCGAGTCGCGCTCGGCCCGTTGCCATTCCGGCGCGTCGAACGTCACGGCGCGGTCGGCGACCGATGGCAGTTCCTGCAGGTATCGGGTGTCGCCGATGGCCAACGCGGGGTCGGTCGACGCGAGCTGTGCGGCCTGCTCGGCGGGGCTGAGGCGCTGGTTGATCAGCAGCAGAATCCGGCCGCTGCGCGGCACCGCGTAGTACGCCACGGCGTACTCAGGACTGTTGTCGGCGATGACCGCAACCCGGTCGCCGCGATGGGTGCGCTCGGCCACCCACCCCGACACCGCGGCCACCTTGCGGTCGAATTCGGCGAAGGTCGTGACGGCTCCGTCCGCCGAGATGATGGCAGGCCGCTCGGGTACGGCCGCGGCGGCCGACGAGATGAGCGCGTGGATGAGGTCGATGCGTGCGGTCATATCGGTGCGGTCATCACCCTTCAGTACGTCGTCAGACTCACCCGGCGACGGTACGCCGAAGGTGTCTCACCGCAGAACTGGGTGAAACAGCGTGTGAACGAACTGAGGCTCTCGAAGCCGACCGACGTCGACGTTGCCTGTACGGACTGGCCGGGTGCTGCAAGCAGTGCCATGGCCCGCAGCATTCTTGCGTGTAGAACGTATGTCCGCCACGACAATCCGAGGGTGTCGGAGAACAGTCGTCGTAATGTCCGCTCGGACACCGACACTGCGCGGGCGACCTCATCAGCGCTGACCGAGTCGAGGTGCGCCTTGGTGTAGGCCAGCGCGGCGGCCACGATGGGGTGGTCCGAGGTGGGAAGGCTCAGCGGTGCCTCGTGGTCGAGCGCTTCGACGACCAGGGCGGCCAGCGTGCGGAAGAAGTTGTCGGACGCTGCCTCATCCTGGGCCGAGCCCGGCCCCCGCTCGATTGACCAGCGCAGTGCGTAGATCATCATCTCCCGAATCAGCGGTGACACCGCGATGATGCGGGCGCGGTCACCGCCGTCGGGGATGAGTTGGCTGTCGAACATCACCGCGACGGTCTTGACGTCCGGGTTCATCACCGCCTGGTGCTCCAGCCCGGCCGGGATCCAGGCCGCCTGTTGCGGCGGAAGCAGATAGTGTGCGGCGTCGGTCTCCACCTCGACGACACCGTGCAGCGCGTACTCGATCTGGTGCACGTCGTGAAAATGCCAGCCGGTGATCAGCCCTTCACCCTCGTAGAGATAGCTCCCAGCGGGTGCGAGCCCACCCCTGCGCAGGTCGATGTGCCTGGCTTTGGCCGTTTCGGACAAATCTCTGTCCGAAGTCGCAGAGACGGTCATGCTGTTCGAGGGTACTAGTTAGGTATGCAAACCGACGACCTGATCCTGGTGAGTATCGATGACCACGTCGTCGAGCCGCCCGATATGTTCCTCAATCACGTCCCGGACAGGTACAAGGCCGAGGCGCCCATCGTCGTCACCGACGACAAGGGCGTCGACCAGTGGATGTATCAGGGTCGGCCGCAGGGTGTGAGCGGTCTGAACGCCGTGGTTTCGTGGCCGGCCGAGGAGTGGGGGCGTGACCCCGCAGGTTTCGCCGAGATGCGCCCGGGTGTGTACGACGTGCACGAGCGCGTCCGCGATATGAACCGCAACGGCATCCTGGCGTCGATGTGTTTCCCGACCTTCACCGGTTTCTCGGCCCGTCACCTCAACATGACACGCGAGGACGTCACCCTGGTGATGGTGTCGGCCTACAACGACTGGCACATCGACGAGTGGGTCGGCTCCTACCCGGACCGGTTCATCCCGATTGCGATCCTCCCGACGTGGAGCCCCGAGGCCATGTGCGCCGAGATTCGACGCGTCGCGGCCAAGGGCTGTCGGGCGGTCACGATGCCCGAACTGCCGCACCTCGAGGGTCTGCCGAGCTACCACGACGAGGACTACTGGGGTCCGGTCTTCCGGACGTTGTCGGAGGAGAACGTGGTGATGTGCCTGCACATCGGCACGGGCTTCGGTGCGATCAGCATGGCGCCCAACGCCCCCATCGACAATCTCATCATCTTGGCCACCCAGATCTCGGCGATGTGTGCCCAGGATCTGTTGTGGGGTCCCGCAATGCGCAACTACCCGGACCTGAAGTTCGCGTTCTCCGAGGGTGGAATCGGCTGGATTCCGTTCTACCTGGACCGCAGCGACCGGCACTACACGAACCAAAAGTGGCTGCGCCGCGACTTCGGGGACAAGCTGCCCAGTGACGTGTTCCGTGAGCACTCACTCGCCTGCTATGTCACCGACAAGACCTCGCTGAAACTGCGGCACGAGATCGGCATCGACATCATCGCCTGGGAGTGCGACTACCCGCACTCGGACTGCTTCTGGCCCGATGCGCCCGAACAGGTGCTGGCCGAACTCAACGCCGCCGGTGCTGACGACTCCGACATCAACAAGATCACCTGGGAGAACTCCTGCCGGTTCTTCGGCTGGGATCCGTTCGCGCGCATGACGAGAGACCAGGCCACCGTGGGGGCGTTGCGCGCCAACGGCGCCGACGTCGACGTCTCGATCCGGCCGCGCAAGGAGTGGGCGCGACTGTATGAGGAGAAGCAGCTCGCGCAGGCCTAACTGCCGGCTCGCCGGCGCGAGGTGAACCTGTGGATGGACTCCGCACTGTTGATGAGTGCCGTCGGTGGAGCCCTGCCTGTCGGTGAGTAGGGCGAACCTCGTCGTAACAACACGACGAGGAGTTACGCAATGGGTAATCGGGCCAACCTGGTGATCGTGGAGAACGGTCAGTGGCAGCTGTACTACGCGCATTGGGCGGGCTGCCGGATGCTCGACGCGCTTGCGTTCGGGCCGGAACATGCGTTGCGGTACATCAAGGCTCACCGGTTGTGTGCGAGGGACCATTGGACTGATCCGCTCTGGGCGGATGGCGGCGCGGTGGTCGACGTGGACAGGCGCAAGCTGCTGTTCTTTGGGGACGAGCTGATGTCGACGATGTCGGAACGCCGCGCGATACTTGAGGTAATCCCGCTGATGTGGCCGGATTACTCCGTGGGTTGGGCCTATGGCGGCACCGATGAACTCGCGACGTACGTTGGTGCAGAACGTCGTTGGTCTCTTGGTCGAGATGGACAACCGCCGAAACTTGCACGTGGCCGGGACGGGCTGTGTCAACTCGTGTCCGTCGTCGGCGCCGATGGCAGGGTTCGACTGTGGCCACTGTTCTGGGGTTACAGCGTGGCATGGCTCGGGCCCTCGCTGCGACACGCGCTGCCCGGCAAGGGTGTTGGTCGGACCCGTCGGGAAATGATTCCCGAGAGCGGGGTGCACATCGACGTGCCTAAGCAACAGGTCGGTGCGTGGGTTACCACGGAGGCGCGGGGGCTGGGCGACTTCATGTCGAGCCGATGGTCCGGATGGCACGCCGAGTTCTGGGAGGACCGCTACGAGGAGCAGATGCGGCGCTGCGACGGCGCGTTGCGGGTGCCTGAACTCGACGTTTCCGCTGGGGTCACGGAAGCCCTGAATTGGTTGCAAAAGCGCGTGTTTCAGAGCTTCGAAGACAGCCCGGCCGGGGCAATCGTCAAGATGATGGGACTCTTCAGCGAGGCTGGGCTCCCGCAGCCCGAGTTCAGTTCGAACGATGTCTTGAGTTCGCCGCTGCAGCCCGACTGGGCATCGTGGAACCGGTTCGAAGCTGCGTGCGGCCAGGTGCGTGAGATATATACTCGGAGTGCGTGATGTATATAGGAGGTGCCCGAGTGACCAAGCGCTTGATTGACATCGATGACGACCTACTGGACGGCGCCCGACAGGAGCTCGGTACGACGGGAATCGCCGACACCGTGCGCACTGCATTGATGCTTGCCGCGAACCGGTCCGCACGTGTCCGCCAGGTCCAATGGCTGGTGTCGGGCGGAATGGCGGAAATGGCCGATAAGGACGCGAGGGACGACGTGTGGCGTTGACGGCGCGCTTCCTCATCGACACGAGCGCGGCCGCACGTATGCAACACCCGCATGTCGGGGGAGTGCTCGGCGAACTCATCGAGGCCGGACTCGTGGCAACAACCGCTGCGCTGGACGCTGAAGCCCTCTACAGCGCGCGCTCGGCCGATGAGTTCGCGCGCCTGCGCGATGACCGGCGGAAGGCCTTCGAGTACATCCCCACGAACGATGAGGACTGGCAGAGCGCGATCGACGCACAGTACAACCTGGCGCTGTCCGGGCGGCACCGGTCGGTGGGCGTCGCAGATCTACTCAATGCCGTAATCGCCGGACGCCACGGCCTGACGATTCTGCACTATGACCGCGACTTTGACACGGCTGCAGACGTTCTGGAATTCGGGCATCGCTGGGTCGCTGAACGGGGCACGCTGTGACGCGCCTTCGGAGCGGCTAAGCCCGCTGGCGTGATCAGGCGTTGGCGAGGTCGGCGACCGGCCTGCCGTTGAGCGCGTTGCCCAACTGCGGCACCAGCTTGTCCATCGCATAGAGCAACGCGTCGGGACCGCTGTATGTCAGTGCGCCACTGAGGTTCGAGTCGAACGACGTGTAGAGCGTGCGGTCCTGTTTCACCACGTCGAGACGGGCGAACGCGGGTGAGGCAAGCATCTGTTCCTTGGACGCCCCGTTGACGAACAGCACGTCGTGGTCGAGCAGTGCGAGCTTCTCCTCGCTGAGGTCTCCGGTGACGTCCTGTGTCGCGAATCCGAGCGCGCTGAACAGCGACCGGCGCGGATCGTTGGCACCCAACAGGTAGTGCCCGCCGTCCTCTGGGCCGAAGTCCTCGACCAGAACCTTGCCCGCGAACTCCGGGTTGGATGTCTTGGCCTCCTCGATGCGCGAGTTGACCTGATCGAGCAGGGCCTGTGCCTGCGATTCCCTGCCCAGGGCCTTACCTGTGGTCGACAGCTGAACGTTCCACGGCGTCTCCTCATCGGCGTACTCGTCTGACTGGATCACGGTGGGGGCGATCTGCGACAGACGGTCGTATGTCGGCCGGTCGATGGTCTCGTAGATCGCGAAGATCACGTCCGGCTTCTCCTTGGCGATCGCCTCGAAGTCGATCGTGTCGGAACCCCACGTCGGGATGGCCTTGCCATCGGTCGCCTTCTCAACCCACGGGAACTTGTCGTAGTTGTCGAAGAACGAGCGTGCTGCCACCGGGATAACGCCCAGGGCCAGCACGAAGTCCTGGTCGTTCCAGCCGACCGTCACGACCCGCTGCGGGTCCGCGGGGACCACGGTCTCGCCGAACTTGTGCGAGACGGTGACTGAACCGGATTGCGCGCCGCCGGCGATATCGTCGGCCTTATCGCTACCGCATGCGGTCATCAGGCCCATCGCGAGCAGAACCACGGCCAGTAACGCCGGCACCGTCCGGGCGTTCCGCCAGCTTCGCGTCTTCGACATCAACACCCCAATGACCTCGTAGGAAAGTAAGCCTAACCTAACGCATGCGGGTGATTCGGTCAGCGCCCCGGTGCCAGTCAGTGGGTGCTGCGGGCCTCGTGGTCGCCTCGCGATGGTCGCCTCGAGCGCGACGCGAGTGGGATCACCAGAGGCGTGCCGGTCTGCGGGTCGTCGATGATCTGGCACGCGAGACCGTACACCTGCTCTACTAGCTCTGGAGTTACGACGTCGTTCGGATTACCTTGGGCGACAACGTGTCCAGACTTCATGGCGATGATGTGATCGGCGAACCGGCAGGCGTGGTTGAGATCGTGCAGCACAGCGACGACCGTCCTGCCCTGTTCGTGGCACAAGGCGACGCACAGGTCGAGCACATCGATCTGGTGCGCGATGTCGAGGAAGGTGGTTGGCTCATCGAGCAGGACCAGCGGGGTCTCCTGCACCAGCACCATTGCGATCCACACCCGCTGGCGCTGGCCGCCGGACAGTTCGTCGACGAGGCGCTCGCCCAGGTCAGCGGTGCCCGTTGCGGCCATAGCCGACGCGACGGCGCGTTCGTCGTCGGTGGACCACTGCCGGAACACACGTTGGTGGGGGAATCTGCCCCGTGACACCAGGTCGGCCACGGTGATGCCGTCGGGTGCCGTAGAACTCTGGGGCATCAGGCCCAGGCGGCGGGCCACCTCCTTGGTGTGCAACGCCCGGATGTCGCCGCCGTCGAGCAGCACCTGCCCGTCCGCAGGTTTCAATAGGCGAGCCAGACCACGCAGCAGCGTCGACTTGCCGCATGCGTTGGGTCCGACGATCGCGGTCAGTGCGTGATCGGGGATATCCACGGAGAGGTCGTGGATCACGGGACGCCCGTCGTACCCGATGGACAGCCGCGACGCCGCGAGCCTTGGGGTCTCGGTCACGCGCGCCGCCCCTGCGCGACGAGCAGATACACCAGGTACATCCCACCGAACACTACGGTCACCGCCCCGACCGGCAACTCGGTGGGTGCGAAAGCCCGTTGCGCGAGAACGTCACTGGCCAATAGCAGGAAGGCGCCCGTCGCCGCTGACGGCACCATCGACACTCCGGCGCTCCCGGTGAGACGGCGGCCGATCTGCGGTGCGGCCAACGCGATGAACGTGATGGGGCCCGCGGCCGCGGCGGCGACGGCGACCAGTGCGGTTCCAACAAGCAGGTAGCCGATCCTGGCCTGGTTGGCGTTGACGCCAAGACCACCGGCCACGTCATCGCCCATCTGCAGGATCTGTAACCGAAGGCCCATGGCGACCAGGGCAATCGTGGACACACACACTAGTGCTGCCATCGGCCCGGCCTGGCTCCACGTCAGACCGTTGAGGCTGCCCTGCTGCCAGACGGCGGCGGTGACTGCCGCATGCAGGTCAATCCGGATGATGATCCACTGGTTCACCGAACTGAGCACGGCGCCGACGGCGATGCCGACGATGATGAGCCGAAATCCCGAGATCCCGCCCTTGAAGGAGAGCAGGTAAACCACCAGTGCGGTGACCAACCCGCCGACGAGCGCGCTACCGGCCGTTGCGTAGTACCCGCCGCCCAGGACGACGATGCCGATCAGCGCACCGGTGTACGCGCCGACGTTGAGACCGATGATGTCCGGACTGCCCAGCGGGTTTCGCGTAAGCGCCTGAAAGATGGCTCCGGACATGCCGAGTGCGGCGCCGACGAGCACCGCCATCGAGGCACGCGGCAACCGCCATTCCAGGACGACGACGCGATCGAAACCGGTGTTGGAGCCGACGAGGACGCCGAGGACGTCGGCGGGGGCCACCGGATAGGTGCCCGTCCCTGTGGCGACGACGATGAGACCGAGTCCGGCGACAATCAACGCGGTGACCACCACGGCGGTGCGCAACGGCACGCGCAGCGACCACGACCGCCCGCGTGCCACCACGTGACGGCGTGCCCGAGGGATGTCCGCATCGGGGGGAGTGGTCGGCGCGGTTGTCATCGCTGCCAGTCCCCGCGGCGCCGGATCACCCAGATCAGCACCGGTGCCCCGATGAATGCGGTCACGATGCCCGCGGGTAACTCGGCCGGACGCACCACGACCCGGCCGACGATATCGGCGACCAGCAGCAGAGCGGGTGCGGCGAGCGTCGAGTACGCCATGATCCAGCGCCAGTCGGGACCGACGAATCGGCGCACCAGGTGCGGCACCATCAGGCCGACGAACCCGATGGGTCCGGCTCCCGCGGTCGCTGCCCCGGCCAGCAGCGTGACCGCAACCAGACTCAGCGCCTGGACACGAACCACGTTGCCGCCCAGTGCTGCCGCGAGTTCGTCGCCCAACGACGTCGCGTTCAGCGACCGGCTGATGACGATGCACAGCACCACGCCGACGGCGATGAACGGTGCGGTGGCCGCGGTCACCTCGAGACCACGGCCGTCGAGTGCGCCGGTGTCCCAGAACCGCATGTTGTCGAAGGCGCGCGGATTGCGCAGCCTGACGGTGAACGAGATGCCGTCCAGTACGGCGCCGACCGCGACGCCTGCGAGCAGGACGCGCACAGGGTTGGCCGTCGAGCGGCCGGACCACCCGATCAGATACACCAGCACCATCGCGACGAGCGCACCCGCGAACGCGAACCAGATGTAGGACCAGACGCCGCGCAGGCCGAGGAAGGACACCGCGGTCACGACGAACAGGCTGGCGCCCGAGTTGATTCCGAGGACCCCGGTATCGGCCAGCGGATTGCGCGCGACGGCTTGGATCACCGCACCCGACAGACCCAGTGCGGCGCCGACGACCAAAGCCAGCGCGGTCCGAGGGATACGGAGGTCGCGGACCACCCACTGGTCGCCGACGTCCCGGTAGTCGGTGAGTGCATCCCACACGACGGACGGCGCGATGTTCTCCGTGCCGATCGCAAGGCTTGCGGCGCAGGTGATCACGACGAGTGCGGCGGCGACTGCCAGGCCGAGGAGTCTTCGCCGGTGGGTGCCTGCCACGCCCGAGGGGGGTGCCGTGGTCGCCGTCACGCCCGCTAGAGCCCAGCCCGCTCGAGGGCCTCGTCGAACTCCTCGGAGGCGATCTTGTCGCCCTTGCCATCGGCCAGGGCCTTCTCGTACACGGCCACCAGTTCGCTTCCGACGTCGGCGAACTTCGCGTCCCAGGACTCCGAGTCGTGACGCCAGTACCCGACGATGTCGAACTGCTCGGTGGTCCAGCCGAGCGCCCGGACGTGCTTTCGCACGGCGCGAGACTGGGCGGCCTCGCCGGCGAACCAGCAGTAGCCGCGACCCGGTGGGAGCGGCTGGTCGGCGACGAGTTGCGTGAGCCTGCTGCCGGGGCGGCCGTTACCGGACCCGACCGCGGACGCCAGTGACACGTGGGAACGGCTCGGCAGATACGCCAGGTCGTTCTCGTCGTGCACCTCGACGATCGCCAGAATCCGTTCCTGCGAGGAGGACTCGGCGATGATGCGGGCCAGTGCTGGAAGTCCGGCGAGGTCGGCGACGAGCAGCTGCCAGTCCGTGCCCTCCTGCGGCCGGTACCAGGACCGCGCGTGGCTGATGACCACGGTGTCACCGGGAACGGTGCGCCGGGCCCAGTCGCTGCCGGGTCCGCGGGTGTGCAGGACGACGTCGACCGTGATGCGATTGGCCCCCGCGTCATGGAATCGCACCGAGTAGTTGCGACCCTGCGGTGCGGTCTGCTCATCGTGGTAACCCCATACGCCATCGATGCACTGCGCGTCCGGGGTGTGCCGTTGATCGTCGCTGGGGAGATAGATGCCCACCGCGGCGTCGGCGACGTCGGGGAGCCCGATGTGCCGCAGGTCGGGCACGTCGAACACAACCCTGCGCAGCCGAGCGTTCAGCGCCGAGATCTCTGCAACCGTGGCCCGTGCGAAGTTCATCGAACTAAGGGTAGCCTCACTCGACGTTCGGAGGGGGGTCAGCGTCGGGCAGGATCAGCGACAGCGACCTGCTCGCCGGTCGGTCGTCTTGTCGCCAGCACCGACCCCGCGAGGATCAGTGCGAGACCGGCCACGTTGAAGGCGGTCAGCGGCTCGTTGAGGATGATCACGCCCGCGGCCAGCGCGACGGCGGGATTGACGTAGGTGAACACCAACGCGCGAGATCCGCCCACCTCGCGAATCAACGCGAAGAACACGATGAATGCCAGCGCCGTGCAAACCACTGCCAGCGCAGCGAGCGCCAGCAGCACACGGGTGGTGGGCATTTCGTCCGGCCAGGTGGCGACGGCTGGCCCGGTGTACACCAGCGCGGCGACCGTCAGGCAGCCCGCGGTCAGTGGCAACGTCGGCACGTCACCGAGATAGCGCGCGGCCACCAGCGGCGCAATGGCGTAGCAGGTTGCCACCAGAAGAACCTCGGTCACCGGCCAGGCGCTCCCACCGGTGAGACCCGGGCCCGCGAGTACCGCCACACCCGCGAGCCCGACTGCGAGGCCTGCGATACGCATTGGGCCGAGCCGTGATTCGCCGCCAGTGAGCCGACTCAGCACCGCCGCGATGATCGGTGACGCGGCAATCAGCAGACCGGTCAACGAACTCGAGATGTGCCGCTCGGCGTCCGACAGCAGCAGCCAGGCCGCGATGATCTCGAAGAACGCGAACGTCAGTGCCGGACGCCAATGCCGCAGCACCGGCGCCCACGCGGAACGGCGCAGCGTCAACGGCAGCAGCACGGCGGCTCCGATCGCCGTGCGGGCCAGCACCAGGACCGGTACCGAAACACCCTCGACCGCAACCTTGATGAGCAGGTATGGGATACCCCAGATGACGCTCATCGCAGCGAACAGCGCCCACCCCCGCGGGCTCACCCCGAAGTCAACTCCGCGTACCGCGCGACGTGATAGTCAGTCGAGCCGAACTCGTACTGAACGGCGGTGAGCCGCTTGAAGTAGTGGCCGATCGCCAGTTCCTCGGTCATGCCCATACCGCCGTGCAGCTGAACCGCGTTCTCTCCGACGAACCGCGCAGCGCGACCGATAGTGGCCTTCGCGGCAGACACCGCACGGGCACGTGTCGTCGCGTCGGCCTCGAGGTTGAGGACCGCGAGGTAGACAGCGGCCACCGACTGCTCAACCTCCATGTACATGTCCACCATCCGGTGTTGCAGGACCTGGAAGCCGCCGATCGGCTGGCCGAACTGATGGCGCTGCTTGCTGTACTCGATCGTGTCGGCCAGAACCCTTCGCATGCATCCGACGGCTTCGGCGCACACCGCGGTCGCGCCTTCGTCACGCGCCTGCTCGAGCGACGGCCAGGCCTTGCCGTCCTCACCCAGGAGTGCCGTTGAGGGCAGGCGTAGGCCGGACAGGGTGAGATCGGCTGCGCGCCGGTCGTCAATCGTGCGGTAGGAGTGCAGTTCCAAGCCCGGCCCGGCGTGCGCGACGTCGACGAGGAACAGCGAGGGGCCCGCCGGGCTCGTCGCGGTGACCAGAAGGTGGGTCGCCAGGGGTGCGGCCACGGCCACGATCTTGCCGCCGTCGAGCACCCACTCGTCACCGTCGGGTCGGGCGGTGGTGGCGATCTGATGCCAGTCGTCACCGGACTCGGCCTCGGCGGCGGCCAGTGCCACGATCGTCTCTCCAGCGGCCAACCGCTCCAGCACGCTCATGGCGGTGCGGCCGCCGGCCCGCAGCAGTAGACCCGCGGCCACCACGGCGGTTTCCACGTACGGTTCGATGACCAACGCGTGGCCCAGTGCCTCAGCGATCACCATCACCTCGACGGGCCCGCCGCCGATGCCGCCGGCCTCTTCGGGAAGTGCGGCGCCGATGATGCCGAGTTCGTCGGCGAACGCGCGCCAGATGTCGGGCTGCCACCCGGTGCCAGTCTTGGCCGCCTCCCGGCTGCTCGCCAGGTCGTAGCGGGTCGCCAGAAACTTGGTGAGCCCGTCGCGCAGCAACGTCTGCTCATTGGAGATGGTGAAGTCCATTGGAAGTCCTACCTAGAGTCCGAGAGCAGCCTTGGCCAGGATGTTGCGCTGAATCTCGTTGCTTCCCGCATAGATCGACCCAGCGCGGTCGTTGAAGTACCGCAGCGGGGCCACCGCCTGCCACGGCTGGCCGCTGACGTATCCGTCGGACGGCGGCACGAACTCGGCCACCGGTCCGCCCGGGCACGTGGCGTGTGGCTGGTAGACGCGACCCCGTGGACCCGCGGCCTCCATCGCCAACCCGGTGAGCGTCTGACTTAGCTCGGTGCTCAGGATCTTGAGCATCGAAGAGTCCGATCCGGGGTGCCCTCCGCCGGCCAAAGCCGCCAGCACCCGGTACTCGAGGATCTCGAGCACGTCGGTGCGAATTCTGGCCTCGGCCAGTCTGCGGGCGAATCCCGGGTCGTCGATGAGCCGCCCACCAGAGGGGCCCGGGGCAGATGCTGCGCTGGTGGCGACATTCTCGGCAGCCACTTGCAGCGCCGGGGCATTGGCTCCGCCGCCACGTTCGAACTCGAGGAGGTACTTGGCGACGGTCCACCCGTCGTCGATGCGACCGATGACGTTGGACTTGGGCACCCGTACGTCGTCGAAGAAGACCTGGTTCTGGATCTCCTCGCCCGATGTCATCACCAACGGGCGGATCTCAATGCCGGGCGCGCTCATATCGATCAGAACGAATGTGATGCCCTGCTGCTTCTTGGCCGACCGTGTCGTGCGGACCAGGGCGAACATCCAGTTGGCCTCCTGGGCGTGCGTGGTCCAGATCTTGCTGCCGGTGCACACCAGGTCGTCACCGTCATCGACCGCTGCCATCGTCAAGGATGCGAGGTCGGAACCGGATTCGGGCTCCGAGTAGCCCTGGCAGAAGAACACCTCACCGGTCAGGATCCGCGGCAGGAAGTACTCCTTCTGCTGCGGCGTGCCGTAGGCGACGATCGCGTGGGCCACCATTCGGATGCCCATCGGCGACAGTGACGGAGCACCGGCCAGGGTCGACTCACGGCTGAACACGTAATGCTGCGTCAGGCTCCAGTCGCAGCCGCCGTACTCGACCGGCCAGGCAGGCGCGGCCCATCCACGCTCGTGAAGTGTGGCCTGCCACTTCAGACTGGCCTCGTGATCGCTGTAGACGCTCGTCGCGAGGCGGCCCGCCCGTTGCAGATCGGGAGTCAGCTTGTCGCGCAGAAACGCGCGTACCTCGTCGCGGAACTCAAGGTCGGCCGGCGACCAGTTCAGGTCCATGAATACGTCCCGTTCGTCGTCCCGCTTTGGATGCCTGAACCAGATAGTAAACCTAGTTCAACTTCGTCCGGGGACTGCTCGCGGTTTAGGGGGTGGACCCGGATTCCCGCGTGACGGCCTCGCGATTGGGGGCACTGCCGCGCATTGATTGGCGAGCAACGAATTCGCGGTAATAGGCCAATGACTCATCGGAAACGATTGCGGGCAACATGATTTCCAGGGCGCGCGTGAAGCGTGCCCGCAGATCTTTACCGTTGGCCAGTGCGCTGGAGAACAATTCGGCACCGAGCATGGCGCCCACGATTACGTTGCTGGATTCCTCCGCGTCGAGGCCGGGGCGAAGATCTCCCTCGGCGACAGCGCTCGCGGTCATCTGTGTCATCTCGTCCAGCAGCGCCACGTACGTCTGCTTGGCGCTCGGGTTGAAGCCACCGAAGGTGCGCAACAGCCGACTCGCCGCCTGCGCCACGCGATCTCCGCTGAGGACGTCGGTGATCATGAACAGCCCGTGGACGATGTTCTCCATCGCGGGCGAACTCGACCTGCTCGCGGCGCGGAACGTGTCGAGCACTGTCGCCGCGCCCTCCTCGATGATCGCTGTCGCCAGTGCCTCTTTGGAGTCGAAGTGGTAGTAGAGCGCACCCTTGGTCAGCTCCGCGCGCTCGATGATGTCCGCCAAACCGGCGGCGGGATATCCGATCTCGTTGATGAGATCTATCGCCGAGTCGATGATCCTTCGTCGGGTCGCCTCGGACCTAGCCTGGCGCACCACCGTCGAATACCTCCGTTGACTTTTCGGAAAAACGCTACGTTCTTAACGGAATCATAGATTGTCAGTTCCGAAGGATGCGGCATTCCAGTTCTCGAGTGCCGTCCCGTGGCGTGTGGGCGTTGTCAGAATCACCAAGGGCTCGGCGTTCGCGAAGCCCGAAGCGACCAAGGGTGATACCGATTCCAGGCCGCCATTTCGCCATGTATGCGTCCGCAACCATCGCAGACCTTCGGTCGAATTTCTACCCCCATATCAATCTAAAGGTATGTAAAGTAACGCCATGGCGGCTCTCGGTTTGATGTCGCAGCCGACTCGGCTCCGCGTTGGCAAATTTTGTCGAGATCGGTTGTCGGCGGTGCGTGGTGTGTCACTCCCGCGCGCGCGAGATTCGCTATGCGGGGGAAAGAGCTGTCACATGCGACGTTGTCGTTCGGGATGGCACGCGGGGGTCGTTGGCTGACACTTCACTGAGCCGCCGATGACCCCTCTCAGTTGGAACAGCAATTCGGGGGTACGAGCACATGTGGGATATCGAAGTCGACGTGGTGTCCGTGGGGGCGGGCACCGGTGGGCTGGCGGGTGCCATCGCCACCGCGGATGCCGGCGGCACGGCTCTTATCGCCGCGCCGACCCCCCGCAGTGGTACTGGGACATCGGCCGTCGCGACTCGCCGACGTGTCCACTCCACGTGCGGGTGGCTTCAGCACGTGGGGATGGACACGGACACCGACCGGTTCCTGGCGTCACTCGCAGAGGACGTGCCGGGGCCGGTCTACCTCAACCGCAATATGCCGGTTCCGACGCGCGTGGCCACCGCGCTGCCTGACGAGCGTGTCGTCGAGCCCTTCCTGGGGTCGACGTTGATGGACTGGGCCGTCCAGTGTCTGAGCACTCCCTACGGAATGCTCAGCTCCAGCGTGTCCGGGTGGGACGGAACCAGGATGCGATCCACTGACGGCGAAACCATCGAGGTCGTCCCGATCGGCACGCTCGACTGGCGTCATGGGCTGGGCGAACCTGTGCTGTGGGACTGGATGCTCGATCGTGTGCGGGAGCGCGAGATCGAGATGCGCACCGACACCCGTATGGAACGGCTCGTGTTCGAGAGTGGCCGCGTCGTCGGCGTCGTGCTGTGGACGGCTGACGGAGCGCTCGCCGTGCGTGCTCGCCGGCGCGTGATCATCGCGCCCGTCGAGCACGATCACAGCACTGTCGGCATCGCACGCGTTGGGGAGGAGCTACGGGAGGTATGTCTCGTCCGTCGTTCTGCGAGCCGCTTCGGGCGTGTCGAACTGCTCAGGACTGTCGCGGCCGAGGCGGCCAGCCGCCCGACGTGCCTGGGTCCCGTGGACGCGTTCCTCGCCGGGCTGCACGAATTGCGGCAGTCACCCTCAAGCCTCTGGCGACACGGGAAAGTGCACCGGTACCCGGCCCTCGGCCAGTAGCTCCAGCATCTCGTCACCCGATAGTGGAACTGACAGCAGGAAGCCCTGTGCGCTGCTGCATCCCAGCCGCAGCAGGGTGGCCGCTGCGACGGCGGTCTCGACACCCTCGGCCACCAGTTGCAGACCGAAGGCGTCAGCCAACGCGATGATCGCCGTCACGATCGCCAGATCGTCGGGATTGTTGCCCAGATCGGTCACAAAGCTGCGGTCGATCTTCAGCACGTCGACCGGCAGTGACTTCAGGTGCGAGAAGACGCTGTACCCCGTGCCGAAGTCGTCGATGGCGACCTGCACGCCGACATCACGCAGCCCCTCCAGGGTGACGGTGGTGGTCTCGATGTCCTGAACCACCACGCTCTCGGTGATCTCCAGGCACACCCACGCAGGATCCAGGTGGAACTCTGCCAGGATGCTCGCCACCGATTCGACGAAGCCGGCCGTAACGAGTTGCACCGGTGAGACGTTCAGCCGCAGCACAATGTCTCGAACGGCATGCGAGCGCCACCGCGCGAACTCTGCGCACGCCGTCCGCATCACCCAACGGTCGAGTTCACCGGCCAGATTGATGGATTCGGCGACGCCGATGAACGATGCGGGGGACAGCAGCCCGCGGGTCGGGTGCTCCCACCTGACCAACGCCTCCGCCGCCAGGACCTCGCCGGTGCGCATGTCAACCTCGGGTAGATAGCGCAGGAACAGGGCACCGCTCTCGATGACGTTCTGAAGATGCAGTTCGATGTCGTTGCGCAACGCCGCCTGCAACGACATCTCGTCGGTGAACACCGCGACGCGGTTTCCACCTGCGGCCTTGGCCTCGAGAACCGCCTGGTCGGCGCGCCGAAGCAGGTCTTCGTTGGTGTCCTTGCCAGGCTCGCCGATCGCCACACCGATGCTCACGGTGCGTGCCAGCATCTCGCCGTCGATCGACACGCGCTCGCGCAACACCCCCAGCAGGTGATTGGCGAGGTCCTCGGCGTCGGTGGCCGTGGTCGGTGCAGCCGGGACGACGACGAACTCGTCCCCGCCGAGGCGGGCGATCATGCTCGAACCCTTGGTGCCCCGCTTCAGACGGTCGGCGAGTACGCGGATGAACCAGTCGCCCGCGTTGTGGCCCAGGTAGTCGTTGACCGTCTTGAGCCGGTCGAGATCGAAGAACAACGTCGCGACCGGGCCGGGACTGTTGGGCGCCAGCCGGGCGTCGAGGTGATCGAGCAGTGCCCGCCGGTTGAACAGGCCGGTCAGGTCGTCATGCTCGGCGAGAAAGCGAAGCCGATCCTCTGCCGCCACTCTGGCCTGTACCTGTGCGAACAGCGATCCGATGGCCTCCAGCGCATTGAGTTCGGCAGGGAGCCACTCGCGATCACCGAACTTCACGAAGCCGAGCACACCGGTGGTGGTGTCGCCGGACACCAGAGGTGCGGCCGCCATGGATGTCGTGGGGATGTTGCGGCCCTCTTCGATGCGGCGCTGATAGTCCGCGTCGTCGGGTCGGAACACCAACGGCTTCTTGCCGTGCTCAGATTCTGCGAACACGGGATCGGCGTCGGCGAAATACACCACGCCCAACGGGTCAGGAACGGGCACGCCCGGCCGCTCGGGCCACTCGGCGACCAACAGCGATGCACGGATGGAGTGGTCGTTGTAGCGCAGGAAACTGACGTCCACGTCGAAGTACTCGACCATCACCGCGAGGACGCCTTGTGCCACTTTCACCGACGTCGCGGCATTGGACGCCATCAGGTCGACGGCGACGTTAGTCACCAGTCGGTCAAGGCTGACGCGGGGAGTCTTGGGAGACATTTGAATCAGAATATCGCCGCACGACGGAATTCATGTTGCGTCTACGGCTCTTGACCGTGGCCGGGGGTGTCACCGCGAGCCGCAGGATGAGGGCAGGCGCGTCACCGGCGACCCCCGAGAGGGCTCCGAAACGCGCGCTGAGGTCGGACAGCTCGGTGGCACGGTCACGTGAGACCTCGAGGAAATCGCCATCGGACTGTGCGTACAGGAATGCCGGTGAGATGGGCTGCACCGACAATCCGCGGTCCTGCGCGGTGACCCACACGGCTTCGGCCGCGGCTCCGCCGCGGGCGTAGTCGGTCAACTCGGTGCCGGCCACTGTGATCACGGCCAGCGCGCTGCTGGACGCGACACGGGCCCGGGTGTCGGCGCCGAGCACACGACCGGCGTCCCACGCGGCCAGCGCCGCCATCACATCGGGGCGCGCAAGGAGGTCCAGGACCGGCAGTGTTCCCGCGTCCAGCTCGAGGCTGCGCACATCGATACCCGAATCCATGGCGTCGGCACCCGGCCAGCGCAGCTCCGACATCATTTCGGCGTGCAATGCGGGCGTCAGATACCTGATCCGATCTGCGGTGGCGAGAATGTCTGCCGCGCTGTCGATCTGAGCACGCTCAGTCAGCAGGCACAGCCGCGCCCCCTCGCGGGCGGCTGCGCTCCCAAGCGCCTCCTGGACGTCGTCGGTGAGGCTGGTGGGAGCACCGAAATGACGATTTGTCTCGCGGTGCAGCAGCGCGGGATAGAGCGCGGCACGGGCCGGGTCATTCCCCGGCACGAAGCGCACCGTCGCTCGCAGGGGCCACTGCTCGGCCGGCTCGGCCCCGGTGGGTTCGAGGTAGTCGACCTGCGCCATGACGTCGTTGCCGACGGCAGCGACGGCCGCCGACGCGTTGAAGGCGGCCGCCCCGATCGCCACAGCGCTGCCGCGGAAGCCCAGATCCATCGTCGTGGTCAGCGCGGGGTTGAGCGTGATCTCGACGGACTGGTCGTGAGCCTCGATCGCCCAGGGCTGGCTGTTGCCACCCGAGGGTGCCCGGAGGGCCGCCGTGACGACAATCCCGATCAGATCCTCGGGTCTTTTCTCCTCGGGCTCCTCAGGTGGCACGGGCGGTTGCGGGATCGGCGGTTCCTCGATCAGGTCGAGGGCTGCACCCACGTCGAGCTGCACCCGACCCGAGGACAACGGCTCGGCGAGACCGATCCGTCTGACGGCCTCGGCAACTCCGCCGGCGCCGAGCGTGACATCGCCGGCCAACTGTGGCCACGTCGCCAATGACTGCCCCACCTCGAGCAACGAGGCCGCCGCCCGGGCCGACAGCCCGGTGTGCTCGACCAGTCGCATCACGTGGGGGATCTTCTGCTGACTGCTCAACTGGCTCAGCCCCGCAACGTCGAGGGCGCCGAGCAGGCCATGGAACAGCGGCCGGTCCGGTTCGAGGTCGAACCTCTCGACGTCGATGCGTCCTCGATCGCTGGTAGCCATCACCACCGGTAGCTGGCGTGCCCGTGACTCCTGGCGGACCAATGCCTTCACATCCAGCGAGTCGCACTCCTCGATCACGACGTCCAGCCCGTCGAGGAACTCCTCGACGCTGTCGCCGACGAGGCCCGCCGGCCACGGCTGCACCGACAGGTATGGGTCGAGTTCGGCGATCCTGCGCGCGGTGGCGATTGCCTTGTTGAGACCGAGGTCGAACACGCTGGCGGGCACGCGATTGAGGTTGGACAGTTCCAGTTCATCGAAGTCGGCCAGTCGCAACTCGCCGCAAAGGCCCTGTGCGGCGAGTGTGTGCGCGATGACGTGACCGGAGCTGAGCCCCACCACTCCCACTCGGAGCTGGCCGAGTCGATCCTGCTCGTCGATCGTGACCAGGTTTCGGTTGCGATCGAGTCGAAGGCGCCGGAAGGACTGTGGGCCAAGGATCTTGACCAGCGATCTGCGCCACGAGTAGTAGGCCCACCGGGGTGCCTCGTCGGCCAGTTCGGATTCGTCCGTGGTCAGCGCGCGAAGCAGTGCCTCGTGCTGGACCGCCCAGGTGTCGATGGTCTCGATGGTGGCGTCGGCCCGTAGATCTGCCAGGGCACCGGCGTCCTCGGCGCGCGAGTCGTCCAGGACGACAGCACCGAAGCTAACTCTGTCGCGGCTTGGGGTCATGACACCAAGGCCGCGCGGCGCGATACCACGGCAATCTCACGCAAGATCTTTGATACCTGTTCCGGCTCGGCAAGTTTGGAGAACGTTCGACGATCCCACCACATCATCTTGGTTCGATAGCGCTCATCAGGATAGGGGGCCGCCGGGATGGGGGCCACAACGCCCCCCGAGGTGCCCCAGCGTTCCAGCACATGGGGCGCGGACGTGGCCATGCAGAACTGGATCCCCATGAGTTCCATGGCGTGGAATCCGCTGCGTGCCAGTGCATTGGATACCGGGCGAGCGCGGTTGCGGTCGTTGGTGGTCCAAGCCGACTTCATCTCGAGAATGCCGAACGGCACCCTGTCGTCGATCATCTTGCGCACCGCGGGCAGTCCTTCGTGGTTCTCCCACTCGACCACCGCGTGCGAGTCGTCGGCACACGTCAGCGGTCCGATCGCGCGGACGCCGCCGGTGACTCGGCCCGTGTCGTCGACCAGAGCCCAGAACATCGCGGTGTCGTGGCCGTCGCTGATCGCGGCAACGTCGAGTGCGTCCTCGACGCCGTGGCGGCGATAGCTTTGGTCGGCGCCCTGCAGGTATTCCGCCCACAGGCCTGGGTCGACGTCGGGTGTCGACAACACCATCGTTGCCTCTGAGTCCGAGTCCCACCAACTGATGTTTTCGGTCATCCGAAACGCAGCGGAGGTCTGGAATTCGAGGGAAGGTACGCTCATTGTGGGTCCCATTCGTGTGGCGGTCCGGCGCCAAGACATGGCGCCGCTAACTGGCGTCATTCGCATTTGTGATGCGTGTAGCAAAGTCAGTATTGGGCCGTTTCGCGCGCTGAACCAGCCTTTTGAGACCGATTGAAGACCATTTCGTTGCAGGTCGCGTGGGCTAAGTGAGGCCGTTTGCGCGTGAATTGGCGAATATCGCAATTGTTAAATCTGGGGAAGTCCCTGCATGCGAGTCATCACCCCGACCTGTGGCGAACTCGAGGCGAACTCGCGGCCCTGTTTGCGTCGTTTCAGCAAATAGGTTGTTGTGTTCCCATGTCCCAGCGACTAGATCTATTACCGGCGGCGTCCGTCTCCGCCAACCCACCGAGAGGAGTACGCGTGAAAGTCTTCAATGATCTGAACGAGTTTGCAGCGGCCCAAGGCAGCCAACTCGGACCCACCGAGTGGATGGAGATCAGCCAAGACCGCGTGAACCTGTTCGCCGACGCCACCGATGATCACCAGTGGATCCACATCGATCCGAAGAGGGCGGCTGACGGCCCCTTCGGCGGCACCATCGCCCACGGCCTGCTGACACTGTCGCTGCTTCCGCACTTCTCCCATCAGCTCTACCGGGTCGACGGCATCACGCTGGCCGTCAACTACGGCTACAACAAGGTGCGGTTCATCACGCCGGTCAAGGTGGGGGCCCGGATTCGGGCGCGCGGAGAGGTCACGGCCATCAATAAGCTCGAGGGTGCGGTGCAGGCGACCACCACCATCACCGTGGAGATCGAGGGATCCGAGAAGCCCGCCGCGGTCGCTGAGAGCATTGTCCGCTACATCGCTTGATTGAGGCGGACGGCGAAATATAGCTTCCACCAAGCTTTCCCATCCCCGCGCGCCGTTACGGCGCACGGGGATGGGAATCGTCGTCAGGCTGTCGTGGGATTGGCGGGCATCCGCTCCCGGAGGCTGTCGTAGATCGGCGGCGATCTCAACAATTCAGCGACGAGAACTGCCGCGGCGGTGGCAGCCAGCATCGGTACCGCCACCGATGTCGTGGCCGTCATCTCGATAACGATGACGATGCCCGTCAATGGCGCTCGGACAGTCGCGCCGAAGAATGCCGCCATCCCGACGATCGCCATGGGAATCGCCATCGACGCATGGTCTCCGGGCCACACGGCGTCAAAGCCCCCGACGAACAGCACTCCCCATAGCGTGCCTATCGCCAGCAGCGGGGCGAACAGTCCCCCGGGTACTGCTGCGGCGTACGACAGCGGGCCGGCAATGAACCGCAACGCGAGAAATCCGGCGATCGCAGCCAGGACCATGCTGTTTCCGCCCAGGATCAACTGGTTCAGGGTGTCGCCACCGCCGGTCGCCAGCGGCTGGATGAACGTCACCAACCCGATCAGCGCACCGATCACGGCGGCCTTCGCAACCGCGGGAATCCGGGGCACCGCTTTGACACGGTCGAGGAAGGTCAGCACCAACCGGTTGTAGAACACGCCGAGGCATCCGGTCAGCAGGCCGAAGACGATAAACAGGGGAAGCCAGGAAAGTGCCGGGGACGCAACCGGTTCGACCTGAAAGTCGGCATGGTTTCCGTTGATGAGCCGCGAGCATCCGACCGCCGTGGCAGTGGCGAGAACCGTGGCGAGAACGGTTCGGAGCCGGAAGGACTTCGTCACCTCCTCAAGGGTGAAGAGGGCGCCTCCGATGGGGGCGTTGAATGCGACCGCGAGACCGGCGCCGCCCAGGGCGGTTTGCAGCATTCTGACCTCGGAGTCGGGAAGTCGGGCGCGTCGTGCCGCCTCTGCTCCGATCGCCGCACCCATGTGCACCGTCGGCCCCTCGCGGCCCAACACCAGTCCCGAGCCGATCGCCAGCACGCCGCCGACGAACTTCGCGGGAAGCAAGCGCAGCAGTGGCGGCGTGGCGTCGCCTCGGTGAACGGCCTCAACGTGCTGGATGCCGCTGCCGGCAGCCATCGGCAGCCACCGCACGATCAAGGCCGCGAGTGTTGCGCCGGCCGCAGCGGCGGCCATCACGACGAGCCAGCCCGGGCCGGGTATCCGGTGTGCCCAGTCGGCGAGGTCGGCGCGCAACCCATCCGCTGCCGTGAGGCACCAACGGAATGCGCCGCCGACGAAGCCTATGAGCACGCCCGCGACCATGGCGGTGACGCAGATGAGCATGATGCCGTGGGTGGAGTCGGGCGGCGGTGTCGGATCAGCCGTCGAATTCGTCATCCTGTCGCACGCGCCAGTCTGTCGCCTGTGGCTGTCATCCGACCATTGTGGGGGAGACGTCGCGAGATCAGGATCCTGGGCGCGCAAGACCAACTGCACCGATCATTTGACAGTTGTCAGAATTCATTGACGTACGTCAAACCCGCTGATAGTGTCCCGCCGCATACCGTGAGGAGCGGCCTTGAACATGACCTTTTCGCGCACGACGCCGCGCACCGCCGTGATCGGTGCGGGCATCAGCGGTTTGACCGCGGGAAAGATGCTGAAGGATTACGGCGTCCCCTATACGACGTTCGAGACGTCGGACCGGATCGGCGGCAACTGGGCGTTCGGCAACCCCAACGGGCACAGCAGCGCGTACCGGTCGTTGCACATCGACACCTCGCGCCAGAGGTTGTGCTTCAAGGACTTCCCGATGCCGGAGCACTATCCGTCGTTTCCGCATCACTCCGATATCAAGACCTACCTCGATTCCTACGCCGACGCATTCGGCTTACTGGAGAACATCGAGTTCGGCAATGGCGTGGCGAACGCACGTCGCCGCGACGGCGGCGGCTGGGACATCATCGACCAGGCCGGCGAGCACCGCGAGTTCGATCTGCTGGTTGTCGCCAACGGGCACCACTGGGACCCGAGACTGCCGAACTTCCCCGGCACGTTCGCGGGTGAGTCGTTTCACTCGCACCACTACATCGACCCCCGACAGCCTCTCGACTTGACAGGTAAGCGGATTCTGGTCGTTGGCCTGGGCAACAGCGCGGCCGACATCACCGTCGAGTTGTCGTCGAAGGCGCTACAGAACCAGGTGACACTCTCGACGCGGTCGAGTGCCTGGATCGTGCCCAAGTACATCGCCGGACGCCCGGGTGACACCCTGTGGCGCACCACCCCGCACCTGCCACTGTCCTGGCAGCGCAAGGCACTTCAACTCGTCGCGCCCGTCATGGGGGTGGACCCGACCATGTACGGCCTGCCGCAGCCGAACCACAAGCTCTTCGAAGCGCATCCAACTCAGTCGGTCGAACTGCCCCTACGCCTCGGCTCAGGCGACGTGACCCCCAAGCCGAACATCGAGCGCCTCGACGGCGACACCGTTGTATTCGTCGACGGCACCAGCAGCGACTTCGATGTGATCATCTACGCGACCGGATACAACATCACGTTTCCATTCTTCGATCCGGAGTTCCTCAGCGCGCCCGACAACCACATCCGGTTGTACAAACGGATGTTCTCCCCGGGTATCGACGATGCAGTGTTCATCGGATTCGCGCAGGCGGTCCCCACGCTGTTCCCGTTCGTGGAGTGCCAGTCCCGGCTGCTGGCGGCCTACGCTGTCGGCCGCTACGCGCTACCGTCAGCCGCCGAGATGGAACGCGTGATCGACGCCGACCAGCAGCGTTACACCGGGCACTGCACCGAAAGTGCGCGCCACACACAGCAAGTCGACTACTACGTCTACGAACACGACCTCCGGACCCGTGAGATCCCCGCGGGGATCAAGCGTGCAGAGGGCCGACCGTCGAGGCTGGTCCCGGCGTGAGATCTGCGACCGATCGTCGGCCCCCTCAGCGCAGCGACCACCGCCGTGAGGCCATTCTCGACGCGCTCGACCGCTGGCTGCGCGAGGAGAGCCTCGAGGCGGTCAACATCGCGGAGATCTCCAAGCAGGCTGGGGTGACTCGTTCGGCGTTCTACTTCTACTTCGAGAACAAGGGCGCGGCGGTGGCCGCATTGATGGGCCGGATGGTCGATGAGGTGTTCGCGGTCAACGACGCCTTCACCATGGCAGAGGATTCACCGGACGGACGCATTCACGCAATGCTCGACGGGCTGTTCGCCAGCTGGGAGGGCCACCAGCACATGTTCAAGGCGATGCTCGATGCGCGCGGAACGAGCGCCTCGGTGCGCGATATCTGGGACGAGGCCCGCGAGTCGTTCGTCGAGTCGGTCGCGGAGATGATCCGCGCGGACCGAGCGGCGGGGCGGGCGCCCGCAGGCGTGGACGCCGACGTCTTGGCCTCGGTCCTGCTGGAGTTCAATGACCGCCTGCTGGAACGGCTGACGCTGGGCGGGACGCTGACGCGTGAGCAGTTGATGGACGGCGCGGCGACCGTCTGGCTGCGTTCCATCTACGGCACCACCGACACCGCCAAGCAGTCATAGGAGATGGCATGACCCACACCGACGTCACCTTCACCTCAGAGGGTGTCGCCTGCAGCGGCTGGCATTTCAGCGCCAACTCCGACCGGCTCGCGGGCCCCGGCGGCCGACCGGTCGTGGTGATGGCGCATGGCTTTGGCGGGACGAAGGACTCCGGGCTGGAGCCGTTCGCCGAGCAGCTCAGCGCCGCGGGCGCCGACGTGCTGGCCTTCGACTATCGCGGGTTCGGGGCGTCGGATGGTCAGCCACGCCAGTCCATTTCGATCAGGCGACAGCAGCGGGACTACCACGCGGCGATGGATGCCGCCAAGCGCCTCCCCGGCGTCGACGGCGACCGGATCGCGTTGTGGGGATCCTCGATGTCGGGAGCGCACGTGTTCCAGGTCGCCGCCGACCGCCCCGAGGTCAAGGCGGTCATCGCGATGACACCGCTGACAAGCGGGTTGGCGGCTGGGCGGGCGTCGGTCGGTGAGCGCAGCGTCCTGACAGCGCTGAGCTGGACGCTCACGGGGATGGCGAGCAAGGTGGCCGTCGCCCGCGGCGCGAGCCCCACGATGATGCCGTTGGTGGCGCTGCCCGGCCAGCGGGGGGCGCTTGCGCTGGACGGCGCCTACGAGAGCTACACCTCGATCGCGGGACCCACGTGGCGCAACGAGATTGACGCCGCGGTCGGCATGGAGATCGGCGCGATCCGCACTACGGCCGCGGCCAAGCGGATGCGGGCGAGACTGCTGGTGCAGATCGCCGACTTCGACCGCTACGTTCCCGCCGAGTCCGTCGCAAAGACGGCCGTGCACGGCAGGGGCGAGGTCCACCACTACCCGTGCGACCACTTCGACGTCTGGCCCGGTCACGAGTGGCACGACAGAGTGGCCGCCGATCAGGTGGCGTTCCTGACGCGCGTGTTCGCCCCCGGTGTGGGCGCTAGCGCGGATCCGGCGGTCGATACCACGCAGCCACTTCGCTCGGTCTGACCTTCATCGCCGCATTGCGGGGCAATGCCTCGGCGATGGCGATCGCAACGGGCACGTGGTGACTCGGCAGTTTATCGCGCACCAGATCCCTCAGCTCCGACTCCGACGGCGGGGTCGCATTGCGGCGCAGTTCGACTGCCGCGAAGGGGACTTCGCCGAGGCGGTGATCCGGTACGCCCACCACACACGCGTCGAGAACTGCGGGGTGCGTTATCAGCACCCGGCGCACCGACTCGGGCAGGATCTTGAAGCCGCCGCGGTTGATCGCGCCGTCGCTGCGACCGTGCAGCGTGATGAATCCGTCCTCGTCGATCGACGCCAAATCTGTTGTGCGCAGCCAGTCGCCACCCATCACCTCGACGCGGGCCTCCAGCAATCCCGTGTCGCCCGTGGGCACTGTCTCGCCGGTGTCGGCGTCGATGATCCGAACGTGCACACCTGGCAGCGCCCGACCCGAACTGTCGGGTTTGGTGTCGCCGAACCGGGCGCGCAGATCCGGGGTCCACGCGCATATTGATCCGGCGAACTCCGTTGCGCCATAGGCCCACAACACGGGGATGCCGAAGCGCCGCTCGAACTCCACGCGGAGGTCGCGCTCCAGCGGGCCGGATCCGCCGACGACGCACTCCAGGGAGGGAACGTCGTCGCGGGTGACGTCGGAGTCGAGCAGCATCCGCACGATGGCGGGTTGAACTGCGGTTCGCCTGAGCCGGTAGGTCTGCACGACGCGGACCCACTCCGACACGGAGAACTTCTCGAGCAGCACCATCGACTTGCCCACATACGGGACGGCCAGCAGCTGGCAGACGCCGATGCTGCCGAACGGCCAGAACACCAGATCCGGTGGGTCATCGGGGGACGGCACGTGGCCGTGGATCATGCTGCTCACGGTGTGGGCGAGCACCTCGGTCCGGATCGGAATCCGCTTGGGCGCGCCGGTGGTGCCGCTGGTGAGGATGTGGATGCCTGCCTGCGCCAGGCTCCGATCGGCCCGCGCACCGCGGTGCGCGCGGAGGACGGCTATGGAGTCGGGCGACAGCGACACCGCGGCGGTACCAGCACGGTCCGCCGCCTCGATGACGGGGTTGGTCCAGTCCTGCGTATCGGCGACGACGGCGCCCAGATGGAGTCTCTCGACATCGGCAGCGATTGCCGCCGCGGACTGATAGGAGTAGATCATCACGACGGGCCTGCCGTCGGCGATGAAGCCAAGCAGCGCCGCGGCGTGGGGCACCCGGTTGCGGACGACGACGCCCACCGGTTCACCGGCAGGCACGCCTGCGTCGTCGAGGGCCCGCACGATCCGGCGGTGGTAGTCCGCGATGTCGTCTCCCGAGTGCCACCTCCGGTCGAACTCGATGAACGGCTGCTTGCCGTAGCCGGCAAGGCCGGCACGAAGGCGCTCGGTAAACGGCGCGGGCGTACTCATCGGCCGCTAAGGTGCTGTTTGTGAAGCGATCGATGGGCCTTATCGGCCTGGCAGTGGGCATGGGGCTGGCCGGGGTGGTGCAGGCCGCACCCGCGGGCGCCGACCAGATCGGCTACCTCGTCAACGTGACAGTGCGGCCGGGCTACAACTTCGCCAACGGCCAGGCCGCGCTGGACTACGGCTACGGCCTGTGTGGCCGCGTCGAGGCCAAGCAGAGCTACGCCGATATGGCGGCCGCGATCAAGTCGGACTTCCGCACCTCTGACGAACACATGGTGTCCTACCTGCTGAGCCAGGCCACCCAGGAACTGTGCCCCGGACAGATCTGGCAGTTGCGCCAGTCCGCCGTGGGCTATCGCGCACCCTGACTCCACTCCATCTCCTCGGTATAACGCGCCTCGGTATAACGCGCCTCTCTCAGTACTGCGTGGCGCCCTGATCGATCGACATCGCCGTTGCGGTGACGAGTTTTGACTCGTCACTGGCTAGCCACAGCACTGCGTCGGCGATGTCCTCGGGCTCGGCCATCCAGGTCGGCAGGAATGGTGTGATCATGTGGGCGAGCTGCGGATTGCTCTCCATGGTCCTGCCGATCGCGCCGATCATGTCGCCCGATCCCATATCGGAGTTCACCGCACCCGGGTGGACGCTGTTGACGCGAATGGCATGCTTGCCCAGCTCGGCGGCGAACGCCCGCGCCATGCCGGTGACGGCGTGCTTGCTGGTGGTGTAGTGGATCATGAACGGCTGCATCTTGACGCCCGCTGCGGAGCTGATCAGGATCACTGATCCGCCACGGCCACCGTCGATGATGTGTTGCGCACCGGCCATCACGGCGTTCCAGGTACCGGTCACGTTGACGTCCATGACGTCGCGGAACGACTCTGGCGTGATCTCGTCCCAGATCTGCGGCGCGGCGATACCCGCGTTGGCCACGATGACGTCGAGGCGGCCGAACTCGGCGACACCGGCATCGACGACCTCTCGAAGCCCGTCGTAGTCGCGGGTGTCGGTCACCGACGTGAGGATGCGTTGACCCGTGGCCTTCACAAGGCTGGCCGTCTCCTCGAGCTGCTCGGGGCTGGCCGAGTCGTAGGGGACGCAGTCGGGCAGCTTGCCCGCGATGTCCACGGCGATGATGTCGGCACCCTCGGTGGCCATCCGGACCGCATGGGCCCGCCCCTGTCCGCGCGCCGCTCCGGTGATGAACGCCACCTTGCCCGCCAACCGACCCGTCATCCGTTCTCCGTTCCCGTGCCATTGCCGTGAGCGGTGCCACGGTGAATATTAGTGAAGCTAACAGTAGCTCTCGCGCAGAGGCTCTCGCCGCGAAGACCGGCGATGTCGGCGAGGGCTCCCTTGGTCTTCATCGACTGTCCTCCAGTGTCGCCGCGTCGGTGAGCATGTCGCGAAGCCGACGGACGTCGACCTTGCCGGTGGTGCCGCGGGGGATGAGATCGTCGGAGTCCAGCAGCAGCCACACTGTCGGAATCTTGAACGAGCTGAGCAGTTCTCGCGCGGCGCTCCGCAGGCCGGCTGTGGTGGTGTTCGCGGCGTCGCAGACCACGGCGGCGCCGACCCGGTCACCGCCACCACCGACCACGTTGGTGACGAAGGCGCCGCCGACACCGGAGACGGTCCGCAGCGCCGCCTCGACCTCGCTCGGATAGACGGTCGCCCCGCTCACCTTGAACATGTCATCGGACCTGCCGTGATAGAACATGAACCCGTCATCGTCGAGGTGGGCCAGGTCGCCGGTGGGGTAGAAGCCGTCGGCGGTGAACAGGTCCTCGCGGCTGCGTCTGCAGATACCCCGCAGCGTGTGCGGTCCGCGGATCTCGATCTCGCCGACGGTTCCGGCGGGAACCGGCGTGCGGTCGTCGACGTCGACGATGCGGATCTCCATGCCCTCGAAGGGACGACCACAACTGCCCCAGGCGGATTCGGGCATATCGGTGTCGGCGGGGTAGCCGCAGTACGGACCGAACGCCTCGGTCATGCCGAACAGCTTGGCCCGCGCCCCCGGCCGTCCGCGCAGTGCCTGCGGTAGCAGCCCGTCGAGGCTTCCCGGCCGCAGGGCGGACAGATCGACGCCGGTCGAGTCCGATTGGCGGGCCAATGCCTCGGCCTGATCGGGCCATCCGCGGAACAGTGTGACGCGCTCGCGCTCTAGTAACTCCAGCGTGGAGTCTGGTTGTGGAGCGGGTTCGGTGACCAACGTCGCGCCCGCCAGCAGGGCTGACAGTACGCCAGCGCCGAACCCCCCGACCCAGAAGAACGGCATCGGAAGGTACAGCCGGGTACCGGAGTCGATACAGCGCGGCGCCAGGCTTGAGGCCACCGCACGCAATGCGTTGCCATGCGAGTGCACAACACCTTTCGGTGTTCCGCTGCTACCCGACGTGAACATGATCACCAATGGGTCGCTCGGTGTGAGTGCGGCGGTCATGGCCGCCACGACGTCGCGCACGTCATCGCTCGCTGTCACCGCGGGCAGCGCCTGCGCCTCCCACACCGTGCGCAGGGCGGGCAGCGCCTGGTGGTACAGCGTGCGGTTGAGCACGCCGGTGGTGTCCAACTCCGCGGCGAGTTCGGCGGGGTAGCGGTGGCCGCGGAACTCGTTGACGGTGATCAGCGTCTGGACTGACGCAGCGCGCAGTTGGGCGACGAGTTCCCGCGGCGCGAGAAGCGTGCTCAGCGGCACCAGCACAGCCCCAATGCGGCCGAGGGCCACAGCGATCTGCACCCAGCGGACGCCGTTGGGCATGATCAGGCCGACGCGGGTGCCCTTGCCGACACCCGCCGCCACGAACGCGGCGGCCAACTCCAATGTCGTGGAATCGAGTGTGGCGTAGTCGATCCGCTCGGCTGGGGCGATGACCGCCGGTTTCGTGCCGTGCTCGGCGCACCCGCGACGAACGAGGGCGTCAAGGGTGCCAGGGGTCTCAGGAGTCTCAGGGGTGTCAGCCATCGAACACCTCGCGAAGGCGGCGGAGGTCGACCTTGCCGCTCGACAGCAGCGGCACCTCGGTGACGGTGACGGTGGCGACTCGGCGTGGCAGTTTGAACGCCGACAACTCTGGCGCGAGCAGGTCGCGCAATGCCGACGGGTCGACATGGTGATCGACGAGGACTGCGGCAACGATCTCGCCGCGTTCGAGGTCGGGCAGACCGACGACGTGTGCGACCGTGCCGCCGGTGACCCGCGCGATGGCCTTCTCCACCTCGACGGGCGACACGTTGGCGCCGGCGGTCTTGATCATCGCGCCGCGCCGCCCCAGGTAGTAGACGTAGCCGTCCTCATCCACACGGACGTTGTCTCCGGTGTGAAACCACCCGTCGGGGTCGAAGCACTCCTCGCGGCTGCGCCGGTGGTATCTCTGCATGAGATGCGGTCCGCGGATGAGCAGTTCGCCGACCGTGCCGTGTTCGACCGCCGCGCCGGTATCGGGGTCGACGACCCTCGTCTCGAATCCGGGTGCCGGCCGCCCGAATGAGCCGCGGCGCGTCTCGGGCTGGTCCGATTCGTCGGCGTGCAGCAGGAACGTGCCGCCCGCCTCGGTCATCCCCAGCATGTTGTGCCTGCGGTCGGGATCGGCTGGGCGCACGTCGGCCGGCATGATCGGGTACAGGTTGCCGCGTCGCATGGATGACAGGTCGCGTCCCGGGAAGCTGTGGTGGCGGGCGAGGTGGGCGACCGCTGCCGCGAAACCATTGGTCAGCGTGGGCCGTTCGGTCTCCAGCAGATCGAGGGTGGCACCCGCGTCGACCGCGTTGGAACACACCAGGGTGGCGCCGGCGACGAGCGTGGCGAGCAGACCGAAGGCCAGACCGCCCACCCAGAAGAACGGTGAGTTGCAGAACAGCCGGTCATCGGCATCGAGGCCGCGAATCTCGTTGAGGTTGCGCTGGTGGCCGAGGACGCTGGCATGCGTGTGCACGGCCCCCTTGGGAACGTCCGTGGATCCCGATGTGTAGACGATAGCCAGCGGATCCGACCCGTCGACATCGTCCTGTAGCGCGCACAGTAGGTCGTCGTCCACACCGTCGGCCAGGTTCGCGACCTCGTGCTGGTCGAAAACGATATGGCGCAATTGCGGTGCTCTCGCGATGAACAGCGGCCGCGACGGCGTGAACTCCCGCACGCCGAGGGCTTCGGTCAGGCGGCCGACGTAGTCGTGTGAACGATACGACCGGGCGGCGAGCAGGACCGTGACGTCGGCGTGGGCGAGTTGCTCGCCGAGTTCGCGCGCCGTGGCGAACGTGGTGAACGGAACTGCGACAGCCCCGATGCGGGTGGTGGCAAGCATGCCGATGACGAAGTCGGCGCCGTTGGGGTAGAGCACACCGACGTGACTGCCCTTGCCGACCCCGAGTGTGATGAGCCCCCGCGCGAGCAGTGCCGAACGACGCTCGGCGTCTTCGTAACTCAGCCGCTCGGCATCGCAAATCAGCAGTGGGTGAGTGGTCCTCGTCCGCGCCTGACGGATCAGGACGGACGCGATCGTCTCGGTGCCGGGCGCGATATCAGCCGCCATGCCCGCCTCGGGACGCGGCGAAGTGTGCCCGCACCGCGCCCAGGTCGGCCTTGCCCGACGGAGTTCTCGGGATGGTGTCGACGATCGCGATCTCGGTCGGGACCTCGTAGCGGGCCAGCCTGGTCCGCAGAAAGTCGGCGATCTCGTCGGTGTCGGTGTTGGATTCGGTGCGTAACTCGACCATCGCCACCGGAGTCTCACCGAGTCGCTCATCGGGGCGGCCCACCACGGCAGCACCGGCCACGGCGGGATGGGCCTCCAACGCCAGGCGCACATCATCGGGCATGACCTTGAACCCGCCCCGGACGATCGCCTGATCGGCGCGACCGAGGATCCACAGGAAGCCGTCCTCGTCGATGCGGGCCAGGTCCGTCGTGCGGATCCAGCCCGCGTCTGGGTCGAGCTGGCCGGGCTTGACCTCGAGCAGACCGGGTACGCCGGGGTCGACGGGGTTACCGTCGTCGTCGATGACCCGCAGCTTCGCGCCGAGGGTGGCGCGGCCCACACTGCCGCGCTTGTCGTGCCAGTAACGGGTGTGGTCGGCGAGGCTCCAACCGGCAACGCCACCACCGAATTCGGTTGCCGCATAGGATGTCAGCACCGGGATGCCGAACTTGTCGGTGAACGCATCGGCGTCCTCGGCCGACAGCGGCGCGGTACCGGAGGTCACCGCGCGTACGCCCGCGAGGTCGTCGCGAGTCAGGTCAGAGTGCAGCACCATGCGCAGCGCGGCGGGTACAAGTGACACCGCCTTCGGCCGGTGTTCGCGCACCATCTGCGCCCAGCGCTGCAACTCGAAGCGGGGGAGTAGGACGAACGGGCGGGCCTCGGTGACGCACTGCAGTACCCGGTAGACACCGCCGATGTGCACAAGGGGCGCGTTGACGATGGCGACACCGCGCCGCGGCTCGGCTGGGGCGGTGGCGGCCTCGGGGTTGGCGCCGAGCGCGCTGCGCGCCAACATGTCGTAGGTCAGGTCGATCCGCTTCGGCGGACCGGTGGTGCCGCTGGTCAGCATGCGGACCGCGACACCGGGTCGGGTGTCTGCCGATATGGGTGTCGGACAGGGTGATAGCCGCGGTGGTTCGGTCAGCGTCGATACCGTGACGGCGGTCATGGAGTCTGACGTCCTGACCAGTGCGGCCAGGTCGTCGGCCGTCCCGATGACTATGGGCAGTCCCAGTGCCGCGATGTCATCCCTGGTGCGGTCATCGCCGCGCGCCGGGTTGATGACCACCAGCGTCGCCTCTGCGAGTATCAGCCCCAGGAACGTCGCGACGTGGGCGGGTGTGTTGCGCAGCAGAACACCCACCTGCGGGTGCGACCCACCGTGTTGTGCCACGACTGTGGCGATACGCCTGGCTTGGTCGCCCACCTCGGCCCATGTCGACCAGTCGCCCTCGAACTCGATGGCGCGGGACTGTGGTGCGAGAGCGAGGACTTCGGTGATTCGCCGGGTCAGCGGGTTGGCCATCAACGAATCCTCGGCGTTGGCGGACGACGATTCGGGTCCAGCTCGGAGTCTCCGATGGCATTGCCGAGTCGGGTGTAGATCAGCCCCTGCTCGAGCGCTGCGCGGTACGGTTTGTCGAGCGACTCCCAGATGGCCTTGACGGTGCCCTGGGTCGCCGATGTCGGGTGCGCGGCGATCATGCTCGCGATCTCGTGCGCGCGGGCCCACAGCTCCTCGGTCCCGGTTGCCTCGACGATCTCGGACACCAGCCCGATCCGCAGTGCGGTCTGAGCGCTGACGCGTTCGTCGTTGCCGGTCAAGGCGATTCGCAGTGTCTCACCGAGCCCGATCCGGCGCATCAGCCCGATCGGCTCCAGCGCACACACCCGGCCGAAGCTGACGTGGGAGTCGAAGAACGTGGCGTCGGAGGAGCAGATCACGACATCGGACTCATTGACGTAGTAGAACGCCCCGGCGGTGCACATGCCCTGCACGGCACACACGACGGGCTTCCACATCTTCTGCCACTTCGGGCTGAGGAACTCGCCGGGATCCTCGTGGTTCCACACATTCGACGGCTGACCGTAGGGGGTCTTGACGTCGAGGCCCGCGGAGAACGCCTTCTCACCAGCCCCGCGCAGTACCACCGCGTTGACTCGGTCGTCGAGTTTCACGGTGCGCCAGACGTCGGCCATCTCGTGGCACATGCGCCGGTCGAACGAGTTCAGTCGGTCCGGCCGGTTCAATGTCACGGTGGCGACTCGCGCCGCCTCGTCGACGTCGACGAGGACTGTCTCGAACTGTGGCATCTCACTCACCTGCACTGCCAGTTCGGCGTCCGCTTCTCCATGAACGCGCGCGGCCCCTCGAGCGCGTCCTCCGTCCGCACGACCCGCTCCCGGAATGTCTCGGCCAGGATCTCGGCCTCGTGCAGGGGCAGGTCCAACGTCTTGTGGATGGCCAGGCGTGTCCCGCGGACGGCCAGTGGGGCGTTGGAGTTGATCACGTCGGCGATCTCGTGGGCCCGTTCGAGCAGTCGGTCGTGCTCGACGACCTCGCTGATCATGCCGAGGTCGTATGCGCGCTGTGCGGTCATCCGCTCGTGCTTGCCCATCAGTGACATGCGCAGCGCGATGTTGCGAGGCAGGACCCGAGCCAGGCGGACCATCTCACGGCCGGCGACCAGGCCGATGCTCACATGCGGGTCGAAGAACGTCGCCCGATCCGAGGCGATGACCACGTCGCCGGTGGTGACCCAGTCCAGCCCTGCGCCACAGCAGATCCCGTTGATCGCGGCCAGCACCGGCTTGGCCATCCGGCGGAACGGCGGTGTGCCCTCCTGCGGGGCCTCCCACTGTTCATACGTCGACAGGTAGGGCCGCTCGTTGATGACCTTGCCGTCACCGGGGATCTCCGAGACGTCCGCGCCCGTGCAGAACGCGCGGCCATTGGCGGTGACGATGAGGATCCAGACGTCGTCATCGTTCTCCGCCGCGTCATAGGCGGTCCTCAGCTCGGTGATCATGTGCGGGCTCAGCGCGTTGAGCGCCTCGGGCCGGTTGAGCGTGATGGTCGCGGTGTGGCCGGTGACCTCATACGTGATCGCGTCGAATGGCATGGATTTCCCTTCGGTCATCGGCCGGTGAAGTCCGGTGCGCGGCGCTCGCGGAAGGCCGCGAGTCCCTCCTTGAAGTCTGCTGTCCGGCAAGACAGTTCGAGGTTGTACAGCTCCTGGGTCATGGCCTGCTCCAGGGTGGCGTGCTGATTGGCCCGCATCGCCGACTTGGCCAGCCCCAGCGCGACCGTTGGGCCAGCGGCGAGCCGGGCCAGCAGGGCCTCGGTCACCTCGTCCGCGTCCTGAGCCGCCGTGGCCTGGTGGATCATGCCCCAGTCGGCGGCGTCGGCGGCCGAGACCCTCTCGCCCAGCAACAGCATGCGTCGCGCCCTGGCCACGCCGACCAGGCGGGGCAGCAGCCAGGTGGCACCGGAGTCGGGGCTGAATCCGCGGTCCAGGAACGGTTCCCAGAACACCGCGTCGTCGGCTGCGACGGTGAAGTCGGCGGCGAGCGCGAGGTTACAACCCAGGCCGACTGCCCAGCCGCGAACCGTGCACACCACGGGAAGTGCGATTGCCCCGACGAGTTCGATGACGCGGTGCGAGGTCAGGGGGATGCGGCGGACCAGGTCCCCGGTGCGGGGGCGCGTCCCGCCTGATGCGTTGGTGGCCACCCAGTCCGCACCCGCGCAGAAGTCGTCGCCGGCTCCCCGAATGTGGACGGCGCGCAGGGCGTCGTCGGTGGCGGCGTCGCTAAGTGCCTGAACCAGCGTGTTGATCATTGTGTGGCTCAGGGAGTTCCGTCGATCGGGACGGTCGAGTACGAGACGCAGGATTGCACCGTCGTGAGACACGGTCACCGAGCCGGCGGCCTGGCCCTCACCGACAACCTCGCCGCTCTCTTGACTCACCGTTGATCGCCCTTCCGCATCGTTACGGTTACCCATACAGTAGGCGCTACGATTGCTATCTTGTACAAGTTAGCAAGGAAAGGCCGCCCGCGGAAGCGCCGGCGCACGCAATGACGGAGGGGGTGGCCCGTGGCCGACGCACCGCGGTTTGGCGAGAAGCCGCTGCCGCAGACCGTGGCAGCCGCCGCCGCCATCCGGCGGCTGACGGGTCTGCTGCTATCCATCGAGAACGAGCACCCCGCCGTCGACGACATGCTGGTCCGGTTCGCGCAGTGGGAGACCGACCTCGCCGAGGCGGCACCGCCTGATGTCGCGCCCCGCATAGGTGCCGATCCGGACGGTCTGCGCAGGCTCTACCTCGACCACGCATTCGACGTCGGTGCCTACAACCCGAGCTTTCCCGAGTACCGCCTAGCCGTCGTCGACGGCGACCCGGACACCGCGACCGGCACCGTCACGTTCCCGCTGAACTTCGAGGGTCCGCCGGGACTGGTGCACGGCGGCTTCCTGGGTGTGTTCTTCGATTGCGTGACACAGCACCACAATTGCGCCACCCGACTGTCGGGGAAGACCCGATCGCTCACCGTGAAGTACCGCCGACCGACGCCGCTTCTGACCGAGTTGACATTCGACGTGCAGCGTTGCGAGACCGAACGCGGTCTGACCTCGACGGCCAGGCTGCGGCTCGACGACGAGGTGCTGTGCATCGGACTTGTGGACACCGTGGCCCTGCCACCCGAGAGGCTCACCGGCGCCGCTTTCGGCGCCAGGCAGCAGCGATGACCGTGGTCGAGCACCGGATTCGCCAGCCAAGGGTCGCCGAGATCCTCGCGGCACGCCTGCGCAACGACATCCTTTCGGGACGGCTGAAACAGGGCGACATCCTGCCCTCTCAGGAGCAGCTGCTGGCCGAGTTCAGGGTGAGTCCGCCGGCGCTTCGCGAGGCAATCCACATCCTGGAGTCCGACGGCCTGGTGTCGGTGCGGCGAGGCAACGTGGGCGGTGCCGTGGTGCACCTGCCGTCGTCGGAACGGACCGCGCACATGATCGGCATGGTGTTGCAGTCACGCGACTCGACACCTGCCGACGTCAGCGCCGCGCTGCTGTACCTGGAGCCCGTCTGCGCGGGAATGTGCGCCGCCCGCGAGGATCGGTTGACCGAGGTGGTCCCGTACCTCGAGGCCGAGATCCGCAATCAGACAGAACAATTCGACGATGTGGCCGGCTACGTCCCCAACGCGCGCCGGTTCCACGAGGCGCTGGTGTCGCGCTGCGGCAACGAACCGATGATTCTGCTGATCGGCTCCCTGGAGCTGATCTGGTCGGCACACGAGTCTGCGGTGTGGAGCGACGAGTCGTCCCCGATGGACTCACCCATGCGGGACAAGACGATGCGTGCGGCGCTGCGCGACCACCAACGCATGACCGACGCCATCCGCGATGGCAATCGCGACCGTGCCATGCGCATCGCGGCAGACCACCTCGCCGCCGCCCGGCGGCACACCATCGCCTTTGGCACCGACAAGACCATCGAGGCTCGGCTGATCTCGAGCGTCGACCACGGCTAAGCCGGCCACGGATAGAGGAGTTCCAACATGACCGACGACAAGTTGACCACCGACGACCGGGTCCTGTTCGACGTCGACCCAGATCGCCGAATCGCGACCATCACACTGAACAATCCCAAGCAGCGCAACTCATATGACGCAGCGATGCGCGACGCCATCGAGCGGTGTCTCGATCAGGTTGCCGAGGACGACGACATCACGGTGGTGATTCTCCGCGGCGTCGAGGGCGTCTTCTCCACCGGTGCCGACATGAACAACGCCTACGGCTGGTATGGCGATGAGCGCTTGCGCGAGGAGCGGGGAACCGGCGAGAAGGAGACCGAGGCGGCCAGGCGTCGGCCCAGTCAACGCAGGCGACTCACCGTGGACCGCAAGTCATTCAGCTTCTATCACAACCTCATGGGGTTCCCGAAGATCACAGTGGGGGAGATCGGCGGCTACGCCCTGGGCGGCGGCTTCGAGATGGCGTTGATGACCGATATCTCCGTGATCGCGCGCGACACCCGCATCGGCATGCCCGCCACGCGCTTCCTCGGCCCGGCGCTGGGCAGCCTGCACATGTTCTTTCACCGCCTCGGGCCCGTGCTCGCGCGGCGGATGTTGCTGACCGGCGACATCATCGAGGCCGGTGAGGTCGAGCACCTCGGGGTCTTCACCGAGACGTGCTCCCCGGAAGCCGTCACCGCCAGGGCCCGATACTGGGCGGAGAAGGCGGCCAAGATGCCCGCCGACGGCGTCGTGATCGCCAAGGAGGCCTTCCGCATGGTCGAGCAGAGTCAGGCCTATCAGGGTGAGGAAGTGGCCAGCTACCTGTTCCACGCCTACGGGACGAACCTGCAGTTCGCGCCGGGTGAGTTCAATTTCGTCAAGACCCGTGCCCAGCACGGCACGAAGGAGGCGTTTCGGCTGCGTGACGAGCACTTCCACGTGCCCGAACCCGACGTTCGCTGACCACCTCCCGCCGGCGCTACAGTTTCTGCTAGTTTTGTAACGCAGTTGATCCTCCGCCGAAGGCGGCCCAAGAACTGAGGTTTGAGACATGCCCACACCTGTCATCGTCGGAGCGGTCCGCACTGCCATCGGGCGGTCCTTCAAGGGCACGCTGGTCAATACGCCGCCGGAGACCCTCATCACCGCCGTGCTGCCCGAGGTGATCCGCCGCTCAGGTCTGGATCCTGCGGTCATCGACGACCTCATCTTCGCCGAATCCAACTACGGTGGTGGCGATCTCGCGCGCTACGCGGCTACGGCGACGGGCCTCGAGCACGTCCCCGGTCAGTCGGTGAACCGGCACTGCGCGGGCAGCCTGACCGCGATCGGCAACGCGTCGGCGCAGATCGGCTCCGGCATGGAGCGCGCCCTGATCGCCGGTGGCGTCCAGTCGCTGTCGATGACACCGCTGACCAACTGGCGCATCCCCGGCCCCGAGCTGAAGTTCGAGGAGCGCTGGATGACACCCACGCACGTCGAGACGCCGGACGCTCCGATGAAGGACATGTCGATAACGGTCGGCTGGAACACCGCGCAGGCCGCGGGTATCAGCCGTGAGGAGATGGACGCCTGGGCGGCCCGCAGCCATCAGCGCGCCGTCGCCGCCCAGGATGCAGGCAAGTTCGCCGACGAGATCCTGCCGCTGAAGATCACCCAGTTCGACGGCTCGGTCACCGAGTTCGCCGTCGACGAGCATCCGCGGCGTGACACCACAGTCGAGAAGCTCGCTGGGCTCAAGGTGCTGCATCCCGAGATCGAGGGCTTCTCCATCACCGCGGGCAACGCCAGCGGCACCAATGACGCATGCGCCGCGGTCGCGGTCGCCGAGCGCGATCTCGCCGTCGCGGAGAACCTGGACGTCATGGCGACCGTCAAGGCGTGGGCGTCCATAGGCGTCGCGCCGCGCGACACCGGACTCGGCGGCGTCAAGGTCATCGGCAAGGTTCTTCAGCGCGCAGGCCTGAAGCCGTCGGATGTCACGCTGTGGGAGATCAACGAGGCGTTCGCGTCCGTGCCGATCGCAGCGTGCAAGGAGTACGGCCTCGACGAGGATCTCGTCAACTTCTCCGGCAGCGGATGCAGCCTCGGCCATCCCATCGCGGCGTCGGGTGCCCGGATGGTGACGACCCTGATCTACGAGCTGCGTCGCCGCGGTGGCGGTATCGGTGTGGCGGCGATGTGCGCAGGCGGCGGCCAGGGCGGCGCCGTCGTCATCGAGGTGTAAACCAGCGCTACCGCGCTCGTCTGGATGGGCGCTACCGCGCTCGTCTGGATGGGCGCTACCGCGCCGTGGCCTTGCGCCGCGGCGTGGTGGCCGCCCGCCGCGGCGCGGGCTCGGCGGCCTGCTCGGCGATGAGTCGAGCGGCGTGATCGAGGATGCAGTTGAGTCCGTACTCGAAGCTCTTGTCATCCGATGCGCCGATGCGGTGGCCCTCCTCGGTCACCTTGGCGAGAAGGGGCGCGGTCTCGGCGTCGATGACCATGACCTCCTCGAAGTCGCCGGGACCGCCGTCGATCGCGCGGTTCTTGTCGTAGAGCCGCTGCAGGACGACAGATCCACGCACGTGCACCGACACCGCGGAGTACGTGTCGAAGGCGTCCTCGGGGGAGAGGCCGGCCTCCGCCAGGCTCTCGATCGCCTTCTCCACAGCGGCTACGCCCATCTTGGCCGCACGCGGGGACAGTGCCGACCGGATCAGGATCAGGTCACACAGGATGGGGTTTCCCATGAATGTCTCGCGCATGGTCCAGGCGTGGTTGCGCAATGTCTCGCGCCAATCGCTGGCCTCGACGTAGGGCGTCGCGAAGACGTACTGCTTCAGCGCGCGGTCCGTCATCGCGTTGAGCAGATCGTCCTTCTTGCGGAAGTACCAGTAGATGCTGGTGACGCCGACACCGAGGTGCTTGCCCAGCAGGGGCATACTCAGGTTGTCGATCCCGACGTCCTCGGCGAGTTCGAAGGCGCCCTTGATAATGTCGTCGGGATTGATGGAGCCGCGTTCGCGGCGTTGCCGCTTCTCGCCGGTCACTTGCTTGGCCACTGGGGCACCTCCATCGGGTTCGCGGCGGACGTCAATCTACCGGCAACGGCCGTGTGAACCGCGGCTAGAATCTGCGTGTCCCGGTGCACACGTCACCGTAGACCTTACCGGTAGGCATACGGTCGGGGTCTCGTTACGCCTGGGCGTGCGCGAACGTGAAGATATTGGCGAGAAATCGACGAGACGTCGAACACTTCTTCACGTTCGCGGTGTCGGGTCCTAATGCCTTGTTGAACAAGGGATTAGCTCGATGCCAATTCAATCGAGCAATGGCCTGTCGGACGGTACTGAAAGACCTATAGTAGGTTTCACGGTGCACTTACCGTGTCGTGAATCACGATAACCATCTGGCGAAGGGGCCCACGTGTCCGAAGAAGTAGTCCTCACAGAGCGACGGGGACGGACTCTCGTCGTCACCATCAACCGTCCCGAGGCGCGTAACGCGTTCAACCTTGCCGTCGCGCAGGGTCTCGCCGACGCGGTGGACGAACTCGACGACACCCCGGAACTCTCGGTCGCCATCGTCACCGGCGCAGGCGGAAACTTCTGTGCGGGGATGGACCTCAAGGCCTTCATGGCCGGCGAGGTGCCCGCGATCCCCGGCCGCGGGATCGGCTTCACCGAGCGCCCGCCGCGCAAACCGCTGATCGCCGCGGTGGAGGGGTATGCGCTGGCCGGGGGCACCGAGATCGTGCTGGCCACCGACCTCGTCGTCGCCGCCAAGAACGCGAAGTTCGGTATCCCCGAGGTGAAGCGCGGCCTGGTGGCAGCGGGTGGTGGACTACTTCGGCTGCCGCACCGCATTCCGTACCAGAAGGCTCTCGAGCTGGCGCTCACAGGTGACAGCTTCACGGCCGAGGACGCTGCGCAATGGGGCTTCGTCAACGTCTTGACCGAGGCCGGCGGTGCGCTCGAGGGAGCCCTGGAACTGGCCGAGCGCATCACCAAGAACGGTCCGCTGGCCGTGGCGGTGACCAAGGAGATCATCGCCAAGTCGGCCGGCTGGAGCGAGGACGAGATGTGGGCCAAGCAGCAGGAGCTGATCCTGCCCGTGTTCTCCTCCAAGGACGCGATGGAAGGGGCGACCGCCTTCGCTGAGAAGCGCGCGCCGAACTGGACCGGCTCCTGACCGACAGGGTGGTGGCGTGGACCTAGGCTTGGCCAACGCGACCGCCGTCGTCGTGGGCGGTGGTCGCGGAATGGGTCTGGCGACGGCCCGGTGCCTGGCGCAGGACGGCGCCAGGGTGGCCGTCGTCGGACGCTCCGCCGAGGTGCTCGAGGCGGCCGCGGCCGATCTGAGTCGGTGCGGTAGCCCCGATGCGGTTGCCGTCGTCGCCGACATCTCGGACGCCGACCAGGTGGTGCGGGTGTTCGCCGACATCGGACAGCGTTGGGACGGTGAACTCAACGTCCTGATCAACACCGTGGGCCCAGGCGCGGCCGGCTCGTTTGAGGAACTCACCGACGATCAGTGGCATGCGGCCGTCGACGACGGCGCGATGGGCATGGTGCGCTGCGTGCGCGCCGCACTTCCGCTGCTGCGCAAGGCGCAATGGGCCCGCATCGTGAACTTCTCCGCGCACTCGACGCAACGGCAGAGCACCCGGCTGCCCGCCTACACCGCAGCCAAGGCCATGGTGAACAGCGTCTCGAAGAACCTGTCGCTGCTACTCGCTCCGGACGAGATCCTGGTCAACGTCGTCTCGCCCGGCAGCATCGCATCCGAGGCCCTGCTCGGCTGGGCCGACTCGGTCGGCGTCGACGGCTCCGATCCGTACCGCCTGATGGAAGCCATCGATGAACACTTCGGCCATCCGGCGCACCTGCCCCGCGCGGGCCTGCCCGACGAGATCGGACCGGTCGCCGCATTCCTGGCGTCGCGCCGCAATTCCTACATGACCGGCGCGAACGTCAACGTGGACGGCGGTAGCGACTTCACCTGAGGTTTCACCAGATCAACACGGCAGGGAGCGGCGTATGGCGAACGCAAGGGACGCACGCGAGTGGGCGCGCACCGCGCTGCGAGGGATAGGTGACTCCCTCTACACGCCGTTCTGCGGTACCGACGGCGATGACATCGACTGGGACGGCTACCGCGCCCTCGTGCGGCATTGCATCAGCACGCTCGACCATCAGATGCTCTGGTGCACAAGCGGTTTGGCCGAGTTCTGGGCGCTGACCATCGGCGAGCGCAAGCGTCTGCTCGAAGTGGCGATCGCCGAGGCGCGCGCGATCAAACCCGATGTCGTCATCCAGGCGTGTACATCGGCCACCGCGGCCAAGGATTGCGTCGAACTGACGATGCATGCACAGGAGGTCGGTGCTGACATCGTCTACATCCAGACGCCGATGATGGAGGCGCACGGCGGGCAGGGCGTGCTGGACTTCTTCCGCTACGTCGCCGACCGCACCGACATCGCGCTCGGGATGTTCAACTCACCGTCATCGGGATATGTCCTGACACCGGCCGAGGGTGCGCGTATCGCCGCCGAGATCCCCGCGGTCTGCGCCACCAAGGAGGGTGCCTTCCGCCCGGGCAGCAGTCGGATGCTGCACGAACTCGCCCCCGAGTTGTTGATCTGGGAGTGCGACACGACGGTCTATCGGGCCGGGTGGCTGCGAGATGGCATCGTGGTCCCCGCGCTCCTCGGGACCAGCGGCTACCTGTTCGACACGCCGCAGCGCCGCATCTTCAGCGAGTACTGGAACCTGGTGTGGGACGACAAACTCGTCGAGGCGATGGACTACGCGCGCACGTCGGGACTTGACCAGTTCGAGCTGGACCGCGGCCCGTGGTTCACCTGCTATCCCGGCCGCGCGGACTACTTCACGCACTGGGGTGGCGCGTTCAAGTACGCGGCCTCGCTGCTGGGTCTACCGATCGGTGACTACCCGCATTCGCGACCGCCGCAGGCGCACGTGCCGCCCGAGGCAAAGACTCAGATTCGTGATGCCTATGTCCGTATTGGCCTGCTGGAGAACTGAAACCGGGGCCTGACGGCACGATCGTGTCGTCAGACCCCGGGCGCTCAGTTCATTTCAGCGCAGCTCACTCACCGCCGCTGGATTTGTTGTCACTGCCACCCGACTTGTTGTCGCTGGACTTAGTGTCGTTGGACTTGGCGTCGCTGGACTTGCTGTCGTCTGACTTGGTTTTGCTCGGCTTGCCGTTGTCCGGCTTGCCGTTGTCCGACTTGGTGTCGTTGGACTTCTTGTCGTCAGACTTGCTGTCATCGGACTTGGTGTCAGACGGCTTGGTGTCGCTGGGCTTGGTGTCGGATGGCTTGGTCTCGGATGGCTTGGTCTCGCCACCCGTATCGCCCTGCGATCCCTCGCTGTCGCCACCATCATTGGCGCCCGCCCCGTCGTCAGCGCCGGCATCCGTGTCGTCGACGGGGGAGGTGCCGCTACCGCTGCCCGCACTCTCAGGTTCGGGTGTGGTGACCACGGTGTCGGTCGAACCCTCGGGGGCCGCGCCCTCCCCGACAGCCGGGGCGGTTTCGACAGCAGCGGGGGTCTCGAGCGTGAGCGGGAGGGTACTGCTGCTGGGGATGTCGCTCGGCGACGCGGACACCAGGGTGACGTCTGCCGCGGAGGTGGTGACCACTGCCGGAGCAGGCGGAGTCGGCCGCGGGAACTGCAGAGCCTTGGCGATCTCCTCCGGCACCTGTCGGAAGAAGAAGTCGAGGGTGCCCGTCGGGGAGAGGAGGCCTGGGAATGTCTGACCGGGGCCGGGCGGGAAGGGGCCATCGGGGTCGCCAACGAACGCCGGAATGTACCCGTTGACAAAGGCGTTGACGATCTTCGCCGGTGCGTTGATCAGCTCGCTGAGCGCGGTCTGAATGTCGCCGGCCTGAACCGCGGCCCCGAAAGCGTCGAAAATCTCCATGGTTTGGAACATCGCGGTGACTGGCGGGCCCAGCAATGCCCTTGCGAGATTGCCGATCACGGCGCGTGACAGCAAGCCGGGGCCGGCGATCTGGGCCCCGGGCGCAGATGTGACCATCCAGGAGGTGCCGAGGATGCGGGCGAGCGGCTCAAGGCCGATGGAGTCCAGGAAATCGCCAGGAACCCTGAAGGCGTCGAGCATCGCGCCACGGAAGTCAGACAAACCGGCCGTCAAGAACCAGAGGTTGACCTCGGCAAACGACTCGAGGAACTTGCCCTGTGCGAGGAGGCCTGCCGACATCTGCAGGACTCCCGGAAGGGCTGCGAGCGCCTCCTGGAGCTGCCCGGCAAAACCCGCGGCCGCGGCGCCGAGGCGCCCCCCGTACCCCGGAAGTGCTGCCAGTGTGTTCTGGATACGTTGCGGGTTGAGGCCGGTGAAAACGCCGGCGAACTGGGCCTGCACCGCCGGATTGCTGAGCGCCTGCGTCAGCGCGGCCGTGGACGCCGAGACGCCGGTGCCCAGCGCTCCCAGAGCGGTGAACGTGTTGGTGAAGGTCTTCTGCCACTCGGTGATCGGATTGGCGAACGCCGAGAGTTCGATGGCCGTCGCTCGCACGTCGGGCATGGCCGGTGTCGCAATCACGGGATTGACGGCGATGACACTGGCGCTTGCCATTGCGATACCAGCCACCAGGAGCTTGGTACTGCGAGCGGGCGATGCTGCGTGTTGCGACGTGTAGTCGCAATCCATCGAGTCGGCATGAACAGCTGGTTGCACGGTTTCTCCTGGCTATGCGGCGAAGTTGCCTGTGAGTCGCCTGGACGTTAGCTGAGGCTTACCTGTGTAACAAGAGGTAAGCCTTGCCTTCTCTCAGCGGGTTCACAGAAATTTGCGGATCAGCGAGTTCGGCTGGGTGCTTAGTGGATCTAGATTCATCTGCGCGCATGACGCGGAGTGTGTCCAGCTGGATAGGACCAGGGCCGGTTCGGCGCCGCTCGGCGGAGGCTGGGCGCGTCGGTGATTGTGTTTCCGCCCTATGACGGAGAGCGCTACCGATAGGTATACAGTATGTGCATACATTCAGCTTGGGGCATTCCGGGAGTCGACGACGCGATGAAGTCACAGTGACAGCCACCGATCAGAAGAGTCCGGTGCTCTACGAGGCACTCGAAAACGGCGTGGCAGTGGTGACACTGAACCGCCCTGAGCGCATGAACGCCTGGGGCGGCGGACTCGCCGCGGCGTTCTACCGCTGTATGGACGCGGCCGAGGCCGACCCGGACGTCCGGGTCATCGTGCTCACCGGTAACGGGCGGGCGTTCTGCGCCGGTGCCGATATGGGCGACCTCGACACCATAAGCGGCGCAAGTGAATCCACTGGAGACGAGGACAGTGACATGTCGCATCTCGTCGGTGAGCGGCACCCGCATTTCCTCACCGACATGCGCAAGCCCATTATCGCGGCAATCAATGGAGCCTGTGCCGGTATCGGTCTCACGCACGCGCTGATGTGCGACGTCCGATTCGTTGCTGCGGGAGCGAAGCTCACCACCGCGTTCGCCCGGCGCGGACTCATCGGCGAGTACGGCATCTCCTGGATCCTGCCCCGGCTGGTGGGGTGGAGCGCGGCGCTCGACCTTCTCCTGAGTGGGCGCACCTTCTACGCCGAAGAGGCGGCCGAACTCGGACTCGTCAAGGAAGTCGTGGCCCCCGAGGATCTGCTGCCCAGAGCGCTGGCCTACGCGCAGGACATGGCGGCCCACTGTGCGCCGAGTTCCATGGCCGTGATCAAGCGTCAGATGTACGACGACGCGCTGCGGGATCTGGTGGCCACCAGTGACCACGCCGAGAGACTCATGCACGAGTCGATGCGGCGCCCCGACTTCATTGAGGGCATCACCGCCTTCTTCGAGAAGAGACAGCCCAACTTTCCGCCGCTGGCGCCAGAGCAGGAGGACCGATCATGACGGACAAGGCCACGCTCGACTATCGAGCGATCGACGTCGACAACCACTACTACGAGCCGATCGACTCGTTCACTCGGCATCTGCCCAAGGAGTTCAAGCGCCGTGGCGTGCAGATGCTCACCGAGGGCAAGCGCACCTTCGCCGTCATGGGCGGTGAGATCAATCAGTTCATCCCCAATCCGACGTTCGATCCGATCATCGAACCGGGCTGTCTGGATCTGCTGTTCCGCGGCGAGATCCCCGAGGGTGTCGACCCGGCCTCGCTGATGAAGGTCGACCGGATGGCAGACCACCCCGAGTACCAGAACCGCGATGCGCGAGTGAAGGTCCTGGACCGCCAGAACCTCGAGACGGTGTTCATGCTGCCGACATTCGCCTGCGGTGTCGAGGAAGCGCTCAAGGCTGATATCGAGGCGACGATGGCCTCGGTGCACGCGTTCAACCTGTGGCTCGACGAGGACTGGGGTTTCGACCGACCCGACCACCGAATCATCTCGGCGCCCATCATCTCGCTGGCCGATCCCGAAAAGGCTGTCGAGGAAGTCGAGTTCGTGCTGGCGCGCGGGGCCAAGATGGTGCTGGTCCGGCCGGCGCCGGTGCCGGGGATGGTCAAGCCGCGGTCCCTTGGCGATCCGCTGCACGATCCGGTCTGGGCGCGGTTGGCCGAGGCAGGCATTCCTGTCGGTTTTCACCTGTCCGACAGCGGCTATCTGGCGATCGCGGCGCTGTGGGGCGGCCAGGCGAAGTTCGAGGGATTCGGCAAGAAGGATCCGCTGGATCAGATCCTGCTCGATGATCGGGCGATCCACGACACAATGGCCTCGATGGTGGTGCACCAGGTCTTCACCCGGCACCCGAAGCTCAAGGTCGCCAGTATCGAGAACGGTTCCTACTTCGTCTACCGGCTGATCAAGCGGCTGAAGAAGGCCGCCAACACCGCGCCGCACCACTTCAAGGTGGACCCGGTGGAGCAGATCAGGAACAACGTCTGGATCGCCCCGTACTACGAGGATGACGTGAAGCTTCTCGCCGACACCATTGGCGTCGACAAGATCCTGTTCGGCTCGGACTGGCCACACGGTGAGGGGCTTGCGGATCCGATGACCTTCACCGCCGACATCCCGCAGTTCCCCGAGTTCAGCGCCGAGGACACCCGCAAGGTCATGCGCGACAACGCCCTTGCTCTCCTCGGCGTCTCGGTATCCGCCTAGCCATGGGTGAATGGACCCTCGGCGACGTCGTCGACGCCATCGCTGACGCGGTTGGCGACCGCACGATGACGGTGTGCGGCGAGCGTCGAACCACCTACGGTGAGATGGCCGCGCGCACTCGCCGGCTGGCGAACTTCCTGGCGGACAGGGGGTTCGGTGTCCACGACGACCGTGCTGGCCTGCAGAACTGGGAGTGCGGACAGGACCGGGTGGCGCTGGTCATGTACAACGACCGCTATCCGGAGATGGTGCTTGGCGCGCTGAAGGCGCGGACGATCCCGGTCAACGTCAACCACCACTACACGCCGCGCGAGGTCGCCGACCTACTGGACTACGTCAAGCCGCGGGCGGTGATCTATCACCGCGCACTTGGCGCGAAGTTCGCCGACGTGCTGCCTGCGGACGCGAGGAGCAATGCCGGTTTCGGCGCGGACCTGTTGATCGAGGTCGACGACGGCAGCGACGCGCCGCGGCTCGCAGGAGCAGTGGAACTGGAAGACGCTATCGCGCAAGGTGATCCGGACCGCAGAATCGCTGGGTCGCCCGATGACCTCATCATGTACTGCACCGGTGGAACCACCGGGCGCCCCAAGGGCGTGCTCTGGCGGCAGAGCGACACTTACGTCTCGTCGATGGTGGGCGCCGACCATGCGTCGGTCGAGGAGATCCACGACAGGGTGCGCGCCAACGAGGGCTCACCGTGGTTCGCCGTCTCGCCCCTGATGCACGCCGCCGGACTGTGGACGTTCTTCTCGGGGACGCTCGCCGGGCTGCCGGTCGTGCTCTACGACGATCGAAGCAGGTTCAACCCACCCACCGTCTGGCAGACCGTCGAACGCGAGAGGGTCGGCCTGATGACCATGGTCGGCGACGCCTACGCCGCACCGCTGGTCGAGGAACTCGCGCACAGCGCGTACGAGCTCTCCTCGCTCTACGCCATCGGAACGGGCGGCGCGGCGACCAATCCCAAGCACGTGAGCGCGCTGTTGGAGAGACTGCCGCAGCTCACCATCATCAACGGCTACGGGTCCTCGGAGACCGGAAACATGGGCTTCGGTCACAACCAGCGTGGCTCGCATCGCGAGACGTTCGACCTGCGCGAGGGTGGCACCGTGGTGTCCGAGGACCTCACCCGCTTCCTGGCGCCGGGGGAAGAGGAGGTCGGCTGGGTGGTCAGGACCGGCCGGATCCCGTTGGGCTACTTCGACGATTCCGAGGCCACCCGTAAGACCTTTCCCGTCGTGCAGGGGCAACGAGTGGTGGTCTCGGGGGACCGGGCGTCCCTGGAGCCCGACGGCACGCTGCGCCTGTTCGGTCGTGACTCGCTGGTGGTCAACACCGGTGGCGAGAAGGTTTTCGTCGAGGAGGTAGAGGCGGTTATCCGGGCCCAGGGCGGCGTCGCCGATGCGCTCGTCGTGGGCCGCGACAGCGAGCGGTGGGGCCAGGAGGTCGTCGCGCTCGTACAACCGCACACCGGAGCGAGCGTTGATCCAGACGCGCTGCACGCGGCGTGCGTCGAGCAGCTGGCGCGCTTCAAGGCACCCAAGGCGTTCGTCATCGTCGACAGGGTCCGCCGCCTCGGCAACGGTAAGGCCGACTACCGCTGGGCCAAGAGCCAGGCGGAGCAAGGGAACCAATGACACCTCAACACAGGGCGATTGACTGTCTGGTCAACGTGCACTTCGGCGAGACCAAGAAGCAGCCCGAGTTCATGCTCAAGGTGCGCGACGACTACTTCAAGGGTCCGCAGTCGCTGTACGACCAAGTCGAGCTGCCCGCGCTGCTCGACGAGATGGATGAGCACGGCGTCGCCAAGGCGATCCTGATGGACAACCTGGTCAAGCCCTCCGTGACGGCCCGCAAGTTCGTGGCCGAGCGGCCCGACAGGTTCGCGTTGGCCGTCGGTGGAATCAACCTGCTGCGACCCGTGCCCGCGTTACGCGAACTCGTGGCAGTCACCAAGGATCTGCCCGTCGCATACACCGCGGTGGGGCCGAGTTTCTGGGGTGACGGCCAATACCCGCCGAGCGACGCCGTGTACTACCCGCTGTACGCCAAGTGCGCCGAGATCGACCTGCCGCTGTGCATCAACACCGGCATGCCTGGTCCGCCGATCCCCGGAGAAGTGCAGAACCCGATTCACCTCGATCGGGTCTGCGTGCGGTTTCCAGAGTTGCGGCTGTGCATGATCCACGGCGCCGACCCATGGTGGGACGTGGCCATCCGGATGCTCATCAAGTACTCCAACCTGCGCCTGATGACGTCGGCGTGGTCACCGAAGCGATTGCCGGACAGCCTGTTGCACTTCATGCGCACCCGCGGCAAGGACAAGGTGATCTTCGCCTCGGACTGGCCGGTGCTGCGGCAGAGTCGCGTCGTCCCCGAGGCGCTGGCCCTTGACCTGCCACCTGACGTGCTCGACAACTACCTGTACAACAACGCGCAAGCGTTCTTCTTCGGCGATCGAGAGGGGCAGTGATCATGGATCGTTACGAACTACGCAGGGAGGACTACAGCCTCTCCGAGGACCAGACGGACCTGTTGAGCGCGTATCAGAAGTTCTTCAAGGCGAACTGCTCGATTGAGTCCGTTCGTGCCGCCGAGGCCACCGGCTTCGACAAGGGTCTGTGGGAGCGGTTGTGCGCCACAGGCGCGACGTCGATGGCCCTGCCGGAGTCCGTCGGCGGCGACGGAGCCACCATGGTCGACCTCGCGCTGGTCGCGGAGGAGATCGGGCGTTCGCTCGCCCCGGTGCCGTGGATCGATCATGTGTGTGCGGCAAGGCTTCTCGCCCGACTGGGCGCGTTGGGCCCCGACGACGGTGCGATCGTGTCCGGAGAGCAGATCGTCGGCCTCGACCCGCGTCAGGTCGACGCGGGCGGTCGTCGGCTTGTTCCGTGCGGATCGATCGCCGACCACATCGTGGTGCGCGACGGTGATGACGTGGTCCGTCTGACGTTCGACACCCGGCCGCCCCACGTGGACAACATCGGACGGCTGCCCATGGCCTGGGTGGACCCCGCCGCCGCTGACGCCGCAACCGTGCTGGCCAGCGGACCGCAGGCCCTGGCGGCCTACCAACTGGCACTGGATGAGTGGCGTCTGCTGACCGCCGCCGCGCTGGCCGGGCTGGTCGAGGAGACGATGACCATCGCCGCCGAGTTCGCCAAGACGCGCTACACCCTCGGCGTCCCGATCGCGACACTGCAGGGAATCTCGCACCCGCTGGCCAACATGGCGATCGTTGTCCAGGGCGGTCGGGCGCTGGCCCGGCGGGCCGCGTGGTATCTGGACAACGAGCCCGATGCGCGTCCGGAACTCGGACCGTCGGCGTTCGTGTTCATGGCGGAGGAATCCTCGAAGGCCGCGACCATGGCGGTCCACATTCAGGGTGGCCTTGGTGTGTCGGCCGAGGCGGCCGCAACGGCCTATCTGGTCCGCGCCAGGGGCTGGCCGCTGGCAGGTGGCGATCCCGGCGCCACCGCGGTTCGGATCGCCCACATCGTCGCCGCCCGGGAAAGCGCCTAGGACACAGGGTAGTAGGAGACAAGAACATGGATTTCTCACGAGTCGAGCTGTCCGGCGACGATCAGGCCTTCCTCGACGAGGCCCGCGCACTGCTGTCGACACAGGTCACCGAGGATGTGCTGCGTCGCGACCGGGAGACCGGTGACAACTTCGACGAGGACGTCCACCTCGCACTCGGCGCAGCCGGCTACATCGCGGGCGAGTGGCACGGCGAGGACGACGGCGGGTTCAGCCGGCTGCGCAACCGGCTGTGGCAGTTGGAGAAGCGCCGCTACCACGTGCCGTGGGTGACGGCGGGCACCACGTCGATGATCGCCAAGTCGGTGCAGAGGTTCGGCTCGCCCGAGGTTCAGGAGGAGGTGCTGCCGGGCGTCTTCTCCGGACACATCCGGTTGTGCCTGGGCTACACCGAACCCGATGGCGGCTCCGACATCGCGACATGCAAGACGCGCGCCGTCCGGGAAGCGGATGGGTCGAGCTGGATCATCAACGGCTCGAAGATGTTCACCACCGGTGCGCACAACTGCCAGTACGTCTTCCTCATCACCAACACCGATCCGGAAGCGCCGAAGCACAAGAGCCTGACCATGTTCCTAGTGCCGCTCGACACACCGGGCATCGAGATCCAGGGCATTCGCACCGTCGACGGCGACCGAACCAACATCGTCTACTACAGCGACGTCAGGGTCGACGACCGGTACCGACTGGGCGAGGTCAACGGCGGCTGGACAGTGCTGCGCGAACCGCTCAACGCCGAGCACGGCGCCGTGGACGCCAGTGCTGATGGCCTGCAGGACGTCTCGATCATGATGCACCAGGGCGGCTTCATGGTCGCGGCGTGCGACAAGGCCGCCGCGATCGTCGGTGCCGCCGATCCAAGCGGCCGCCGTCCGGTGGACGATGGTTCGGTGGCCTACCGCCTGGGCCGCAGCGTCGCCCGCATGGAGGTGGCAATCAGCACCCCGAACATATTCGGCCGGGTCGCCCTCGCGCAGACCATGCGAGACGTCTCACCCGATTTGATGGACCTGCTCGGTGAGGCGTCGGCGCTGCCGATCGACACCGACGGCGCCATCGACGGTGGTGCCGCGGAGTACGTCTACCGGTTCGCCCCGCTGGTCGGAATCTACGGCGGCACACTGGAGGTGTTCCGCAACATGATCGGCCAGTACATGCTCGGGCTGGGCAAGCCCAACTACTCGCCCGCCAAGCCCGCGTCGTGACTACGCGGGTCGTCCAGTGGACGACGGGGAACGTCGGCAGGCAGTCGGTCGAGGCCGCGCTGGCGCACCCCGACCTGGACCTCGTCGGGTGCTATGCATGGTCACCCGACAAGGCGGGCCGTGACGTCGGCGAACTGTGCGGTCTTGCTCCGACGGGTGTCACCGCCACCAACGATGTCGAGGCGCTCCTCGCGCTAAAGCCGGATTGCGTTGTCTACAACCCGATGTGGATCGACGTCGATGAGGTCGTCCGCATCCTGGAGGCCGGCGTCAACATCGTGACCACCGCGGCCTTCATCACCGGGCACTCGCTCGGTGATCGACGGGATCGGATCGCGTTGGCCTGCGAGCAGGGCGGGGCGTCGATATTCGGGTCGGGCATCAACCCCGGCTTCGTCGATCTGCTGGCGATCGTGGCCGCAGGCGGATGCGACCGCATCGACAAGCTGACAGTCATCGAGGAAGCCGATATCAGTGGCTACGACTCGCCGGCGACCGAGATTCCCGTCGGCTTCTCCCATCCCATCGACGATCCGAACCTGCCGGCCATGACGGCCAAGGCGACTGACGTGTTCATCGATGCCGTCCATCTGCTGGGTGATGCGCTGGGGGTGGAGTTCGATGAGGTTGTCTGCGAGGCTGAGTACGCCAAGACCACCGCCGACGTCGATCTCGGCTCGTGGAGCATCAAGGCGGGATGCGTGGCAGGTATCGCCTTCAGCTGGCACGGGAAGGTCAACGGGCGCAGCATCGTCGAGCTTCGCTTCGTGTGGCGCAAGGGCCAGACACTCGAGCCCGACTGGCCAATCGACACCGGTCACCGCATCCGGGTCGACGGTAACCCCAACGTGGCGATCAAGGTCGACATCTCACCGCCCGCGGACTTCACGGGCACCACGATGAACGACTTCATGCGGCTGCCGATGATCCTCACGGCGATGCCCGCGGTCAACGCCATCCCGAAGGTGGTCGCGGCGGCGCCGGGCATCGTCACCTACGCCGACATCCTGCCGCTGCCAAGGGGTCTGGTCCGGCTCTAGGTCTGGAGGCTTGCTGAAAACGCGTTTCCGCCGTTCAGCGGCCTCCCAGATTTCGCTGAGATCGCAGCCTTTTACTTAGCCGATCTTAGTGGTAGAACCGAGTACATGAAGGCGATCATGAGACTCATCGCGCCGCTGGTCATGGCGGGTGCGGCCGCGACGGCGATAGCCGCGGCACCGATTGCAGCAGCAAGCCCGGGCGTGTTCGGCCCCGACGGTGGCAGCGGCTGTACAGCCGACGGCACGTGCGGTCACGGCGGCCCCAACGGTGGCGGCGGCTGCACGGCCGACGGCATCTGCGGTCACGGCGGCCCGGGCGGCGGTGGCGGTTGCATTCCCAACGTCGGCTGCTTCGAGTGGCCCTGAGAGTCACATCGCAGCGCCGAAACTGCGGTGAGATCGGGTTTCCTCGCTAAAACGCGATCTCACAGCAGTTTCGGAGGATGTTGGTGACTTAGATCTTGGCCATCACCGGCGGGTTGACTGCCTGCGGGTCGGGGTTGGCGATCGGCAGTCCCATGAAGCGTCGCGCGTTGTCGCCCATGAAGTCATAGGTGCGACGCACGTCCATACCCTCGGCGTACTTCCAGAACCCGTTCGGTTCGGCGAGTCCCTCGGGATGCGGATAGTCCGAGCCGAACATCACCCTGTCCCACCCGACGGTGTTGACGACGTCGGAAACACAGCCCTCCCAGAACGGGCTGACCCAGATGTTGCGGCGGAACACGTCGTGCGGATGCTCGGGGAAGTTCTGCGGCATCTTCTTCTGCAGGTCCTCGAAGTCGTTGAACAGCGGGAAGATCCACCCGCTGCCGTTCTCGACGCTGGCGATCCGCAGCTTCGGGAAGCGCGTCAGCGTGCCGTGGCAGATCAGGCTGGTGATCATGTCGGCGATCTCGCGGTGCCCGAGCACCATCCATCGGAACGCGCTCTGCGCCATGAAATTCTGGGTGTGCGGCGGCTCCCATCGACTGACGTAGTCATCGAGCGGCGGATAGCTGGCGTGCAGGACTATGGGTAGCCCGGCGGCCTCCACATCACGCCAGAACGGGTCGAACTCGCTCAGCGCGGGGGAGCGCCAGCCGTGCAGGCCGTTGACCGGGCCCGGCTTGATCAAGGCCACCTTGGCGCCGCGCTCCAGGAGCCAGGCAAGTTCTCGCTGTGCCGCGTCGACCTCGGACAGGTTGATGATCGGCGTGGTGAACACCCGGTTGTCGTAGTTGAACGACCAGTGCTCGTGGATCCACTCGTTGAGCGCGTGGATGATCGCCAGCGTCAGCGCTGGATCGTCGGCGCTGGAGTGTTCCACCAGGCTGCCCAGGGTCGGATAGTTCAGCGCCTCGACGACACCCTGGCGATCGAGTTCGGTGACCCGGTCCCCGGGATTGCGGGTGGCCGCCGGTGCCTCGATCGCCTTGCCCTGCATCTCGCGCAGCGTCTGGCCCTCGGTGTTCTCGCCGGCGAAGAACTTCTCGTGCGCGCCTGGGGCTGCGACGCGCTCGAACGTGGGGTTCGGGATGAAGTCGGTGACGTGGTTGTTGATCACGATCCGGGTCTGCTTGCCGAACTGGGCGTACTGCACGGCGCGCCTGTACTTCTCGGGTAGGTACTTGATCAGCGCGTCGCCCGTCTCGTACATGTGCTGATCGGCGTCGAACACCGGCGCGTCCCTGAACTGTTCGGTCATGGTGGTTCCCTCCTCGCGCTTGCGGACTGCTCGCCTGACTTCAGCGGGTGACGATGGTGGCGCCCGCAGTTCCCGGAGCGCCGTAGAGCTGGGCGAAGCCCACCCGCGGATTGCCGGGCACCTGGCGATCGCCGGCCTCACCGCGTAGCTGGCGGACGAGTTCGTGGATCTGCCGCAGACCCGATGCGCCAATGGGCTCGCCGTTGGCGATCAGGCCGCCATCGGTGTTGATCGGCATGGCGCCGCCGATCTCGGTGGCACCGTCGGCGAGCAGCTTCTCCTGGTCGCCATCGGGGCAGAACCCGCACTCGGCCATGTGGATGATCTCCGCGCCGGCGTCGGTGTCCTGCAACTGGATGACGTCGACATCCTGCGGTGATACGCCCGCCTTCTCGAATGCGGCGCGGGCGGCGTACACCGTGGGCGCAGGCACCTCGTCGACGGGCGCGAAGGTGGTGTTCACCTCATGTGCGCCGTACGTGCGCGTGCGGATCTCGACGGCGCGCAAGTACACCGGCTTGGCGGTGTAGCGGTGCGCGATATCGGCCCGGCACATGACCACTGCCGCCGCACCCTCGTCGGGTGCGCAGAACATGTACTGCGTGAGCGGGTAGTTGAGCATCGGCGAGTTGAGGATGTCTTCCTCGGCGATCGGCTTGCGGCGGAAGGCATTCGGATTCAGGGCACCGTTTCGCAGGTTCTTGTTGGCCACCTTGGCCAGCGTGCGCTGCGAGATGTTGTGCTCGTGCAGGTAGCGGTTGGCCTTCATGCCGAAGAACTGCGTGGTCAGGTACTGGCCGTTCTCGGCGTACCACTGCGGCATGCCGACCAGCCCCGGATCCTCGGTGAAGGCGCCGCGTGGATGCTTGTCCAGGCCCACTGCTATTCCGATGTCATAGTCGCCCAGCCGAATTCCGTCGGCGCACACCTTCGCGGCGCTGGCCGCGGTGGCGCACGCGTTGAAGACGTTGGTGAACGGGATTCCTGAGAGGCCCACCATGCCGACGATGGCGTCGGGATTGGCGACCGTCCAGCTGCCGCCCGCCGCGGCGCCGATATCGCCCCATGCCACACCGGCGTCGGTGACTGCCGCGTCGATGGCGTCGACGCACATCTCCATGGCGCTCTTGCCCTCGAAACGGCCAAAGGGGTGGATGCCGACACCGATGATCGCGACATCATTGGATGTTGCAGTGCTCATGAATCAATCCCCTCTAGACCGGCTGGAACGCGAAGGTGACGATCTCATCGCCATCGGAGTCGGTGGCGAACGGAAGGAACGTCAGCTCGACCTCCATGCCGAACTCGAGCTTGCCCGGGTCGTTCTCGGTGAGCCGGCCCTCGACGCGCACCACCGCATCCTCGCCCAACCCCAACTGCACGAGACCGACGCCGAAGGGGACGAACTCCTTGCCAGTGGGGCCCGCGTAGGGCGCCCCGGGCGCAAAGCCCTGCGTCGTCCACGCGATCACCGTGCCGCGACGCGGCAGCAGCACGTCGCTCATCTGGGCCCTGCTGCACCTGGGGCAGTGACTCTGGACCGGGAACACCGTCGCCGAGCAGGCCCCGCAGGAACTGCCGATCAGCTGCGGATTCTCCTGCGGCCACGTCGAGATCGTCGGATCGATCACCTTCTGCACGCGGTCTCCTGACAGGTCGTGGCGGTCATTGCGGACAATCTAGCCGTGCAACGGTAACCGTTACAGTAACCTAGTTCCGGTGATCGATCACAAGCCCACCTTCTGCCGTATCTGCGAGCCGCTGTGCGGCATGGTGGCCACCGTCGAGGACGGTCGACTGGTGTCGTTGCGGCCCGATAAGGACCACCCGCTGTCAGCGGGTTTCGCCTGCCAGAAGGGCATTGCGTTCACCGAGGTGGTCAACGATCCCGATCGCGTCACGACACCGCTGCGCCGGCGGGCAGGAGACGGATCGTTCGAGCCGGTCTCGTGGGACGAGGCGCTCGACGACATCGCCGGGCGGCTGTCCGACATCCACCGCAGACACGGCTCCGGCGCGGTCGGCTGGTACATGGGGAATCCGGCGGCCTTCAGCTACTCGCACGTGATGGGCGCGATGACCTTCATCAAGGGCATCGGCCGCCACAGTCACTTCTTCACGTCGTCCTCGCAGGACACCAGCAGCAGATTGCTGGCAAGCCAGTTCCTGTACGGCACGCCGATGTCGGTGCCGATCCCGGATCTGATGCGCACCGATCTCCTGGTGTTGATGGGCGCCAATCCCGTGGTGTCCCACGGCAGTTTCCTCACCGCGCCGCGGATCAAGGACCGCATGCACGACGTCGTCAAGCGTGGCGGGCGGGTCGTCGTCGTGGACCCGCGCAGGTCAGAGACCGCCGCGCAGTTCGAGTGGATGGGCATCGTGCCCGACTCCGACGCCTACCTTCTCCTGTCGCTGTTGTCCGTGATGTTCGCCGAGGCGCTGGTGGATCCGGCCACGGTGGCGAGGCAGGCCGACGGTGTGCAGTGGCTGGCGACGCACTGCGAGCCGTTCGCACCCGAGCGCACCGAGCAGCACACGGGCATCGCGCCGGAGACGGTTCGGGCGCTGGCCCGCGACCTCGTCGCGACGCCGCGCGCCGCGATCTACGGCCGACTCGGTACGTGTGTGGGCCGCAACGGCACGTTGACGACCTACCTCATCGACGCGGTGAACCTGGTGGCGGGAAACCTTGACCGACCAGGCGGCAGCGTGTTCAGCACCCTCGGCATCTCGGGACAGAGGTGGGGAATCAAGGTGATGGGGTGGTCGATGCGACGGGCATACCGCCGCAAGCGAAGCCGGATCGGCGGCTTCGGGCCCGTCGTCGGAGCCGAGCCCGCGGCGCTGATGGCCAAGGAGATCGCCACGCCGGGCGCACGGCAGATCAAGGCCATGTTCGTCGCGGCGGGTAACCCGGTGCTGTCGGTACCCAACGGTGATGAGTTGGAGGGAGCGCTCGAGACGCTCGACCTGATGGTCGGGCTCGACCTCTATGTCAACGAGACGACGGCGCACTGCGATTACGTCCTACCCGTCACCACGATGTACGAGCGCGACGACTTCGCCCTAACGTTCCAGCAGTTTCAGGCCACGCCGTTCCGGCAGGCCACCGAGGCAGTGATCGCGCCGCGCGGTGAGGCACGCACGGAGTGGGAGATCGTCGACGACCTGACCGCGCGGATGGCCACCCGCACGCCGGTATTCGCCGCGCTCGGCGTCCTGCGAAAGGCGCTGGGGGCGTTCGGTGTCCGTCTGACGCCGCGACCGCTGGCGGACAGCATGATCCGGCTCTCCGACGGCGGCGACCGATTCGGGCTACGCCGCGGAGGCCTGACGTTCGCCCGGCTGAGTCGCGACCACCCGCACGGTGTGGTGGTGTCTCCGCACATCCGGACACCGGTGCTCGACGAGGTCGTTGTCTATCCCCACGGGCGAGTGCAGCTGGTGCACGACGATATCGCCGCCGAGATCGCCGCGATGGTCCGCAGGCAGCCGCCCGCGGACTATCCGATGCGCATGATCGGGATGCGGGAACCCCGGTCGGAGAACTCCTGGATGCACAACTCGCCGCTGTTGATGCGGGGGGAGCGGACCAACCGGGCGCTCATGCACCTCGATGACGCGGCGGCGAGGCGGATTGCCGATGGCGACATGATCGAGGTCAGCTCGGCACACGGCAAGATCGCGCTGCCGGTGTCGCTGACCGCCGACATCGTGGCGGGCACCATCGCGATCCCGCACGGTTGGGGTCACAAGGGCACCGGAGGATGGCGCGTCGCCAACAAGGCTGGCGGGGTCAACGTGAACCAGCTGATGTCAAGCGATCCCGACGATGTCGAGGCGTTGGCCGGCATGTCCTGGCTCACGGGCGTACCTGTCCAGGTGGGGCAGCTCTAGGACAGGGCCACGACTAGGGCAGGGCATCGACTAGGACAGGGCATCGACCGCGGCGCGTGCCACGGTGATGTCACCCGATCCGGTGCGCACGTGTACGGCCAGGGTTTCGTCGCCATCGACAGGTCCGTCCGACGCTGCGAGGGCGTTGCGTATCTCGCCTGATCGGGTGCGCACATCGAGTTGTGCCGCAGTGCCTTCCGCGATCCCCAGCTCGACGTCGCCGCTGCCGGTCTGCGCGGAGACACGGCCCTTGACGGCGGTGGCGACGGTGGTAGCACCTGAGGCGGTCTGCGTGTCGACGGCACCGTCGAGTCGCCCGACTGACAGCCCGCCACTGGCCGACTGGAACTTCACATCACCGATGAGATCGCCGACCGAGGCATCGCCGGACGCCGATGCGATCACCGCCGAGCCCCTGACGGACCGAACGGTCACTCGACCAGAAGCCGTGTCCGCCTTGAGCCTTCCGGTCACAGAATCCATGGCGAACGCACCGCTGGCCGACGCCAGTTTGCATTCGGAGTACTCGCCCTCGGCGTGCACCTCGGCGGATACCGTCGACGCCCGTAGCCGAGAACCGGTGGGCAATGCGATGTCGATCGTCACCGCTCCGCCGCGGCCCAGCGATATGAACTTTCTGCCGGCCGTGACGGTCAGGGTGCCATTGTGGAAGTCGACGCGCGCCTGCTCGGCGGCCTTGATATCGGAGGCACGCGCGGGGTCGCGGGGCCGGATCTCGACATCGGTGTCGTCGCGATTGGTCGCGATCAGCCGGACTGAACCGGCGACCACCTCGAGTATCGCGGTGATGGGGTCGGGGGTCGGGAAGGTGGGCATCGGTTGTCCTTGTCGTCTCGTAGGGATGGGTGAGAGGTCTCAGCGGACCCAGCCGCTGAAGTGCTTGTCGCCACCAGGGCGCTGCCGCTGCCTGCGATTGCCACTCAGTGCGGTGGTGACGGCACGAACCATCCAGGCGTTCACCGATATCCCCGCGTCCTGGGCTGAGGCGTCGACTCCGGCCCGAAGGTTCTCGGGTAGGCGCAGCGTCACCCGCCAGGTGCCGCCGTCGGCGTCTGTTTCCGGGGCTGGGTACACCGCATCGTCGAGCATGTCGTCCACCCCGGGTGTCACGGTGAATTCCGGGTCGCGACCGCGCAACCGCACGTCGACCGATCGGGGGGCCAGGTCGCGGGTGATCTCCTCGGCTGCCGCGGACAGCGCTTCGAGCAGGGCTAGCCGGATGGCCGATTCCAGCGGCGCGCTAAGGCGATCGGCCAGAGCGGCGGCGTCATCGCCGCCGGCCGCAGCGGCGACACTCAGCTCGTGCCGCACGCTGTCGACGAACGGTTGCAGTTCCATGACGTCACTATGACACCACAATGGTGTCACCGCAACCGTCAAAGTGACGCAGCTGCGTCGGGAGGCGACCGAACTGCGATACTGTAATCTTTACCGTTGGTTGTGCGGTGACGTGCTTCCGACCGCCCGGACCGAGGGAGCGCAGTGAGCGAAGCCATCGAGGCGCCGTCGGCGTCAAGCGTCGAATTGGGCCGCCTGGCCGCGCAAGCCGCCGAGAAGCGCATGCTGATCGACGGTGAACTGGTCACTGCGGCGTCCGGCGCGGAATTCGACAATGTCTCCCCGGCAACGGGTCTGGTGCTCGGAGCGACGTCCGCCGCAGGCGCCGAGGATATGTCGAGGGCCATCGGATCGGCGCGGCGGGCGTTCGACGAGACCGACTGGTCGACCAATGGTGCTCTGCGTCAGCGGTGCCTGCAACAGCTGCAGGCAGCGCTGGAGTCCGAGCGCGACCAGCTGCGCGCGGAACTGATCGCCGAGGTCGGCTGCCCGGACATGACGATCGCCACCGCGCAGCTGGACTGGCCGCTGGCCGACTCGCTGCGGTATCCGTCCCGTCTGATCGACGAATTCGACTGGGAGCGCACACTCGACGGCGGCGGTCTGTTCGGGGATCGCAACGTCCGCACCGTCGTTCAGGAACCCGTCGGCGTCGTGGGTGCCATCACGCCGTCCAACTTCCCGATCGAGGTCATCCTCAACAAGCTGGGACCGGCTCTGGCGACGGGCAACACCGTCGTGCTGAAACCCGACCCGCACACACCGTGGAACGCAACCCGGTTGGGCCGGCTCATCGCCGAGCACACCGACATCCCCGCGGGCGTCGTGAGCGTCGTGCCGACGCCGGACAACGCGGTGGCCGAACTGCTCGCCACCGACCCCCGCGTCGACATGATCTCGTTCACCGGATCGACCGCCGTCGGAAAGCTGTTGATCCGCCAGGGCGCCGACACGATGAAGCGGACGTTCCTGGAGCTGGGTGGTAAGTCGGCGCTCATCGTCACCGAGGACGTCAACCCGGCCAAGATCATTCCGAGCGCCATCGGGGTGTGCGTGCACGCGGGACAGGCCTGTGCGCTCACCACCAGAATGCTGGTCCACCGATCGCTGTTCGACGACGCGGTGGCCGGTGTGACGGCCGCCTTCGGGATGGTGCCCGTCGGCGATCCCGCATCGCCGCAGACCCTCGTCGGTCCCGTGATCAGCGCGCGGCAGAAGGAGCGGGTGCTGGACGCGTGCGAGCGTGCCCGCCGCAGCGGTGCCGAGATCACCGTCGGCGGTGGCTCATACGATGATCTGCCCGCCGAGCTGGCAGGTGGTTTCTTCGTCCAGCCCACGGTGGTGGTGGGCGTCGACAACTCCGCTGCCATCGCGCAGGAGGAGATCTTCGGTCCGGTGCTGGTGATGCTGCCGTTCGACGATGACGATGACGCCGTGCGGATCGCCAACGACAGCGCATTCGGCCTGGCCGGTGCCGTGCTGTCGGGGTCGGTGGAACGCGGAATGGCGATCGCCCGGCGAATTCGGACCGGATCCATCGGCGTCAACGGCGGGATGTTCTACGGCGCCGACGCACCGTTCGGCGGGTACAAGAGCTCCGGCATGGGCCGGCAGTGCGGTATCGAGGGTTTCCAGCAGTACCTGGAGACCAAGACCATTGGCTGCCGGATGCCCCGGCCCAACTGATGAGAGGACAGCGGATGGGCAAGCTGGACAACAAGATCGCGGTCGTGTCCGGAGCGGCGCGGGGGCAGGGGCGCTCGCATGCGGTCAACCTGGCCGCCGAAGGCGCCAGCATCATCGCGCTCGACATCTGCGCTGACCTCGAGGGCAACACCTACCCACTGTCGCGTCCAGAGGACCTCGACGAGACGGCGCGCATGGTCGAGAAGGAAGCGGTCCGGTGCCACACCGCGATCGTGGATGTCCGGGAGCGCGGTGCGGTGTGGAAAGCGATCGCCGACGGCGTCGCCGAACTCGGTGGACTCGACGTGGTGGTGGCCAATGCCGGCATCTGCGCGATGGGCAAGAATCAGACGATCCAGTCGTGGTCGGACACCATCGACACCGACCTGGTCGGCGTTTTCAACGTGATCCAGGCCAGCCTGCCCCACATCAGCGACGGTGGATCGATCATCGCGACGGGATCGCTTGCGGCCCAGTTGGGTAGCGCCACCAATCAGGGTCCGGGCGGTTCGGCCTACAGCTTGGCCAAGCAGATTGTCGCGCGCTACGTCAACGACCTCTCGATCCAGTTGGCGAAGCGGATGATCCGCGTCAACGCGGTTCACCCGACCAACGTGAACACCGACATGCTGCAGAACGAGGGCATGTACAAGGTGTTCCGGCCGGATCTCGAGTCACCCACCCGTGAGGACGCCGAGGCGACCTTCTCGATGATGCAGGCGATGCCGGTGCCGTACATCGAGGCGCAGGACGTGTCCGAGGCGGTGGTGTTCCTCGCCAGCGACTCGTCGCGCTACATCACCGGAACGCAGTTGCGCATCGATGCAGGCGGGTACGTCAAGTCTGTGCCCTGGAAGGGGTAGTGGGGCCAGCAGGGGTGAGCGTCATCTGGCGCTGAAGGTCACCGGCAGCACGGTCGGTGACCGGAACGGCTGCCCGTGTATGTGCGGGTCGCCATCGTCGCGCAGGGTCAGGTCACCGAGCCGTTCGAGGATGCACTCCAGCGCGACCCGTGTCTCCAGGCGCGCCAGATGCAGACCGAGGCAGGTGTGCTCACCGGCCGCGAACGTGATGTGCGGTGTGCGCTTGCGGAAGATGTCGAACTGCTCGGGGTTCTCCCAGCGCGACTCGTCGCGGTTCGCCGAACCCATGCACACGTCGATCACGGAGTTCGCCGGGATCTCGACACCCTCGAGTTCGGTGTCCTCGGTTGAGAACCGCTGCACAGTGGTCAGCGGGGTCTCGAAGCGCAGCCCCTCCTCGATGGCGGGGGCGATGAGCTCGTGATCGTCCCGCACCGCCTCGAACTGCTCGCGGTGAGTCAGCAGAAGGTAGATCAGGTTGCCCGACGATCGGTAGGTGGTCTCCAGCCCGGCGGGCAGCAGCAGGCGCAGGAACGAGTAGATGGCCTCGTCGGTCAGACGCTCACCGTCGATCTCCGCGGTGACGAGATCGCCGATGATGTCCTCGGTGGGGTGAGATTTGCGCTTGTCCATCTGGTTGAGGAAGTAATCCTTCAGCGCCGCTGACGATTCGAACGCCTGCTTGTACTTGACGGTGTAGCTGATCAGGTCGACCGCCCACTGCCGGAACATCGGCAGGTCGTCCTCGGGCAGACCGAGGAGCTTGGCGATGACCCGGGTCGGGAACTCGAAGGTGAAGTCCTTCACCAGATCTGCCTCGCCGCTACTGATGAACTCATCGATCAGGTCATTGACGATTGGCCGGACGATCTCAGGCTCCCACCGCAGCAGCGACCTGGACTTGAACGCCGCCGACACCAGATTGCGGTGCTCACGATGCGTGGTGCCGCCCATCGCCAGGATGGTGGGTCCGATGAACAGGCCGATCGTGGCGTCATACATCGCCGAGTTGAACACCTTGCCGTCGCGGAACACCAGGTTGACGGAATCGAAGGACATCGCCGCGTAGTTCTGCTTGGGGCGCATGCTCTCGGGCAGTTTGGAGTAGTCCATGACCGAGCCGCGGAAGACGCCCGCCTCGTTGCGCTTGGTGGCGAAGAAGGGGTACGGGTTGCGGATCCGCTCGGCCCGTTCCTCGGCCGACCATGGGACGTCTACCTGGGTTTCCACGGTGCCCTTTCCGTTTCCACGGTGCCCTTTCCGCTGCTGAACACCGTCGACAGCACTGCTGCATGTTCCTACTGTATGGATTACAGTATCGTATCTGACGGGCCTACCGAAGACCGACTGTGAAGGTGGCATGGCAGATGAGTACTGCGGAACGACCACTCGACACCGTCGCCGTCAGCCGTGACGAGTTGGTAGCGGTACTGGATCGCCAACGCAAGGCGTTCGTCGCGGACGGCCCGGCGAACCTGGCCACTCGGCTCAATCGCATCGATCGGCTGTTGGCCATGGTGCTCGACAACACCGACGCCTTCGTCGATGCGATGGCGGCCGACTTCGGCACCCGATCCCGAGCGGCGTCGCTGTTCACCGAAGTCGTCGGCATGATCCCCGTGATCGAGCACACCCGAGCCAACGTGGCCAAGTGGATGCGACCGACCACGATGATGCGTGCGGGCCGGCTGTTCGGATTGCGCGCCGAGGTCGAGGTGGCGCCGCTGGGCGTCGTCGGCATCATCGGCCCGTGGAACTTCCCGCTGAACCTCGTCGTGCTGCCCGCATCGGCCGCGTTCGCCGCGGGCAACCGCGTGATGATCAAGATGTCCGAGGTGACCCCCCGCACGGCCGAGCTGATGCGAACCACCGCGCCGAAGTACTTCGACGCCCTTGAACTCGACGTGACGACCGGCGGCCCGGACGTGGCGGCGGCGTTCTCGACACTGCCGTTCGATCACCTGTTCTTCACCGGCTCACCGTCAGTCGGCGCAATGGTGCAGAGGGCCGCCGCGCAGAACCTGGTCCCGGTGACACTCGAACTCGGCGGCAAGAACCCCGTGGTAGTCGCCCCCGGCGCCGATGTCACCCGCTCAGCGGCCCGAATCGCTCAGGCCCGCATGGTAAACGGTGGTCAGGTGTGCGTCTGCCCCGACTATGTGTTCGTGCCCGATGACCGCGTCGAGTCGTTCGTCGACGTCGCCGCGGCGACCTGGCGCGGTATGTTCCCCGCGATCATCAGCAACGCCGACTACTGCTCATCGGTGAATGAGGCCAACTTCGACCGCGTCGTCAGTCTGATCGACGACGCCCGCGCCAACGGCGCCCGCGTCGACGTCATCGCACCGCCCGGCGAGGCGCTACCGGACCGCACGTCCCGAAAGATCGCGCCCACCATTGTGCGCGGCATTGACGACACGATGAGGATCGCCGCCGAGGAGGTGTTCGGTCCTGTCCTGACCGTGATGGGCTACTCGCACCTCGCCGACGTCATCGACCACATCAACGCGCGGCCCGCACCGCTCGTCGCCTACTGGTACGGGCCCGATGGCGACGACTTCCGCCACTTCATCCGGAACACCCGTAGCGGTGGCGTCGCCCGCAACGACTTTGCCGCCCAGATGATTCCGTCGGCGGCACCATTCGGTGGCGTCGGCCGCAGCGGTATGGGCGCCTATCACGGCAAGGCGGGCTTTGACACGTTCAGCCACCAACGCACCGTGGTGGGAACCGACCTGCCATTCAGCATGACGGGATCGGCCGCACCACCGTTCAGCCGGCCGATGAGGGCCTACGCCGACCTGTCACTGCGGATGGCCCGGCGCCGGACCAACCGCCGCCTGCGGGCAAGCGGCCGCAACGCCTAGACCGCGCGACGCACCCGGGCCGCTGCCGCATCCGGCATCGGTTCGTAGCGGACGAAGGATCGGGTGAACGAACCCGCGCCGTGCGACAACGACCGCAGGTCGATGGCGTACCGGGCCAGCTCCACCTGGGGGATCTCGGCGCGCACCAGGGTGCGGTCCTCGTCGGCCTTATCGGTACCCACCACCCGCGCGCGACGGCTGGACAGATCGCTCATCACGGACCCGACCAGATCGTCGGGGATCAGCACGGTGATCTCGTCCACCGGCTCCAACAGGTTGACCGTGGTGGCCGCGGCGGCTTCCCGCAACGCCAGCCCGCCGGCCATCTGAAAGGCGAAATCCGAGGAGTCCACACTGTGCGCCTTGCCGTCGTACAGGGTGACCCGGATGTCGACCACCGGATACCCGGCGTCGGCCCCCAGCCCCCGTTCCATCTGCGCCCGGATCCCCTTCTCGACGCTTCCGATGAACTGCCGCGGCACCGCGCCGCCCACCACCTTGTCGACGAACTCGAAACCACTGCCCTCGGGCAGCGGCTCCACCTCGATATCGCACACCGCGTACTGGCCGTGCCCGCCGGACTGTTTGACATGACGCCCGTGGCCTTTGGCCTTGCCGCCGAAGGTTTCCCGCAGCGGCGTCCGCAGTTCGACGGTGTCCACCGATACCCCGTAGCGCCGCGTCAACGCGTCGAGCACCACCCCGGCGTGCGCCTCACCCATGCACCACAACACGATCTGGTGGGTTTCGGGGTTCTGCTCGATGCGCAGCGTCGGATCCTCGGCGGCCAGCCGTGCCAAGCCCACCGACAGCTTGTCCTCATCGGTCTTCGCCCGCGGTTGCACGGCAACCGGCAGCAGCGGGTCCGGCATCGTCCACGGCCGCAACAGCAGTGGGTCGGCCTTGTCGCTCAGCGTGTCCCCGGTCTCGGCCCGGCTGAGCCGCCCGATCGCACAGATGTCACCGGCCACCACCGCGGGCGCGGGACGCTGCTGCTTACCGAGCGGGAACGACAGCGTGCCGAGCCGTTCGTCTTCGTCGTGGTCGGCGTGGCCGGCCGTCGGGCCGGAGTCGGCGTGGGTGTGTCTCTCGGTGAAGGCAGAAAAATGGCCCGACACGTGCACGGTGGCGTCGGGCCTGATGGTGCCGGAGAACACCCGGACCAGACTGACCCTGCCGACGTAGGGATCCGATGTCGTCTTCACCACCTCGGCCAGCAACGGCCCGTCCGGATCGCAGGGCAACGGCCTGCGCGGCGCACCCTGCGGAGTGAACACCTCGGGCAGCTGGTGTTCCGGGGGTGACGGGAAGCCGCGGGTGGCGACCTCCAGCAACTCGCACGTGCCGATGCCGGTTCCGGCGCACACCGGGATCACCGGGAAGAACGAGCCGCGGGCCACCGCCTTCTCCAGATCCCCGATGAGCACCTCCTGGTCGATCTCCTCACCGCCGAGGTAGCGCTCCATCAGCGTCTCGTCCTCGGATTCCTCGATGATTCCCTCGATCAGGGAGCCGCGTAGCTCGACGATCTCATCGGCGTAGCCCTCCGCGGGTGCATGTGTGCTGCGCTTGCCGTCGGCGTACTCGTAGTGGGTGCGCGTCAATAACCCGACCACCCCCTCCGCGGCCGGGAAGTACAGCGGTGCCACCTTGTCGCCGAACGCCTGCTGCGCGCCGGCCAACGCGTTGGTGTAGTTCGCCCGGGCGTGGTCGAGCTTGGTGATCACCACCGCACGCGGCATACCGACCCGGGCGCATTCCAGCCACAGCGCCTTGGTCGGTTCGTCCACGTTCTCGTTCGCGGCGATCACGAACATCGCGCAATCGGCGGCCCGCAGCCCGGCCCGCAGCTCGCCGATGAAATCGGCATAGCCGGGCGTGTCGATCAGGTTCACCTTGATCCCGTTGTGCTCCAACGGAGCCAGCGCCAGGCTCACCGAGCGCTGCTGGGCGATCTCGGCATCGTCGAAGTCGCACACCGTGGAACCCTCGGTCACCGAGCCCATTCGGGGCAGCACCCCGGCCGCCACCAACAGCGCCTCGACCAGAGTGGTTTTTCCCGCCCCGGACGGACCCACCAGTGCCACGTTGCGAATGGCATCCGGACTGTCCGCGGTTGGGACGCCGGCTGCTGCAGAACTCGTCCTTTCCGCCATACATCCACCATTCCCCGATGTGACCTACAGCACAACCCCCGCCGGTCACGCTCGCGGGCCTGAGCTAGGCGCCGGCCTGCTCGCGGGCCCAGCGGTAGTCGGCCTTGCCGGCTGGGCTGCGCTCGATGACGGGCCGGAACACGATGGCCTTGGGCAGCTTGTAACGCGCCAACGACGTTGCCGCATGGGTGATCAGCTCGTCGGCCTCCACGGCGGCACCGTCCTCCAGCGCCACCACTGCCACGACCTCCTGACCCCAGCGCTCGCTCGGCCGTCCCGCCACCACGACGTCCGCAACAGCGGGATGGGCTGCGATCGCCGTCTCGACCTCCTCGGCGAAGATCTTCTCGCCGCCGGAGTTGATGGTCACCGAGTCCCGCCCCAGCAGTTCGATGACCTCGACCTCCAGGTGGCGCGCACGGTCGCCGGGCACCGCATAGCGCACACCGTCGACGACCGGGAACGTCGCCTCGGTCTTCTTCGCGTCGCCCTTGTAACCCAGTGGCACGTAACCACGTTGGCCCAGCCAGCCGATCCCGTCGTGCCCGGGCGCCAGAACGGAGCCCAAGTCCTCTGAGACGACCACGGTGTCGGGGCCTGGCTTGAACTGACCGGTCGACACCGCGCCCGGCGCCGACATGTGGGTGAGCTGGGCGCCGGTCTCCGAGGAGCCGACTCCGTCAATCACCACCAGTCCGGGCTTGGCGTCGATCAGCCGTTGCTTGGTGGTCGGCGTCAGCAGCGCGCCGCCGTTGGCGACCGCCGCAAGCGGGGTGGTGCCCACCTTCTCGATGGCCGCGGCAAGGGGCCGGGCCATCGCGTCGCCTACCACGGTGGCGACCATGACCTGCTCGCGTTCGATGGTCGCGACGACTTCGTCGGCGTCGAGGTGGTCGACGACAGAGGCGAACACCACCGACTGGCCGGTGGTGAGCGCCGTCATGACACCCCACTGCGCGGCGCCGTGGATGAGCGGCGGGAGGATCATCAACTTGGTGCCTGGCCCGGCCGCCGCCCGTTCGGCGAGCGCCGGATACGACTCGATCACGCTGCCGTCGAACAGGTTCCGGCCACCGAACGATGTCACGAAGATGTCGTGCTGGCGCCACAGCACACCCTTGGGCATCCCGGTGGTGCCGCCGGTGTAGAGCACGTAGAGGTCGTCGGGGGACGGTTCCACGGGAGGTGGTTCGGCGGTGCGCGACGCCAGGGCCTCCTCGTAGTCCACCGCACCCTCGAGTAGATCGTTGCCGGAGTCGTCGGCGATCTGGATCAGCACCTTCAACAGCGGAAGGTCGGGCAGGATCTCGGCCACCCGGGGCGCGAACGCGGCGTGGTAGACCAGTGCCGTCGTCCCGGCATCGGCCAGTAGGTACTGCAGCTCACTCTTGACGTAGCGGTAGTTGACGTTGAATGGCGCGACGCGTGCCCGGAACGAGCCGAGCAGCGTCTCGACGAACTCGTTGCCGTTGTAGGCGTAGATCCCCAGCAGATCCTGTCCGACCTCGTGACCGGCCAGGCTGGATCGGGGGGTGTGACAGCCCAGACCCCGGGAGTGCAGATACGACGCCAGTCGATTGGAGCGCTCGACGACGTCGGCGTAGGTGTACCTGCGGTCGCCCTGGATGAGCAGGACGCGATCGGGGATCGCGGCGGCGACGGCGTCGAGCGCGGCGGGAACGGTGAATTGCATTGTGCTACTCCAAATCGGGTGTGCTACTCCAAATCGGGGGCGCTACTCCAAGTCAGGGCTGATGGGGGAGGAGTTTGATCATGAGCCCGGTGGCCTCGCTGAGGACCGTGCCCTCGGGATCTGTCATTGTCGCGGTGATGAACGCCTTGCGTCCGTCGATGCGCTCGATGTGCCCGCGGCTGATCAATGGCACGTCAATGGGGGTGACCGCGCGGTACTCGACGTGAAGGTAGGCGGTTCGGCTGATGGGCCTGCCGGCCGCGGACACGATCATGCCGAAGTGCCAGTCGTAGAAGAGTGGGATGACGCCACCGTGGACGGCCATGTTGCCGCCGACGTGGTAGCGGGTGAAGCGCCCCTCCATGGTGACGCCGCCCTCATCCGAGGAGCGAATGGTCCACGGCGGCATCAGCGGTGACCCCAGCCCGGGCAGTGCGATGGCCCGGCCCGCGGGGGCCCGTTCGTCGGGCACCACATGGGGATCGAGCTCGTCGCAGATGCGCTCGATCTGCTCGGTGGTGGTGGCCCACACCTCGCTCGGCGGGTGGATCGCCACCGCAAGGTCCTGCAACCGGCGTACCGCGGCGGTGAAGCGCTCCAATTCCGCCGGGGCCCTGATGGGTCTGAGTTCGGGAAAGCCCCGGGCCCCCGCGGTGGGGTCACTCGTCATCGGGGCTGCCACGTGGCGATGAGTTCCTCGGTGGTGGTCACCGTGGCCAGCAACGAGAGACTGTTGTCGATCATCGCGGCACCGTACTCGGCGGGATAGCCGGCGACGCCATCGCGCGGGAGCACCACCCGGTAGGCGCGGTTGACCGCGTCCATGACGAGGTTGGGGATCGCGATGTTCAGCGACACGCCGACCACCACGATCGTCGTCACACCGAGATTGCGCAGGACGGAGTCGAGGTCGGTGCCACCCATCGGCCCCACTCCGTGCCAGCGGGTCAGCAGCAGATCACTTGGCTGGGGCCCGAGTTCGGGAAGCAGCGACGCACCCTCGCTGCCGGGAGTGATGTCTAATCCCTTCTCGGACGCCTTCCCGGACGCCTTTCCCGCCCCGGCGAATATCCGTGCGTTGTGGTTGGACCCGCGTCCGTCGGGTCTGCGCTGGACAAGGCAGTGCACCACCGCCACACCGGCTTCGCGCGCGGCAGGCAGGAGAGCGACGATGTTGGGCAAGGCCTCGCGCCGGGCCTCGGCGGCCAGGACTGCCAGTCCCGCATTGGGCCCCATGACCGCACCCTGGCACTCCTGGGTGACGACCGCGGTGTGGCCGGGTGCCACCAGCTCGGCCAGATCGGGTTTCACGCCGGAACTTCGCCGGGCGAGGTGGCGGGTACTTCGTAGAACTGGGTCGCCCACTTGCGCATCGCCATATACGGCTTGGCGTCGACCTTGGACAGCGATGGGCGCTCGATGTACTTCTGGTAGCGCCAGATGTCGCAGTCCTCCCACACTGTCTTGAGGTACTGCCTCTCCACCTTCGCGCGCACGTGGTCCGGCGGGATGTCGGAGGTCTCGCCTGCGATCTTGGGCCACCAGATGGAATAGAACATGTCCGACACCTCGTCGTCGACCGGGGTGCAGGCGAAGATCAGTCGGTGGTTCGACGAGCCCTCGAAGGCGCTCATGGCGAATCCCAGTCCGGAGAAGTGGCTGTGGATGCGCAGGGCCATCTTGTTCGGGTCGTCGCTGCGCGCGTCGGGCCAACCCGTGAGGAATCGCCACTCCTCATCGACGTGCTCCCACTCCAGGCACACCGGAGTCACCGTCGCGCCGTGGACGTAGCGAAAGTGGCTGCTGTCGGGTCCGTTTTCGGCGACGATCTGCGGGTGCACCGGAATCGCGTCCGCCCGGCTGGAGAACTCCGGGTAGGGCCGATAGTAGGCATCGGGATCGGTGTCGAACTGGGGGAACTTGTGAAAGATGTCCGGGAGTTCCCAGCGCGGCGGCTCACCGTTGGGCTGGTACCACATGAAGATGCACCCGTACTGCTCCTTGACCGGGTAGGAGCGCAGCCTCAGGCCCCGGTTGGGTTTGTCGGGCTGGTAGGGGATGTAGCGGTTGGTGCCATCAGGTCCCCAGCGCCAGCCGTGGAACGGACACTCCACGCAGTCGCCGACGACCTTGCCGCCGTGCCCGATATGCGCGCCGAGGTGCTTGCAGTGCGCCTCGAGTACGTGCAGCGTGCCATCCTCGTCGCGGTAGCCGGCCAGATCCTCGCCGAAGTACTTGAGCGCCTTGACGTCGCCGACCTCGAACTCGGCCGACCAGCCGATCATGAACCAGCCGGTGACCTTCCAGGTGAACGGGACCTTCACGGGTCCCCCTTCCTCGTCGACGTGGAACTAACGGAATACATTACAGTAGAGGCTTCGGCAACTGGCTGAAACTCGGGGACGGAGCAATGGATGACCAGCGCGAACGTGGCCGACGAACCAGTGACACCGCAGCGGGCGCTCGTGATGGGGGCCAGCGGCTTCGTCGGCTGTCACGTCACCCGTCTGCTCGCCGAGCGTGGCGACGACGTCCGGGTGTTGCTGCGTCAGACCAGTTCCACCATCGGCATCGACGATCTGGCCGTGGCGCGGCACTACGGCGATATCGATGACGTGGACGCTGTGCGCGCGGCCATGGCTGATCGCGATGTCGTGTACTACTGCGTCGTTGACACCCGCGCGTGGCTGCGCGACCCGGCACCCCTGTTCGCCACCAATGTCGAGGCGTTGCGCGGCGTGCTCGACATCGCGTGCGAGGCCGGCCTGAGCAAATTCGTGTTCACCAGCACCATCGGGACGATCGCAGTCGGTGCGGGCGTCACCGAGGAGACACCGTTCAACTGGGCGGGCAAGGGCGGTCCGTACATCGAATCTCGGCGTCAGGCAGAGGATCTCGTCCTGCGTTACGCCCGCGAGCGCGGTCTGCCCGCGGTGGCCATGTGTGTGTCCAACACCTACGGTCCGCGGGACTGGCAGCCCACACCGCACGGGGCGATGGTCAAGGCCGCGGCCCGCGGCAAGATGCCCGGCTACGTCCGCGGTGTGGCAGCCGAGGTGGTCGGCATCGAGGATGCCGCCGAGGCGCTGCTGCTGGCAGCGGACAAGGGCCGGGTCGGCGAACGCTACATCGTCTCCGAGGGCTACCTGCCGATGCGCACCCTGTTTGAGACCGCCGCGGACGAGACCGGGGTCAAGCCACCGCGGTTCGGCCTTCCTGTTGCGCTGGTTTATGCGGCGGGGCTGGCCGGAACCGTGGTGGGTGGAGTGCTACGACGGGACTCGCCGCTCACGTTGACGTCGGCGCGGCTGCTCCATCTGACGTCGCCCCTGGACCACGGCAAGGCCACCCGCGAACTCGGGTGGCAGCCGAAGCCGACCACCGATGCGGTCAGGCGCGCGGCCAGGTTCTTCACCACCAAGTCCTTCACCACCAGGTTCTCCCCGGAGCGGCACCAGTCGTGACGGCGACGAGGGTCACCACCGCGAGCGGCACTGTCCAGGGCTTCGCCCGCGACCGCGTGGTCCGGTGGCGGTCCATCCCGTACGCGCGACCACCCATGGGCGCGTTGCGTTTCCGGGCGCCCGAGCCGCCGCAGCCGTGGCGTGGCGTGCGGTTCTGCGAGGAGTTCGGCAACTGCGCGCCGCAGGATCCCCGGTACACGTACGTGGGGCGCAGCGGCCGTCAGTCCATGGGCGAGGACTGTCTGACTCTCAACGTCACAGTGCCAGATCTGCCCGCTCCGCGGGCGGTGGCAGCCGAGCCGCACGACAAGCCGCTGCCGGTGATGTTCTTCATCCATGGCGGCGGCTACATGTTCGGCAGCTCGGCCACCTCGGTGTACGACGGTGCGTCCATCGCCCGGCGCGGTGCGGTCTTCGTGTCGGCGAACTACCGGCTGGGGGCGCTGGGGTGTCTCGACCTCTCGTCGCTGTCGACGCCGGAGCACCCACTGCAGGCGAACCTGTTTCTTCGCGACCTGGTGATGGCGCTGCGGTGGGTACGCGACAACATCGCGGCGTTCGGTGGTGATCCCGACAATGTCACCATCTTCGGCGAGAGCGCGGGGGCGCACGCCGTGGGCACCCTGTTGGCCGTCCCCGCCGCGGCCGGGCTGTTTCACCAGGCGATCTCGGAGAGCCCGCCGGGCGGACTGATCCACACGCCCGAGGCGTCGGCCGACGTGGCGCGGAGGCTGGTTGCCGGTCTCGGTGCCGACCCCGCCGACGGGGCGCGAGCGGTGATGACAGCGCGGCCGTCACAGCTCGTCCGCACCCTCGAACGGATCATGACCGACACGATTCGGGCGACCCCCGACTCGTTCGGCATAGGGGCGACCGCGGGCGGTGACTACCTGCCGCACAGCCACATCGAGGCGATGACCCGCGGGCTCGCTCACCGGGTACCGCTGATCATTGGCAGCAATGCCACCGAGGCGACACTGTTCGCCAGGTTCGTGGACTATCTGCCGACCAACGAGCCCGTCATTGAACGCTTCCTGGCGAGCGCGGAACCCGTTGCGGCTCAACGGCTGCGGGACGCCTACCCGGGCTATCCGAGTCGGCCCGCCTGCCTGTCCTTCGGCAGTGACTTCACCTTCGGCGCCAGGGCGTGGGAACTGGCGGAGGCGCACAGCACCCATGCACCGACATATCACTACCGCTACGACTACGCACCTCGTCCGCTGCAGTGGTCGGGCTTCGGCGCGACGCACGCCAGCGAGCTGCTCGCGGTGTTCGATGTCTACGACACCCGGATCGGCGGGCTGCTCACCCTCGCCGGTGACCGCGGGTCGGCGCGGCGGGTCAGCCGTGACGTGCAGCGTCGGTGGCGGTCATTCAGCCGGACCGGGGTGCCCGGTGAGGACTGGCCGCGCTACACCACGCACGCCGGTCGCGCCACGATGATCTTCGATCGGCGCTCGCGCGTGGAGTCCGATCCCGTCGCCGCCCGGCGCGAGGCATGGGCGGCGCTCAGTGCGGTGCCCCGTAATCGGAGATGATCCGCGCGTGGGCGTAGTCCAACTCCCGTGCGAGGTCGTAGTTCGCGAATTGCACGATCCAGTGGAACGCGATACCGAATGCCGCTGCGCTGATGTCGTTGACGGCGCGCTCAACGTCGATATCGGGTCGCACGGATCCGTCGACGATGCCGTTTCGCAGGCCAACCTCAACGGCCTCGACGCCGCGATCGAACCAGGTTTGAAGCAGGGTGCGCACAGGCGAGGTGGTCTTGACCGCTTCGAACGTCATCACGAACATCGCCCGCAGGAAGTCGCGGTCCTGGGCGTACATCTCCTGAATCCGCCCGAAGTGCGCCACCGCGTTCTCCATGCCGGTGGCACCGGGCTGTGCGGCGGGAAGGAGCCGTTGCACGTCCCCGTGCTCGAAGATCGCTTCCAGGATGGCGTCCTTGCTGCCGTACCGCGCGTGCACCATCGCCCGGCTGTAGCCCGCGCGGCGACCGATCTCGGCTGCCGTGGTTGCCTCCCAGCCCTTTTCGGCAATGAGTTCGGCGGCCGCCTCGACGAGCCGTCGGTTGGATGTCTCGACGCGCTGCGGTTGAGTCAGCCCGCGGGTGGGGGAGGGCACCCTTGCATATTAGACGATCGACAACTAACTTAATTGCGCAGTGTCAAATAGCTCGGCGGGTCAAATCGCTCGAAGGGGAGCCTCGATGTCCGTAGCCACCGTGCCATCCGGCATCGAGGATGTGACGGCACAGTGGCTCGGTGAGGTACTGGGCGCGCCGGTCGGTGGTGTCCGCGCAGAGCAGATCGCGCTCGACACGGGGTTCTCGTCGCGGCTGTACCGGGTGCATCTGACCGGGGCGAGTGTCCTTCCGGCCAGTGTCCTTCCGGCGAGTGTCATCGTGAAGCTGCCCGCGGACTCCGACGCCCGCGGCGCCATGGAGATGATGGGCGGCTACACCCGCGAGGTGGCCTTCTACAGCGAGGTCGCGGGGCGGGTGCCCACAGGGACGCCCGCGGTGCTCGCCGCGCGGACAGCGCAGAACGGCCTGGACTTCGTCATCGTCCTGGAGGATCTGGGCGACTGGGACAACGTCGACCACCTCGCCGGACTCACGCTGGATCAAGCCCGGCTGATCATCGCGGAGCTGGCGAGTCTGCACGCCTGGTCGGTTGAACCCGCGAATGCCGTTTTCGGACAACTCTTCCCGAGTCTCGACGCCCCGATGATGCGCGATGTGTTGCCCGCGGTGTTCGGCCAGGGCTGGCAGGTCTACCGTGATCGGTCCGGTGCCGATATCCCGGCCTCGGTCGCCCGCCACGCCGAGCGTTTCGCCCAGCGCGCAGCACCCGCGCTGAGCGCGTTGACTGAGCGAGACATGCTGGTACACGGTGACATCCGAGCCGATAACGTGTTCTTCTCCGGAGATCGCTGCAAGATCGTCGACTATCAGATGGCGGCACGTGGAGTGGGTGCCATCGACATCGGCTACCTGGTGAGCCAGGGACTGCCGACGTCGGCCAGGTCGGGTCGCGACGAGGAGCTGGTCAAGCGCTATCTGGACGACATCACGTCACATGGCGTGCGGGGCTACGGGTTCGACGCGGCCTGGCGCCACTACCGGTTCGCGGTCGCGTACATGATGGTGCTTCCTGTCGTGGCGCTGGTGGGCTGGGACATGCTTCCCGAGCGGTCGCGTCGGCTGTGTCTGACGCTCACCGATCGGGCCGCGGCCACCTTCGAGGAGATCGGAGCAACCGAGGTGTTCGATGACTAGCAGGGTGCGGACCGCGCGCGAGGTGGTGGAGGCCTACAACCTCGTGGTGTGGAATCAGCGCGACTTCGCGCTGGCCGAGGAGCTGATGGGCGACACGGTGACCCGGCACGACGTCGGTGAGGCGACGGTGCTCACGCACGAACAGGCCGTCGCGCGCATCGTGGACCACTGGGCAATGTTCTCCACGATCCGATTCGATCTGAACCTCGTCGTCGCCGGCGACGACGGCGAGCACGTGGCGATCGTCTATCAGTCGCCGATGGCGCTGAAGGATGGCACGGAGACCACCGTCGGCAGCATGGAGATCTTCCGTGTCATCGAGGGGCGTATCACCGAAGTCTGGAATTGTGGCTACAAGCAAGGGGTTTGGCAGTGACAGATCGTGAAGCAGTGACTGATCGTGTACTCGAAGAACTCGGCTATTACCTGTTGGCCGGGGCTGGCGGCGAGGGCCCGGCCGGGCTGATGGACGAGGCCAGGCGCGGCGAGGAACTGGGCTTCGGCACCGCGTTCATCTCCGAGCGGTGGAACGTCAAGGAGGCGTCGTCGCTCACCGGCGCGGCGTGCGCGGTGACCAATCGAATGCAGATCGCCACCGCCGCAACCAATCACAACACCCGGCACCCGCTCATCACGGGATCGTATGCCACCACAATGCACCGGTTGTCGAAGGGGCGGTTCACTCTAGGAATCGGCCGCGGGGTGGCCGCCATGTACGGAGCCTTCGGCGTACCGCCGGTAACCACCGCCCAGATGGAGGACTTCGCGCAGGTGATGCGCAAGCTCTGGCACGGGGAGCTGATCTTCAACCACGACGGGCCGATCGGTAAGTACCAGTTGCTGTTTCTCGACCCGGACTTCAATGAGGACATCCGGCTGGCGATCGTTGCCTTCGGTCCGCAGACCCTGGCACTCGGCGGCCGCGAGTTCGACGATGTCATCCTGCACACCTACTTCACGCCAGAGACGCTGCAACGCGCCGTGAAGACCGTGAAGGATGCCGCCGAGCAGGCCGGCCGCAACCCCGACGATGTCAAGGTGTGGTCGTGTTTCGCAACCGTCGGTGACCATCTGCCCGAGGAGCTGCGGCTGAAGAAGACCGTCGCACGGCTGGCCACCTACCTGCAGGGCTACGGGGATCTGCTGGTCAACACGAACGGCTGGGATCCGGCAGTCCTGCAGCGCTTCCGGGATGACAAAGTGGTGCAGTCCATTGGCGGCGGCATCGACCACAAGGCCAGCGCCGAACAGATCGAGCACATCGCCACCCTCATTCCCGACGAGTGGCTCGAGCCGTCGGCCACGGGGTCCGCACAGCAGTGCGTGGACCGCATCCGCAAGGAGTTCGACTACGGGGCGGATGCCCTGATCATGCACGGCGCCACCCCTGACGAACTCGAGCCCATCGTGTCGGCATACCGCGCGACCGTCGACTGAGCCCTCAGCGCGGTGGCGGTGCTCAGCCGATGCCGACTCCGATCCCGCCGACCCCGATCCCGCCGACCCCGATACCGCCGACCCCGATGGAGACGTCGCCACCCTCGTCTGGATGATTCGGGCACCTGACGTCCACGTACACGGTGTCGCCGACCTCGGGCGGCGCTCCCGAGTGATCGGGGTTGTTGACGCCGACCACGGTGCACTGCGACAGGGGTTGGGTGTTGAAACCATTGAGCCAGTTGATCTGAACGCTGTAGCCCTGTGCCTCGAGATCGGCAATCTCTGCATCCGCGCCGGCACCAGACGCGATCGGCGCACCGATCATCGCCACTGCGGTGGCACCTCCCGCCAGGAGTGCTGCCACGAACGACCGAGGGCAACCTGGCATGACTTCACGATCCTCCTCCCAGCGTCACGGTGCAACGGTGTGTGCGGGGACGCTATAGTCGCCCTTATCGAAAGGCCAACGGGAGGCCCTTCAGGAAGGGGCGCCATGACCCTAGTGGAACCAGGGCAGGCAGGAGAGATCGTGTTCGATCCCTTCTCGGCCGACTTCTACAGAGACCCGCACGCGATCTATCCGAGGCTGCGGCGGGAAGCGCCGGTGTACTACAGCAGGGAGTACGACTTCTACGCGCTGAGCCGGCATGCCGATGTCGCCGCGGGTTTGCGGGACTTCGAGACGTACTCGTCGGCGTACGGGGTCGATCTCGGCATGGTGCGCCGTGGTGAGAAGGTGCCGGTGAAGATGATCATCTCCATCGATCCGCCCGAGCACCGGGTGATGCGCAGTCTGGTCAACAAGGTGTTCACCCCGCGCGCCATCGGGGCGCTCACCGACATGATCACCGCGACGATCGAGCAGTTCCTGGGTGCTGCGGACAAGGGCGGGGGGAACGTGGAATTCGATGTGGTGGCGGACTTCTCGGTGTTCTTTCCCGTCGACGTCATCACCCAGATGCTCGGTGTCCCACCCGAGTACCGGCAGCAGGTCCGACTGTGGATCGACGAGTCACTGCACCGGGAGCCGGGCCAGATCGACATGTCCGCCGCCGGCATCGACGCCATGGCGCAGATGTGGGTGATGTACTACGAGCTCATTCAGAAGCGTCGGGCCGACCCGCAGGATGACATGATCAGCCAGCTGATCGCGGCCGAGGTTGACCGTGAGGACGGTGTCCGCACACAGCTAAAGGATTCCGAGATCGCCGGATTCGCCACGCTTCTCGGCGGCGCGGGCGCGGAGACGGTCACGAAGCTGGTCGGTGGCGCCGCTGTCACCTTCGCGCAGCACCCCGATCAGTGGGAGGCGCTGCTCGCCGACCGCAGCAAGGTTCCCGTCGCCATCGAGGAACTGCTTCGCTACGACGCCCCCGTGCAGTACAACGTGCGCCGTTCGGTCACCGATGTCACCCTGCACGGCACCACCATTCCGGCGGGCGCACCTGTCTTCCTGCTGGGCGCGTCGGCCAATCGCGACCCGGACGCGTGGACCGACCCGGACGTCTTCGACATTGACCGCGACCGCAGCGAAGCGCAGAACGTGGCGTTCGGCTACGGCATACACAGCTGCCTCGGCGCGGCGCTGGCGCGGTTGGAGAGCACCATCGCCCTGGAGAAGATGCTCGACCTCATGCCTCGCTACGAGGTCGACTGGGACGGGTGTGAACGCGTCAGCATGCAGAACGTCGCCGGGTGGTCCCGTGTCCCGGTGCGGGTATTGCGCTGAATCCGTGATCGCGTCGCGCCCGGCACACGGTTCTGACGTCAGGGCAGGATGACCGTCCGACTCACTGGCTCGGCGGCGACCTGTCGGCTGAACAGGCCGCGCTGCAGGCCGGCCAGCAGGGCATCGCGGGTCTCGCGTGGATCGATCAGCTCATCGAACCCGAGGTTCTCGGCGGAGCGGTAGGACGCCTGGAGTTCGGCATCGCGCAGCTTGGCGCTCAGATCCTCCTCGGCGTTTGTGGCGCGGGTCAACGCGGCCGCACTCATGGCGCCCATCGTCGCGCCGGGGTAGGCGTACGTCGCCACCTGTGAGTCGAAGCCCAGCAGCGACATCACCATCGAACCGAAACCGTAGGCCTTGCGCAGCGTGACGTGGAGCTTCAGGGTCGTCGCCGCGGTCTGTGCGGCGAACATCCTTGCGCCCGCCCGTAATACGCCGGTTCGCTCCGAACGGCTGCCCGGCATCATGCCCGGGTTGTCGGCCAGGAAAACGATCGGCAGATGGAACGAGTCGGCCACCATGATGAAGTGCGCGGCCTTGTCGGCGGCATCGGCGTCGATCGAACCGGCCATCACCTGCGGTTGATTGGCGACCACCGCCACCGGGTGCCCGCCGAGGTGGGCCAGCGCGCAGATGATGGCGCGTCCGTACTTGGGTTGCACCTCGAACCAGTTCGGGTCGTCGAAGACCACGTCGAGGACCTTGCGCATGTCGTACACGCGCTTGTTGTCGCGCGAGACGATGTCGAGCAGCTCGGGGGTCGGTCGCGGCGCGGTGGTCTCGTCGGCGGGCCGCGGGGTCGGGTACGACCATGCGCTCGGCGGGAAGTAGGACAGGTAACGCTTGATGTCGTCGATGACGTCCTCGTCGGAGTCGGCGAGGTTGTGGATCACCCCGCTCGGCAGGGCGACCGTGGGGCCACCAAGTTCCTCCTTGGTGATCTCCTCGCCGGTGGACTCCCGAACCACCGGCGGGCCGGCGGTGAAGATCGCGCCCGCAGCACTCATGATCCGGAAGTCGCACACCGGTGCGACGAGTGCGCCGTGGCCGGCCGACGGACCGAGGACGGCACCGACTGTGGGCACCTTGCCGGAGCAATTCGCTTGGGCCAGCAGATCGGTGGGGGTGCGGCCGTAGTGGCCGCCGGTGGGGCGAAATCCTGCGCCCTCGAGCAGCATCACCAGCGGAATACGGTCCCGCACAGCGAGTTCGGCGATTCGATACCGCTTGGCGTTACCGCCGGGCCCGATGCTGCCCGCCAGCGTGGTGAAGTCCTCGGCGCCCACCATGATCGGGGAGCCGTTGATCGAGCCGGAGCCGACCACGATGCCGTCGGCGGCGACCTCACCGCCGACGAGGGAGCCGATCTCTCGGAACGAGCCCTTGTCCACCAGACGGTCGATCCTGGCGCGGGCATCGAGCTTGCCCTTGCCGTGATGCTTGGCGAGGCGTTCGGGCCCGCCCATTGCCAGGGTGCGTTGACGGCGCTGCTCGAGATCCTCGAGAGTCTCGTCCCAGTCCGGGGGCTTGCTCATGCTGTCCTCAATCTCGAACGTCTGCAACGCGGGGGGTGAAGCCCAAAGTCGTTGACCATACTGAAGTGCTTACTGTAGCGTCTGCCGCATGGGTAGCGGTGACGAGGGGCGATGCGCCGAAGGGCGAGCCGCCGCGATGACCGTTGTCGAGTGACACGGCTGCGCGACTGAAGGTCGACAGGGGGATCCCCAGCGACCTCTCGCGGGTCCCCGCGGTCGCGAGTGCCATTGAACGGCAGGGCTATGACGGCTGCTGGACGGGTGAGATCAACCACGACCCCTTCCTTCCACTGCTGCTCGCGGCGGAACACACGTCGCGCCTTGAAATCGGCACCAGCATCGCGGTGGCCTTCGCGCGTAATCCGATGACCGTAGCCAACCTCGGATGGGATCTGCAGGCGTACTCCCGAGGCCGGTTCAATCTTGGCCTCGGCTCGCAGGTGGCTGCCCACATCGAGAGGCGATTCAGCATGCCGTGGAGTCGTCCGGTGCCGCGCATGCGCGAGTTCATCGCTGCGCTCCGAGCGATATGGGCGTGCTGGCACGACGGAACCCGGCTCGGCTTCGAGGGCGACTTCTACAGCCACACGCTTATGACGCCGATGTTCACTCCCGAACCCATGCCGTACGGCACCCCGCGCGTGTTCGTCGCCGCCGTCGGGGAGGCGATGACGCAGATGTGCGGGGAGGTCGCCGATGGTCTGCTCGCGCACGCGTTCACCACCAAGCGCTACGCCGACGAGGTCACCACCCCCGCGCTGCTGGCCGGCCTGGCGCGGGCGGGACGCAGCCGTGAGGACATCGAGGTGTCGTGTCCGGTGTTCGTCGTCACCGGCGAGGATGAGACCGCGATGGCGCAGGCGGCCGCCGGTGTCCGCAAGCAGATCGCGTTCTACGGGTCGACCCCTGCCTATCGCGGCGTGCTGGACCTGCACGGCTGGGGTGACCTGCACACCGAACTTCACCGCCTGTCCAGGCTGGGGCAGTGGGATGCCATGGGCGACCTCGTCGACGACGAGGTGCTGAGCACGTTCGCCGTGGTCGCGCCGTTGCCCGAGGTCGCCAAGGCGCTGATCGTGCGCTGTGCGGGGGCCATCGACCGGGTTATGCCCGCATTACCCGCAAGCCTGCCCGAGCATGCCGTCACCGCGGTCCTCGAGGACGTGCGAAGCGCGTCGAAACCGTTGGGTGGCAACACCGAGAATGGCTAGGAGTGTCGCCGTGGACAACATCAAGGGCCGGACCGTCGCGATCACCGGTGCCGCACGCGGCATCGGATATGCCACAGCACGGGCGCTGCTCGTGCGCGGCGCCCGCGTCGTCATCGGCGACCGGGACATCGCCCGTCTTGAGTCGGCGGTGGCGAGCCTGGCAGGCGTCGGGATGGTGAGTGGCCATCCGCTGGACGTGACCGATCGCGAGTCGTTCGCGGCGTTCCTGAACAAGGCCCGCGGCGACGGCTTCGGCGAATCAGCTGGCCGCGTTGACGTGCTGATCAACAATGCGGGCGTGATGCCCATCGGCAATTTTCTCGCGCAGACCGATGAGGCGATCCGGACGTCTATCGAGGTGAACCTCTATGGCGTGCTGACTGGCTGCCAGCTCGTCCTGCCCGAGATGGTCAAGCGGCACGCCGGGCACATCATCAACGTCGCGTCGCTGGCGGGAGTCATGGCCGTCCCAGGTCAAGTCGTATACGCGGGAACCAAGTTCGCGGTCGTCGGACTGTCGACCGCGCTGGCCGACGAGGTCGCGCCGCAGGGTGTCGAGGTGTCGGTCGTGATGCCACCGTTCACCAACACCGAGCTCATCAGCGGCACCAAACCCGCCGCCGCCAACCGGCCCGTCGAGCCCGAGGACATCGCCGCGGCCATCGTGAAGGTCCTCGACAAACCCAAGACCCATGTGTCGGTACCCGCCGGAGTCCGGCTCCCGCTGACGCTCATCGCGATGCTCGGCCCGCGCGGGCGACGCTGGGTCCAGCGGCGCACTGGCAGCGACCGCGTCTTCCTGGACTTCGATCCGGGCGCGCGGCAGCAGTACGAGGACCGTGCACAACACGCGACGGGACTCGCGCCCGCTGAAGAAGGGACCACACCATGAGCACACCCATCATGGACGAGGCCGCAAAGGCATTGGCGGACCCAAAGGCGTACACCGACGAGGCCGGTCTGCATCAGGCGTTGCGCCACCTGCGTGCACACGCGCCGGTGTCATGGGTCGATGTCCCCAACTACGCGCCGTTCTGGGCAATCACCAAGCACGCCGACATCATGGAGATCGAGCGCGCCAACGACGTCTTCACGAACTCGCCGCGACCGGTTCTGGTCACCAGGGAGGGTGACGAGCAGCAGGCCGCCGTGGGCATCAAGACGCTGATCCACATGGACGACCCGCAGCACCGCGACTTTCGGGCGATCGGAACGAACTTCTTCCGGCCAAAGGCCATGCGTGCCTTGAAGGATCGTGCGGACGAGCTGGCTGCACAATTCGTCGACAAGATGATGGCCGAGGGCCCGGAGTGCGATTTCGTGCAACAGGTGGCGGTCAACTACCCGCTGTACATGATCATGACCCTGCTCGGTGTGCCCGAGACTGACTTCGCGTCGATGCTGCGCTGGACGCAGGAGTTGTTCGGCAGCGACGACGAGGAGTTCCAACGCGGCAAGAGCCCTGAGGAGCAGATGACAGCGCTGCTCGAGATGTTCCAGTACTTCACGGAGTTGACCGCCAACCGCCGCGCGAATCCGACCGACGACTTGGGCTCGACGATCGCCAACGCGACGATCAACGGTGAGCCCCTGTCCGATATCGAGACCGTGTCGTACTACGCCATCATCGCCGCTGCCGGTCACGACACGTCCAGCGCCAGCATCTCCGGCGGGATGCAGGCCCTACTCGAGTATCCCGAGCAGTTGGCTCGACTGCGCAACGACATGACCCTGATGCCGTTGGCAGTCGAGGAGATGATCCGCTGGACGACCCCGGTCAAGGAGTTCATGCGTACCGCGCAGCGGGACTACGAGATTCGGGGAGTGCGGATCGCGGCAGGGGAGTCGGTGCTGCTGTCGTATGTGTCCGGTAACCGCGATGAAGAGGTGTTCTCCGACCCCTTCCAGTTTGACATCGGGCGAGATCCCAACAAGCACATCGCCTTCGGGTACGGCGTGCACTTCTGCCTCGGCGCAGCGCTGGCCCGGCTGGAGATCAACAGCTTCTTCTCGGCGCTGCTACCGCGACTGAGGTCAGTCGAGCTGGCCGGACCGGCGGCGCACGTGGCCACCACGTTCGTCGGCGGGCTCAAGCACCTGCCGATCCGGTATCAGCTGGACTAGTTCCGCACAGGCGGAGCCGCCGCACCTACGCGGCGTCGGGCTCGGGGTGCGGCCTGTTGGGCCGGCGGTGGAAGCGATTGGCTCTCGGTTGGCGGCTAGGATCGACGGATTTCGGTGGATACCAAAGGGTTTGGCCCAGCGACTCCACGTCGTAGCGGCGGCGCGCCTGCCATTCGTCATCCGTGGGTCCCGCGGACAGATTGCCGTCCTGACAGGTCAGCGTGAGTCGGTCGATGTCGGTGGTGCCGTCCGGTGACCACTCGATGAGGTGGTGCACCTCGCAGTTGTAGGCCGGTTGGTCGCAGCCGGGCACCGTGCAGCCGCGGTCGATCGCGTGGAGCACGATCCGTTGGTCGGCTGATGCGAGTCGCTTTGAGCGACCCAGGAAGAGCGGCCGGCCGGTCGTGCCGTCGTAGACGTAGAGGTAGTGGTGCGCATGCGCGGCCATGCGGATGGCGTCTTCCACGGGCACGGTCGATCCGCCACCGGTCAGGGCCAGCCCCGAAGCGGACTCGAGGTCCTGCAGCGTCATCGTCACTATGGCGGTGACCGGCAGGCCGCGGTGCTGGCCCAGGTCGCCCGACGCCAGCAATCCGCGCAAGGCGGCCCTGACGGCGTCATGATTGCGTTGCGCTGTGGTGCGGGTGTCACCGGCAGCCGCCGTCGCGTCGGGGTCACCGTCGACGGTGGGAATCGGGTCGTCGGCGTTGCACATGCCGGGACGGCCCAGTTTGGCGAGCACGATCTCCAGGTAGGCGCGCGCCTCGGGGTCGAGGCAGAACCGTCCGCGACTCATCCCGTCGGCGTCCTGTGGTCCGAGCACGAAGTCTCGGCGGGCGGCACGGCTGCGCTCGCGGGTGACCGGATCATCTCGGGTGGCGTCGAATTCGGCCAGGAGTAGCGCGGCGTCCCTCCGGAGCACCTCGGGTCGTTCGGATACGGCGACACCGGTCAACTCGAGGTCGAAGCGGGCTCGATCCGCATCGCTGGCGGTGTCGGGCAACTTGGCGATGGTGTCGCGCATGATCCGAAGGTGCTCCGGGCCGACGAGACCGTGGCGCGCGGCGGCCGCGGCTTCGGGCAGCGTCGGCTGGTCACCGGCGAGGTCCGCCGCCATCGCGATGCGGGCACCGGCGTCCGTGGCCGAGATGTGCAGAAGATTGGCCAGGTGTGTGCGGAGCCGCTTGACGCGCTTGAGCCTCGGCTCGCGGCGGAGCCGGAGGATCAGCTCGCCGCCAAGTGTGGGCAGAGTGCGTTGCGCGGACTCGAGGGTGGTCAACAACGAGTCGACGACGTCTGTCGGCAGGTCGTCCCACGGCATCTCGGCGAAGGAGGCGACGGCGGACTCGAGACGTGACTGGCGAGCCGTCACCTCGTCGAGATCAATCGTCACCGTGAACCCCCTGTTCGAAACTATGTTCGAGTATGCCAGGGGGGTGTGACAGATTTCGTGATGGCGCGGAGGGCTACTTCTGTGACGCGGTCGCCTTGTCGAGATTCGCGGCCCAGTCGCTGAAATTGGTCTTCTCGCCGCTGCGGTCATGGCTGAGGGCGCGGATGGTCACATCGTGGCCCTCGGCGGCCTTGCGTAGGGCGCCGACGGTGGCCTGCTCCCTGGGGATGTGCTTGAACGGCTCGAAGTGGTAAAGCTTCATTGCGTTCTCGTGAGTCATCATGTTGATCTCGTCATCGGGGACGTCATAGGTGTCGAAGACCGCCGAGAGTTCCTCTGGGGCACCGGGCCACATCGAGTCGCTATGCGGGTAGTCCATCTCCCAGCAGATGTTCTCGACGCCGATCTCGTGCCGGTTCTTCACGCCGATCGGATCCGAGATGAAGCACGTCATGAAGTGATCCTTGAAGACCTGGCTGGGCACCTTGTCGCCGAAGTCCTGACCTGTCCACGTCGAGTGCATCTCGTAGGTGCGGTCCACGCGATCCAGGAAGTAGGGAATCCACCCGGTGCCGCCCTCGCTCAGCGCGATCTTGAGCGTCGGGTACTTCTTGATCGGCGCCGACCACAGCAGATCGGCCGCGGCCTGCACGATGTTCATCGGCTGCAACGTGATCATCACGTCCATCGGCGCATCGGGCGCAGTGATCGCCAACCGACCCGAGGACCCGATGTGCACGTTCATCACGGTCTCGGTGTCCACCAACGCCTCCCACAGCGGCGCCCAATACTCCTGGTCGTGGAAGGACGGATAGCCCAGCGCGGATGGATTCTCGGTGAACGTCAGCGAGTGCACATCCTTGTCGGCGACGCGGCGGACTTCGGCGGCGGCAAGATTCGGGTCCCAGATCGCCGGGATCGCCATCGGGATGAAGCGCCCGGGGTGGCTGCCGCACCACTCGTCGATGTGCCAGTCGTTGTAGGCCTGTACCAGGGCGAGTGAGAAGTCGGCGTCCTCGGTGGCGAACAGCCGGGCTGCGAAGCCTGGGAACGACGGGAAGTTCATCGTCGCCAGCACGCCGCCGGCGTTCATGTCCTTGACGCGCTCTCCTGCGTCGTAACACCCCTTGCGGATCTCGTCGAGGCCTTGGGGCTCAAGGCCGTACTCCTCCTTGGGGCGGCCGGCCACGGCGTTGAGCGCCACATTCGGGATCACGACGTCACGGAACTGCCAGGTGTCGGACCCGTCGGCATTGTGTACCAGTCGCGGTGCCTCGTCGGCGTACTTGGCAGGAAGGTGGTTCTTGAACATGTCGGGAGGCTCGATGATGTGGTCGTCCACGCTGATCAAGATCATGTCGTCCTTGTGCACGACGAACCTTCCTGTCGAGGGGCCTTACCGTAAGTTCGACAGTACACGGCGGGTGGTCAGCAACAACCGCCCTGAGGGTTGGCCTCCGTCGCATGGTGTCGCATGCGCCAGTAGTCCCGCTCCGAGAGAACCGGCTCGCCGGGACAGTTACGTTCGCGGTGCTCGGTGTAACGCCGGTAGTGGTTGTCGCCCATCAATGAACTCCAGTACCAACTGACGTGACGCCCGACTTCGGCAAATCGTCCCACTGCTTCTGCACCTCCTTCTCAATCGCGGTCGGGATCAGGCCCGACGGGGCGAAGATCCGTGACGGTGCGGGTTCGTCCTCCGACAGCGTTACCGTGCGGCCGCGGAGGGTCTTCAATGCCACGATGACGCCGGCGACGAACACGATGCACACCAGTACGGCAAAAACGATCGACAACGTGCCCTGAATGAATGTGTTGCGGATGACCGCGTCGAGCTGGCCCGCGTCCTTGGCCGCACCGAAGGCGGTCTGGCCCGCGTCCCTGGCGTTGCGGTACTGGAAGTGCTGTGTCCAGTAGCCGACCTTCGGATCGCCGGAGAAGATCTTCTGCCACGACGCCGTCATCGTGACGACGAGGTCCCACAGCAGCGGAACCCCGGGTATCCAGGCCCACTTCAGCAGGCCACGTTTGATGATCACGACGGTGACGACTGTCAGGGCGATCGCGGCGAGCAACTGGTTGGCGATGCCGAACAACGGGAATAGCGTGTTGATGCCGCCGAGCGGATCGGTGACACCCATCAGCAGGATGCTGCCCCATGCGGCGACGACGATGACGCTGCAGCTCCAAGCGCCGATCCGCCAGCTTGGGTTACGCAGCTTGCGAAGCGGCCCACCAAGATTGGCAAGACCGTCCGAGAGCATGAAGCGTGCCACGCGGGTGCCCGCGTCGACGGTGGTGAGGATGAACAGCGCCTCGAACATGATCGCGAAGTGGTACCAGAAGGCCTTGAGGCTCTCACCGCCGAAGACCTGGTGCAGAACCTCCGACATGCCGAAGGCCAGAGTTGGGGCGCCGCCGGTGCGCGACACGATCGACTCCTCGCCGACGCCCTCGGCTGCCGCGGTGATCTCGGCAGCGGTGATGTCGGGTCCGGACAGGCCGAGGCCGTTGACGTAGTCGGCGGCCGTCTGTGCGGTGGCGCCGGTGGCCGCGGTGGGCGCGTTCATCACGAAGTACAGGTGCTGGTTGAGGATCGCGGCGGTGATCAGTGCCATGATCGCGACGAACGACTCGGTGAGCATGCCGCCGTAGCCGATCAGCCGCATCTGGCTTTCCTTCTCGAGCAGCTTCGGGGTCGTGCCCGATGAGATCAGCGAGTGAAAGCCCGACAGCGCACCACAGGCGATGGTGATGAACAGGAATGGGAACAACGACCCGGCGAACACGGGGCCCGTGCCGCTCGCGGCGAATGACGAGACGGCCGGCGCCTCCATGATCGGGCGGGCCAGCACGATGCCGACCGCCAGCAGGGCAATGGTCCCCACCTTCATGAAGGTGGACAGATAGTCACGCGGTGCGAGCAGTAGCCACACAGGCAAGACCGATGCGGCGAGGCCGTAGATGATGATGCACCACGACAGCGTCACCTTGGAGAGCGTGAACCAGTCGGCACCCCAGGCGGTTTCGGCCACCCAGCCGCCGGAGACGACGGCCAGCAGAAGCAGGGCGACGCCGATCAGGGACACCTCGGAGACGCGGCCCGGCCGCAGGAATCGGAGATAGAGACCCATGAAGATCGCGATCGGGATGGTCATCGCGATCGAGAACACGCCCCAGGGGCTCTCGGCGAGCGCGTTGACGACGACCAACGCCAGAACCGCGAGCAGGATCACCATGATGACCAGCACGCCGACGATCGCCGCGACACCACCGATCGTGCCGAGTTCGTCCCGCGCCATCTGCCCGAGCGACCGACCACGTCGGCGCACCGATATCGACAGCACCAGGTAGTCCTGCACGCATCCGGCGACCACAGCGCCGACGATGATCCAGATGGTGCCGGGTAGGTAGCCCATCTGCATGGCCAGAACCGGTCCGACGAGCGGCCCGGCGCCGGCGATGGCGGCGAAGTGATGCCCGAACAGCACCCGCCGGTCGGTCGGCATGTAATCCGTGGCGTTCTCGAAAGTCTCTGCGGGCGTGGCTATGTCATCGCGCGGCTTGACGATCTTCATCTCGATCAGGCGCGCATAGAACCGGAACCCGATGACGTAGGTGCAGATCGCCGCGACGACGAACCAGACGGCACTGACGGTTTCACCACGGAAGAACGCGATGATCGCCCACGCGACGGCACCGAGCAGGGCGATCGCGGCGAAGACGATCCTGTGTTTGGTGGTGATCGGCGAGCGGTCGATGATCGCCACCGGTGGGAGGTCTGGGTCGGTGCGAACATAGGTGATATCGCCGACGGTCTCCTCGGATCGCTCAAACGAGGTGGGGGCTGGAGATGAAGCCATGCGCCGATCCTGTCACCGCGAGCAGCCGCGTTGGCGAAAACACGCCCTTTCGCTCAGTGCTGGCTGCTCTTCGCGGCTGGGGTTGACCCTGACGCAGGGTCAACCTTCCAGCATGGTTGGCATGACGACGAACGCTCATCAATTCACGGTCCGTCACGACGGTGTGACGATCCCTGTGACTCGCGGAGGCCAAGGGCGACCGCTGGTTCTGTGCCCCGGGCTGGCCTCCACCCAGGCCGATCTGCACGAGCTGATCGAGCTGCTGCGGCGTGACCACGACGTGATGACCTTCGACCTGCGCGGCCATGGGAATTCCTCAGCTGCCGACCGGTACACCGTCGAGGCGTTTCTCGGCGATCTCGTCGCTGTGATGGCGGAGGTGGGACGCCTCGGCCTGCCGTCGGCCCCCGTCCTCGTTGGCCACTCCCTGGGCGCGGACCTGATCGTGCAATACGCCGCCGAGTATCCCGACACCTTCGCCGAACTCGTACTCATCGACGGGGCGAATCCCGTGCCCGCGCGGTTCATCACCGAGGCCGACCTGCCGGGGTTTCGCGCGCTGTGGGAGAGCATGGCGAGGGAACAGGAGGCCATTAAGGGCACCCCGCGTCAGATCTTGCTCACAGCGCAGGAAATCCTCGATCTCAATCTCGAGCTGGATGAGATGCGGTCCGGAATCCTCGACCGGTACCGCACGATCAACCCTCCGATCCACATGATCGTGTCGGTGTCGATGGCAGGCCACAACGCCGAAGGGCGTGTACCGCGGCACAATCGGCTCTGGCGTGCAGGCATCGAGCGGCTCGTCCGCGAGCAGCCCCACATCTCGACGTCGTGGCTCGACGCCACTCACGCACTTGTCGTCACCCACGCCCCGGAGATTGCCCGAATTATCCGGAGTACACGAATTCCTGACGGCCAGGCGGCCTTTTGAAAGCCTCTAGGTCGAGGACACTGGTCGGATGCTGACCATCGGTGAGCTGGCGTCACTCGCCGGAGCGACGGTGCGCGCCGTGCGGCACTATCACGCCAAGGGGCTGCTACCGGAGCCGGAGCGCGACCACGCCGGCTATCGCAGGTACGACGCCGAGACCGTGGTCGAGCTGATCAAGATCCGGACACTCGCCGAAGCCGGGGTCCCGCTAGCGCGCGTGCGAGAGCTGTTGGATGCCGACGAGGAGGAGTTCTCCGCGGCGGCCACAGACATCGACGGTAGGCTCCGCGCGGAGATCCGTCAGCGGCAGCGACACCGCCGCCAGATCGCCTGCCTCGCTGCTGGGGACAACGTGGCGTTGCCGCCGGAGGTAGTCGAGTTTCTCGACCACTTGCGGGCGCTCGGGGTCGACGAGCGGATCGTCCAGGTCGAACGCGACGGCTGGATCCCGCTTGTGGCGCGCACACCCGAGCGAGCTCGGGAGCTGATGGCACGCAAGCGAGAGCAAATAACCCACCCCCCGCTCATCGACTTCTACCTCACCATGAGCCAGACCCTCGACCGTGCCGACGACGACCCAATGCTGAACGAGCTGGTCGACAAGATGGCGATCTACCTCACACAGTTGGCCGACGAACAGGGCGAGGACTACGTCAGCGGCGGCATCGAGCCATCGCTGGTCGATCTGCTCGACACCCTGGCGTTCGATGCCGCGCCGCAGGCCCGCCGACTGATCGAGCTGTTGACCAAGCGAGGCTGGACGGGTTGGACCAAGCTCGAGCGCGTAGATCCGGGACGGGATGGGACCGAACTCGAGGCGACCGACCGGTGTCAGTCGCGTTCGTAGATGGCGCGCACCGTGTCGACGGTGTCCGCCTCGGCGGGCGCCTTGTCGTCGCGGTAGCGGACCACGCGAGCGAAACGCAGCGCCATTCCCGCTGGGTAACGGGTCGATCCCTGCACGCCGTCGATGGCGATCTCGACGACCTGCTCCGGGCGCACCGTCACCAAATACCCGTCGGTTGGGCCGATGGCGAGATCGGTGAATCGGGTGGTCTGCCAGGCCAGCATCTCGTCGGTCATGCCCTTGAAGGTTTTGCCCAGCATCACGAAACCGCCTGTGGCCGGATCCCGGGCGCCGAGGTGGATATTGGACAACTTGCCGGTCCGGCGCCCTGAGCCCCACTCCACGGCGAGCACCACCAGATCGAGGGTGTGCACGGGCTTGACCTTGAGCCAGCCTGCGCCGCGGCGCCCGGCCTCGTACGGTGCGGTGGGCGACTTCGCCATCACACCCTCGTGACCGGCGGCCAGGATGCGCTCGGAGAAGACGACGGCCTCGTCGGCCGATGACGTGACGAGGCGGTCCACCCTGGCATCGGGTCCGACCACCGAGTCCAGGGCCGCGAGCCGGTCGACCGCTGGTTCGTCGAGCAGATCGACGCCGTCGAGGTGCAGCACGTCGAAGTAGAACACCGACAGCGGTTGCACGGCCCTTGCGGATGCCACATCGGCGGTGCGGCCGAACCGTGACGCCGTCACCTGGAAGCGCTGCGGCCGCCCGTCGGGGCGTAGTGCGATCGCCTCACCATCGGCGATCATGCTTCGCACCGGCAGTGCGAGCGTCGCCTCGACCACCTCGGGCAGACGGTCGGTCACGTCGTCGAGGCTGCGGGTGTAGATGGACACCCTGTCGCCGTCACGATGGATCTGCACACGGGCGCCGTCGAGCTTCGCCTCGAACATCGCCGTGCCGCCGAGACGTTCGAGTGCATCGGCGACGCCGGTGGAGGTCTGGGCCAGCATCGGCCCAACCGGTCGGCCCACCTGCAGCGTGAACCGGCCCAGCGCATCCGAGCCCTCGGTGAGAACCGCGGCGGCCACGGCAGGCAGGTCGCCACCGAGCATCGCCGCCCGTCGGACAGCGGGCGCCGGCGCACCGGCCGCCTTGGCGACCGCGTCGGCCATCACTCCCACCAGCGCACCCTGGCGCAGTTCGCCACTGAGCAGGCGGCGCAGGAATGTCTGTTCAACGTCGGTCGCTGCGTCGAACAACGCCGTCACCAATTCCGCGCGCCGGGACTGCGACCCCTTACCTGCGACGGCACCGATATCGCTGAACGCGGCATTAACACCCCGCACCGTCAGCGTCGCGGTGTCGGCGGGCTGGGGGAGTGAACGCAGTGCGGCCCATCCCACGCCGATCTGGCGCTGCGGCAGTTCACCTGACAGCCACGCCACGATGACCGCGACCATCGCCGGATCTCCGGCTGCGGCGGCGCCGGTCAGAAGGTCGGCGATCCGGCTGATCTTGGCCGAGCGCGCCGACACCGACCCGACGTCGGCTGAGGCCGCCGCGACGTCATGCAGTAACACGGCGTGAGGTAACACCCGTCCAGCGTGGCACGGACGTCCGACATCGCCAGCGTCAACCGAGAAGGTCGCTCAGCACCGCCGCCTCGGCACGTACCGTCCCGGCACGTTCGTCGGCGCCGTTCGCGGTCAGTTGTGCGGCGGCAGCCCGTCGTTCGTCGATCTCGGCGGTCAGCAGCGCGCGAATCTCGGTGTCGGACAGCACCCGGCGCGGCACCTCGGCCGCACCGGGACCGACCGCGCTGTCGGAGAGGGCTCCGGCGGAGGGGACAGGGCCGTCAGGGGTCTCGGCGTTGTCGATGGCGCTGAGTGCACTGCGCAGCGCCGACACGCGTACCGCGTCGCGCTCCTTTCGGGCGGTGAGCAGGTTTGCGCGCAGGGCATCGCGCCATTGCGTGGCGGGCTCGGTCATGAGCCCAGGTTAGGTGGCGGGCGGCTTGATCTGCGCGTCACACCTTCTCTGGTTTGGGTGTCTGCCAGGTGCCGTTCAGCGCGGCTTCCTCGGGCCAGTACAACCGTTCGACGACCCGGAAAGGACCCTCCGGCGCGGGCAGCCAATTGGATTCCTTGTCCGGACCGGGCGATGCGTTCTGAATGTAGATGGTGTAGCCGCCGTCGGGATCTTGTGTGAGGCTCGGCAGCATCGGAGAGTTGATCAGGTACCGATTGATGGGGTTGGCGACGAGCAGGCTTTGCGGCATCCGGTACATGGTCAGTGACCAGAACGCGCGCACCGGTGGCAGTTGCCCCGGAGCGAACCGGTAGACGTAGTTGTTGGCCCCGTCCAGCGGCGCCCCGGTCGCATCGGCGTCGAAGATCGGATACATCGCCTCGGCCTCGGTGTTGCCGTAGATGCCGTTGACGGCACCCGACATCCGGTAGAGGTAGTTGTCGCCGAGAGTCTCCCGGGTGCCGAACAGCTCGCCTGAGCTGACGGTGCCGTCGTTGATCTTGGTCTGCAGCCCGTCGAAGTCCTTCCAGGCGTCGGTGATCGCCTCCTGGAACGCGTCGCGCTGTTCGGAACTGAGCTTGTCGATGTGGAAATCGTCGTCCGAGCCGATCCCGATGGAGGCGAACTTGGCACGCAGGTCCTTCTCCGACTCCAGCACCGGCACGTAGCGCAGGACGAAGTCGAGGACTTCGAAGAACTTCGGGGAGTTCTTCTGCTCATCGGCGCTCAGTGGCGTGACGAAGTCGACCTTCGGCGCGGCGGCCGGTGGCTGCTGGCCCAGGAACGCCGACAACGGCTGCACTGTGTAGCCGGCCTGGATGGCCTTGACGTTGTCGATGTCGTCAGGACCGAACAACTGCGTCCGGTACAACGCCAACACGAAATCGCTGTCGGCGTGCAGCACCTCGTCGACACCGGCGGGCTTGTCACCGGTCCATCCGGGACCCGCAAGCAGGAACGTGCCGCCGTCGTTGCCGGTGGTGCGGCTGCCCGCGTAGGCGAAGTTGTAGGTGTAGGCGTCGACGAACTGGATCGAGAAGTAGCGGTCCTTGTCGATCGGCGGGACGGTCAACACCAGCGGCTCGGCGCGCAGGTCCGCGCCGAGCATTGAATAGGGGGTATCAGAGTTGGGGGTTTGGACGGTGGTGTCGGCCGGCGTGTACACCCGGGCAGTGGAGTGGATCTCATTCCAGCCGCCCTGATACTGCGGGCTGGCCTGATCGACGAAATACGAGTGCTGTACTCGGTAGTTGTCGACCATCGGATACCCGTAGATGTAGGCCTGTTTCGCGATCTCGCGGACCTGTTCGACGCTCATCTCGCCCTCCGCGCCGCGATCGGCCGACTCCTCATTGCTGCCGCATGCCGTCATCGTCGCCGACAATGCCACTGCGAGAACAACACTCGACCAGCGCCTCCACGAACCGTGAATGCTCAACCACGTACCCCTTCATCTGGACCGCTTGGGTGTCCCGACCATCTTTGCTGCACACCCCTGCCGTCGTCTTGACATTTATGGACATCTTCTTGACCGTGGTGGACATGCTGCTGATCCGGGGTTCGTCGCTGACAGGTTTTTCGCCGCTGGTGACCGCGCATGGCGGCGACCCGGATGCGCTTCTGGAGCTGGCCAGAATCGACCCGGGCGATGTCGGGCAGCGCGATCGGTTCGTCTCGCTGCGCAACGCCATTGCCGCGGTCGAGGACGCGGCCGCGGTGCTCAACGTGGCCGACTTCGGCCGCCAACTCGCGTTGCGACAGAGCATCGACATCCTCGGCCCGGTCGGGGTCGCGGCTCGCACCGCCGCCACCGTCGCCGATGCCTTCGTGATCGTGGACAACTACATGAGCGCCTACAGCCCCGGTATCGCCACGCGCATCAGCGACCATCAGGATCCCGCCCTGGGCCGGTTCGAATTCGATTTCCTACTCAATCCGCCACCCCCGCAGGCCCAGGCCATCGAACTGGCTCTCGGAGTCACGCTGCGCGTGCTGCACCTGTATCTGGGAACCACCTACCGGCCGGTGGCCGTGCATCTGCCTCACCCCGCGTTGGGTGCCAAGATCGACTACCGCCGGTACTTCGGCTGCCCACCGCACTTCAACGAGCCAACCGCCGGATTCAGCGTGCGCGTCACCGATCTGCAACGGCCGCTCAGCCACGACGTGCTCGCCCACCAAGTCGCCCTGAACTACCTGTCCAGCACCAAGGGCCAGCACAGCCGTGGACTGGCCGACACCCTGCGCAGCGTCATCCGCCAACTGCTGCCCACCGGAAACCTCACCGCGGACCTGGCCGCCCGCCAGTTCGGCCTACACCCCAAAACACTGCAACGGCGACTGGCCGCCGAGAACACCACCTTTGCCGAACTCGTTGATCAGAGCCGCCGCGACACTGCCCAACGCCTGCTGCTCACCACCGACCTCAGCCTGCACCAGATATGCGCTCAACTCGGCTACTCCGAACAGAGCGTGCTCACCCGATCCTGCAAGCGCTGGTTCAACACCACACCCACTGCCTACCGACAGTCCGCCCCCCGTGGGTGATTCGACGCCGGGTTATCCCGGTGACGCTGTGAGCCTGCGGATCTGGGCGGTCGCGACGGACAGCGCGGCAAGGTCGGGAACACCGGAACTCAGGAGTTCCTGCAGGGTCGCCCGTGCTCGGGCGAGCCGTGGCCGGTTGAACTGCTCCCATTCCTCGATGCCGTCGGCCACGCCTGGAGAATCCGCCACGAACGCGACGACGTCGGTGGCTAGGGTCCGCAGAGCCCGGTAGAGGTCCTCGCGCAGCGCCAGTCTCGACAGCGCGTGCCAGCGGCGTCCACGCGGAAGCGCGGAGACGGCGATGAGAAGCCGGTCGATACCGAGATGATCGGACAGCGCGAAGTAGGTCTGCGCCAGCATGGCGAGATCACCGTCGTGGGCATCGGCGACCTCGACGATATCGAGGAGGCTGAAGACGTACAGTGCCTCGCTGATGCGTTGTGCGATCGATGCGTCGACACCCTGCTCGACGAGGCGGGCGTAGGCGTTATCGAGCGCCGCCTTCTCGCCGCCACGCAACATGGACCCGACCTGGCCACTCAGCGAGCCCAGCGGTTCTGCGAACCGGGCCACCTCGGCGCCGATGGCCAGTGGTTGTGGCCGGTTGAGCAGCAGCCAGCGCGAGGCGCGGTCGAGGAGCCGGCGGCTCTCGATGATGAGTGCGTTGGTTGTCGCCGCCGAAATGGGCGAATCGTAGATTGCGGTCCACAGTTCGTCGAGGTTGAAGACGCGCGACGCGATGGTGTGGGCGCGGACGATATCGGCTGTCGTGGCGCCTATCTCGTCGGCGAGACGGAACGCGTAGGTGATACCCGACGTCCCGACAACCCTGTTCACGAGCGCGGTGGCGACGATCTCACGACGCAGGGGGTGCCCATTGATCGTGCTGCCGAGTCGATCCTGAAGCGTCGAGGGAAAGTAGCCCTCGAGGACGTCGGAGTAGGCAGTGTCGTCAAACTGCTCGTCGGCGATCAGGTCGGCCTTGAGATCGAGCTTGACGTGGGCCATCAGGGTCGCCAGCTGCGGTGTCGTCAGCCCGCTGGCGTTCTTCGAGAGTTCGCCATACTGCTTCTTGCTGGGCAGGTGTTCGCGCTCGCGGTGCAGTCCCCGGCGTTCCTCGAGCGATGTGGTCATTCGGGCGTGGACGTCGACCATCGGTGCCGCGTTGAAACGGGAGTCGCTCAGCAACCGGTTGTGTGCGCGGTTGTTGGCCAGAACGAGTTCGCGTACTTCGTCGGTCATCTCGGCGAGAAGAGCACCGCGGTCGGTGGAGGAGAGATCGCTCGTTGCCGGTGCGCAATCCAGCAGGATCTTGATGTTGACCTCGTGGTCAGAGCAGTCGACACCGGCAGCGTTGTCGATGGCGTCGGAGTTGATCAGGCCGCCGTTGCGGGAGAAGTCGATTCGCGCCTGCGGCGAGATGCCGAGGTTCCCACCTTCGGCGATGACCCTCGCCCTGACGTCCGACGCGTCGATGCGGACCGCGTCGTTCACCTTGTCGCCGACATCGGTGTGTTGTTCGGTGCTGGACTTGACGTAGGTGCCGACTCCGCCGTTCCACAGCAGATCGACCGGTGCCGACAGCACGTAGCGGATGAGCTGTGTCGGCGTCAGCTGGTCAGACCCGTCGGCGATGCCCAGCGCGGCACGCATCTGAGCGGACACGGGAATGCGCTTCGCGGAGCGCGGCCAGACTCCGCCGCCTGCGCTCAACAGGGATCGGTCGTAATCGGCCCAGGAAGACCGGGGCAGATCAAAGAGGCGGCGTCGCTCCTGGTGGGCCGTCTCGGCCACCGGTGTCGGGTCGATGAATATGTGGCGATGGTCGAAGGCGCCAACGAGTTTGATGCCGTTGCGCAACAGCATGCCGTTGCCGAACACATCACCGCTCATATCCCCGATGCCGACCACGGTGAATTCATCTGTACCGGTGTCGATTCCGAGTTCGCGCAGGTGGCTGTCCGCGCTAACCCATGCGCCGCGCGCGGTGATTCCCATCGCCTTGTGGTCGTAGCCCGCAGATCCTCCGGATGCGAACGCGTCGCCCAGCCAGTAGTTGCGCTCCAGCGCGATGCTGTTGGCGGTATCGGAGAACGTGGCCGTGCCCTTGTCGGCGGCCACCACCAGATAGGGATCCGCGCCGTCGTAGCAGACGATGTCCGCCGGCGAATGCGGTGCTGTCGCGGAGGCGGGGACGTTGTCGGCCATGTCGAGCAGGCCGGCGATGAACTGCCGGTAGCAGGCGAGGGTGTGCGCGCGAACGGTTTCTGGGTCCGCTGCGACGCCTCCGATCGATGTGGGTGCACGCTTGACGACGAAGGCGCCCTTCGCCCCGGCTGGAACGATCACGGCGTTCTTCACCGCCTGTGCCTTGGCCAGGCCGAGTACCTCTGTCCGGTAGTCGTCCAAGCGCTCCGACCAGCGCAACCCGCCGCGGGCCACTAGGCCGAATCGCAAGTGGACGCCCTCCACCGTGGGTGAGCACACGAAGATCTCCGAAACAGGCCGTGGCTCGGGAAGTTCGGCGACGTCCTGCGCACGGATCTTGTGCGCCAGATAGGGCATGTCCGTACTCAGGGCCCGGGGAGCGAAGCTGTTCGTTCGCACCGTGGCGGTGACGACGCCCCGGAAGGCCTGCAGTATCCGATCTGCGTCGATCGTGACGACCTGGTCGATCTGCTCATTGAGTGCGGTTTGGGCTGACTCCACGGCCGCGATCCGGCGCGGATGGTCAACGGGTTCACCCGGTGAACCGAAACGGGCCTCGAAGAGGTCGACGGTGGCGCGCGCTGCCCCGGGATGATCCAGGAGTACCCGCTCGATGCGGTTCTGGCCGTATGGCAACTGTGTCTGGCGCAGGTAGCAGCTGTAGCTTCGCAACACGCTGACCTGCTGCCAGGTCAACCCTGCGCTGACGACCAGTGTGTTCAAGGCGTCGACGTCGGCCAACCCATCCCATAGGGCGTGGAAGGTGTCGTGGATGTGCTGATCGGCGTCAGAGCCCTCACGCGCGATGGCCACGGCTGCGTCAGCGCCCGCTTGCAGCACGAAATCATAGATGTAGCCAGGTGTTCCATCGGGTTGGATCAGCTCTGTGGTGTGCTCGTTGAGCGTCTCCAGATCCATGCTCTGCAGGGCGGGCAGTACCCGGCGCAGCGGCACCGCCTCGTTGGCGTAGAGGCTGAAGAGCAGCTGGCTGCTGCCATCATCGGACCGGATGATATCGACGGCAATGCCGCCGGCCGTGAGCGCCGCGAAACGGCCGGAATCCACGGGCGAGGCGGCACCCGGGCGGTGGTGCGCATGTCCTCCCGGGAGTTGGCGTTGAAACATGCTGGCGCTGTGGGTATTCAAGACAGAGTCATCCTTAGGTGCGGCCCGATGTGTGTCCATCGTCTCGTTCCAGGACGCCTCTGGGCCGGATCACAGTGTCACGCGATCACGGCTAATGCGGACACTGTGTAACGGGCTCGTGCGGCCAGCCAGCTACGCCAGCGCATATATTGCGAGCGCTGTGAAGCCGATGCTCAGCGCGCCGAACGAGCTGAACATCGCGGCCTGTCGGGGAACCGAGTTGAGCCCTCGACCCTCAAAGGCTAGCGGAAGGAACAGCAGTGGGTTGATCACGGCGCCATATGCCAGCAGGCCTGTGATCCAGCCGGGCCGATCGGACACCACGAAGTCGACGGCGATGATCGTGACACTCGTGAGAATGAAGTCGATGTGCATCTGCAGGACCGGACGGATCTGCGTGATGCCGATCCTCCTCATGAACGCGGGTCTGCGGTGATTGAGTTCGAGCAGCCAGCCCGACCACGCGGCGACCGCGAGCATGACCAACGCGATCGAGGACAGGAACGGGATGTTCAACGTCGCGCTGCCTCGTCGATGAAGCGGGCGGAGTCCTTGCGGCGGCGGTCCACCGTGACGTCGAATACATCGGGTCGGGCGTAGTGGCCGGTGGGGTCGAACAGCAGCCGTTCCCTCCTGACCGCCGCTGTCGACGTCTGGCGCGCACTGGGCTTAGCGCACTACTCCACTGCGAATGACACGGTGTGCCAACCCGATGCACCGTCGGGCACAACGTCGGCAGGCTGGGAGGTCTGTACCGCACCGGTGCCGTCGGTGGCTCGGACACTTATCTCGTGGGGCCCCGGCGCATCCGCCTGCCAGCGGAAGCTCCACAGTCGCCAGGTCTGATTCGAGTAGGCCTCGCCCAACTCCGCGTTCTGCCACTGGCCCTGTCCGTTCGGGCCGTCGACGCGTACCTCCACTGCACGCACGCCGCGGTTCTGCGCCCACGCAACACCGCCGAACGTCACCGGGCCGCGGGCCACGTCCTGCCCGCTGCGGGGGACGTCGATGCGCGACTGGGTCTTGATGGGGCCACGTTCGGACCATCCCAGCTTGGTCCAATACGCCTGCGCGAGGTTGAATTTGGTGACCTCGAGGTCGACGACCCACTTGGTCGCCGACACGTAGCCGTAAAGGCCGGGCACCACGAGGCGCGCCGGGTAGCCGTGCTCGGTGGGCAGCGGAGCGTCGTTCATGCCGATGGCCAACAATGAGTCGCGGGCATCTGTCAGCGCCTCGACGGGTGTTCCTGCGGTGAATCCGTCGATCGACGTGGACAGCACCATGTCCGCGTCCGTGTGAACACCGGCCCGCGCCAACAGGTCCCGGACGCGGTAACCCGTCCACTTCGCGGTCGAGATGAGGTCACCACCCACCGGATTGGACACACAGGTCAGTGTCGCCACCTTGTCGATGACCTCGAACTGATCGAGGTCTTCGAACTCGAGAGTGACCTCGCGGTCGACCATGCCGTGGATCCTCAGCTTCCAGTCGGGTCTGCTGAGCTGGGGTACCGACAGTGCGGTGTCGATTCGGTAGAAGTCGGCGTTGGGTGTGATGAAGGGTGGCAGGTCGACGCCGACGGGCTGCACGGCGGCGGGTACGGCGGGTGCGGGCACGGCCGGCTTGGGCAGCGCGAATGCATTGCGGTCACCGGCGACCGACGAACGCGCGCGAGTGAGCACCGCACCCAGGACGCCGGTCAGGGTTCCAGCGGCCAGGAAGCCGAGCGTCACCAGCGACAACCGTCGCCCTGGGTCGGGTGCGGCGCCGAACTCGCCGTCGCGCGGGCCGGGCTCGGCAGGTTTGCCGTCGCTGAACCTGCCCGATACGAGCAGGCGCAGGACCGCGATGCCGCACACCGTGCCGATCACGGTGGGCAGCACGGCGATGGGTGTCGCCCCGGCCCGCGACAGCACCGCGGCGCATCCGGCGACACCCGCTAGCGCGATGGTGATGCTGCCCAACGGCACTCGTCGCGTCTCGAGCTTGGCGGTGATCCCGGCGAGCACCGCGATGGTGATCAGGATCAACACCATCAGCATCAGCTTGTCGGCGGTGCCGAACGTCTGGATCGCCCATTCCTTGACGGGTCCGGGTGTGAGATCGATGACGGCCGACCCGACGGCCGTACGCGAGTCGGCCTCCGGACCCACCAGTGCAGCAGTCAGCGCGGTGACGCCCAGTGCGACCGCGGCGGCGGCGACACCGGCCAGCGCCCGCGGGCGAGCAAATGCCCGATCGGCCATGTGAGCCAAGGTACCCAATCGGTGACCCGTGGGCCTTACCGTAAGGTGACCATGCCAGTCGCATTACAAACTGACCACTTTTTGGAAAGGTAGCTAGATGGAGATATCCGGGAAGAAGGCCATCGTCGTCGGTGGGGCATCGGGCTTTGGCAAGGCCACCGCCGAGGCGCTCGCCCAGCGTGGCGCGAGCGTGGCGATCCTGGACCGTCCACAGTCGAACGGCAAGGAGGTGGCCGCCGCGATCGGTGGCACCTTCCACGAGGTCGACGTGACGGACTTCGACGGCACCGAGCAGGTGCTCGCCGACGCCGTCGACGAACTCGGTGCCCTGCACATCATCGTGACCACCGCGGGCGGCGGCATCGGCGAGCGCACCATCAAGAAGGACGGGCCGCACAGCCTGGAGTCGTTCCGTCAGTCGATTGACCTCAACCTCGTCGGCACCTTCAACATCAGCCGGCTCGCGGCGTTCCACATGAGCAAGCAGGAACCCGTCGACGACGACGCCGAGGAGCGCGGCGTCATCATCAACACGGCGTCCATTGCGGCATTTGAGGGCCAGATCGGTCAGGTCGCCTACACCGCGTCCAAGGCGGGTATCGCGGGCATGTGCCTCACGATGGCGCGCGACCTGGGCAGCCTGGGCATCCGGGTGCTGGCCATCGCCCCGAGCCTTTTCGCCACCGGCCTGACCCAGGGCATCCCCGACGAGTTCGCCTCCGCGTTGACCAAGGATGCGGCCTTCCCGAAGCGGCTCGGCAAGCCCGAGGAGTACGCCAAGCTCGCGGTCGCGATCGTCGACAACCCGATGCTCAACGGCCAGTGCCTGCGTCTGGATGCGGGCCAGCGCTTCGCCCCCAAGTAGACCCTCGCCCCAAGTAATGTGACTTCGGCGCGCTTTCGATCGCTCAGCGAACGAAAGCGCGCCGAAATCGCAGGAGAAGGGGTGTCTCGATGGCAACCGTTGCGGCCAAGGTCATCGCCGCCTTGCACAACAGCGGTGTGCGCCGCGTCTACGGACTGCCGGGGGACAGCCTCAACGGCTTCACCGACGCGATCCGCCGTTCCGGAGACGTCACGTGGGAACACGTCCGGCACGAGGAGACGGCGGCGTTCGCCGCGGCGGCCGACGCCGCACTGACCGGAGGCCTGGCCGTCTGCGCGGGTAGCTGCGGACCTGGCAATCTGCACCTCATCAACGGGCTGTTCGACGCGCAGCGCAGCCGCGTGCCCGTGCTGGCCATCGCAGCGCACATCCCGAGAAACGAAATCGGCTCGGACTACTTCCAGGAAACGCACCCGCAGGACCTCTTCCGCGAGTGCAGCGTCTACTGCGAGCTGGTCAGCACGCCGGAGATGGCGCCGCGAATCATCGAGATGGCCATGCGCGCCGCCGTCGAGGAGAACGGTGTCGCCGTCGTCGTCATCCCCGGCGAGATATTCCTGGCCCCGGCGCCGGACTCCCATTGGCTGACTCGCGCGATAGTGCCGACCAGCTCGGTGACCCGGCCGGATGACGACTCGCTGCGCCGCGCCGCCGACATCCTGAACTCAGCGCAGAACGTCACGATCCTCGGTGGAGCGGGCGTGGCCGGCGCCCATGACGCGTTGATCCGAATCGCGGGCACGCTCAACGCGCCGGTCGTGCATGCATTGCGAGGCAAGGAGTTCGTGGAGTACGACAATCCGTTCGACGTCGGCATGACGGGTCTGCTCGGGTTCTCGTCTGGTTACAAGGCAATCAAGGAGGCCGACACCCTCCTGATGCTCGGCACGGACTTCCCGTATCAGCAGTTCTATCCCGACCAGGCGCGCGTGATCCAGGTCGACACGAGGGGGCGCCATCTCGGTCGGCGCACCCCCATCGACCTCGGACTGGTCGGCACGGTCGCCGACACGCTGGAGGCGCTGCAGCCGCTGCTGGTGCAGAAGTCCGCCCGTGAGCACCTCGACCGCTCGCTGCGGCACTACCGCAAGACCCGTCAGAACCTGGACGCACTCGCGGTCAATGACCGGGACAAGGCCCCGATCCGACCGGAATACGTTGCGGGACTGGTGGATCGGCTGGCCTCCGACGATGCGGTGTTCACCGTCGATGTCGGATCGCCCGTCGTCTGGGCGGCGCGCTATCTCTCCATGAACGGAAAGCGGCGTCTGGTCGGATCCTTCAACCACGGCACCATGGCGTGCGCGCTGCCCCACGCGATCGGCGCGCAGACGGCGTTCCCCGGACGGCAGATCGTGGCGCTGGCAGGCGACGGTGGACTGACCATGCTGTTCGGTGAACTCATCACCCTCATTCAGAACCGGCTGCCGGTGAAGCTCGTCGTGTTCAACAACTCGTCATTGAACTTCGTCGAGCTGGAGATGAAGGCCGCGGGCATCGTCAACTTCGGCACTGATCTGGTCAACCCGGACTTCGCTGCGGTCGCCCGCTCGATGGGTCTTTTCGGCCGTCGGGTCGAGCATCCCGGTGAACTCGAGGCCGCGATGAGCGAGGCGTTTGCGCACGATGGTCCCGCCATCGTGGACGTGGTGACCGCCCGCCAGGAACTCTCCATCCCGCCTGCCATCACCGCCGAGCAGGCGAAGGGGTTCTCGCTGTACGCGATTCGGACCATCCTGGCCGGGCGCGCGGATGAGCTGCTCGACCTGGTCTCGACCAATGTGGCGCGCCGGTTGCTGGACTGACCCCGGCAGCCGCCGACAGCTAGGCGGGTCGCGGTACCGCGGCCTTGGCGCCCTGGCCGATCCACGCGGGGATCGCGCGCCGGACGTCGGCCGGCCCCGAGACGGAGACGCTGCCGTCGAGCAGAGCTTGCGGCCAGCCGACGTCACCGCGCCAGATGCGAGTCAGCGTGCGAAGACTCGTTGCGACCGTGGCCGTCACGTCATAGCCCGGGTCGAAGTCGCACACATCGGTGTCGCCCTCGGCGACCACCAGCCACCACCGTGACGCCTTCGGTGTGACGCCGTCGAATTGGAACGCGATGGTGGTGCGTGACCGGGGCCAGGCGTCGATCGGGACAGACCGGTGAATGTCCCACATCAGCAGGTGCGGGTCGAGGTCCTCCTCACCTAGTTGGCCGATCCAGCGCGTGCCCCAGGTGCCCAGCGCGTCCACCACCTCGCCGAGTTCGAGGCCGCACTGCGTCAGTGCGTACGCGGTCCGCCCGTCGACCTCGGTGCGTTCCACCACCCCGGCCCTGGTCAGAGACTTCAGTCGCTTCGACAGCAGGGCCGGCGACATCTTGGGCAGCCCGCGCCGCAGATCGTTGAAATGTCTGCTTCCGAGCAGAAGCTCGCGCACGACGAGGATTGTCCATCGCTCGTCGAGCAGCTCCATCGCCTTCGACACCGGGCAGAACTGGCCGTATCCGGACACGTTCATCACCTCCGAGAACATCGGCGTACAGATATGGAACCAGCACCGCTACAGATTTGGTACTAGATCGCCACATCGATCGGCGCGACCCTTGCGTATGGAGGGAAGCGGGAATCGAAGGACGAAGGGGGTCAAACATGTCCGCACCTGTTGACGATCGGGCGCTGGAGGCCAAACACCGCGCCATCTGGGCGACGGGGGACTATCCGAAGCTCGCCGCCGAACTGGTCTCGCCGCTGGGGCCCATCCTGGTCGAGGCCTGCGGCATCGGTCCGGATGATCGGGTACTCGATGTCGCCGCCGGTACCGGTAACGCGTCGATACCGGCGGCTGCGATGGGTGCCAGCGTCGTCGCCAGCGACCTGGTGTCCGACCTGCTGGCGCACGGCCGGACGCTGGCGCAAGAGCGTGGCCTGGAGTTGGAGTGGCGGGAGGCCAACGCCGAGGCGCTGCCGTTCGGCGACGGCGAGTTCGACGTCGTGATGTCGTGCATCGGTGTGATGTTCGCACCGCACCACCAGGCCGCCGCCGACGAACTGGTACGCGTGTGCCGGCCGGGCGGGACGGTGGGATTGCTCAGCTGGACGCCTCAGGGGCACATCGGCCAGCTCTTCGCGGCGATGAAGCCCCATGTCCCGCCACCGCCGCCGGGTGTCTCGCCGCCACCGCTGTGGGGCGATGAGGAGCACGTGCGAGAACTGCTGGGGGACAGGGTAACCGACGTCGAGGTGACGCGCGGTGAGCTTATGGTCACCGCGTTCGCCGACGGGGCGGAGTTCCGGGACTACTTCAAAGCGGTGTACGGACCGACCATCACGGCCTACCGGGCCATCGGCGACGACCCGCAACGTGTCGCGGCGCTCGACGCCGATATCGCCGCCCTCGGAGACCGGACGCGCAACGGTACGTCGACGATGCCGTGGGAGTACCTGTTGGTGACCGCCCACCGACGCTGACGGCGGGTCAGGCGATCAGAGGCCGCCCAGATCGTCGGGTACGTCGACGGCATGTTGTTGGAGTATCTCGAGCGGCACCACGTCGATCGCGCGTTCGTGCGTGGCGGCCAGGACCACCGGGGCGGCATAGCCGTCGGCATGCGCCCGTAGCCAGTTCACCGCGGTGACGCACCACCGGTCGCCGGGGTTCAGCCCGGGGAATCGGTACTCGGGTCGCGGCGTCGACAGGTCGTTGCCGATGGAGCGCTGGTGGGCCAGGAACTCCGTGGTGACGACGGCGCAGATGGTGTGGCTGCCGGCATCCTCGGGGCCCGTGGAGCAGCAGCCGTCGCGGTAGAAGCCGGTGAGCGGGTCGGTACCGCAGGGCTGCAGTGGTTCGCCCAGGACGTTGCGGTCAGCCATCGGTTCAGTATCACAGAGCCCGCGCTGCGCCCTGTGATGACTTCCGTCGAACCGGCCACCTGCGCGGCGCGCTACCGCGACGATGTCAGCCATGGCCGATGACGTGCTACCGACGCTCACCGACGACGACCGAATCGCATTGCAGGGCTGGGTGCGCGCAACCGGCCTCGGATCCCGCGTCACCGATGTGGCGCCGCTGGCAGGCGGAACCCAGAACATCGTGGTGCGGCTACGGATCGATGACCGTCCGATGGTGCTGCGCCGGCCACCGCTGCACCCCCGTCCTACGAGCGACAAGACGATGCTGCGCGAGATCGCCGTCCTGCGCACGCTCGCCGGAACGTCGGTGCCGCATCCGGGATTCATCGCCGGCTGTGAGGACCTCGACGTCCTGGGCGTGGTGTTCTACCTCATGGAGGAGGTGGACGGGTTCAACCCGGGCAACGAGATGGCACCGGCCTACGAGGACCCGCGGATGCGCCACGACGTCGGGCTGGCGTACGCCGCCAGCCTCGCCGAGTTGGGCAACGTGGCCTGGGCGGGCAGCCCCCTCGCCGCAATCCGCCGTCCGGGATCGTTTCTGGCGCGCCAGGTTCCGCAGTTTCTCGGGCTGCTGGAGAGCTACCGCCACGAATCGTATGACCCGGCGTCACTGCCCGCGGTGACCGAGCTGGCGGATTGGCTGGAGAGCAACCGGCCCGATGATGGCGAGCCCGGCATCATGCACGGCGACGCCCACCTCAACAACGTGCTGCTGCACCGGGAGCGACCCGAGCTGGCCGCGTTCATCGACTGGGAGATGTGCACCATCGGAGATCCGCTGCTCGATCTCGGCTGGATGATGGTGTGCTGGCCCACCGAGCCCGACACCATCAACGCGGGCTCGCAACTGTCGGCGCTGGGCGGGCTTGCTGATCGGAGCGAACTACTCGCCGCCTACACCGCCGCGGGCGGCCGTCCCACGTCACGCCTGGACTGGTATGAGGCGCTGGCGTGCTTCAAACTCGGCATCGTCATCGAGGGCACCTGGTCGCGCTATCTGGCCGGGCGGGCGAGTCGGGACGCGGGGGAGCGGCTGCACACCTCGGCGGCCTCGCTCATCGATTTGGGTATCGCGGTGGCCAAGGGCGACAACCCGTTCGCCTGACCTCAGCGGTACGCGTCGAATCCGAGTTTGACGGCAAGTGCCAGACCGGCCATCGCGATGAGCAGGCGTAGCGGTGTTGCGGGGGCGCGACGTACGACCACCGGTCCGAGCCGCGAGCCGATCAGGCAGCCAATGCCGAGCGGGACGACGGCCGCCCAGCTGACCGGACCGAACACCAGGAACACCAGCGCCGCAGCACCGTTGGCGGTGCCGAGGACCACGTTCTTGGTGGCGTTGGCACGCGCCAGCGACTCGCTGCCCATGGCCAGAAAGAGCGCGAGCAGCAGCACGCCCGCGGCGGCCCCGAAGAAGCCGCCGTAGACGCAGATCGTCAGGATCGTCGCGCCGAGCAGGACGGTGCGACCCGTGCTGCGGGGTCCGGTTCGCACGGTGCGACGACGAGGCAGCGCGATCACAATCGCGGCGCCGGCGAGCAGCACCGGCACAGCTCTCTCGAACCCCTCCGAGGGAATCGAAAGCAGAAGCACAGCGCCCGCCGCGCCCCCTGCCAGAGCGGTGGGCACCACCTTCTTGAGCCGTGCGCCCTGACCCTCGAGTTCGGGCAGTGATCCCGACACCGAGCCGACACCGTTGAACACCAGCGCGACGGTGTTCGTGACGTTGGCCGTCACAGGGGGCAGGCCCACCAACAGGAGAGCGGGATATGTCGACACCGAGGCCAGGCCGGCGATACTGCCGGCAAGACCGCCGCCGATGCCGGCGAGCGCCAGGAGTATCACGTCCCACCAACTCAGCGCCGCCATTGGCGATGAACACTAGGCGATCAGTTGCGGGTGGCGCGAGGCGGCGCAACGGCATGAGCGCGCGCGTGCGCGACGGCGTCGTCGAGGGAATCGATCAGATGGTTCTCGTGACGCAGGGACTCAAGGACGCCGACGGCAGTCAGCAACGGCAGATGGTCGGGCTGCACGCCCTTGACGATCACCGTGATCCCGCGCGCCTCGAGATCGTCCACTATCCGGGCGAGTGTGTGCGCGCCTGTGGCGTCGAGCATCCCCAGCTGCGACATCCGAATCACCACCACCCGTATGTCGTGGTGGTCGGCGTCGGTGATCACGTTCGAGATCCGTTCTGCCGCACCGAAGAACATCGCGCCGTCCAGTCGCAGCAGCGCGATGTGCTGATCGCCCGGCTGCGGTGGCGCGGGGAGTTCCTCTCGGTGCACGCTGCTGCGTCGAGCCACGGTACGGAGCGCGAAGAACGCCGCCACCAGCACGCCTATCTCGACCGCCTCGACTAGGTCGAAGCACACCGTCACGACTGCGGTGAGCACGAAGGTCAGCGCATCCGACCGCGTGGACCGCATGATCTTGGAGATGGTGCCGGCCGAGATCATGCGAAACGACGTCACCATCAGCACGGCCGACAGCGCCGCCAGGGGAATGGCCGATACCGGCCCGGTCGCGAGGTAGACCACGCCGAGAAGCAGCACCGAGTGCACGATCGACGCCAGGCGGGTGCGCGCACCCGATCGCACGTTGACCGCTGTGCGCGCGATGGCCCCGGTGGCCGGCATGCCGCCGAAGACGCCCGAGGCGACCGACGCCAGTCCCTGGCCGACCAGCTCCCGGTCCGGGTCGTAGGGGCCGGTTGGTGACATGGTCGCGGCGACCCGTGCCGACAGCAACGATTCGATGGCAGCCAATGCGGCGATCGCCAGGGCCGCCCCGAGAAGGGGTTGTATCGCCCCCAGGTCGGCATGGGGAAGCACGGGCGTCGGCAGGTGCGACGGCAGCGCGCCGATCCGTGCCACCGGCACTGCCAGGACCCCGACCAGGATTGTTGCCGCCACCACGGCGATGAGTGATCCAGGGATCGATCGATGCAGGCGGGGCAGCCCGATCATCAGCGCGGCCGCCAATGCGACCACCCCAAGCGACCATCCGGCAGTCGACCAGTCCGGGGACGTCGCGACACGCCACGCCGCGATGAGCGGCCGCTGACCCTCCTGGCCTGTCTGCCCAAAGGCGGCGGGCACCTGCTGCAGGAAGATGATCGTGGCGATCCCGAGGGTGAACCCCTCGATCACGGGCCAGGGGATGAATGTCACGGCGCGACCCAAGCCAGTGATGCCGGCCGCCAGCACGATCAGCCCAGCCAGCACCGTCACCAGTGCGACGCTGCCGATCCCGTACGCAGCCACGATCGGTGCGAGCACAACGGCCATGGCTCCGGTGGGCCCGGAGACCTGGACGTGGGAGCCACCGAACACGGCTGCCACCACTCCGGCGACAACGGCTGTCACCAGCCCGGCGGCCGCTCCGACGCCCGAACTGATACCGAACGCCAGGGCCAGTGGCATGGCCACCACGCCCACGGTGACCCCTGCCAGCGCATCGCGTCGCCACGACCTGCCGACATCGGCGTAATCCGACCGCTGCGGTAGCAGGCGTGCGGCGCGCCGCGCCGTGATCATCGAGAGGTTGTTCCGATGGGCGGTAGCGACTGCACAGCGTCGAGGTGGTCACGGCTGGCGGCGAGGGTGTCGGTGAGGAACGTCCGCGCGATCTGCAGCAGCTCGAAGATCTTGGGGTGTGCGAGGCGGTAGAAGACAGCGTTGCCGTTTCGTTCGGCCGTGACGACATGATGCCGGCGCAACACCGCGAGGTGCTGTGACAGCAGGGTCGGTTCGATGTCGGTGACCGCCAGGATCTCGCTGACCGGGGTCGGTTCAGTCGCAGCGGACAAGATCTCCAGCACCCGTATTCGCGCCGGGTGGGCCAGTGCCTTGAACAGGTTGGCCTTGATCTCGTACAGCGGCTGCTCTGCACCGGTGGGAAAGGGCACGACCCAGATCCTTCGTATGATGGATTGAACGAAATATCAATCCACTATATGGGACAGTCGCGGGAAACGGCACGCACGTCCGAAATCCGGTTGCGTCGTCGGTCGGCGAGCGCCTAGCATCGCGAACGTGCCGAAGCGACTCGTAGTAGCAACCCGCAGCGGGGTCTGATCCAGACCGACCCCCCGCTGTGGGTGGTCGCTACTTCGTCGGTCGTTTCCTCTGGCAAGAGAAGACCGGCACATGTACTCCACCTCATCGACACACACCGCAACCAGCGCAGCCCCTCTGTTCGCGGCGCAGTTCGACGCGCCGCTGCCCCCGGACCTGCGCGAGGAGGCTCGAACGATGACCACAGAGGCCTTTCAAACCACCTACGCCCCGACGTCTGGACCCGTGCGGCTCGGCCACTGGCAGTGCACCGATGCCGAGCGTGGTGGCACCCATCTGGGGCCACAGGCCCGTCACTATGAGGCCACCATCTGCGTCGGCGAGCGCATGGGCACGTCGACGGCGACCGCCTCGGGACCCGTCGCGGCGCTGACCGAGATGCTGCACCAGCGCGGTATTGCCGTCGAGATGCTGAAGTTTCATCAACTGCATGCCGACGGTGGCGTCGCGACGTTCATCCGCGGCACCGACGGCAGCCACGACGCCTGGGCGATGGGGCTGTCAGATGACCCGATTCAGTCGGCGTTGCGCGCGCTCGTCGCCTGCGCCAACCGGCTGCAGGACTAGCCGCCCGCAGCCTGCGCTGCGTTCCGCTCCTGTGCCTCTCGAACGGCGCCTCCGTACTGCGCCACCCATTGCGCAAGGGCCGTCAGCGGACCGTCGGCAAGGGAGGCGCCCAGCTCCGAGAGTCGGTACTCGACGCCGCGGGTGCCCGGGACGGTCGCCCGATCGATCAAACCGCTCATCGCCAGTCGTGTGATGGCCTGACTGAGCACCTTGTCGCTGATGCCTCCGATGCCGGCCAGCAGGTCCCGACGTCGACGAGGGCCGGAGCGCAACGCGGACAACACAACCGGGTCCCAGGCGTGGGCGACGAGATCGGTCGCCAGACGGAGCTGGCAGTCCGCCACGAAGGGTTCACAGTGACTGTCCACGATCGTTCGTCCGCTCCCGTCGTGCAGCCGCGGTTCTCGCCTACCAATTGGTAGGCGAGCGGTCCCTAGCGTAGTTCGCGCAACGTCATCGCAGCCACGATAGGAGATCGGCACCATGCGCATCGGAATTCTGGGAACGGGCGACTTGGCCGCCACACTTGGGCAGGCATGGGCACGTTCCGGTCATCACGTGATCATCGCCGGCCGGTCGCAAGCACGGGCTGAACTGACCGCCAATGTGATTGGTGATCAGGCGCGAGCCTTGGCTGCCGAGGATCTCGCCGCGCAATCGGACGTCATCGTGATCGCAGTGGCGTGGGAGGGTCTGGACAACGCACTCACGGTCGCGCAGGCCCCCGAGGGCGCGTTCGCCGGCAAGACCGTCATCGACTGCACCAACGCGCTCGACTTCACCACCGGGCTGCTGATCCTCTCGACAGGCTCAGCGGCACAACACATCTCCCATGTCGCCACGGGTGCACACGTCGTCAAGGCGCTGCACCTGTACGCCGGGCAGAGCTGGCTCGACCCGCACGTCAGCCAGCCGAGAACTGTGGCGATCTGCGGTGACGATCAGCGGTCACTGGACACCACGTCGGCCCTCATCGGGGACCTGGGGGCGTCCGCCGCTGTGATCGGCGGACTCGATCACGCCCGTCAACTCGAGGATGTCGCCGGGTTCGTGATTTCCGTTGTCGCCGCGGGACACAACCCCACCACCGCGGTGCCGTCAGTACATCCGGCAGCGTGAGTCAGTGCAGCGGGCGAAGGACTATCGGCATGCCGTCCATCGGGATCGGCATGCCGCCGTAGTCCCAGTGCGCCTTGTAGCCGGGGCGAGCCAGCTCGAGGCGGTACTTGCGCAACAGCCGGTGCATGACGGTCTTGATCTCCAGCTGGCCGAAGACCATGCCGATGCACTTGTGCGCGCCACCGCCGAACGGGGCGAACGCATACCGGTGCTGCTTGTGCTCGTTGCGGGGTTCGGCGAACCGGGCCGGGTCGAACTTCTCCGGATCCGTCCACAGCTCGGGGAGGTGGTGATTCATCGACGGCCACGTCACCACCGTCGTGTTGGCCGGGACGTGGTGACCGCACAGCTCGGTGTCGCGCACGGTGGAGCGCACATTGAACGGTAGTGGCGTGACCAGGCGCAGCGACTCGTTGATGACAAGGTCGAGTGTCTCGAGTTTGTCGAGCGCCTCGATGTCGAGCGGTCCGTCACCCAGGCGGTCGGACTCGTCGCGGACCCGGTCCTGCCACTCCTGGTTGGCGGCCAGGTAGTAGGCCATGGTCGTCAGCGTGGATGTCGAGGTGTCGTGCGCGGCCATCATCACGAAGATCATGTGGTTGACGATGTCCTGGTCGGAGAAGCTGTTGCCGTCCTCGTCCTCGGTCTGACAGAGCACCGTCAGCATGTCGGTGCCGTCGGACCCGCGCTTCTCCTTCACGCGAGCGGCGAAGTAGTCGTCCAGCACCTTGCGTGCCTGAAGCCCGCGCCACCACTTGAAGGGCGGTAGGCCCGTGCGGATGATCGCCCCGCCCGCGCGCGTGGTGGTGGTGAACGCGTGGTTGACCTTGGTCACCAACTCCGTGTCACCGCCGTGTTCGTGACCCATGAACACCACCGAGGCGATGTCGAGCGTCAACTCCTTGACGGCCGGATGGAACAGGAAACGCGGGTCGTTGGCGACCCAGTCGTTGGCGACGACGTCCGAGGCCACGCGGTCGATGTGCTCGACGTAGCCCGTCAGCCTGCTGCGCGTGAACGCCTCCTGCATGATGCGGCGGTGGTACATGTGCTCGTCGAAGTCGAGCAGCATCAGGCCGCGGTTGAAGAACGGGCCGATCACCGGATGCCAGCCACCCTGGCTGTAGTCCTTGTTGCGATTGGAGAACACCGTCTGCGTGGCGTCCGGACCCAGGGCCAGGATCGACGGCAGGGCGGGCGAGTGTGCGTAGTGCACCGGGCCGTGCTCGCGGTAGACCTGCAGCATGTAGTCGGGGCCGCTGCGGAACGTCTCGATCATGTGGCCGAGCACCGGTAAGCCGGCGTCGCCCATCACGGGCTTGAGGTCGCTGCCTGCCGGCGGCTTGGCGAGTTCGAACTGCGGCCACTCGCGTTTGCGGAGGCGCTTCTCGACCGCACCCATTCCGGGGAGGTTGTTGATCGACGGTGTGAGCCGTCGTTTCGCCTCGCCGAGGAGATACTCCGGGGTGTTGATGGTCGCCATGAAAGCTCCTGCGCGTCTGTGGGCTGGGTGGCCGGGCTGTGGTCGATCTCACTGAACCTGCGAACTAAGCCCATCCTGACCGTCACACTTGACGCATGTCAAGTTTTGAGCTGGCGCGTCGCGGGTGCGAAGGTTGACGGGATGAGTGTCGAATCCGTACCCGGCGAGGCGCGTCGCAGCCGTGGTGACCGGCAGCGTGACGCGATCATGTCGGCTGTGCGCGAGCTGCTTGAGGTGAAGGCGTTCGCCGACCTCTCGGTCAGCATGATCAGCGAGCGCGCGGGTGTCGCGCGGTCGGGTTTCTACTTCTACTTCGACTCGAAGTACGCGGTGCTCGCGGTGATCGTGGCCGACGCCCTGGACGAACTCGACAAGCTCACCCACGACTTCGCGCCACGCGAACCCGGGGAGACCCCCGCCGAGTTCGCCAAGCGCATGGTGGGAAGCGCCGCGGCGGTGTTCGCGAGCAACGATCCGATCATGCAGGCCTGCACGTTGGCCCAGAACACCGACGCCCAGATCCGCGAGATCATGAACGACTTCGAGGACACGGTGATCGACAAGATCGTCGGACTGGTCCGCCAGGACTCAGGTGCGCGCCCCATCACCGACGATCTGCCCGCGCTGGTTCGCATGCTCACCGCGGCGACCGCCATGACGCTGTCGCACGACAGCGGTTTCGTCGGGCGGGGGACCGATCCTGTGCGGGCCATCGACGTGGTCGAGCGGCTCTGGCTCAACGCACTCTGGGGCGGTAACGAGCATTCCCACCCGTAACCGCCGGTATCGTCTGCGCCATGACGGCGAAGTTTGCAGGTAAACGGTGCTTCCTGACGGGGGCCGCGAGCGGCATTGGGCGGGCGACGGCACTCAAACTCGCCGCTGAAGGTGCCGAGTTGTTCCTCACCGACCGCAACGAGGAGGGGCTCGCCGAGACCGTCGCCGATGCCCGTGCCCTCGGCGGACAGGTCAGTGCACACCGGGCCCTCGACATCTCCGACAACGACCAGGTGTCGGCGTTCGCCGCGGACATCCACGCGGCGAACCAGAGCATGGACGTCGTGATGAACATCGCCGGGATCTCGGCGTGGGGCACGGTGAGCCACTTGAGTCACCGCCACTGGGAGCAGATGGTGTCGGTCAACCTGATGGGGCCGATCCACGTCATCGAGGCGTTCGTGCCGCCGATGGTCGCGGCCGGCCGCGGCGGCAGCCTGGTGAACGTGTCCTCGGCGGCGGGAATTGTCGCGCTGCCATGGCACGCGGCCTACAGCGCCAGCAAGTACGGCCTGCGCGGCCTGAGCGAAGTCCTGCGCTTCGACCTCGCACGGCACCGGATCGGGGTGTCTGTCGTGGTGCCCGGCGCCGTGAAGACGCCGCTGGTGCAGACCGTCGAGATCGCAGGTGTGGACCGTGACCACCCGCAGGTGGCGAAGTGGGTCGACCGGTTCGGCGGGCACGCCGTCTCGCCCGAGCGCGCGGCCGACAAGATCCTGGCGGGCGTCGCGCGCAACCGCTACCTGATCTACACATCGTCTGACATCCGCGCGCTGTACGCCTTCAAGCGGTTCGCGTGGTGGCCCTACAGCGTCGTGATGCGTCGGGTCAACGTCATCTTCACCCGCGCACTACGGCCCCCGCGGGCCGGCTAGCCCTCACCGCTTGCCCCAATCCCACGGCGGTGCGCTGAGGTTGGTCTGACCGGTGATCCGCGTCTCGCCCCAGTCCTTGTGCAGTTCGATCTCGGTGGAGCCGTCGTCGGCGAGGTGCTTGCGCATCGCGGCCGAGTGGGTGACCACCACGACCTGAGTGTTGGCGGCCGCCGCGCGGATCATCGCCGCCAGCGGTCCGACGAGATCGGGATGCAGCGAGGTCTCGGGCTCGTTGAGCACCATGAGCGACGGCGGAGCCGGGCTCAGCAGGGCAGCGCCCCACAGCAGGAATCGCAGTGTGCCGTCAGACAATTCGGCCGTCCGCAACGGCCGCAGCATCCCCTTCTGGTGCAACTGCAGCTCGAACAGCCCGTCGGTGACCGCGACCGACACCGTGGCGTCGTCGAACGCGTCGGCGACAGCCCGAGCCAGGTCGTCGAACCCGGCTTCGATGATGGTCTGCACGGCGGCCGCGAGGTCGGCACCGTCATCGCTCAGCACCGGTGTCCGGGTACCGATCCGCGGCTGTCGGGCGGGCGCGTCGGCGTCGACCCGGAAACCGTCGTAGAACCGCCAGCCGCGCAACCGGTCCCGGACGGCCGCGAGTTCGGGTAGCGCCCCGGGGTGGGCGTACTCGGCGAGCACGCTGCGGTAGGCGGGCAGCGAGCGCGTGATCTCCTCGAAGCCGCGGCCCGACTCCGAGGCGGCCTCCGCGTAGTCCCGGCCGCGGCTGACCAACGTCGCGCTTGGCCGCAGCCGCGGACCGGCGAACACCACCTCGCGCTTGATCTCGGGGTCGCGCGCGAACGAGGAACCGGGGCCGGCGAACTGCGGCAACCCGAGGTCGATCAGATAGCCGAAGTCGTCGGAGGCGAAGCCGAGTTCCAGTGCGACGGGGCGGGTTCGGGTGGTGCCCTGCGCGCTACCCGTGCGGCGGGCGCCGCCGAGGCCCTCGGGCCCCGCCCACAGCACCGACTCGAGGCCGCCTTCGCGCGCCAGAGAGCCGATCACCTCATTGCGGGCGCAGTCGGCGAGCAGACGCAACGACCGGTACACCGAGGACTTGCCGGTGCCGTTGGCGCCGGTGACGACTGTGAGACCGGCCAGGGGGATGACGACCTCGCGAAGTGAGCGGTAACCGCGTACGGCGACGGTGTGGAGCACTACTGCACCGTAGTTGGCTGCTCAGACATCGCTGGGTGACTCAGGGGCGTCGGGTGACTCAGAGGCGTCGGGCATTGCGAGTTCCAGCCGAACCCCGAGCAGGCGCACCGGTCGATCGAGGTCGAACTGGTCGAACACCGCCAGTGCGGTGTCCACGATCGTCGGCCCGTCGGTGGTCGGCGCCGCGAGCTTGCGGATCTTGGTCCGGGTGAAGAAGGTCTTGGTCCGCACCGTCACGGCGACTCGGGTCACGATGCGGCCCTGTTCGACGATCTCGGCGAGCGTCTGGATGGCCAGCTGCCTTATCGCGGAGTCCATCTCGGCGCGGTCGGTCAGGTCGGCGGGGAACGTCACGACGTGGCTGCGTGACCGCGGGACCCACGGTGCAGCGCTGACCGTCGTGTCACCGCCGCCCTTGGCCAGCAGCAGGATGCCCAGGCCGGTGGACGGACCGAACGTCGACGTCAGCAGGGTGGGGTCGGTGGCGGCGAGATCGGCGACGGTGGTGATGCCAAGTCCCTCAAGGCGTTTGGCAGTTTTGGGGCCGACACCCCACAGGGCGTCGACGCCGCGGTCGCCCATCACCGTCATCCAGTTCTCGTCGGTGAGCGCGAAGATGCCTGCGGGCTTGCCGAACCCCGTTGCCACCTTGGCCCGCTGCTTGTTATCGCTGATGCCCACCGAGCAGGACAGGCCCGTCTCGGCCGATATCACCGTGCGGATCCGCTCGGCGAGGTCGAAGGGATCGGTGTCGGCACCGGCGTCGTCAGAAGAGTCCAGCCCGAGATAGGCCTCGTCCCAGCCCCACACCTCGACCGGATGGCCGAGATCGCGCAGCAGCCCCATGACCTCCTCGGACGCCTCGTCGTAGGCGGCCGAGTCGGACGGCAGGAACGTGGCGTCGGGACACTTGCGGGCCGCGATGCGCAACGGCATGCCTGCGTGAACCCCAAACTCGCGTGCCTCATACGACGCGCACGTGACGACCTTTCGGGGCTCGGTCGGGTCGCCGCTGCCGCCCACGATGACAGGCAGGCCCACCAGCTCGGGATGGCGACGCAGTTCCACCGACGCCAGAAACTGGTCGAGATCGACGTGCAGGACCCACTTGCTCATCGGAGCCCATTGCTCTTCGCGCGAGCGCTCATCGGAGCCCGTTGCTCTTCGCGCGAGCGCTCATCGGCCGCACAGCTTGCGGGCCAGGTCCTCCCACGCATCGGCCTGCAGGTCCAGGTCGCGGTCGAGGTCGGTGATTTGATGGGCGACGTAGTCGGCGTCGAGGAGGGCCATCAGCGCGTCGGCCTGCGCGTCGAGATCGCCCGTGGTGCCCGCCTTGCCCAGCAGCATTCTCACGTGCGTGCGATGCAGGGTGGCGGGGGAGTTGAACCGCATCGCGGGATCGCGGCTGACGTCGGACAGCAGTGCGAAATGGTTCCACACGAACTGCAGCCGCTCGCGCCCGTAGGCGATCAGGCGGTCCAGCGGCGGCGCGTCCGGGCCCAGCGGCGGGGGCCCGAACATGAAGGCCCGCTGCTCGGCCTGCTCGTCCTCGTCGAGTAGTACGAGCATGAGCCCGGAGCGGCTGCCGAAACGCCGGAACAGGGTGCCCTTGCCGACTCCCGCGGCCGTCGCAACATCGTCCATGGTGACGGCATCGGCACCGCGTTCGGCGACGAGGCGGCGGGCGGCGTCCAGGAGCAGAGTGCGATTACGGGCGGCGTCACCCCGCTCGGTCGGCGCTGCGTCAGTGACCGGCAGGTTGGTGAATCCGGCCGACTCGTCGATGGCACTCACGTTCGCACTTTAACTCAGCCGGAATAATTCGGACCGCGGTCCGGTTGGGCTGTGCGAGCATCGCAGTGGCCAAATGAGAGGAATCTGGGGACATGTCTGAAGGCAGCGACGTCAAGGTCTTGGTACTGCTGGGGAGTCTGCGGCGGGAGTCGGTCAATCGGCAGCTCGTCGAACTCGCCACCGAGGTCGCGCCCCCGGGCGTCACCCTGGAGTTCTTTGACCGCCTGGGTGAGCTTCCGCACTACAACGAGGACATCGACGGTGACGACGTCGCCGAGCCGGTGCAGGCCCTGCGGGCCATTGCGGCCGACGCTGACGCCGCACTGGTCGTGACCCCGGAGTACAACGGGACCATTCCGGGCGTGCTGAAGAACGCGATCGACTGGCTGTCGAGACCGTTCGGCAACAGCGCGCTGAAGGGCAAGCCCGCGGCAGTCGTCGGCGGGGCATACGGCCAGTACGGCGGGGTGTGGGCGCACGACGAGGCGCGCAAGTCATTCGCCATCGCCGGACCGCGGGTGATCGAGGACCTGAAGCTCTCCGTGCCGTTCAAGGCGCTAGATGGCAAACACCCGCGAGAGAACGCCGACGTGGCCGCCGACCTTCGTGACGTCGTCGCGAAGCTGGCCGCCGAGGTCGGCTGACACCGCAGCAACTCGCAGCAACTCAAAGGCCGCCGACACGCCCAAAAGGGACACGTCGGCGGCTTTGCTGTCGGGCGCGCAATCGTGTAGTTGTCAGTGCCCGGTGATAGACCTGTGGTCATGATCGGACACACGAGGGCGGTGTGACGTGCGACACGCCGGAGGAAAACCGCGTCGCGGCGTGTGCGACCTGGGAATTCCATCAATGTTGTTCAGAACATCTTGTATGTCTTCTGATTGTCGGACACTAGGTGTAGTGTCTTGACCACCGACAGGCCCCCACAGTTTCGAAGCGTTTCAGGGCCAGCCGGAGGCTCACGATCCGGCTGCGTCTGGTCCCAGACCCAGCCGGATTCGCAGTCTCCGACGGCTGGGATCGTGGGAATTTCGAGGGTCCGCGGCTCGCTGAAACTCAGTGAGATGCAGTTCCCGGGTCAGTTGCCAGTCCAAGTTCAGATCACGTCGCAGTTCCGCGTCCCAGATTCCACAGAGGAGCCGTACCGAGATGACCGTCACCGTGTACACCAAGCCGGCATGTGTGCAGTGCAACGCCACCTACAAGGCGCTCGACAAGCAAGGCATCGCCTACGAGCTGGTCGATATCACCCTGGACACCGAGGCCCGTGACTACGTCATGGCGCTGGGTTACCTCCAGGCGCCCGTCGTGGTCGCAGGTGCCGAGCACTGGTCGGGCTTCCGCCCGGATCGCATCAAGGCCCTGGCCGGTGCGGCCGCGGCATCGGACGCGGTCACGGCCTAGCGGACGCGCACACCACGGAGCGCAGAGGGCAGTCATCACGGCGGTAGAAGGGAGCGATCTCGTGAGCAATCTCGTCTACTTCTCGAGCGTCTCGGAGAACACTCACCGGTTCGTCGAGAAGCTGGGTCTGCCCGCCATCCGCATCCCGCTCCGCGAGCGCATCGAGGTCGCCGAGCCCTTCGTCCTGATCCTGCCCACCTACGGCGGCGGGCATGCGAACGAGCCCGATCCAGACGCCGGGGGCTACGTCCCCAAACAGGTCATCGCATTCCTCAACAACAAACACAACCGGTCGCTGATTCGCGGTGTCATCGCTGCGGGCAACAACAACTTCGGCGCCGAGTTCGCCTACGCGGGTGAAGTGGTCTCCCGTAAGTGCGGCGTGCCTTACCTCTACCGATTCGAACTGATGGGAACCCCGGACGACGTGGAAGCCGTCCGCGCGGGTCTCGCCGACTTCTGGAAGGACCAGACATGCCACCAACCGTCACAGCTGCAGAGCCTGTAACCACCGGGGCTCACGCGTTGCCGGGCGAGACGGACTATCACGCCCTCAACGCGATGCTGAACCTGTACGACGCGGACGGCAACATTCAGTTCGACAAGGACCGGGAAGCTGCGAATCAGTACTTCCTGCAGCACGTCAACCAGAACACGGTGTTCTTCCACAACCAGGACGAGAAGCTCGACTACCTCGTCCAGAAGGACTACTACGAGCGCGAGGTCCTCGACCAGTACTCGCGCAACTTCGTCAAGTCGCTCCTGGATCGCGCGTACGCCAAGAAGTTCCGGTTCCCGACGTTCCTGGGCGCGTTCAAGTACTACACCTCCTACACGCTGAAGACGTTCGACGGGAAGCGCTACCTGGAGCGCTTCGAGGACCGTGTCGTCATGGTCGCCCTCACGCTGGCCGCCGGCGACACCGAGCTGGCCGAGAAGCTCGTCGACGAGATCATCGACGGCCGGTTCCAGCCGGCCACCCCGACGTTCCTCAACTCGGGCAAGAAGCAACGCGGCGAGCCCGTGTCGTGCTTCCTGTTGCGCATCGAGGACAACATGGAGTCCATCGGTCGCTCCATCAACTCCGCGCTGCAGCTGTCCAAGCGTGGCGGTGGAGTCGCATTGCTGCTGAGCAACATTCGCGAGCATGGCGCACCGATCAAGAACATCGAGAACCAGAGTTCGGGTGTCATCCCGATCATGAAGCTGCTGGAGGACTCGTTCTCCTACGCCAATCAGCTCGGGGCCCGCCAGGGTGCCGGCGCGGTGTACCTGCAGGCGCATCACCCCGACATCTACCGGTTCCTCGACACCAAGCGCGAGAACGCCGACGAGAAGATCCGCATCAAGACGCTCTCGCTGGGCGTGGTCATCCCGGACATCACCTTCGAACTCGCGAAGCGCAACGAGGACATGTACCTGTTCTCGCCGTACGACGTCGAGAAGGTCTACGGCGTGGCCTTCGCCGACATCTCGATCACCGAGAAGTACTACGAGATGGTCGACAACGCGCAGATCCGCAAGACCAAGATCAAGGCGCGCGAGTTCTTCCAGACGCTGGCCGAGCTGCAGTTCGAGTCCGGCTACCCGTACATCATGTACGAGGACACGGTGAACCGGTCGAACCCGATCGAGGGCAAGATCACGCACAGCAACCTGTGCTCGGAGATCCTGCAGGTGTCGACGCCGTCGCTGTTCAACGAGGACCTCACCTACGCCAAGGTTGGCAAGGACATCTCGTGCAACCTCGGCTCGCTGAACATCGCCAAGGCGATGGACTCGCCGGACTTCGCCCAGACCATCGAGGTGTCCATCCGCGCGTTGACCGCGGTGAGCGATCAGACGCACATCTGGTCGGTGCCGTCAATCGAGCAGGGCAACAACGACTCTCACGCCATCGGGCTGGGGCAGATGAACCTGCACGGCTACCTGGCTCGCGAGCGGATCCACTACGGCTCCGAAGAGGGCATCGACTTCACCAACATTTACTTCTACACAGTGCTCTTTCACGCGCTGCAGGCGAGCAACAACATCGCGATCGAGCGCGGCAAGGCCTTCGGTGGCTTCGAGCGGTCGAAGTACAAGTCGGGCGAGTTCTTCGACAAGTACACCGATCAGGTGTGGGAGCCGGCTACCCCGCGGGTGCGCGAGCTGTTCGACAATGCGGGCATTCACATTCCGACGCAAGAGGATTGGGTGCGGTTGAAGGAGTCGGTGCAGAAGCACGGCATCTACAACCAGAACCTGCAGGCTGTCCCGCCGACGGGGTCGATCAGCTACATCAACCACTCGACCAGCTCGATTCACCCGGTGGCGTCGAAGATCGAGATCCGCAAGGAAGGCAAGATCGGCCGCGTCTACTACCCGGCGCCGTACCTGACGAACGACAACCTGGACTACTACCAGGACGCGTACGAGATCGGCTTCGAGAAGATCATCGATACCTACGCCGCGGCCACCCAGCACGTGGATCAGGGCTTGAGCCTGACGCTGTTCTTCAAGGACACCGCCAGCACGCGCGACGTCAACAAGGCGCAGATCTACGCCTGGCGCAAGGGCATCAAGACGCTGTACTACATCCGGTTGCGCCAGATGGCGCTCGAGGGCACCGAGGTCGAGGGCTGCGTCAGCTGCATGCTGTGACGACTGGTCGCTGACCGCGGAGATCTCCGATGTCGACGACTGTTGAGGCGATCCTCATCACCGCTCTGGTCCTCGGCATCGTTGTCGCGATGTTCGGCTTGATCTACGTGTGGGAGACGTGGGTCAAAGGCACTCGACTGGAGCGGCGCATCGATCGCTTCTTCGATCGCGTTAGCGACATGTTCGACCGGTAGCGTCACGCCTGCTTTCGTGCAGCTGCGTGCGGTGCAGAATCAGTTCTCGCGAGTCTGCTCCGCACGCAGCGACTTCAGGCGGCGCTCCTCGCGCAGCACCTCTTGGAAGCTCTCGCGTTCCGCGACGAGCCACTCGGGCTTCTCCTCGAGCAGCGCATTGATCTGCTCGGTGGTGAGCGCATCTGTGACTCCGCTGCGCGCGAGCCCGGCGATCGAGACGCCGAGCTTGGCTGCCACCAGGTTCTTCGGGTGCGGCCCGTTCTTGCGGAGGTCCTTGAGCCACTGCGGCGGGTCCGCCTGCAGGGCGGCGAGCTCGGCGCGGGTGATCGGGTTCTCCTGGAACTCGGCAGGCGTCGCCGGCAAGTACACGTCCAGCTTCTTCGCCGCTGTGGCGGGTTTCATGGACTGCGCGTTAGGCCTGCTCATGGCACAAGCGTATCGGTAGCCTGATGCAGTGACCTCGCTCCGCCTCACCGTCGGGTACGTACCCGGCGTGACACCCGCGAAGTGGGCTCGGACCTGGGCGGAGCGCCACCCTGCGGTGCCGCTGCAGTTGCGGGCCATCGCCGCGGCAGACGCTGCCGACGCCGTGCGGGCCGGCACCGTCGACGTGGCGTTGCTCCGCTTGCCGGCTGACACGTCCGGGCTGGCCGTCATCCCGCTCTATGAGGAGACGACGGTGGCCGTGGTGCCGGCCGATCACATTCTCACCGCTGTCGACGAGATCGCCGCCGCAGATCTCGACGGCGAGCCGATGCTGCGCCCACTCGACGACGTCGTCGACTGGGTGGGCGCTCGCGGCACTCCGGTCGATCATCGGCCCGAGACCACCGAGGACGCAATAGAACTCGCTGCCGCGGGGATCGGTGCGCTCGTCGTCCCGCAGTCGCTGGCGCGGCTGTATCACCGCAAGGACCTCACGTACCGCCCGATCACCGATGCGCCCACCTGCTCTGTGGCGCTCGCCTTCCCGGACGGGCCGCAGGCGGAACTGGTCGAGGAGTTCATCGGGATCGTGCGGGGCCGCAAACCGAGTTCGTCGCGTGGTCATGCCGAGCCGGTGCCGAAACGCACGGCACGGGAGAAGACGCTCGCGAAGCAGGCCGCCCGCGCCGCCGCCGGCAAGGTCGCCCGCAAGCCGGGTCCGGCCAAACGCGGTCGACGCTAACGCAACGACGCGGTAGCGGAGTGCGTCTAGCTGGCGCACCGGACGATTCGGGAATTGCGGGCCTGCGCGCACGGTTCGTGCACATATGACAACTGGTGGTGATGTTGCGTCCTTCGGTCCTAACGCGCCTGGATATGTGTGGAAGTCGACCGCAGACGTCGAACCGATCGAAGTGTTTCCCGGAATCACCGTCCAACCGCTCTGGAAGGGCGCCAACGGTGCCCATGCCGCTGTCACAACGATCTCTCCAGGCGCGGTCTGGGTCGGCGAAGACCTCCATGACCCAGGCCCCGAAGAGGTCTACGTGGTCTCCGGTGTGCTCAACGACGGCGTCAACGACTACGCCGCAGGCACGTTCCTGCACGCGCCGGCCGGATCGTGGCACGTACCGCAGTCCACGGAGGGTTGCGTGTTGTTCCTCTTCTACCCGGAAGGCTGACGTTTCCCGGGTCAGGCGTCAGCGCTATGGCGCTGGGGGCGCCGGTGGGGCTGGCAGTTCCGCTGGAGCCGGCGGTGCCGGTGCCGGATCCGGCATGTGCCCTGGCTCGTCGGGGAGAACGGTGTCCGCGCGCACCTCGTACGTGTCCAGACTCGTGATCTTGTCGTCGACCCAGCCGCCCGGGTAGTACGTGCAGTTGGTGCCCCAATAGGAGTCGGAGCAGCTGCTGGTTGCGTTCTTATAGTGGCGGGGAACCCCGATGACCCGGCGGCGCGTCCACGACCCGTCCGCTCGGATCGGGTCGTCGCAGATAAAACGGTTCTCCGAGCCCAGGAAGCCCCACGGACGGCTCTCGCAGTTCGCCGGCATCTCGGCATTGGCAGCGGGCGCGAGGATGGTCGCCGCGCCGATGACGGTTCCTAGTCCGAGCAAGAGAAGCGTACGGCCGGTGCCGTTGACGGTCATAGCGGTCCTTTTCACGTGTCCAAAAATTTAAGGCAGCGTTAATTTACCTGATCGTGATGTTTGCTGTTTGCGAATCGACACGCGAATTAGTGACTTAGGTCGCTTGTGGCACCTGGGTTGACGTTGGCTCGACGGAGAAATTCGCCAGTTGATTCTGCGTCGGCCTCATGATTGGCGCTCTCGGGAAATCGCCTTCGGACGACGGGAGGAGACTCTTGCGATGTCGGGCCGAGCCCAATGTCAGGCGGTGCCGATTGTGAATCTGGCGACGTCCCAGCCGTGCTTTGCGTCGTCAGATTCACACTCGGCGAGCCGAACTCGGCTAGGTGTGCTGCGGGCCCTGTTCCTTCTTGTACATCGCCCGCAGCAGCCGGTCACGGAACGCGGCGTTGTCGATCAGCTTCACGCCGGCTCTGGCCAGCGTCGGCTGCCCGATCAGCTTGTGCATGTAGCGGCCGCGCCGGTACTCCCGGCCCCACGCCGCCTCCATCCGCTGCGCGTAGTTCGTGAAGTCGTTGGGACCACCGTTGGTCAGCGCCGCGATCGCGCATTCGCCTGCGGCCAGCCCGGATTCGAGTGCCTTGGAGATGCCCGCGCCCGACGCCGGCTTGCCTGCGCCCAACGCGTCACCGGTGAACAGCACACCCGGGCGCCACGGCGGCCATGCGGTGAAGCCCATCGGCAGACGCCACGCCCGCACGCTCTTGTTCTTCTTGAGTTCCTCGATGGCGGGCAGCTCCCAGTCGCGCGGCAGCGAGCGCAGAAACTCGCCGAGGAACTGCGTGGCGTTGATCGACTGCCAGTTCTTGTAGCTGTTGACGTAGCCCAGGCCAATGTTGAACAGCCCGTTGCCCATCGGGAACACCCAGCCGTAGCCGGGCAACTGGTCACCCTCGAAGACGAGCTTCAGATAGATGTCCAGGGAATCGGAGTCGGCCCGGTTGGCGTGCATCTCCGAGCGGATCGCGATCGCCGAGTAGCCGTTGTACTCCGAGTCGACCTTCAGGGCTCGCTTGATGGGGGAGTAGGCACCGTCGGCGGCGATGACCGCATCGCCGTGGATCTTCTCGCCGCTCTTGAGCACGACGCCGATCACGCGACCGCTCGCGTCGAACTCCGGGCCGGCGACCTCCGCTCCCTGGCGGACCTCGGCACCTGCGGACTCGGCGTGCTTGAGCAGCACGGCGTCCAGGTGCGTGCGGCTCACGGTGTGCCCGTGATCGGGCATACCGGGGCGCTTCGGGAATGACAGCTCCCAGGCGCTGGGGCTGAACACCGTCACCCGGTTAACCCGGTGATAGGTGGCGACCTCGTCGGCCAACCCCATCTTCTGCAGGTAACTCACTGCGCGTGCGGTGAGCCCGTCGCCACAGGGCTTGTCCCGAGGGAACTCGGCCTTGTCCAGGACGATCACCTTCGCACCGGTTCGCGCCGCCTGCCACGCCGCGGCAGAGCCAGAAGGCCCTCCGCCGGCGATTACCAGGTCGTATCGCTGGGTCATGCGCCTCTCTCTTTTGCTCGTCGGCCCTGGATCAATGTTACTCGGCGGTATTGATCCGGGTCCGGGCGAGCGGCGCGGTCTTGGCAGGTCAGGCGGTACCAGCGGGTACAGTAAACGCGTGCGTCGACCGTCGATCCCTCGTCCGGGTGCCCAACCCGGTGTGAAGGTCGATGCGCGCAGCGAGCGGTGGCGTGAGCACCGCAAGAAGGTCCGCAGCGAGATCGTGGACGCCGCTTTCCGTGCGATCGACCGCCTCGGGCCCGAGCTGAGCCTGCGTGAGATCGCCGAGGAGGCCGGCACCGCCAAGCCGAAGATCTACCGGCACTTCACGGACAAGTCGGACCTGTTCCAGGCGATCGGCGAGCGGTTGCGCGACATGCTCGGAGCGGCCATCTTCCCGCAGATCGACCTCGCCTCGGATTCGGCACGCGAGGTGATCCGCCGCAGCGTCGAGCAGTACGTCCTGCTGGTCGACCAGCATCCCAACGTCTGCCGCTTCCTGATTCAGGGCCGGTTCGCCGAGCAGAGCGAGTCGACCATGCGCGCGCTCAACGAGGGTCGCGGCGTCACGCTGGCGCTGGCCGCCATGTTCAGCAATGAACTGCGCGAGATGGAACTCGATCGCGCCGCCATCGAACTCGCCGCGTTCACCACATACGGTTCGGCCGCGGCCGCGACGGACTGGTGGCTGGGCCCCGAAGTCGACAGCCCCCGTCGGATGCCCGCCGAGGAGTTCATCGGCTACATGACGACGATCATGCTCGGCGCGATCAAGAGCACCTGCGAGCTGCTGGGCATCAAGATCGATCCCGAGCTGCCAGTGCACGAGGGTGTCCGCCGCCGCGAGTCCGTTGCTTGACCCGCTCGCTGCGCTTGACCCGCTGACTCGCGACTGCGCACTCGCTATTTGAGGCGTTCGCCTCATGCGGTGACCACGGTGCCCCGGCGAGCATCGGAGTATGACAAACACAACACCCGCCGCCATCGTCGCGGCACTCAACGAACAACCTGAACTCCCCGCGGGCGCAGACGAACGTTTCGCCGGATTCGGCATCATGGGGCTGCCCTTCGCCAATGGCCACTACCTGGGTTTGCGCCAGTTCCCGACCGCGACGTTCGCTCCCGCCTACGCCTCGGTGTGGCACCGCGACCCCGCCGGCACCTGGACGTTCTATGCGACGACGCCGGGTCAGCAGAGCTGCGCGCGGTACTTCAGTTCCTCGACATCGACCGACGCGGTGCAGTGCGACATCGACGTCACCTGGGTGACTGCGTGGGACCTTCGCATCCGCATCGACGGATTGTTGGACTGGACCGTTCAGCTCGGCGAGACCCCGGCCACCCGGTTGATCAGCCGAGTGGGGCGACGCCTGCCGGAGCGGGCGTGGACCAACCGCACGGCCCTCGGTGTCATCAGCCGGGTCGCGGGCCGCGCCCTCGGCGTCGGTGAGATGCGCCTGGCAGGGGCGGCCTCCAACGGCCAGTCCTTCATGGTCGCGCCGCGGACGGTGTGGGCCGTGACGGCGTCCCACGCGACGCTGCGGGGCGAGCCGCTCGGTCCCACCGGACCGCTTCAGACTCAGGCGCGGTTGGGGGACTTCCGGCTACCCCAGCGGGGGATCGCGGTGGTCGCCAACGGGCACTTCGAGAACTTCGACCCGGACCGCCACCGGAGTTCTGAGCGCACAGTCGAGTTGGGCTGATCGGGCTGAGTCGATGCGCACTACCAGTCACAATCGGCTGATGGTCCCGCTCGCCGCCCGGCCTGCGACGCCCAGCCGCGCCGAGATACTGGCCGCCTTGTCGGTGGCGGTGGACCTGGGGCTGGGCCAGCCTGCCGAGCACATGCTGCGGTCGGCGCTCATCGCCACCCGCATCGCCGATCGGCTCGGGCTCAGTCGTGCGGGCCGCGACACCGCGTACTACACGACGCTCATCATGTGGATCGGCTGTCACGCCGACTCGCACGAGTACGCGCAGTGGTTCGGTGACGACATCGCGGTTCGGCACGACTCGTACCTGGTCGACTGGTCGGGGCTTCCGTACCTGCGCTTCCTGATGGGCAACGTGGGTCGCGGGCGACCGCTGCTGGCCCGCGTCAACGCGATGGCGGCGCTGGTCGCGAACGCGCGTGGCCAGCTGTCTGCGCTCATTCATTCGCACTGCACGTCGGCGGGCGCGCTCGCCGACCGGCTTGGTGTCGACGGCGCGGTGCGCGACGCACTGGCGTACGCGTTCGAGCGTTTCGACGGCGGCGGTCTACCTGGCGGGGTGAGCGGTGAGGCCATCCCGATCGCGATGCGGGTTGCCCAGCTCGCCGAGATGGTGGAGGTGCACGCGCGGTCCTACGGTGTGGACGGTGCCCTCGTCATGGCCAAGAGCCGACGCGGCGGGCAGTTCGATCCCGAAGTCGTGGACGCGTTCGTCGACGACGCACAGCAGATCCTGGCGAGCCCGCCAGGCGGTGACACCTGGGCGGCCGCGCTTGGCGAGGCGCCGGACCGCCGAGAGCCGCTCGGGCCGTCCGAACTGGACGTGTTGCTCGTCGCGCTCGGTGACTTCGTCGACCTGAAGTGTCCCTTCACCCTCGGGCACTCTCAGGCCGTCGCGGCGCTGGCCGCCGACGCCGCAACTGCCGCCGGCCTCGATGCCGACTCCGTCACGACGGTCCGTCGGGCCGGTCACGTCCATGACCTTGGCCGGATCGGCGTCTCGAACCAGATCTGGTCCAAGCCAGGCAGTTTGACGTCGGCCGAGACCGAACGCGTGCGGCTGCACCCGTACTTGACGGTGCGCATCCTGTCCCAGGTCGCCGGACTGGAGAGGGTGGCCGAACTCGCGGGCAACCACCACGAGTGCATCGACGGCTCAGGATATCCGCGCGGCCTGGCAGGCACAGGCCTTACGCTGGCCGACCGCGTGCTCGCCGCCGCGGTGGCCTACCAGTCGGCACGTGAGCCCAGGCCGTACCGAGAGGCGCTGTCCGCCGATGCCGCCGCGCACCGTCTGCGTGACCGGGTCCGGGCGGGCACGCTCGACCCCGTCGCCGTCGATGCGGTCCTGCATGCGGCGGGGCATCCCACGGGGCGAAGGGCGGCGCGGCCGGACAAGCTGTCTCCCCGCGAGGTCGAGGTATTGGGGCTGGTGGCCCGCGGGGCGTCGAACAAGGAGATCGCCGCGAGGCTGGTGATCTCGGAGAAGACGGCCCGCAATCATGTCGAGCGGATCTACGCGAAGATCGGCGTCTCGAACCGGATCGGCGCGAGCATGTATGCGCTGGACCACGGGTTGGCTCACCCCGTCACGCCCTGAGCAGAACCCGGTACCAGCGTTCCCAGGTATCGTTGATGTCATGACGATTGCCGAACAGGCCGACGACGCCGTCCTCCACAGCGCCCCCGTCCGGACCCGAGCGTTGATCATCGGCTCGGGGTTCTCCGGGCTCGGCATGGCCATTGCCCTGCAGCGCCAGGGCGTCGACTTCCTCATCCTGGAGAAGGCCGACGAGATAGGCGGCACCTGGCGGGACAACACCTACCCCGGCTGCGCCTGCGACATCCCGTCGCACATGTACTCGTTCTCCTTCGAGCCGAAGCCCGACTGGCGGCACATGTGGTCCTACCAGCCGGAGATCTTCGACTACCTCAAGGGAGTGGCGGACAAGTACGGGTTGCGGCGCCACGTGCGCTTCGGCTCCTGCGTGGACCGCGCCCACTGGGATGACGAGGAGAAGTGCTGGCACGTCTTCACCACCACCGGCCAGGAGTACGTTGCGCAGTTTCTGATCTCGGGGGCCGGTGGCCTGCACATCCCGTCGATTCCCGATATCGAGGGCATCGACACCTTCGAGGGCGCGACGTTCCACTCCGCCCAGTGGGACCACTCCGTCGACATCACCGGCAGGCGCGTGGCGGTCATCGGAACCGGTGCCAGCGCCATCCAGATCGTCCCGGAGATCGTCGGCGACGTCACGGAACTGCAGGTCTACCAACGGACTCCGCCCTGGGTGATGCCGCGCGTCAACAACGCCTTCCCGGAGTGGATGCGCGATATGTTCAGCAACGTGCCGGGCACCCGAGCACTGATGCGGGCCGGGATCTACTGGCTGCACGAGGCGGTCGGCTTCGCGATGACCAAGCAGCCCCGACTGCTCAAGATCGGCGACCTGCTGGGCACGTGGAACATTCGGCACAGCGTGAAGGACCGCGAACTGCGTCGCAAGCTCACCCCGAACTACCGCGCGGGGTGCAAACGAATCCTCAACTCCAACACCTACTACCGCGCTATCGCCGATCCCAGGACCAAGGTCATCACCGACGGCATCGCGCGGATGACACCCACCGGCATCGTGACCGCCGACGGCGTCGAACACCCGGTGGACGTGGTGGTCTTCGCGACCGGGTTCCACGTCACCGACTCCTACACCTACGTCGACATCAAGGGCGCAGGCGGTGAGGATCTGGTGGACCGCTGGAGCCGCGAGGGCATCCAGGCGCACCGCGGCATCGCCGTGGCTGGCATGCCCAACCTCTTCTTCCTCCTGGGCCCCAACACCGCGCTCGGCCACAACTCGGTGGTGTTCATGATCGAGTCGCAGATCCGCTACGTCGCCAAGGCGATCGCCGCGGTCGACAGGGCCAGGGCGAAGGCGCTGGCGCCGAGCAGGGCCGCGCAGGACGAGTTCAATCGCGGCTTGCAGGATGAACTTGCGGACACGGTGTGGAACACCGGCGGATGCCGCAGCTGGTACCTCGACGAGCACGGTGTCAACCGCACCCTGTGGAGCGGAATGACCTGGCAGTACTGGCTGTCGACACGACGATTTCGAAGGTCGGAATATGACGTTCTACGATGACACTCCACGACACGCCAACACCAGTGGTTGTGCTGGCGTTCGATGGGGGACACCAGGGGTAGTGTCATCAATGCCGCTCCGGCAAACAGACTTTCGCAGGTGAAATGAGGTTCGGCGTGTCCGATGGAATGAAGCTGGTCGACCGGGTCTCGGCCATCAACTGGAATCGCCTGCAGGACGAGAAGGACGCCGAGGTGTGGGAGCGCCTCACGGGCAACTTCTGGTTGCCGGAGAAGGTGCCGGTGTCCAACGACATCCCGTCCTGGGGCACGCTCAACGCCAACGAGAAGCAGCTCACGATGCGGGTCTTCACCGGTCTGACGCTGCTCGACACCATCCAGGGCACCGTCGGCGCCGTCAGTCTGATCCCGGACGCGCTCACACCTCACGAGGAGGCGGTGTACACCAACATCGCGTTCATGGAGTCGGTCCACGCCAAGAGCTACAGCAACATCTTCTCCACGCTGTGCTCGACGTCCGAGATCGACGAGGCGTTCCGCTGGTCGGAGGAGAATCCGAACCTGCAGCGCAAGGCGCAGATCGTCATGAACTTCTACAAGGGCGATGACCCGCTCAAGCGCAAGGTGGCCAGCACGCTGCTGGAGAGCTTCCTGTTCTACTCGGGCTTCTACCTGCCGATGTACTGGAGCAGCCGCGCCAAGCTGACCAACACCGCCGACATGATCCGGCTGATCATTCGTGACGAGGCCGTGCACGGTTACTACATCGGCTACAAGTTCCAGAAGGGTCTGGCGCTCGAGAGTGAGGCCCGCAAGGCCGAACTCAAGGAGTACACCTACGAGCTGCTGTTCGAGCTGTACGAGAACGAGACCGAGTACACCCAGGATCTCTACGACGAGGTCGGCCTCACCGAGGACGTCAAGAAGTTCCTGCGCTACAACGCCAATAAGGCGCTGATGAACCTCGGCTACGAGGCACTGTTCCCGCGCGACGAGACCGACGTCAACCCCGCCATCCTGTCGGCGCTGAGCCCCAACGCCGACGAGAATCACGATTTCTTCTCCGGCTCCGGGTCGTCGTATGTGATCGGCAAGGCCGTCGTCACCGAGGACGAGGACTGGGACTTCTAGAGTCACCGGATCAGAAGTGGCCCAGGCGCTTTCGTTGTAATCGGTCCCCGCTCCTGGAAACGCACACCACTGCGCCCTAATCTGTTCGCGAGGAGCACCTCCGCAATCGGCTGAGGGCTCAAATGCGAACGGAAGAAACACAATGTCTCCAGTGCTGCCCGCAGCGTTCGATCTGACCGGTCAGGTGGCACTCGTCACCGGATCGAGCAGCGAGCGCGGTATCGGGTTCGCCTCAGCCCGACTGTTGGGTCAGCTGGGTGCGTCAGTGATGGTCACCGGGACCACCGGCCGTGCATCCGAACGCGCCGACGAGTTGCGCGCCGAGGGCATCGCCGCGACAGCCCATATCGCCGACCTGATGGACCCCGATGCCGCGCGAGGACTGGTGGCGGCCACCGAGGCGGCCTTCGGCAAGGTCGACATCGTGGTCAACAACGCCGGGCTGGCGTCAGTCAACATCCCCGAACGGCCCAACCTCGTCACCGTCATGACCGACGACGAGTGGGCGCTCGCGCTGCGACGCAACCTGGACAGTGCCTTCTTCGTCACCCGGGCGGCGCTGCCCGGGATGGCCGAACGTGGTTACGGCCGGATCATCAACGTGGGCTCGACCGCCGGGGTGCTCACCGCCTACACCGGTGATGTCGGATATCACACCGCCAAGGCCGCAATGTTGGGGATGACGCGGTCTGTCGCCGTCGACTTCGCCAAGGACGGGGTGACGATCAACCTCGTGATACCCGGCTGGATCGCCACGGCTGCCCAGTATCCCTCCGAGGTCGAGGCGGGCAACGCGACTCCGATAGGCCGGTCGGCGACGGCGGCCGAGGTCGCTGCCGGTGTCGCCTTCCTCGCTGCACCGGGTGCCTCATACGTCACCGGCACCACCCTGGTGATCGATGGCGGTAACTCCCTCGGTGGATGAGGCCGGCTGAGGTCTCGAATTCGACCGTGAGGCCGGGTCGTGCTGGCGTGCCCGATACCGTGCCGCCACACTGGTCGGATGAACGCCAAGACGCTCTTCGCGTCCGTCATCGACTGGCTGCGCGCCGGCTACCCCGAGGGAGTGCCGGGACCCGACCGTGTGCCGCTGCTGGCGCTGCTGCGGGCCACGCCACTGACCGAGGAGCAGGTCAGAGAGGTCATCCGCAACATCACCGCCGCGGACTCGCCCGCGATCGTGGACGGCGCGATCAACACCGATGAGATCGAGACCTTCATCTCCGAGGTGACCCAGCACGACGCAGGCCCGGAGAACGTCGAGCGGGTGGCGGCCAAGCTCGCCGCGGCGGGATGGTCGGTGGAGGGTTTCGAGGCGGCAGAGGAAGACACCGCCCCGGCTGCCGCGGAGACGTCTGCTGCAGACACGAAAACGGGCGACACGAAAACGGGCGAGGCCCCCGAGGGGACCCCGCCCGCGTGAGATCGGGATCGACTACAGCGTCGAGTTGTCGATGACGAAGCGGTACCGCACGTCGCTCGCGAGCATCCGCTCGTAGGCCTCGTTGACGTAGGACGCCTCGATGACCTCGATGTCGGGGGTCACGTCGTGTTCGGCGCAGAAGTCCAGCATCTCCTGGGTCTCGCGAATGCCGCCGATCAACGAGCCAGAGATGCTCTTGCGCCCGAAGATCAGTGCCCCGGCCGGGATCGGCATCGGGTTCTCGGGCATGCCGAGTTCGACCAGCGTGCCGTCGAGGTTCAGTAGCCCGAGGTAGGCGGCCATGTCGAGGTTCGCCGACACCGTGTTGATGATCAGGTCGAAGCTGCCCCGCAGCTTCTTGAAGGTATCGGGGTCGCTCGTGGCGTAGTACTCGCCTGCGCCGAGCCGCAGCCCGTCCTCCATCTTCTTGAGCGACTGGCTCAGCACGGCGACCTCTGCGCCCATCGCGACGGCCAGCTTCACGGCGAGGTGGCCGAGGCCGCCCAGTCCGATGACGGCGACACGCTTGCCCGGGCCCGCATTCCAGTGCCGCAGCGGTGAGTAGGTGGTGATGCCGGCACACAGCAGAGGTGCGGCCTTGTCCAGCGGAATGGCGTCGGGGATGCGCAGCACATAGTTCTCGTCGACGACGATGGCCTGGCTGTATCCGCCCTGGGTGGGCTTGCCGTCGCGGCCCTTGCCGTTGTAGGTGCCGACCATGCCCGGTTTGGTGCAGTACTGCTCCTCACCGGCGCGGCAGTTGTCGCACTCGCGACAGGAGTCGACGAAACAGCCGACGCCGACGCGGTCGCCGACCTTGTACTTGGTCACCTCCGAGCCGACCTCGGTGACGACGCCCGCGATCTCGTGGCCCGGTACCAGCGGGAACGTCACGTTGCCCCACTCCTCGCGCACGGTGTGCAGGTCGGAGTGGCAGATGCCCGCGAACGCAATGTCGAACGCGACATCGTGCGGGCCGACATCACGGCGCTCGATGGTGGTCTTGGTGAGTGGTTCGGTGGCCGACGTCGCGGCGTAGGCGGTAACGGTCGTGGTCATAGCTCTAACTGCCTCTTCATATCGTGTTGCAATTCAAACCCCCACCAAAAAGCTTAGCGAAGGTAACGGAATCGGGCGCAGCAGCGGGCCCTGCGACCTAGTTCAACGGTCGTCGGCGCGGGTTTAGTCCCGCGGATACATGATCGCGCGGATCTACAGACCTGGCGCGCGGAAACCGGCATTGAAGCCGACGCGCTCGTAGCTCACGAGTCCGGCCACCTGATAGGGGTCGGTGGCGATGAGGTCCTCGGCGTCCTCGGTGCTGATATCACCGGTCACCAGCACGCCGCCCTTCTGCGATTCCTGGCGCCCGGCCAAGATCAGGCGGCCTGCGGCCACCTCGCGGGTGATCCACTCGAGGTGGGCGGGGCGCGTCTGGTCGACGACATCGAGGGGCTGCACGTAGGTCAGCGTGAGGACGTGAAACACGCCACGAAGACTACGGCACCACCGTTGGTGCGATACCTGTCACACGACAGACACATGCGACGCGTGTTGTTAACGAACGCCCCGTGATCGGTTACACCGGGGCAACCACGGACCCCGCGTTCTCCCGAAAACTGTCAATCGACAGAAATATTCGCTGAAGCGATATCGCGATACCGGGGAGAGTTGTGACGAGCGACACCGCCACCACCGCGGGGGCCAAGGCCCACGCCCGCGCACAGCACGGGCGCGCCACCGACTTCATGCGCCACGTGCCAGCATCGAGCAGCTCGACGGCACCCGAGGACGTCTCGACCGACCGCCTGGTGTGGTCGGAAACCATTGCACCAGGCGGATACACGGCCGCGGTGATGGCCCGCGGCACGCGCATCCGCCTCGCCGACCCCGACGGTGACGCGTGCGCGCACCTAATGCTGCACCGCGCCGACGGACCGCACGAGCGGCTCAACGTCGCCGACACCGTCAAGGTGCCGTGGCAGGCATACCTCGGCGTGGGCCATCCGCTGCTGAGCGGTTTCGGCCGCGTGCTCGCGACCGTGGTCGCCGACACGTCGACGGCCCACGACGCGCTCACCGGCACCACGACGCGGGCCGGCAACGACGCGAAGTACGGTGCGTCGGCACCGGAGTCCGCATCGCCTGCGGGACGAGATCTGCTGCTGCTGGGAGCGCTCAAACACGGTCTCGGGCAACGTGATCTGCCGCCATCGGTGTCGTTCTTCAAGGGTGTCCGGGTCGCCCATGACGGCTCCCTGCAGTGGCGGGGATCGGCGGGCCCTGGCGCCACCGTCGATGTCCTGCTGCACGTCGACGCGATAGTCCTCCTCGCGAACACCGCGCATCCCCTGGACCCGAGACCCGACTTCACCTGCTCGCCGCTGCTCGTGCACGCCTGGCCCGCCACCGGCGATCTCGACCGACTGGTTGCGGGTGAGCTCGTCGGCCCGCTCGGACCGGAACACCGCCAGGCAATCGCCAACACCGACGCCGATCTTCACGCCAGAGGAGTCCTGTGAGCATCACCGCCCTCGTCCCCGGCACGGTCGTGCTCGATCAGGGCGTCGCCGCGCGTGGCCCCTGGTCGGCCGTCGTTGCCGCCGGTGACGTTCTCACGATCGTCGATCTGGCCGGAAACCAGGCTGTCGACTGCCTGCTGTATGACGCCTCCGACACCACAGTGCGCTACTCGGCATCGGAAACGGTTGCGCGGCAGGGCAGGATCGCCCTGAGCACCGGGTCGGTCCTGCGTGCCGACACCGGCGCGGCGCTCATGACGGTCGTCGACGACGAGGTCGGCGTGCACGACACCCTCGGCGGCGCCTGTTCGAAGGAGTCGAACACACTGCGCTACGGGCAACACACCCGCGCACAACACGGATGTATAGAGAACTTCCTCATCGAGGGCGCCAGATACGGGCTCGGTGCACGCGATCTGGCCAGCAACATCAACTGGTTCATGAACGTGCCGGTCGATCCCGATGGCGCGTTGGGAATCGTCGACGGCTTGTCCGCACCGGGTAAGCGCGTGGCGCTGCGGGCCGAGGTCGACACCCTCGTCCTGGTGTCCAACTGCCCGCAGATCAACAACCCGTGCAATGCCTTCGACCCGACCCCCGTGCGCATGATCGTCACCCGGCCGGAGGGAGTCGCATGAGCGAGACAGCGAGAAGCGAAGCGGGATCGCGCATCGACCGAGCGAGAAGCGAAGCGGGATCGCGCATCGAGACTGTCCTGATCGCCAACCGCGGTGAGATCGCCGTCAGGTTGTTGCGTGCCGCACAAACCCTCGGTCTTCGCACCGTGGCGGTGTTCTCCGAGGCCGACCGTGGCGCACCGCACGTCCGTCTCGCCGACGAGGCCGTGCTGCTGGGCCCGGCCGCGCCGAGCGAGAGCTACCTGCGGGCGGATGCCATCGTCGCTGCCGCACTGGCGAATGGCGCCGACATGGTGCACCCCGGATACGGCTTCCTCTCCGAGGACGCCGAATTCGCCGAGGCGGTCGAACGCGCGGGCCTGGTGTTCGTGGGTCCGACGCCGCATCAACTACGCGTCTTCGGCACCAAGCACACCGCACGGTCGGCGGCCGTCGCCGCGGGTGTTCCGGTGTTCCCCGGATCCGGTCTGCTCGACTCCGCGGACGAGGCCGTCGCCGCAGCGGAGACGATCGGCTATCCGGTGATGCTCAAGGCCACCGGTGGCGGTGGTGGGATAGGCATGCAGGTCTGTCACAGCGCTGACGACATGCGCGCGGCCTTCGACCGCGTGACACGCCTCGCCGCCCGAAGCTTCGGAGCGGCAGGTGTCTTCGTCGAGCGGTTCGTCGAACACGCGCGCCACGTCGAAGTCCAGATCTTCGGCGACGGTGCGGGTGGCGTCGTCTCCCTCGGTGACCGCGACTGCTCGCTGCAACGCCGCAACCAGAAGGTGATGGAGGAGGCGCCGGCGCCCGCGTTGCCCGATGCTATTCGAAGCCAACTGCATTCGTCGTCTCGGAGGTTGGCGGGGTCGGTTGACTACCGGTCCGCGGGCACCGTCGAGTTCGTCTACGATCCGCGGCGGCAGGAGGCGTCCTTTCTCGAGGTCAACGCGCGTCTGCAGGTCGAGCATCCCGTCACCGAGGCCGTGACGGGAGTTGACCTGGCGGGCTGGATGTTTCGGCTGGCGCGCGGTGAGGGTGACGTCCTTGCCCCGTACCTGCGCCCGGGAGTGACCAGCGGCGAGGTGACCGTTCGGGGACACGCCGTCGAGGCGCGGGTATACGCCGAGGACCCCTCGCGTGACTACCGCCCGAGCACGGGAACCCTGACCGCCGTGACCCTCCCGACCGGTGACGACGTGCGCGTTGACGCCTGGATCGAGCAGGGCACCGAGGTCTCGGCATCGTATGATCCGCTGCTGGCCAAGGTGATCACCGCAGGCGCCGACCGCAACGAGGCGCTCGATCGGTTGGGTCGTGCGTTGGAGGGGACGGTCCTGCACGGTATCGAGGTCAACGTAGGACTGCTCCGCGCGGCCGTGGACAGTTCCGACGTACGGGCAGCCGCGCACAGTACGTCCACCCTCGCCGAGGTCGCCGATCCACGGCCGCGGATAACCGTCGAACGGCCGGGCCTATTGACGACGGTGCAGGATCTGCCCGGCCGGCTCGGGCTCTGGGGCGTCGGGGTTCCGCCCAGCGGGCCGATGGACGATCTGTCGTTTCGGCTCGGCAACCTGGCGTTGGGCAACGCCGAGGGGGCACCCGGCCTGGAGTGCACCGCCTCGGGTCCGGCGCTGCGCGTCACTCACCCGACCACGGTGTGTGTCACGGGCGCCGAATGCGCCGTGACCGTCGACGGTTCGGCTGTCCCGATGTGGGAGCCGGTCGAGGTCGCAGCAGGCGCACTCCTCGACATCGGCGCGGCCGAGACGACCGGACTGCGAACCTACCTGCTCGTCGCGGGTGGTTTGGATGTGCCCGAATATCTGGGCAGCGCATCGACGTTCACGCTGGGACGGTTCGGTGGCCACGGCGGCCGCCAACTGGTCGTCGGTGATGTCCTGCGCGCTGCGCCGCGGTCGCGAGACGCCGAACCAACGGGACCGATCGGACCCGAGGTGCGCCCTGCGATTCCGTCGGACTGGGACCTCGCGGTCACCGAGGGTCCGCACGGCGCACCGGAGTTCTTCACCCGCGCCGATATCCAGACACTATTCGACGCCAGTTACCGCGTGCACTTCAACTCGGCGCGCACAGGGGTCCGACTCGAGGGACCACGGCCGCAGTGGGCCCGACCCGACGGCGGGAACGCGGGACTGCACCCGTCCAACATCCACGACACCGCGTACTCCATCGGTGCCCTGGACTTCACCGGAGACACCCCGATCCTGCTCGGACCCGACGGGCCCAGCCTGGGCGGCTTCGTGTGCCCGGTGACCGTCGTCACCGCCGACAGATGGAAGCTCGGCCAGCTGCGCCCCGGTGACACCGTGCGGTTCGTGCCCATCCGCGCAGCGGAGGCGCCGTCCCGCAGTGACCTCGGAATCACCCGTGGTGCAACGTCATCGGTGGTGCGGACCGGCGGCGACGGGGATGACGGCGTGCTGGCCCGGCGTGCGGACGACGGCGCGCCGAGCGTCACCTACCGCCGCAACGGGGATGACAACGTGCTCGTCGAGTATGGCGACATGGTTCTCGATCTCGCGCTGCGGGCGCGCGTGCACGCGCTGCACGGCCGGCTTCAGGCGGAGATCGCGGGCGGATCCGTGCACGGCATCGTCGACCTGACGCCGGGCATCCGGTCGCTGCAGGTGCACGTCGACCCCGACGTGCTACCGATCGACCGCCTGCTTGGCCTGCTGTTCGAGTTGGAGGACGATCTCCCCGGGACATCGGAGCTCGTCGTGCCCAGCCGTTCGGTGCGGCTGCCCCTGTCATGGGATGACCCGGCGACGCGGGAGGCCATCGCCCGCTACACCTCCGGCGTGCGCGACGACGCGCCGTGGTGCCCGTCGAACATCGAGTTCATCCGCCGTGTCAACGGTCTGGCATCGCAGGCCGACGTCATGGACGTCGTCTTCTCGGCGGAGTACCTGACACTCGGACTCGGGGACGTGTACCTGGGGGCACCCGTCGCCACCCCACTGGATCCCCGACATCGGCTGGTCACCACCAAGTACAACCCGGCCCGCACATGGACTGCGGAGAACTCCGTCGGCATCGGCGGCGCCTATCTGTGCATCTACGGCATGGAGGGTCCCGGCGGCTACCAGTTCGTGGGACGCACCACGCAGGTCTGGAGCCGCTATCGGCACACGACACCGTTCGAGCCGGGCAGCCCCTGGCTACTGCGCTTCTTCGACCGCATCTCCTGGTACCCGGTGTCGCCCGACGAGCTGCTCGACATGCGTGCCGATCTCGCGGCTGGGCGGGGTTCGATCGATATCACCGAGGGCACCTTCTCGCTGGCCGAACACGAACGGTTCCTGGACGAGCACGCGGCGTCGATCGCGGACTTCCGTGAGCGCCAGGGTGCGGCATTCGCCACCGAACGTGCCGCATGGGCCGCGGCCGGCGAGTTCGACCGTGCCGAAAGGGCGGAGTCGCACGCCGAGCCGCCGACCGCCGATCTCGTCCTCGATGACGGTGAACAACGGGTCGATGCGCCGTTCGCATCGAGTGTGTGGAAGGTCGACGTCGAGGTGGGTGAGTGTGTGGTGGCCGGACAGTCGCTGCTGGCATTGGAGGCGATGAAGATGGAGACCGTGTTGAGGGCGCCGACCGACGGCATCGTGACGCAGATCCTGGTGCAGGCGGGCCATCAGGTGGACCCGGGTGCGCCGTTGGTGGTGGTCGGTCCGCCCTCGGCGGGACGCGACGCGGCGGGCATCCCGGCATGACGGCGGTCGAGCGGGTTCGCGCGGCGTACGCCGCGATCGAAGCCGGGCAACGTCCCGAAGTCTGGATCTTCCTGCGCCCCATGGCGGAATCGCTTGCCGATGCCGAGGCGGTCGACGTCTTGGTCGCCGGGGGTGCTGAACTCCCACTGGCTGGACTGGTGGCGGCGGTCAAGAACAACGTCGACGTCGCCGGCCTGCCCACCACCGCGGGCTGTCCGACCTACTCGTCGACGCCCGCGACAAAGGACGCGGCCGCGGTCGCTCGTCTGCGAGCGGCGGGTGCGGTCGTGATCGGCGCAACCAACCTCGATCAGTTCGCCACCGGTCTGGTCGGAACGCGCAGCCCGCACGGCGCCGTCCGCGATGCCCGCAGGCCCGACCGCATATCGGGTGGGTCCAGCGCGGGATCCGCTGTCGCGGTGGCCCTTGGCCTCGTCGACGTGGCGGTCGGCACGGACACGGCGGGATCGGGGCGGGTGCCCGCAGCACTGCAGGGGATCGTCGGCATCAAGCCCACCTACGGTGTGGTGCCGACCGACGGCGTCGTGCCGGCCTGTCGGTCCTATGACTGCGTGACGGTCTTCGCGCGTGACCTCGACACGGCCTCTGCCGCGATGGGTGTGATGGCCGGCCCGGACGAGACGAGCGGTGCACGGCCGTTCCCGCCCGACGCGCCGCTTGCCGCCCCCGACGCCCCGGTCGTGGCGGTGCCGCGGGAGCTTCCGGCGCTGTCCGTCCAGTGGCAGGCCGCATTCCGGGCGGCGTGCGAGCGGCTCGCCAATCGCGGTGTGACACTGAAGGAGATCGACCTGGGCCCGTTCCTGTCCGCCGCGAGGCTGCTGTACGACGGCGGGCTAGTTGCCGAACGACACGAGGCCGTCGGCGCATTCGTCGACGCCCACCGCGACGAGGTCGACCCCACCGTCGGCGCGATCGTGGCGGCGGCCGGTGAGGTCACCGCGAGCACCCTGCTTGCCGACCGTGCCCGCCTCGCGACGCTGACGGCAACGGCGATGGCAGAACTCGAGGGCTGCGATGCGCTGCTGATCCCGACCACCACGGAGCATCCGACGATCGCCGAGGTCACCGCAGAACCGGTCACCGTGAACGCGCGGCTGGGCACCTACACCAATTTCTGCAACCTGATGGATCTGTGCGCCGTCGCCGTGCCGTCGGGCACCGCGGGGGAGGACCAGTTCGGGGTGTCGGTCATCGCGCGGCCCGGTGCCGACGCCGTCGCCCTCGATATCGCGCGGCTGGTCATCGAGCAGCCGGAGTCGGTGGCCGCTCCGGGCACCGCACTCGCACCAGCCGCTGCCCTCGCACCAGCCGCTGCACCGCCGCCCTGGCCGACGAGCGCCGGATTGACTGCGGTAAAGCTTCTCGTGGTGGGCGCGCACCTGCGCGGTCAACCACTGGCGTGGCAGCTGACCGACCGCGGTGCGCGCTGGATCGGGCCGGCCCGCACCGCGCCGCTGTACCGACTCGCGGCGCTGGACACCACACCGCCCAAGCCTGGGCTGGCGCGCGTGGGCCACCAAGACGGCACCGCGATAGGCGGCGAGCTGTGGCTCATCGGCACGGCCATGTTGGGTGACTTCCTGGCTGCGCTGCCCGCCCCGATGTCACTCGGTGCCGTCACGCTCGCCGACGGCACCGAGGTGGTCGGGTTCGGCTGTGCCCTGCAGGCATGGCGTGAAGGCGAGGACATATCGCGCCACGGCGACTGGCCGACCTACCTGGGGTACGTCGACGCCACGTCGCCGTCAACGTCGTCGCCGTCGGACGCGGCGCGGGTGTAGCGCTCCATCTCGTCGAGGCTGCGTGCCCGTATCCCCGTCGCCGCGACGTCGGGGATGCCCAAAACCCGCAAGCAGGCGTCGGCGACGTGGACGGGCAGCTCCGCACGCTCTGGTCCTGCGGGCACCGACCACATGTTGACCAGCGATTCGACGAGTCGGAATGGCAGGTCCGCGGCGGCCTCGTGGACGCCGGTCTGATCGATCACCGCACGGCTGAGCGCCAAGTAGTGAAGTCGTAGCCGTTCGCGGTCCGACCAGAACGGCTCCAGCCTGGCGTCACGAAGCTCTGGCAGCAGGTACAGCGCACCCAGATTCCAACGGCCGCTGAGTAATTGGTTGCCGTCGAACGCGGCCAGCGCATGCAGGTGTTCAGCGGCTGTGAGTGCTGGATCGGCACCGAGGAGGCTCGGGATGAAGCCCAGCGTTGGTGCGACGGTCTGGCTCAACAGCGCACAGAGAATGTCGTCCTTGGTCTTGAAGTAGTGGTAGAGCGATGCCTGGCGGATGCCGACCGAGTCGGCGATGGTCCTGGTCGACGTGCCGGTGTAGCCCATGGTGGTGAACAATTCACCTGCGGCATCGAGGATTTCGTCACGCGCGGTGGTTCCTGGACGCCGCTGGTCATGCAGGCGTGGGCGTCCGGCCTTGGCGAGTGGCATGCCCCCATGGTGGACCATGGGGGACCACCTTCGGTAGCCCTCCGAATTCTGTCACACGATAGAAACGCGCGATACGCAGCGGTTACGTACGGCGTCAATTGGTTACGCCAGCGACACCCGTCGGGGTCACGCGCCGTGAAAACTGTCAACTGACAGGCCAGCAGCACGACGTGGTGCCGCAGCCAACCAACCGCCTCACACCGGGAGTGCTTCGATGGGAATCGCCGTCTCCACAGTCGACGCGCCTGCCGTGCGTGCTGCGGTCCCGCCGACGGCGGATCCCGTCGCGACGGTCGACGGCCTTCGGGTCACGTTCCGCCGCAACGGCCGTGACGTGTGTGCGCTCCGCGGTGTGTCGCTGGCGATCGCCCCCGGTGAGATTCTCGGGCTGGTCGGCGAGTCGGGTTCCGGCAAGAGCGTGTTGGGTTTCACCCTGCTGGGTCTGCTGCCCAAGCACGCGAAGATCGACGGCACTGCCTCCGTGACCGGTTCGGACATGGTCTCCGGTGACGCGAAGGTGCTGCGAAAGGTCAGACGGCTCGATCTCGGTGCGGTGTTCCAGGACCCGATGACGTCGCTGAACCCCACCATGCGCATCGGAAAGCAGGTCGCCGAGGCCGCGGGCAGCGACGCGGAGGCCCTTCGCCTGCTCACCGCAGTCGGCATACCGGAGCCCAAGCGCCGGATGCGCGCGTTTCCCCACGAACTCTCCGGCGGACTGCGCCAGCGCGTCATGATCGCGATGGCCATCGCGGGTGATCCCGAACTGATCATCGCCGATGAACCGACAACCGCACTCGATGTCACGGTGCAGGCCCAGGTTCTGCGGCTGCTCCAGCGGCTGCGCGACGAGATCGGCTGCAGCATTGTGCTGATCACCCACGACCTCGGAGTGGCCGCTGCGATCTCCGACCGCATCGCCGTCCTGTACGCGGGTCGCATCGCCGAGATCGGTCCGACCGCCGACGTGCTCGGCGCACCGAGTCATCCCTACACCCACGGCTTGCTGCGCTCGCGACTGACGCTGGACACACCGAGGGACCGACGGCTCACCGCGCTCGCCGGCTCGGTGCCCAGCCCGACCGACCCGCTACCGGGATGCGCGTTCGTGCCGCGCTGCACGATCGCCACCGACGCCTGCGGGCAAACGCCACCGGAACCCGTCGCGATCGCGCCGGATCGGGTCAGCGCGTGCATCGTGGCGCTCGGCCACGCCGACGGTGTCGCCGTCGCCGAGCACCTCGAAGCGACCCCGGCCGCAGCGCCCTCGACGGATACGCCTGAGCCGTTCGCCGCGCCATCCTCCGACCGCGCCGCGCAACCGCCGTCAGTGGTGTGCCATGGCGTGACCAAGACGTTCACGGTGGCCAGGCGCTGGCTGGACCGCTCCCCGGGCGACCACGGCAAACTGCATGCGCTGCGCGGAGTCTCGTTGACGGTTGGGCACGGCGAGTCGGTGGCACTGGTGGGTGAGAGCGGGTCGGGCAAGTCGACGCTGCTGCGGGTGATCGCAGGACTCGAGACGGCCACGTCCGGTTCGGTCGAGCTGGCAGGTCGCAGGCCGCAGATGGTGTTCCAGGATGCCGGCGCCTCGCTGACCCCGTGGCTGTCGGTGGGCGAGCTCATCGCCGAACGTCTGCGCGGCACGTCCATGTCGCGTGCGCAGCGCCGGGACGCGGTGACCGAGGTGCTGACGCGCGTCGGGCTGCCCGCCGACGTCGCGAAGTCGCGTGCCGGCCAGCTGTCGGGTGGTCAGCGCCAGCGAGTGTCGTTGGCACGGGCCACCGTCGTCCCCCCGTCCGTCCTGCTGTGCGACGAGCCGACCAGTGCGCTCGACGTGTCGCTGGCGGCCTCGGTGCTCAACCTCATCGGTGACCTTCGTCGAAGCCTGGACATGTCAGTGGTGTTCGTGACCCACGACCTGTCTGTGGCCCGCGTGGTCGCCGACCGGATCGCGGTGATGTACCTCGGTCGCATCGTCGAGATCGGACCTGCGGACAGGGTGATACGGGACCCCGCTCATCCCTACACGCAGGCGCTCGTCGACTCGATCCCGGATCTCGGTCGTGAATCCCGGGCGCTGGCAGGTGAACCCGCGAGCCCGTTGTCACCTCCTGCCGGCTGCGCATTCCATCCGCGCTGCCCGATCGCCATCGACGCGTGCAACGGCGCCGAACTCGACGTCCGCCTCGAGGGCATACCGGGCAATCCGCATCAGGTGGCATGTATCGAGAGGCGGGCGCTCTGATGGCGATTGCACTGTCCGATGTGCCTCTGGCGCGTCAGCCCGGGCACCGGATCCCGGCACTGCCACGGGTCAACCCGATGGTGGTGAACTGGATCGGCTTCTCACTCGTCATCGTCGTGACGCTGATAGTCCTGGCGGTGCCGATTCTTGCGCCATACGACCCGTTGACACCGGTCGGGATGCCGCTGCAGTCGCCCGGGAAGAACGGCTTCCTGCTCGGCACCGACAGCATCGGACGCGACATCCTGTCCCGAGTGCTCTACGGGGCCCGCTCGAGCTGGTTCGCCGCACTGGTGGTGGTCGCCGTCGGGTTGTTCATCGGTGGCCTGGTCGGTCTGATCGCCGGCGCGACCGGGGGCTGGGTGGACACGGTGCTGATGCGCGTCACCGACGCGTTCCTGTCGCTACCCGCACCGGTGCTGGCGATCGCTGTGGTGGCCGCTCTCGGACCCGGGTTCGCCCACACGCTGATCGCCGTGTCCATTGTGTGGTGGCCGTTCTATGCACGGCTGGTGCGAGGCGAGGTGGCCAGGCTGGCCGCGCGCCCGCACGTCGAGGCCGCGAAACTCGCTGGCGTGAGCCCATTTCGGCTCGCGGGAAGGCACCTCCTTCCCGGTGCGGTGCCCAACGCGATTGTGGCTGCCAGCCTGGACATCGGGACGCTGATCCTCACGCTGGCAGCACTGTCGTTCCTGGGGCTGGGGCAATCCGCTCCCGCACCGGAGTTGGGCGCCGACTCCGCTCGCAACCTCAGTTACTTCCTGCAGCAGTGGTGGATTCCGGTGATGCCCGGTCTCGGTGTGCTCGTTCTGGCGCTGGTGGGAAACATCGCCGGGGACTGTCTGCGCAATCTGATGAAGGTCGGCGGCGGCCGATGAGCGCTTGCGCGAAGAGAAAGGCGCCTGAGTGAAGACATTCGTGGCGGCCCGGCTGGGCGCGATGATCGCGATCTTGGTCGCACTCACGGGAGTGATGTTCATCCTGCAACACATCTCGCCGCTGGACCCCGTCAAGGCGCAGCTGGGTGCGCAGGCCTCGGCCGACGCCGTGGCCGCCCGCCGGGAAGCACTTGGACTCAACGAGCCCGTGCTGGTGCAGTTCTGGCACTACCTCACCGGCGCGGCGAGCGGCGACCTCGGTACGTCCTACCGCACCCGTCACCCGGTGCTGTCCGATCTCGGGGACTTTCTGCCCGCCACACTGGAACTGGCGATGTTCGGACTGGCCATCGCGATCCTGCTCGCGGTGCTGCTGGCCTTCAGCACGACACTGCGGTGGCGCGGTGCGAGCCTGCTGCGCGCGGTGCTGTTCACCGGATCATCGGCGCCGATGTTCCTGCTCGGGATCCTCGGGCTCATCGTCTTCTATCAGAGCTTCGGCTGGCTTCCGGCCAACGGGCGCAGCGGGTTGCCGAACCCGCCCGACGGGCCCACCGGCCTGCTGACGGTCGACGGCCTGCTGCACGCACGGTTCGACGTCGTGGCCGACGCACTGCACCATCTGATCCTGCCCGCTCTCGTCATCGCGATCGGACCTGCCGTGGCGATTGGCCGGGTGCTGCGCAGCAGCCTGCTCGGCGACATCGACAGCGACTACGCCAGAACCGCGCGCGCCAAGGGACTCTCGGAGGGCGCAATCATGGCACGACACGTGCTGCGGAACTCCGTTGGTGCCGCGCTCTCGATGACAGGTCTGCAGGTGGGCCTGATGTTCTCGGGCGTTCTCGTCGTCGAGCAGGTCTTCGGGTGGCCCGGCATCGGCCAGTACATCGCGCAGAGCATTCCGGTCGCCGACTTCCCGGCGATCGCCGGCGTCACCATCATGCTCGGCGCCATCTACGTCTTCATCAACACCGCCGTGGACCTACTCCAGGCGGCCGCCGACCCACGTATCGCAATCACAGGAGGATAGGTGCCGAAACAGCCACTCATCGTGGACAACCCCGTTCTGGTCGTCGTCGACATGCAGGAGGCCGGTGACATGCCGGCCGACGAGGTGGGTATCGCCCACATGCCCGGCTACGACGGCCGAATCGAACGTGCACAGCGCCTGATCGCCGCGGCGCGGGCCGCCAGCATTCCGATCGTGTTCTTTCAGGAAGTCCACCGCCCCAGCGGAATCGACTTCGGTCGCGAACTGGACGGCACCGAGGGTGTGCACTGCGTCGACGGCAGACCCGGCACGGCGTTGCACCCGTCACTGCTACCCGATCTGGACGGACCGAACCTGGAGTTCCACATCGTCAAGCGTCGCTACTCGGGCTTCATCGGCACCGAGTTCGAGATCGTGCTGTCAGGTTTGAAGGCCTCCACGCTGATCCTGGTGGGCGGTCTCACCGACGTGTGCGTCCACTACACGTTCGCCGACGCCCATCAGCGCGACTTCCACGTCAGGGTGGTCGCCGACTGCGTGGGTGGCTCGTCGCAGTACCGCCACGACGCCGCGCTCGACGCGATGGAGTACCTGCAGGCAGGTGCTGTGCGCAGCACTGAGGAGATCCTGGACGCGTTCGCGACGCTGCACCCGACCACCCCCGTTCTCGAAGGAGCCACCCGATGACGTTGAAGCGTATGAGTTTTCGCGCCCTCTCGGCACTCGGCTTCGCAGCCGTGCTGGCACTGAGCGGATGCGGGGGTTCGGACTCCGGTGGTGGCACTCCGAGCGCCGCGCCGACCGACAAGGTGCTGCACGTGTCGTTCCTGCAGGACCCCGGCCAGCCGCCGGACCCCGACATCTTCTACGCCAGTCAGGGTTTGCTCCTGACCACGAACACCTACGAGGGCCTGCTGCAGTACAAGGGCGGCACAGCCAAGCCCGAGATCGAGCCGCTGCTCGCGACCGAGTGGACCGAGTCACCCGACCACAGAGTTTTCACCTTCAAGCTGCGCGAGGGTGTCACGTTCCATGACGGGACCCCGTTCACGTCAGCGGCCATCAAGGCGTCGTTCGACCGGCGCGCGGCGGTGAACCAGGGCCCGGCCTACATGGTCAAGGACGTTGAATCGGTGACGACACAGGGTGATTACGCCGCCACCATCACCCTCAAGGCGCCCAACTCGGCATTCCTCGACTATCTCGCGTCGCCCTACGGGCCCCGCATGGTCAGCCCCGAGGGCTTGGCGAAGAACGCCGGCGGTGACAACGCACAGACCTACCTCACCAACCACGATCTGGGCACCGGCCCGTACACGCTGACCGCCGCGGAGGTCGGGTCCCGTTACGCGCTGGCCGCCTATCCCGAATACTGGGGCGAGAAGCCGTATTTCGAGAAGGTCGAGATCCCCGTCATCACCGACGTCTCGGCGCAACAGCTGCAGTTCAACAACGGTCAGATCGCCGCGATCATGCACGACCTGCCGTCATCGGCCGTCGAGCAGTATCTCGACGACGACACCTACGCGCACTACTCGCTGCCCTCGATGATGTCGAACTACCTCTACCTGAACCCGCGCAAGGGGATGTTCACCGACGTCGCGAACCGAAACGCAGTGGTGGCGGCGATCGACGTCGACGCCCTGGTCAAGCAGACCTACTTCGGCCGCGGCAAGAAGGCCGAGCAGGTCTACCCGCCGAACATGATGGCACCGGAGTTCGCCAAGCAGTCCGTGACGCACGATCCGTCGATACTGACCAACATCGCGGCGAGCCTGCCCGCCGACCAGAAGTCGATCACCATCGGGTACGACTCGTCGAACCCGGACAACCAGCTGATCAGCAACCTGATTCAGACTCAGCTCGCCGCGGCAGGGCTGACCGCGAAGGTGCAGAGCTATCCGACCTCGGAGATCTACGGCTGGATCGGCACCGACGGGCAGTCAGCCCCGGAGATCTTCTCGGCCACCGCATGGCCGGACGCCCCCTCGCCGTACACGTGGGGACACATCACATTCGACCCCGACGGCGGGCTGAACTATCTGGGGTGCTCCGCACCGCCCATCACGGCAGCTCTGGCAGAGGGTTTGAACAGTGGTGCACCACAACCATTCTCGACCGCCGCAGAGGAGGCGATCAAGACGGGTTGCTGGCTCAACATGGCCGACGTCGATGACTTCATGGTCGCCCAACCCTGGCTGAAGGGCGTGGAGCAGGCGCACGTCGTGACGAACCCGAACTCGCTGCGACTGTTCAACCTGTCGGTGGGCTGATGGCGACACTCATCCGCCGCAGCGGTGTCCGCAGGATCATCCTGCTGACGCTGGGCTGGGAGGAACTGCCGAAGTCGGTGTCGGTGTACGGGGCGCCGGCCGAGGAGCGTATGCGCGAGCCGGTGCCGGGTGTGCTGCTGCAGACCGACGGCGGTTGGGTGCTGCTCGACACCGGGTTCAACACCGCGCTGGTACGGGATCCCGCGCTGTATCGGCGGTTCTTCCCGACCGTTGAGTACCGGCCGGTGCTGCCCGGTCCCGGCGAACCCATCGAGCAGCGGTTGGCCGAGGTCGGGGTCGACTTCGACGATATTCACACCGTCGCGGTCAGCCATCTGCACCACGACCATGCCGGCGGACTGAAGCTGTTCGCGGGCAAGGTGCCGGTGCACGCTCAGCGCCGCGAACTCGAGTACGGGCTGTCCAACCACCCCGAGCCGGAGCGCAACGCCATAGTCCGGGTCGACTTCGATGACCCGAACATCGAGTGGCGCCTCGCCGACGGGGAGGCGCAGGTCGCGCCGGGTATCACGGCGGTGCCGACGTACGGCCACACCCCGGGCCACCAGAGCTTCGTGGTCGAACTCGATGAGTCGGTTACCGGCGGCGAGGGCGTGGAAGGGTATGTGTTCGCTTTCGACGCAGCGGATCTGACCGAGAACATCGAACAGGAACTGGCGATCGGTGGGTTCATCGACGTTGAGCCCGAGGAGACGATAGAGCCGATCCGCAGACTCAAGAAGTTGGCTAGTGACAAGGGCTATCAGTTGATCCCGGGCCACGACCCGCACGTGTGGCCGGAGCTGACACAGCACTTCCACGATCGGTTCGCAAACCCGTGACGGTTCTGGTGGCAGCCGACTACGCGGGCTTGTGGCGGCGGACGCTTCTGGTGAACGTCGATGGCTCCCGCGACACGGGAACCGACGTCACCTGGTTGCAGGGCCCAACCGCTTACGTCGACTCGCGTGGTTTCGCGGGCACGCTGGGTGTGGGTGGCGACGTCTTCGAATGGCACCGCGATATCGATCTCGAACCGCAGGGCCCGCTTCCCGACGCGGGCAGGATGGCCTGGGACGGTGACACTTTGGTGGAGACGGGCATACACGAGAACTACGTCGAGCACTGGGTCCGCGACGGCGGACCGTCGTCACCGTGCGGCGCCAGGTTTCTGCGCGCACCCGATGGTTCCCCTGGGCTACTGGTCCGGGTGGGCACGCTCTTCGGCTGGGCCGGCGGCGGTGTGGTGGTGATCGACACGGTGGGCGGGGCGAGATGGCAGGCCCTCGGCATCGGGTGCTTTGAGAATCAGGTCCAGGCCAACGGTGCGCGGTGGGCGATCGACCGAACTGAAGGAGACATCGATACATGAGTGGCACAACAGCATTCACATCCGTGCCGATCGTCGACATCAGCGGGCTTCGGTCACAGGACCGGGCCGAGCGCGAACGCGTCGCCGCCGAGATCGGCCGGGCGGCACGCGATGTCGGCTTCCTCTACATCAGCGGCACCGGTATCGACGAGTCACTGTTCGATCGCTTGCTCGAGGCCACCAAGGCCTTCTTCGCGCTGCCGGTCGAGGAGAAGATGCGCACCTACATCGGGTTATCGCGCTGTCACCGCGGCTACGTACCGGTCGGGGAGGAGGGTATGGAGACCGGCCCGCCCGACTTCAAGGAGGCGTTCGACACGGCGTTGGACCTGCCCGAGGACGACCCCGACTACGTTGCAGGCAACCCGATGCTCGGCCCGAATGCGTGGCCGGACCTGCCGGGCTTCGCCACCGCGGTCACGGCGTATTACGGCGCGGTTCTCGAGGTGGGGCAGCAACTGCTGTGGGCGTTCGCGGTCGCGCTTGGCGAGGACCCCGATGTGTTCTCCCGACATGCATCCAAGACACCGAGTCAGTTGCGCCTCGTGCACTATCCGTACAACCCCGATGCCACCGACGGCCTGGGCATCGGTGCCCACACCGACTACGAGTGCTTCACGCTCTTGAAGCCGACCGCGCCCGGTCTGGAGGTGATGAACGGCGAGGGGGAGTGGATCGACGTGCCCCCAGTGGACGGAACCCTCGTCGTCAACATCGGAGACCTGCTCGAACTGTGGACCAACGGCGCTTTCGTCGCCACCAGCCATCGCGTGCGCAGGGTGCGCGAGGAGCGGTACTCGTTTCCGCTGTTCTTCAACGTCGACTACGACACCGAGGTCAAGCCGCTACCTCAGTTCGCGACGTCCGACGGCGCGCAGCGTCCCACGCTGCGCGCTGGCGAGCACCTCTTCGCGCAGACCGCGCAGACCTTCGCCTACCTGCGCAATCGCATCGACAGTGGTGATCTGGTGCTGCCAGAGGATGCGCTGGCGCTCGGCCAGTTCGGCCAGCAGGCGCTGCACGAGGTCGGGCACGGCGGCTAGACGGCCTCAGTCATCGGACCTCGCGCCGCGATCGGGTGCGCTCATGTCTCCCGTCCCCGGCGTGCCATCGGCGAGCCCGTAGCGCAGGTACACCGTGCCCTTGGGGCTGGCTGCCGGCGGCTCGAGGAGTGTGAGGTTGGTGGGCACCTCGCCACCGTCGAACACCTTCTTGCCGACGCCGAGCACGATCGGGTGCACCCAGAGGTCGAGACGGTCGAAGAGCCTCTCGCGCAGCAGGGTCTGCACCAGGTTCAGGCTCCCGACGACCTTCACATGCTCGTGTCGGTCACCGATCTCGCGCACCGCGTCGGCGAGATCCGGGCCGAGCTGCGAGGACCCGGACCACGACAGGTCGGGTCTGCCGCGGGATGCCACGTACTTCGGGACGCTGTTGAAGAGGGTGGCGATCGCCCCGTCCTCACCGTCTGCCTGTTGGTGTGGCCAGTAGGCGGCGAAGATGTCATAGGTCCGCCTGCCGAGCAGCAGGGCGTCGGTGCCCTCATACGCGGCGCCGATCTGCGCCCCGGCGACCTCGTCAATCAGGGGTGCCTGCCAGCCGCCGAACGGGAACCCCACGGGGTCCTCGTCGGGGCCGCCGGGCGCCTGCCCGACGAGGTCGAGGGTTGCGAACAGTTCGATGTGGATGAGGCCCATGCCCACTCCCGAGGTATTGGTGGTTCCGGTCGGAAGATAGACCTGCGGGCGCCGCCAGACTCATCGCTGAGCCGGGTCCTAGGTGAAGCCGGGTACTAGTTGATCGGTGTGTTGAGCGACCGAAGGTCGTCGAGTATCCCGCGGGCCGCGATGATGCCCTGGCCGGTATGCCACACCTCGTCGTTGACGGCGAACACGCGGTTGTCGTTGGCCGCCGACAACCGTCGCCAAGCGTCACTCTCGAGCACCTCGGGCGCGTGAGCCCGCGCGGTGGGGGAGTCGAACGACAGATAGACGATGTCGCCGTCGGCGGCCGAGAAGTCGGCGTCGGAAAGATCGGAGACGGAGATCTCGAGGTACGGCTTGTCGGTGAACCGCTGGGCAGCGGGGCGATCGGCGCCCGCCGCGGTCAGCACGCTGCCCGCGAAGTCCTCTCGGCCATAGACCTGCAGCGTCTTGTCGGTGAGTCGCACCACCGACGCCTGGAAATGGGTGGCGTCGTTCTGGTTGCCCGTGTCGGTGGCGGCGGTGTCGAAGCCCTCGATCAGGCGACTCGCCGCGCCGCCACGCCCGGTGGCCTCGGCCACCGTCCGCAGCGTGTCCCGCCACGCCGAACCTGGCGGGCCGGTGAACACCGTCGGTGCGATCTCCGACAGCGGACCGAAGCCCTGCGGGGTCAGCGACTCGGAACCCAGGATGAGATCGGGTGTCGCGGCCCTGATCGCGTCCAGGTCGGGCGCGGTGCGCTCACCCACGGCGGGCACCTCGTGGACGACGGTGCCCAGGTAGGACGGTTGGCTCTGTGTCCCGTCGGGCACGGCGGCAGCCACGATGCGCGACTGCAACCCCAGCGCGCACAGGGCGTCGAGTTGGTCGCCGGACAGCACGACGATGCGCTGGGGGTCAGCGGGGACCTCGGTACTACCCGCCGCATGCCGGACCTCGCGCCGGTCGGGCCCGTCGTCCAGCGGCGCGGGGTCGGGTGCGCAGGACTCGTCGGGCCTGCGCTGGTTGCCCAGGACGTTGGCGCCCGCGATTCTGGTGGTGCTGGTGACGGGTGCGTCGGCGGCGTTGAGCGTGGGTGGATTCTGGTCACCTTCGGCGCCGCCGCAGCCACTCACCAGTGTGATCGTGACGGCCGTCGCGACAGCGGCCGTCGCGGCGATCAAACCCGTCCGGCGTCGGAATAACTGCACGTCGCCGACGGTAACATTCAGCGACATCGCAGTCGGTTAGGCGTCGTCGATCGACGCGACGGCACGAAATACGACAGTTCGTAGGACCCATGGTGTCGGGCGGGGGTTCGGGGGATAAGATTCACACCAGCATCCCTGGGCACGACGGCATCGGGCCGTCGAAACTTATTGGAGGATCTGTTGGTAGCCGAAGCGCCCCCAATCGGAGAACTCGAGGCACGGCGTCCGTTTCCGGCACGGATGGGTCCCAAGGGCAACCTGATCTACAAGCTGGTGACGACGACCGATCACAAGGTGATCGGCATGATGTACTGCGTCGCCTGCTTCATCTTCTTCTTCATCGGCGGACTGATGGCGCTGTTCATGCGCACCGAACTCGCCCTGCCGGGGCTGCAGTTCCTGTCCAACGAGCAGTTCAACCAGCTCTTCACCATGCACGGCACGGTGATGCTGCTGTTCTACGCGACGCCCATCGTGTTCGGCTTCGCCAACCTGGTGCTGCCGCTGCAGATCGGCGCGCCCGACGTGGCGTTCCCGCGGCTCAACGCGTTCTCGTTCTGGCTGTTCCTGTTCGGTGCGCTCATCGCGCTCGGCGGGTTCATCACGCCCGGCGGCGCCGCTGACTTCGGCTGGACCGCCTACTCGCCGCTGACCGACGCCATCCACTCCCCGGGAGCGGGCGGTGACCTGTGGATCATGGGCCTGGCGGTCGGTGGTCTCGGCACCATCCTCGGCGCGGTCAACATGATCACCACGTGTGTCTGCATGCGCGCCCCGGGTATGACGATGTTCCGGATGCCGATCTTCACCTGGAACATCCTGGTGACGTCGATCCTGGTGCTGCTGGCCTTCCCGCTGCTCACCGCGGCGCTGTTCGGCCTGGCCGCCGACCGACACCTGGGCGCTCACATCTATGACCCCGCCAACGGCGGCGTTCTGCTGTGGCAACACCTGTTCTGGTTCTTCGGGCACCCCGAGGTGTACATCATCGCGCTGCCGTTCTTCGGCATCGTCAGTGAGATCTTCCCGGTGTTCAGCCGTAAGCCGATCTTCGGCTACACCACGCTGATCTACGCGACGCTGGCCATCGCTGCGCTGTCGATCGCCGTGTGGGCGCACCACATGTACGCCACCGGCGCGGTGCTGCTGCCGTTCTTCTCCTTCATGACGTTCCTGATCGCCGTACCGACGGGCATCAAGTTCTTCAACTGGATAGGCACGATGTGGAAGGGCCAGTTGACGTTCGAGACACCCATGTTGTTCTCGGTCGGCTTCCTGATCACGTTCCTGCTGGGTGGTCTTTCGGGTGTGCTGCTGGCCAGCCCGCCGCTGGACTTCCACGTCACCGACAGCTACTTCGTCATCGCGCACTTCCACTACGTGCTCTTCGGCACCATCGTGTTCGCCACCTACGCGGGCATCTACTTCTGGTTCCCGAAGATGACTGGCCGACTGCTCGACGAGCGCCTCGGCAAGCTGCACTTCTGGCTGACGTTCATCGGCTTCCACACCACGTTCCTCGTGCAGCACTGGGTCGGTGACGAGGGCATGCCGCGTCGCTACGCGGACTACCTGCCCACCGACGGGTTCACCACGCTGAACGTGATCTCGACTGCCGGTGCGTTCATCCTGGGCGTCTCGACGCTGCCGTTCGTGTGGAACGTGTTCAAGAGCTGGCGCTACGGCGAGCCCGTGGTCGTCGACGATCCGTGGGGTTACGGCAACTCGCTGGAGTGGGCGACGTCCTGCCCGCCGCCGCGGCACAACTTCACCGAGCTGCCCCGGATCCGTTCGGAGCGCCCGGCGTTCGAGCTGCACTACCCGCACATGGTCGAACGGATGCGTGCCGAGGCACACGTCGGTCGCTCGCACGGGCCCGATGACGGGGACGTCACGCGGCTCGACGACGAGCACGTTCGCACCTGAGCGGGCAGTCGGGGCGGTTCGCAGGGGTGAACACGTCAAAGGTGTCGGTATTGATCACCGTCACCGGAGTCGATCAACCAGGTGTGACCTCAGCACTCTTTGAGGTGCTGTCGGGCCATTCCGTCGAACTGCTCAATGTCGAACAGGTTGTCGTCAGGGGACGCCTCACGCTGGCCGTGTTGGTCGCTGGCGCAGCTGATATCGCGGGTGGCGCAGAACTGCGCGACGCGGTGACCAACGCCATCCACAGCGTCGGCCTGGACGTCACCATCGAACGCAGTGACGACCTCGCCGTGCTGCGCGAGCCGTCGACCCACACGATCGTGGTGCTGGGCCGGCCCATCAGCGCCGAGGCGTTCGGCGTTGTCGCCCGTGAGGTGGCCGCACTCGGGGTCAACATCGACACCATCCGCGGCGTCTCCGACTATCCGGTCACGGGGTTGGAACTGCGCGTGTCGGTGCCGACCGGAGCCGCCTACGCCCAGCTGCAGACCGCACTGGCACGGGTGGGTGTCGACGAGGGTGTCGACATCGCACTCGAGGACTACAGCCTGTCGCGACGAGCCAAGCGGCTCATCGTGTTCGACGTCGACTCGACGCTGATCCAGGGCGAGGTGATCGAGATGCTGGCCGCCCGTGTGGGTGCGGAGGCCGCGGTCGCCGAGGTCACCGAGGCGGCCATGCGCGGTGAGCTCGACTTCGCCGAGTCACTGCACCGCAGGGTGGCGACACTCGCGGGCCTGCCCGCTGAAGTGCTCGACGACGTCGCCGAGCAGATTGAGCTGACCCCCGGCGCGCGTACCACCATTCGGACGTTGCGCCGTCTGGGCTTTCACTGTGGCATCGTCTCCGGTGGCTTTCGGCAGGTGATCGAGCCGCTGGCGCACGAGTTGATGATGGACTTCGTCGCTGCGAACGAACTCGAGATCGTTGACGGCAAGCTCACCGGCCGGGTGATCGGACAGGTCATCGACCGGCCCGGAAAGGCCAAGGCGCTGAGGGATTTCGCGCAGCAGGCTGGTGTGCCGATGGAGCAGACCGTGGCCGTCGGCGATGGTGCGAACGATATCGACATGCTCGCCGCGGCAGGGTTGGGCGTCGCGTTCAACGCCAAACCGGCGCTGCGCGAGGTCGCCGACGCCTCGCTGAGTCACCCGTATCTGGACACCGTGCTGTTCCTGCTGGGTGTGACGCGCGGTGAGATCGAGGCCGCCGACGCCACCGACGGGACACTGCGCCGCGTCGACATCCCCGAGTAGCGCTGGTTAGACGACCACGGCGCCGTGGTCGGTGCCGACGCTTCCGGTGACCGAACGCCATGCGTGCGCGAGCAGTTCGATCGCCTCGGTCAGCTGGGGTTCGGGTAACGCGTACGGGACTCGGATGAACCGCTCCAGCGTGCCGTCCACGCCGAAACGTGGACCCGGCGGAATCTCCAGCCCCATCCGCGACGCCGCCGCCGACAGCGCGGAACTCATCGGCGCGGGCAGCCGCACCCACAGCGACAGGCCGCCTGTGCCGGGCAGGGGCTGCCAGTCGGGCAGAAGGTCGTTCAGCATCGACAACAGCAGCGCGCGACGCCGACGCAGAATGTCGCGGCGTTCCGGCAGAACCTCGTCCTCGGCGGCGAGAAGCCTTGCCGCGGCGAGTTGTTCGAAGATGGGCGTGCCCATGTCGATCGACGGGCGCTGCGCTGCGATGGTGGCCAGCGTGGCGCGGTCGGCGCGGATCCAGCCGATCCGCAAGCCACCCCAGAACGACTTCGACATCGACCCCACGGTCAGCACCAGCTCGCGCCGGGCGGTCATCGAAGCCGCCAACGGAGCGGGGACGGCCTCGTCGAGCCACATGTCGGTGATCGTCTCGTCAACGATGGTGCGGGTTCGCGTGTCGGCGATGACGCGGGCCAGATGCTCGCGGCTCGGCACGGGCAGCGTCAGTCCGGTCGGGTTCTGGTTGTCGGGGATCAAATAGGCCAGATTGGGGGCCAGTTGCCGCATGGCGGCGTCGATGGCGTCGACCTCCCAGCCGTCGCTGGTCACCGCGACGGGGATCGGTCGCAGCCCGCGGGTCGCCATGGCGGACAGCGCGCCGTGATAGGTGGGTTGTTCGACGAGCACCCGATCGCCGGGCTGGGTGTAGGTGGCCAGGATGAGGCCGATCGCGTGCAGGGCGCCGGTGGTCACCATGATCTCGTCGGGATCGGTGGGAAGCCCACGCGCACTGTATCTTTCGGCCAACGCGATCCGCAGCGGCGCGACGCCGGCCAACTCGATGCCGATATCGTGCAGATACGGCGTGACCTGCTCGGCGGCCTCCGCGAAGGCCTGTGCCGCGATGGCCGCGGGCGCGGCGAGGGTGGCCGCGGCGAGCGTCACCGTCGCCGGCGTCGGGACCACGGCACCACCCCGGCTGATCGGCAACGCCGTGACGCTGCGCGCCCCCCGGCGGCCGCTGAGGTAGCCGTCGTCGCGCATCTCGGAGTAGGCGGCGGTGACGGTGGTCCGGGACACGCGAAGGGCATCGGCCAGGGCACGCTCGCTGGGAAGTTGGGCGCCGACCGGCAGCTGGCCGTCGACGATCAGCATGCGCAGACCATTGGAGAGGCCCTGATAGGCCGGGCCGCTGGCATTGGAGGTGCGCCAGTTTCCCAGCTCCCGAACCAAGAGGTCCACATCCAGCTTTCGGCCCGCTAGATCCTCGATCATTCCAGCCAGTTTGCCTCAACTGGCTATTGATGGCAAGGAAATCGATAGCCAGTATTGAGCCATGGCACTCAACTGGACCTCTCGGGTTACGCGATCGGCTCGGCAACTGGGCCGGGTCTTCCGCACCACACCCCGCATGGCCGGTTCGGCCGGCTGCTCCGACGACGCCGATGCCCGACGGATGAGTGCCGACCTCGACGCGATCCGCGCCCGCTTCCCGGACCATGCGTGACGCGCGCCGCTGCCCGTGGGGTGGCCCTGCTGGTCGGCTTGACCGGCTACGGCCTCTCGATGGCGATGATGGTGCGGGCAGGCCTCGGACTGGACCCCTGGGACGTCTTCCATCAGGGCCTGGCTGAGCGCACCGGCATGTCCATCGGCGTGGCCTCGGCCGCGGTCGGCGTGGTCGTCCTGTTGGCGTGGATCCCGCTGCGCAACCGGCCGGGCATCGGCACGGTGGCCAACGTCATCGTCATCGCTGTGACCGTGGACGCGAGCCTGGCGATCCTGCCCGAACCATCGAACCTTGCGGTGCGGGTCGCGATGATGCTGGGGGCCGTCATCCTCAACGCCGTGAGCACGGCGCTCTACATCGGTGCCGGCCTGGGCCCGGGGCCAAGGGACGGGCTGATGACCGGCCTGGTCGCGCGGACCGGACTGTCGGTGCGTCTGGTGCGCACAACGATCGAGGCGACCGTTCTGGCCGTCGGCTGGCTGCTCGGCGGCACGGTGGGAATCGGCACCGTCATCTACGCGCTCGGCATCGGCCCGCTGGTTCAACTGGTGCTGCATATGACGCCGAAGAGGTGGCTTGCCGCCAGTGGGTGGGCGATCGTCACACCGCGCCTGACTACGATGAGCGAGTGCCCACGGCAGGAGACGATGGATCCGAGACAGTCGACCCAGACCTGCTGATCGACTTCGCGAGGGTCACGCTGCGACGCGGCGGCAAGACACTCGTCGGACCCATCACCTGGGCGGTCGAACTCGACGAACGCTGGGTTGTGGTGGGTCCCAACGGCGCGGGCAAGACGTCACTGCTGCGGATCGCCGCCGCCATGGAGCACCCCACGTCGGGAACCGCCTACGTGCTGGGTGAGCGGCTCGGCAAGACCGACATGTCAGAACTGCGCGCCAGGGTCGGCCTCAGCAGTTCCGCACTGAGCCAGCGCGTGCCCGACGGCGAGGTGGTGCGCGACGTCGTGGTCTCCGCCGGCTACGCGGTCATGGGTCGCTGGCGCGAGCAGTACGACGACGTCGACTACGAGCAGGCCGTCGACATGCTGGAGAGCGTCGGTGCCGAGCACCTCGCCGAGCGCACCTACGGAACGTTGTCCGAGGGGGAGCGCAAGCGTGTGCTGATCGCGCGGTCGATGATGACCGACCCCGAACTGCTGCTCCTCGACGAACCCGCCGCGGGCCTGGACCTGGGTGGCCGCGAGGAACTCGTCGCGCGCCTCGCCGACCTCGCCGCGGACCCGGACGCACCGGCCACCGTGCTGGTCACCCACCACGTCGAGGAGATCCCGCAGGGCTTCACCCACTGCCTGCTGCTGTCGGAGGGCGCCGCCGTGGCGTCCGGGCTGCTCACCGACGTCCTCACCTCGGAGAACCTGTCGAAGGCATTCGGCCAGTCGATCGCCCTGGACATGATCGACGGTCGCTATTTCGCGCGGCGCACTCGTACCCGCGCGGCCCATAGGAGGCGTGCATGACACTCAGCGAGGAGCCGAAGGCGGATCGCGCATCGGAAAAGTCCGATCCGACCGATCCGCTGGTGCCACGGCCGGCCTCGACCGTGATGCTGATCCGGGACCAGGGCAAGGGCCTCGCCAGTCAGATTGAGGTGTTCCTCATGCGGCGGCACTCCGAGATGGACTTCGTCGCCGGCGTGATGGTGTTCCCCGGTGGCGGCGTCGACGACCGTGACCGGAACGCCGACATCGCCTGGTACGGCCCCGAGCCGTCATGGTGGGCCGAGCGACTCGGCGTGGACACCGACCTCGCCGAGGCATTGGTGTGCGCGGCGGCACGGGAGACGTTCGAGGAGTCCGGTGTGCTGTTCGCCGGGCCCGCCGACGACGCCGATCTGCTGGTGGACGACGCCTCGGTGTACTCCGCGGAGCGCGCGGCGCTGGCCAACCACTCGCTGTCCTTCGCCGACTTCCTGCGTACCGAGAAACTGGTCCTGCGCGCCGACCTGCTGCGCCCCTGGGCGAACTGGGTCACGCCGAAGGAGGAGCGCACCCGCCGGTACGACACCTACTTCTTCGTCGGCGCCATGCCGGAGGGCCAGCGTGCCGACGGTGAGAACACCGAGACCGACCGGGCGTTCTGGAGCACGCCACAGGCCGGTCTCGACGAGTTCGCCGAGGGCCGCTCGTTCCTGCTCCCGCCGACCTGGACCCAGCTGGACTCGTTGAACGGTCGGACCGTCGCCGAGGTGCTCGCCGTCGAACGCAAGATCGTCGCCGTCGAACCCCACCTGACCGCCAACAAGGACACCGGCAACTGGGAGATCGAGTTCTTCAACAGCGACCGCTACAACGAGGCACGCAACCGTCGCGCGCCGCAGGGCTACAGCGCCGACACTCCACTGGTATGAGCGAGACCCCCAGGGAGTTCGTGGGCGTCCACGTCGGTGACGGGATCGGCACGCTGATGCTGTCGCGCCCGCCGACCAATGCGCTTACCCGCCAGGTGTGCCGTGAGATCGCGTCTGCGGCGACCGAACTCGGTGCGCGTGACGACGCCACCGTCGTCATAGTGTTCGGTGGGCACGAGATCTTCTCCATAGGCGATGACCTGCCCGAACTGCAGACCCTGAACCCCGCCGAGGCCCGGGTCGCGGGTGAGGTGTGCCGGCACGCGGTCGACGCCGTCGCGGCGATTCCCAAACCCACGGCGGCCGCCGTCACCGGCTACGCGCTGGGCAGCGGTCTGACCCTGGCACTGGCGGCCGACTGGCGGATCAGCGGTGACAACGTCAAGGTCGGCGCCACCGAGATCCTCGACGGCCGGGCTCCCGTCGAGGGCGCGACGCGCCGGTTGGCCCGCGCGGTGGGGGAGAGCAAGGCCAAGGATCTGGTGTTCAGCGGACGCTTCGTCGGCGCCGAGGAGGCGTTGGCGATGGGACTCGTTGACGAGACCGTGGCACCCGATCACGTGTTTGACGCCGCACTGGCCTGGGCCCGTCGGTTCGCTGACTCCTCACCCGCGGCGTTGGCTGCCGCCAAAGCTTCCTTCGCGGCCCGTTAGGCTGCCCTTCATGACCAGTTTCGACCCGGCTCCTAACCCCCACGCCACAGCAGAGGAGGTGGAGGCCGCGCGGCACGACACCAAGCTGGCGCAGGTGCTCTACCACGACTGGGAGGCCGAGAGCTACGACGACAAGTGGTCGATCAGCTACGACCAGCGCTGCATCGACTACGCGCGTGGCCGGTTCGACGCCATCGTGCCCGACGAGGTCCAGCGTGAGGTGCCCTACGACCGGGCGCTGGAGCTGGGCTGCGGTACCGGCTTCTTCCTGCTCAACCTCATCCAGTCGGGTGTGGCCCGTCGCGGCTCGGTCACCGACCTGTCCCCGGGCATGGTCAAGGTGGCGACCCGCAACGGTCAGTCGCTGGGCCTTGACGTCGACGGACGGGTCGCCGACGCCGAGGGCATCCCGTACGAGGACAACACCTTCGATCTGGTCGTCGGCCACGCGGTCCTGCACCACATCCCCGACGTCGAGCTGTCGCTGCGCGAGGTCGTGCGCGTGCTCAAGCCCGGTGGCCGCTTCGTGTTCGCCGGCGAGCCGACCACCAAGGGCAACGTCTACGCGCGCAACCTGTCCACGCTGACGTGGCACGTGTCGACCAACGTCACGAAGCTGCCCTTCCTCGAGGGCTGGCGACGCTCGCAGACCGAACTCGACGAGTCCTCGCGCGCGGCCGCGCTCGAGGCGATCGTCGACCTGCACACCTTCGAGCCGGGCGACCTCGAGCGGATGGCCCGCAATGCCGGCGCCACCGAGGTCGAGACCGCCAGCGAGGAGTTCACCGCCGCGATGCTGGGCTGGCCGGTGCGCACGTTCGAGGCGTCGGTACCCCCGGGCCGCTTGGGCTGGGGCTGGGCGAGGTTCGCGTTCAAGAGCTGGACCACCCTGAGTTGGGTGGACGCCAATGTGTGGCGTCGTGTCGTGCCGAAGGGCTGGTTCTACAACGTCATGGTCACCGGGGTCAAACCCTCCTGACTCTGCAGTTCACCCTCGACGACGTCGCGTACCTGCGCAGCGAGCAGGGGCGCAGGGCGATCGACGAGGTTGCCGTATACCCTTTGACCGATGCCACGCGCATCGCCGACATCGGTTCGGCGCGAAAGAGTTTCGGCGACCGCGCGGCCGTCCTGATCGAGACCGCGCTGCTGCGGCGGCGGGCGGCCGGCAAGTTCGGCACCGCGCAGACGTGGCTTTTCACCGATGAGGCGTTACAGCAGGCCACCCCGGAACCCGTTGCGGCACACCGTGCCCGGCGGCTGGCCGGAGCGGTGGTGCACGATGTCACGTGCTCGATCGGTGCGGAACTCGACGCGCTGAGCAGATCTGCGGCTCAGGTCGTCGGCAGCGATGTCGATCCCGTGCGCCTGGCGATGGCCGCCAACAACGTCGCGGGCGTGGACCTGCTGTTGGCCGACGCGCTGCGCCCCGTCACGCGTGACACGGTCATAGTCGCCGATCCTGCCCGGCGCAGCGGTGGACGGCGCCGGTTCGATCCGCGGGCCTATACGCCCGCGCTCGATGCGCTGCTCGAGGTGTATGCCGGGCGAGACATCGTCGTGAAGTGCGCTCCCGGAATCGATTTCGCGGCCATCGGTCAGCTCGGGTTCATCGGCGAGATCGAGGTGACATCACTGGCGGGCGGTGTCCGTGAGGCCTGCCTGTGGTCGGCGGGCCTCGCCGATCCAGGCGTCACGCGGCGCGCGACCGTCCTCGACCGTGCCGAACAGATCACCGACGCCGATCCCGACGACTGCGCTGTCGCTGCCGCGGGCCGATGGATCATCGACCCCGACGGAGCCGTCGTGCGTGCCGGTCTGGTGCGCCATTACGCCGCGCGACACGGATTGTGGCAGCTCGACCCCGAGATCGCTTACCTGTCCGGTGATCAGCTGCCTGACGGTGTCCGTGGGTTCGAGGTCCTCGACGAGATCACCTACAGCGAACGGGGCCTGCGGCAACTGCTCTCGACCCGCGAGGTCGGGGCGGTCGAGATCCTGGTGCGTGGCGTCGACGTCGACCCCGATGTGCTGCGCCCGCGCCTGCGGTTGCGCGGAACCCAGCGGCTTTCGGTGGTCATCACCAGGATCGGCGCAGGCCGGGCGAGCCGGGCGGTGGCATATCTTTGCCGACCCACGCACTGATGTCGCAGGTATTGTGTCGAGTGCGGCGCCGGTGCCGCCCGGTGGCTGGAGGGCTTGAAATGCGCGTTGCGACACTTGCGCTGGCGGTGGCGGCCACCACGGCGCTCGGCTGGTCGACTGTGGCCGTCGCATCGGCGGCTCCACCCAAGTGCGCTGACTTCTCTGGCGTGCTGGACGGTGACCAGATGTGCCGCATCGCCGCGACCGATCCCGCCTATACCCTCGACGTCACCTATCCGGTCGACTTTCCCGACCAACAGAACGTCGCCGACTACGTCAAGCAGACCCGCGACGGCTTCCTCAACGTGGCCAAGATGCCCGGGCCACGCGATATGCCCTACCAACTGGACACCGTGGCAACGGAGTACAACTCCGCGGTCCCGCCGCGCGGCACGCAGACCGTCGTGTTCAAGACATTCCAGGACGTCGGTGGTGCGCACCCCCAGACCTTCTACAAGTCGTTCAACTGGGATCAGGGCATGCGCAAGCCCATCACGATCGGCAACCTCTTCCGCGAGGGCACCGAGCCCTTCCCGGTGATCGCACCCCTCGTGGCCGCCGAGCTGGAGAAGCAGTCGGGCCAGGCGGTGGCGATCGCCCCAGGGGTCGGGCTGGACCCGACGAATTACGAGAACTTCGCCATCACCAACGACTCGCTGATCTTCTTCTTCAGCCAGGGCGAGATGATGCCGGAGTCGGTCGGGGCGCTCGAGGTCACCGTGCCGCGGGCACCCATCGACGCCATGATCGCCTGAGGAAGATCACCTGACTCGTCAGGCGGGAGCGAACGCGTACACCTGACCGTCGCTGGTTGCCGTCACCACGCGCCGGTCATGGCCCACCGACACACCAACGGGATACCCCGTCGCGTGCGGTAGCGGGTAGGCGTTGAGCGTGTGGCCGTCGGCGGGATCGAACACCAGCAGTGTCATACCGTTCTCGCCGTCGCGCGCGACGGTGTAACCGACGTCGGTGCCCGCCCGAGAAGATGTCGATAGGGGTTCGACGTCATCGCGGGTCCAAACCACCTCGCCGCCGTCCCCGTCATCGCGCACGGCCGTCAGCCGCGCATCCGGGCCGCCGCCCGCCACGATCAAACCGTCCGGTGTCACCGAAGGCGGGGTCTGCGGCTGGAACCCGAGGTCAACCGACCACCTGGCCTCGCCATTGGCGGTGTCGAGCGCCCACAGCCGGTCATCGCGGCCGTTGACGTAGACCGTCTGACCATCGGCGGACATCACGGGGCTCGACAGCGGCCCACCGCCGACGGCCGTGCTGGTCCACTCCCGGTTGAGCAGCGGCTTCTGGCCCTGGCGGTACCGCATCCCGATCAGGATCGGCGCGTCGGCATCGGGTTCCCACAACCCGAGCACCACCATCTGCGTCTCGGGTGAGAACGCGGGTGCCGCAGCCACCGGACAGCGCGCCCTGGCGGGCTGGCAGTCGTCGAGCCCACGTTGGGAATCCGTGGGATCGAGCCCGCTGACGAGATCGACCGGGGTACCTACAACGACGCCTCGGTGCGCGTCGAACACCAGGACCTGCCCGAGGTGCGTCGTCACCAACAGCTGGCCGGGCGCCAGGACGCGTGGTGTGAGCGGCAGGCCGATCACCGGCTGGCGCCACCGGATCCACTGCGTCGGCGGGTAGGACAGCATCGCGCCCGGCTGCCCCACGTACAGGTTGTCGAAGCCGTCGAACAGTGGTCCGGACAACCCGCCGCCCTGCCACAGCCGGCCACACCAACGCTGTCTGCCCTCATTGTCGGTCTCCCACACCATCAGCGAGCACCCGCCGGTGGTCTGGGCGTTGGCGGCGAGGTAGTTCCCCGAGCCCAACGCCACCTGCGCGGCGAGCTCGCCCTTGACCGAGCGGGTCCAGTCCAACGCGAGCGACTCGGCGCCGGAGACCGTGGTGGAGCTGCTGTTGGCCGCGTCGGCGTACTGGGCGGCCCATCCCGTTGCGGGGACCGCCTCGACCCACGAGCTGGTATCGGCGCCGCACGCGCTCATCAGCAGCGCCACCAGCGTCGTGGCCGTCACGGCAGTCATTCGGCGCGCGGTCGTTCGTCGAGCAGACATCGAGTCCCGAGACTAGCCCGCGGTGCCGGGACGCTGGGGGACCTCCCACCCGTGGAGCGCCCGGGGCGAGCGAAGCGACGGGTGAGAGTCATGCAGCGACCCGGAAAACCCACGATCGGGCTCGCGTAGGCTTTCCCGCCATGACGACGATGTGGGGCTCTCCGTTGCACGTTCGCTGGCGGGGCTCCCGACTGCGCGACCCCCGGCAGGCCCGGTTCCTCACGCTGGCCTCATTGAAGTGGGTGCTGGCCAACAAGGCCTACACGCCGTGGTACCTGGTGCGGTACTTCCGCCTGCTGAAGTTCAAGCTGGCGAATCCCCACATCGTCACGCGCGGCATGGTGTTCCTCGGCAAGAACGTGGAGATCCAGTCCACCCCGGAGCTGTCCACCATGGAGATTGGCCGCTGGGTCCACATCGGCGACAAGAACACCATCCGCGCGCACGAGGGTTCACTGCGCATCGGGGACAAGGTCGTTCTCGGCCGTGACAACGTCATCAACACCTACCTCGACATCGAACTCGGCGACTCGGTTCTGATGGCCGACTGGTGCTACGTCTGCGACTTCGACCACAGGATGGACAGCGTCGAGCTGCCCATCAAGGACCAGGGCATCGTCAAGGCGCCGGTGCGGATCGGTCCCGACACGTGGGTGGCCGCCAAGGTCACAGTGCTGCGGGGCACCTCGGTCGGGCGCGGATGCGTGCTCGGGGCACACGCGGTGGTCAAGGGCGAGGTGCCTGACTACTCCATCGCCGTCGGTGCGCCGGCGAAGGTGGTCAAGAACCGCAAGCTGGCATGGGAGACCTCGGCCGCCGAGCGTGCCGAACTCGCGGCCGCACTCGCCGATATCGAGCGCAAGAAGGCATCCCACTAGCCCGCCGCTGATTCGGCCGCGACGGGCCCGCGGCTAGCGGTCGGGCAGCGCGTGCTCGACGATCATGCGGCGCCGGTGCGGTTCGCGCTCACCGCGTTTGGCGGCTAGATAGACCTGTGCGGTCTCGGCCGCCACGGTGTGCCAGTCGAACTCCGAGGTGAGCCGGTCACGCGCCGCGACGGCCATGGTCTGCGCCGTCTCCGGGTCATCGAGCACCGACCGCACCGCCGTCGCCAGTGCCGCGACGTCGCGGGGCGGGAAGGACACCCCGGTCTGCCCGTCGATGACGGCCTCGCCAAGGCCACCGACATTGGCCGCGACCAACGGGGCGCCGGTGGCGGCCGCCTCGAGCGCGACGATGCCGAACGGTTCGTAGTGGCTCGGCAGGACGGCGGCATCGGTGTCGTGCAGCAGGGTGACGAGTTGCTCGTGGTCGATCTGCCCGACGAACGTGATCGCCTTGAGCACCTTGTGCTTTCGGGCCTGCTCGATGAGCCACTCGTGCTGCGTGCCGCTACCCGCGATGGTCAGCGTGGTGCCGGGATGGGTCCGGCGGATGCGCGGCAGGGCGGCGATAGCGTCGTGCACACCCTTCTCGTACTCCAGGCGGCCGAGATAGAGCAGCCGGGGCGGGCCCACGTGGGCCGTGCGGCGGGCGAACGGCCACAGGTTGGCATCGATACCGTTGGGGATCACTCGGTTCTCGGCCAATCCGGGACCGAACAGTTCGGTGATCTCGTCGCGCATCGACGCCGAACACGTGATGAGCGAATCGGATTCGTGCACGAGCCAGGACTCGACGGCATGGACCTGGCGGCTGATGCGGCCCGACACCCAGCCCGAGTGCCGACCGGCCTCGGTGGCATGGATGGTGGAAACCAGTGGGACGTCGAAGTACTCGGCGAGGGTTATCGCCGGATGGGCCACCAGCCAGTCGTGGGCGTGGACGACGTCGGGCCGCCACGGCTTGTCCGCGTGACGGCCAGTCGACTTGATCGCCAGCCCGGCGCGGACCAGGGCATGCCCCATCGCCATCGTCCAGGCCATCATGTCGGTGCCGAACTCGAACTCGTGCGGATCCTGGGCTGCGGCGATAACCCGGACGCCCTCGCTCATCTCGTCGGTGGAGGGGTGCGTGCTGGGGTCGGTGCCTGACGGGCGACGGCTGAGCACCACCACCTCGTGTCCGGCGTCGGCCAGCGCGGTGGCCAGATGGTGGACGTGGCGACCGAGTCCGCCGACCACCACCGGCGGATACTCCCAGGACACCAGCAGGATTCTCATCGGGGTAGCCGCCTCGCGTCCAGAGCGCCGAACAGCCCGTCGGCGCGATTCCAGTCCTGTGCCAACCGCTCGGCGTTGTCTCGTCGTCCCGACGCGTAGGCGCTCGAGATCTCACGGGCGGCGTGCGCGTGCAGATGTGCGCGGTAGCGCGCGTACTCCGCTGCGGTGTCCTTGCTGACCATGAACGGCCAGTCGCTCGACACCGTCAGGAGCGTCTCCCGCAGGATCTGGTCGGCGACGATATCGCGCGGCGCCCATGTCGACGCAGTCGAACCGCCAGATGCGTTGTGGGCCAGCGCCTTGTCGACCGTGGCGAGCGCGGTGTCGACCACTTCGGCGTTCAGCGCGACGAGGTCGGCGACCTGTTCGCCCGACCACACCTGCCAGTTCTTGCCCGATCCCCATGAGCTGGGTGGAAGCTCAACGGGGGAGCCGACGTAACCGTCGGCGATGGCGTCGGACAGCGTGCCGACGCGGACGCCTGCCTCGGGCAGAGCCCGCAGCACGCGCTCCAGCCAGACCGGACCCTCATACCACCAGTGCCCGAACAGTTCGGTGTCGAATGCGGCGATCACATGGGCGGGTCGTCCGATGCGGTCGGACTCGGCGATGAGCCGCGAGCGCACCACGTCCACGAAGTCGGCGACGTGGCTGTCGATGGCGGCATCCGCGCGGGCCGGATCGTAGGGCGCCTTCTCCTCCGACGGCACGTTGCGCCCCGTCACCCGGGCCGGCTTGAGACCCGTGACGTGGTCGTAGGTGTGGAAGTCGCGGTAGGCGGCGTTCCCCGGGTAGCCCGACTTGGGTGACCAGACCCGGTAACTGACCTGTAGATCGCGGCCGAAGGCGATGACGTCCGAGTCGGCGACGGGACGGCCCAGGGTGGTGTCGCCGTGCAGCGATGGCCCGTCGACCATGAAATGCGTCACACCCGCGGCGGCGTAACCGGTCTCCATTCCCGGTGCATACGCGCACTCGGGCGCCCAGATGCCGCGCGGGGTGTGGGCGAAGCGCGCGCCCGCATCGGCGAGGCCCTCGCGCAGGGCGAACTCGCGCAGTCGGGGGTTGAGCAGCGGTTGGAACGGGTGCGCCAGCGGTCCGCCGAGCAGCTCGATGGTGCCGGCGTCAATGAGCGAGCGCAGCAGCGGACTGCCGCCGTGTCGCCACGCCACCGCGAAGTCCTCGAGCGCGCGCTCGGCCTCGGCACGCTCACGAACACCGAATGCGCGCAAGGCCTCCGGTGCGGCGTAGCCGGTGCCGTCGCCGGTGCGCGCTGTCGTGGCCTCGGTTGCGCGCAGCTGCCAGTTCGTCAGCCAGTGATCCATGCCGGTCAGGCAGTACGGGTCGTCGAGTTGCGCGGTGACCACCGGCGTCATGCCGAGTGTGACCAGGCCACGGCGATTCTCGGCGGCCAGCGTGCTCAGCACACGCATCAGCGGCAGATAGGACGCCGCCCAGGACTGGTAGAGCCACTCCTCGCCGACGGGCCAGCGCCCGTGATGGGCAAGCCATGGCAGGTGGGTGTGCAGGACCAGGGTGAAGAGTCCGGGTACTGGATCCGGCGGGCTGGAGCGCAGCGACCGGGGATGTGATCCTTCGGAATCAGTCACGCCGCACCGCGATCGCCACCAGATCGAGGCTCTCGTCGATGTCCCGGACCCCGGCGTCCAGCAGCTCGAAGTCGGCGGTGGAGATAGAAGCCACGTCCGCCAGCAGATCGGCGGGCCACGGCGCATTCGCGACAGCGCGGTCGATCTGGGCGCCGATGATCGATCCGCCGTGCCGCGCGTCTCGCTCGAGAAGGCCCGGTCCGTGGAAGACGCCGAGCATCGCCTCGAGTTCAAATCCGTTGTCGGTCAACAGTTCGGTGAGTTCGAGAGCGTTGAGTTCGCGGGTGTGGAACGGGTTGAGTGGGGTGTCCAGACCGGGGGAGAACGTGATCCGGTTCGGGGTGGACATGAGCAACGCTCCACCCGGCCGCAGCACGCGAGCGCACTCCGTCACGAACTGCCCCTGATCCCAGAGGTGTTCGATGACCTGGAAGTTGACCACGACGTCGACCTCACCGTCAGCCAGGGGGAGCTCCGCCAGGTTGCCGTGCCGCATGTCGACCCGCGGGTACCGAGACCGCACGTGCGCCACTGCTGACTCGTCGTAGTCGAGGCCGATCACGCGGTGTGCGACGTCGGCGAGGAGATCGGCGCCGTAGCCCTCGCCGCAGCCAGCCTCGAGGACATCGCGTTGCGCGCAGCGCGCCGCAAGGAATTCGTAGACCACCTCGTGTCGGCGGAACCAATAATTCTCCTCGGCCAGGCCGGGGATCGTGCGTTCACCGGTGAGGGGAAGCACGTCGGAGGTCGGCTCAGCCGACGGCTGCCGAGGAGAAATTGCGCTCATTGGAAGGCAGGCTAACGCAGCGGGGGAGTCGTGAGGGCTTCGCGGACGGTTCGCTCCGAGTTAACCGGAGTTAAGGGGAGGTCAGAAGGTCAACTTCGGTCGGGTTATGGTGTTCCTGCGCGTCTACCTAAGTTACCGTCGAGTAACATGTAGGCGAAAGCGTAATCGTGGTAATGCAGGCCGGTCAACGGCCTCATCGAGGAGGACGAACCAGACTCATGACGAACATCGTGGTCCTGATCAAGCAGGTCCCTGACTACGAGGATCGCAAGCTCGCGGACGACCACACGCTGGATCGCGCAGGTAGCGACTCCGTGTTGGACGAGATCAACGAGCGGGCGGTCGAAGTAGCTCTGCAGCTCAAGGAGAAGCACGCCGACGCGAACTACAACGTCGTTGTGCTCACCGCGGGACCCGCAGGTGCCGAGACGGCGATCCGCAAGGCGCTCTCCATGGGCGCCGACGAGGCCTACCACCTCTCGGATGAGGGCCTGCACGGCTCCGATGTCGTCCAGACCGGCTACGCGCTGGCGAGTGCCCTGGGACAGATCGAGGACATCGAACTCGTCATCGCGGGCAATGAGTCCAGCGACGGCGTCGGTGGCGCCGTTCCGGCCATCTTGAGCTACTACCTCGGCGTACCGCAGCTGACGCACATGCGCAGCCTCGACGTCGCCGACGGCAAGGTGACCGGTGAGCGCGAGACCGACGACGGCGTCTTCGAACTCGAGGCGACTCTGCCCGCAGTGGTCAGCGTCAGCGAGAAGATCGTCGAGGATCCTCGGTTCCCGTCCTTCAAGGGCATCATGGCCGCCAAGAAGAAGACGGTCACCCCGCTGACGCTCGAGGGCATCGGTATCGAGAGCGGCGTCGTGGGCGGCGATGTGGCCGAGACGCAGGTGAAGCTGGTTACCCCCAAGCCGCCGAAGTCCGCAGGCGAGAAGATCACGGACGAGGGCGAGGGTGGTCAGAAGATCGCCGAGTACCTGGTCGCGCAGAAGCTCATCTAACCCCCACCCCCAGACGCAGAGAGCGAACAAGAGGCAATGGCAGAAGTACTCGTGCTCGTCGAGCACGCAGAAGGCAATCTGAAGAGCATCACCGCCGAGTTGATCACCGCGGCGCGTGCGCTGGGTGAGCCGTCGGCCGTCGTCGTCGGTGCCCCGGGCACCGCGGCGCCGCTGACCGACGCACTCAAGGCAGCCGGTGCGGCCAAGATCTACGCGGCCGAGTCCGACACCGCCGACCAGTTCCTGGTCACCCCCAAGGTCGGCGTGCTGGTCGCGCTGACCGAGTCCGCCAGCCCGGCAGCCGTGCTGGTGGCCTCCACCGCCGAGGGCAGGGAGGTCGCTGGGCGGCTTGCTGCTGAGGCCGGTCTTGGCGTGCTGTGGGACGTCGTCGGCGTCAAGGAGGGTGGAGTCGCGGTGCACTCCGTGTTCGGCGGTGCTTACACCGTTGAGGCGACCGCCGGCGACACCCCGATCATCGCGCTGCGCCCCGGTGCAGTCGAGGCCGAGCCCGTCGCCGGTGCCGGTGAAGTGGTCAGCGCCGAGGTGCCCGCACCCGCGGAGAACGCCACCAAGATCATCTCCCGTCAGCCCGCTGCGAAGAGCGCGCGTCCGGAGCTGACCGAGGCGAAGGTCGTCGTGTCCGGCGGCCGCGGTGTCGGCAGCAAGGAGAACTTCAGCGTCGTCGAGGATCTCGCAGACGCACTCGGTGGCGCCGTGGGCGCCTCGCGTGCGGCCGTCGACTCGGGCTTCTACGAGGGCCAGTTCCAGATCGGTCAGACCGGCAAGACGGTGGCACCGCAGCTGTACATCGCGTTGGGCATCTCCGGCGCGATCCAGCACCGTGCAGGCATGCAGACGTCCAAGACGATCGTCGTCGTCAACAAGGACGAAGAGGCGCCGATCTTCGAGATCGCCGACTTGGGCATCGTGGGTGACCTGTTCAAGGTGACCCCGCAGCTGACGGACGCGGTCAAGGCTCGCAAGGGCTGACCCACCCGTCGAAGAGATTCGACACGTAAGACAGACACTTAGAACTCCGAAGCTCATGTGAAGTGCTCCCCGGAAATTGGACTGAAATTCAGTTCCTTCTTCCGGGGAGTACTTTTTTGCTTCCACGTAGCTCGTTGGCGGGATGAACGAGACGCGACGGGGAGTGCGTTGGTTGCTGACTGATGCGCAGAATGCGGACAGTTGTGGGCATCGCGATCGTTTGGGACGCATTATCACTGAGTTGGCGCACGGACAGTGTCGGCGTACGGCCGTTGACGTCCTTCTGCGCTCGGTTGTGCGGACGCTCGGCACTAAACGGACGATCACCGCGATGGGTTGCGCGTAGCACGACGTCGCGCGGACCTGGTTTGTCGGTGCCTGCGGCCATGATTGTGGGCATGGGGGGTGAGCGGCGGCCACTGAGACGGATAGGTGATCCGGTGGTGGCAGGTGCGCCTTCGGGGGCGCGGATCCGGACCCGCATTCACCTGACCGATGCCGAGGCCGCCGCGGTGGCGGCGATCGGATCGTTCCTGGGATCGGCATACCGGACAGAGTTGTCAGGCCGGGTCGAGTTGGGCCGGCTGGATCGGGCATCGCAGGCCCGATGGCGGACCCAGCGCAAACAGGCGGTGACGGCGGTGTCCTCATCGCGCTGGGCGGGGGCGATCACCCGAGCTGTGGAGGACCAGTACCAGCTAGGCATGCGCGCGCTGAGTGCTTACGTGGCCGACCTGGAGCAGGCCGTGGGGGTGTTGGCGCAGCGGTGCGCGTTGCACCCTGGAGAACAGGAGGCCCTGCCCGCGGTCCCGGGACGGCGCCGTCGTCGTGGCTACCGATCCGCGGGTGAGCGGTTCGCGAAGACGCGGCGGCTGGCAGTACTGAGGTCGCGGCTGGACACCGCCCAGGCTGCTCTGAGGGCCGGCCACCCCTCAATCGCCGTGGGCGGGAAACGGTTGTGGCGCGCCCGAAATCACCTTGACGCGGCGGGGATGATCGAGCAGCAGTGGCGGGACCGCTGGGACGTCGCGCGAATGTTCCTTACAGCCGATGGAGAGATGGGCAAGCCCGGCGGTAACGAGACCATCCGCGTCGACACCGCAGGCCGGTTGCGGATCAAGGTGCCCGCCGCCCTGGCCGCCGCGCTGGGTTCGCATCTGGACGTCGCGGCACCGGTGAGGTTCTCCCACCGCGACCGCGAGTGGGCACAGCGGGTGGCGGGTCGCCGCTCGGTGCGCTACGACATCAGTTACGACTCCTCGCGTGGGCGTTGGTATCTGGACGCCTCCTGGAAATATGACGTGACTGCAGCGGCGGCCCCGATCGAGGAGTTACGCGCCGGTGCGGTCCTGGGCGTCGATCTCAACGCCGATCACCTGGCCTGCTGCGTGCTCGACGGGTGCGGCAATCCAGTCGGGCAGTCGGTGACGATTCCTATGGACACCGCCGGGTTGCCCGCGTCGCGGCGCGACGGACGGGTTCGCGCTGCGATCACCGCGCTGCTCGATACCGCCCAGGTCACCAACTGCGCGGCAGTGGTGATCGAGAACCTCGACTTCGCCGATGCCCGCGCCACTGGCCGCGAAACGATGGGTAGCGGCACGCGCGGTAAACGGTTCCGGCGCACCGTGGCCGGCATTCCCACCGCCAAGTTCCGCACCCGGCTGACCTCGATGGCACCGCGGCGGGGCATCGCCGTGATCGGGGTCGATTCGGCGTACACCAGTAAGTGGGGAGCCCAGCACTGGGTCAAACCCCTGCAGCATCAGACTTCCGGTCCGGTCACCGGCCATCACGGCGCGGCGGCTGCGATCGGCAGACGTGGATTGGGATTGAGGATCAGGCGACGGGCGGCAGGACCCCGCAACGGACAGAGGACCGTCGCGAGCACTCCACCGGCCAGGCCCGAACCTGGACCCAGCCGCGTTGGCAGACGCGGCAGTTCCGGCCCACCGCCACCCATACGATGGGTTGCGGTCCACCGGAGAACCCCCGCCAGCCGCGGCCAACACCGTTCGGGCCGCAATCGAGCAGCATTCAGGGCTACTCACTCATAAGGAACGGTTCTGTGCTTTTCGACCATCGGCGCACACACTGTTCGATGGAGTCTGCGCAGGATCCTCGCCGAGGACTACGGACTTTCCAGGGTGCCGCGATGGCCTGCGCGGTGGGAGAGTTTTCCCTATGAGAATCGCAGTTATCGGGGCCAGTGGCCTCATCGGTACAAAGGTCGTCGAACTGCTCACCGCGCAGGGCCACGATGTCGTCGCGGCGTCACGCGGCAGCGGTGCCGATGTGGTGACCGGTGACGGCCTGGCCGAGGCCGTCGCGGGCGCACAGGTACTCGTCGACGTCGTCAACTCGCCGTCGTTCGCAGACGATGCGGTGCTGGCCTTCTTCACCGCGTCCGCGGCCAACCTGGTCGCCGCGGCCAAGGCCGCCGGTGTCGGGCACTATGTGGCGCTGTCGATCGTCGGTGTCGACGGGCTGCCCGAGAGCGGCTACCTGCGGGCCAAGGTCGTGCAGGAGCGCACGATCTCGGAGTCGGGCCTGCCCCACACCATCGTGCGCGCCACCCAGTTCCACGAGTTCGCCGATTCGATCACGCAGACGCTGCAGGTTGGCGACGAGGTGCATGCACCCGATGCGCTGATCCAACCGGTCGCCGCGGCCGAGGTGTCCGCCGAGGTGGCCCGCGCCGCGACGGCGGACGCCATCAACGGCACCAGGGACTTCGGGGGCCCCGACAAGATGCCGTTCGCCGATATGGCGCGCGCGGTGCTCGCCGCCAAGGGCGCTGACACGCCAGTCTCCGTCGACCCCGCCGCCACGTACTTCGGTACGCCGCTCACACAGAACAGCCTCGTCACCGGGGACGGCGCGACGCTGGCGAGCACCCACTTCACCGACTGGCTGGCGACGCGCGCGTGACCGCGCGGGAGTTGGCGGGCCGGCGGGCGCTGGTCACCGGCGGAACGGCGGGCATAGGCCTCGAGGCGGCACGGCTGCTGGCCGCGGCCGGTGCCGACGTGGTCATCACCGGCCGCGACCGTGACCGCGGTGCCGCCGCGGCGGCGCAGCTCGGCGTGCGTTTCGTCGCCGCCGACCTGTCCGACGTCGAGTCGGTGAGTGCGCTCGTCGCGCAGTGCGGCGACGTCGACGTCATCGTCAACAACGCGGCCTCGTTCCCGGGTGCGTTGACGGTGGATCAGGATCTCGCGTCGTTCGAGCGGACGTTCGACACCAACGTGCGCGGGACGTACTTCCTGGTGGCGGCGCTGGTGCCGGGGATGCTGGAACGCGGGGGTGGCAGCATCGTCAACGTCACCTCGATGGTGGCGTTCAAGGGTGTCGCCGGGGCGTCGACCTACAGCGCCTCCAAGGCGGCGGTGGAATCGCTGACCCGCACCTGGGCTGCCGAGTTCGGGCCCCGCGGCGTCCGCGTGAACAGCGTCGCGCCCGGTCCGACCGCGACCGAGGGCGTCGTCGCCGAATGGGGTGACACCAACGAGGAACTGGGCCGTGCACTACCGCTGGGACGCACCGCGAAGCCGGCGGAGATCGCCGAGGCGATCCTCTTCCTGGCCTCACCCAGGTCCAGTTTCATCACCGGGTCGACGCTGCACGCCGACGGCGGTGGTGCGGCGGCATGACCGAGATGGGACTCGACGAGGCGATCCTGGCGCGCCGGTCATCGCGGATGTTCCTGCCGGACAAGCCCGTTCCCCGTGAGCTGCTCGATAAGGCGTTGGCGTTGGCGATGCGGGCACCGTCGAACTCCAACACCCAGCCGTGGCATGTCTTCCTGGCCACGGGCCAGCGGCGCGCGCGGCTGGTCGACGCGCTGCTCGCCGCCGTCGACGCGAATCCGCCTGCTATCGGATCGGCGGGCCTGCCGCCGCGCTTCGCTGATCGGCGCAGGCAGAGCGGCGCCCTGATCTATGGCGCGATGGGCATCGAGCGCAGCGACGCCGAGGGCCGGTGGAATGCGCAGGTGCGCAACTGGGAGTTCTTCCACGCACCGGTGGCCGGGGTGGTGTGCATGCATCGGGAGTTCGGGAACGTGGATGCGGTGGGGGTCGGCATGTTCCTGCAAACCCTGTTGCTGGCGCTGACCGAGCGCGGGATCGGCAGCTGCGTGCAGGTGTCGATAGCCCTGTATCCCGACGTGCTGCGCGAACAGCTCGGCATCCCCGAGGAGCTGACAATTCTGTGTGGCATGTCGATCGGCTACGCCGATCCGCAGTTCGCCGCCAACAACCTGGACATTCCGCGCAACCCGGTGGCTGAGCACGTTGTGTTTCTCGACCACTGAGGAAGCGGTGACCGCACACAACTCGTCATCAAGCGTGCACGGACGCGTCACGTAGCCGTTGGCATCCGGTCCGACGGCTGGGCGACCGTTCAGGCCATGAGCACTGCATCCGTACTCATCGCCGCCGACGCTGCCGCCCCCAGCGGCCCGACCAGCCCGACAACGCCGCGCTACACCCTGCTGCTGTCCACCGATCCGGATCTGATCGACGCCGCTCAGCGGCTGCGCCACGAGGTGTTCACCTCCGAACCCGGGTTCGGCCTGGCCGCCTCGGCCGACGGTCGCGACGCCGACCGGTTCGACGAGTACTGCGATCACCTGCTGGTCCGCGAGGACGGATCCGGCGAGCTGGTCGGCTGCTACCGCATGCTGCCGCCACCGGGCGCCATCGCCGCCGGCGGGCTCTACACCGCCACCGAGTTCGACGTCACGTCTCTGGACCCGCTGCGGCCGTCACTGGTCGAGATGGGTCGTGCCGTGGTGCGCGAGGACCATCGCAACGGCGCCGTGGTGCTGCTCATGTGGGCCGGCATCCTGGCCTACCTCGACCGCTGTGGATACGACTACGTCACCGGATGCGTCTCGGTACCGGTGCAGGGGTCGCCCGACGAGCCGCCGGGCAGCCAACTGCGGGGCGTGCGTGACTTCGTCCGCCAGCGGCACCCCGCGAAGTACGAGGTGCGCCCGTACCGGCCTGTGCTTCTCGACGGCAGGGGATTGGACGATATCGAGGCCCCGGCTCGCGTGAGTATTCCGCCGTTGATGCGGGGCTACCTGCGGCTGGGCGCCAAGGTGTGCGGCGAACCGGCCCACGATCCGGACTTCGGCGTCGGCGACTTCCCGGCGCTGATGGACAAGGCCGACGCCGACGTGCGTTACCTGAAACGCCTGCGTTCGGTGGGGCAGGCCGAGGCTCTGGGCGACAGGTCGGCCCGATGAGCAGCCACGGGCTCACCGCGAGTCCCTGGCTGCCGCGCGCGTCGTGTGACGCGTCATGCATCGGGGTCGACGTCGCCACCGCCTCTCGTCCGGCGATCGTCGTGCTGAGGACCGCCGCGCGCATCGCGTGTGCGCTGCTGCTGCTTCCCGCGCTACCGCTGCTGGCGGTCCCGCTGCCCGGTCGCTCCAGGGTGCAGCGCGTCTACTGCCGCCTGATGCTGCGCTGCCTCGGCGTGCGAATCACCACCTCGGGAGGTCCGATCCGCAACCTGAGCGGTGTGTTGGTGGTCAGCGGTCACGTGTCGTGGGTGGACATCTTCATCATCGGGGCGGTGCTGCCGGGGTCGTTCGTCGCGCGCGCCGACCTCATCGACTGGCCCGCGCTCGGACTGGTCGCGCGCCTGCTCAAGGTCATTCCGATCGAGCGGGCCAACCTCCGTCGGCTGCCGGACGTGGTGCGCACGGTGGCCGCGCGGCTGGCCGCGGGGCAGACCGTCGTCGCGTTCCCGGAGGGCACGACGTGGTGTGGCCTGGGATACGGACGGTTCCGGCCGGCGATGTTCCAGGGGGCGATCGACGCGGGCAGGCCTGTGCAGCCGCTGCGGATGACCTACCACCACCGCGACGGTCGACCATCGACGATTCCGGCGTTCATCGGCGACGACTCGCTGCTGGCGTCGGTGCGGCGCGTCATCACCGCCCGGATGACGGTATGCCACGTTCAGGTGCAGTCACTGCAGCTCCCCGGCACCGACCGCCGCGACCTCGCGGCACGGTGTGAGGCCGCTGTGCGGGGGGTGTCCGACGCCCCCGCGCCGGCCCGCGGCGCTCACGGGCATGCGCTGGTCGCCTGAGGTCATCCGGCCTGCCGGTATCCTGGTTGGGCTATGCGCTCCGTCTACCTGGATCATGCCGCCACCACACCGATGCACCCCACTGCGATCGAGGCAATGGCGGGTGCTCTGGCGACGGTGGGCAATGCCTCGTCGCTGCACACCACGGGCCGCGCCGCGCGCCGCCGCATGGAGGAGGCGCGCGAGGAGCTGGCCGGTCTGCTCGGGGCCCGGCCGTCGGAGATCATCTTCACCGCAGGCGGGACCGAGAGCGACAACCTGGCGATCAAGGGTATCTACTGGGCCCGGCGCGACGCGGCGCCGCAGCGGCGCAGGATCGTGACCACCCCGGTCGAGCACCACGCGGTGCTGGACGCGGTGGAGTGGCTGGTCGAGCACGAGGGTGCCGAGGTGACGTGGCTGCCGGTCGGTGCCGACGGCATGGTGACGGCCGCCGCGCTGCGCGAGGCGCTCAGCGATCACGATGACGTCGCCCTGGTGACGGTGATGTGGGCCAACAACGAGGTCGGCACCATTCTGCCGATTGCCGAACTTGCTGCCGTGGCAGCCGAATTCGATATCCCGATGCACAGTGATGCCATCCAGGCGGTGGGGCAGATTCCGGTGGACTTCACCGCAAGCGGCCTGTCGGCGATGAGCATCGCCGCCCACAAGTTCGGTGGTCCCACCGGTGTGGGCGCGCTGCTGCTGCGCCGCGACACCGCCTGCGTGCCGCTACTGCATGGTGGTGGCCAAGAGCGTGACGTGCGTTCGGGCACACCGGATGTCGCCGGTGTCGTCGCGATGGCGGCAGCGGCGAGGGTGGCGGTCGAGGGTCTTGACGCCCAGCGCGCGCGGATTTCCGCGCTGCGGGACAAGCTGATCGACGGTGTGCTCGCGGCTATCGACGATGTCGATGTCAACGGCTGCACCGGTGTGGACCGTCTGCCGGGGAACACGCACTTCACCTTTCGCGGATGCGAGGGTGACGCGCTGTTGATGTTGTTGGACGCCAAGGGAATCGAGTGCTCCACAGGCTCGGCCTGCACCGCGGGTGTGGCGCAGCCGTCGCACGTGTTGATCGCCATGGGTGCTGACCCGGCGAGCGCGCGCGGATCGCTGCGTCTGTCCTTGGGGCACACCAGCACCGATGCCGACGTCGAGGCGGCATTGGAGGTTCTGCCCACAGCTGTCGAGCGGGCCCGGCAGGCCGCCCTCGCGAGCGCAGGGCACGGGAAGTAGTCATGCGTGTTCTGGTCGCGATGAGCGGTGGGGTGGACTCATCGGTCGCCGCCGCGCGGATGGTCGACGCCGGCCATGACGTCGTCGGTGTGCACCTGGCGCTGTCGTCGGCACCCGGCACGCTGCGGACGGGCTCGCGCGGATGCTGCTCCAAGGAGGACGCCGGTGATGCCCGCCGGGTCGCGGACATCCTCGAGATTCCCTTTTACGTCTGGGATTTCGCCGACCGCTTCAAGGCCGACGTGATCGACGACTTCGTGTCGTCCTACGCCCGCGGTGAGACGCCCAATCCGTGCGTCCGGTGCAATGAGCGGATCAAGTTCTCAGCGCTCGCCGCGCGCGCCCTGGCGCTGGGCTTCGACGCTATCGCGACCGGCCACTACGCCCGCCTGTCGGATGGCCGGCTGCGGCGCGCCGTCGACCACGACAAGGATCAGTCCTATGTGCTCGGAGTGCTGACCGCCGAGCAACTGGAGCACTCGCTGTTCCCGATCGGCGACACCCCCAAGGCGCAGATCCGCAGCGAGGCCGCCGACCGTGGACTCGCGGTCGCCGACAAGCCCGACTCACACGACATCTGCTTCATCCCGTCCGGTGACACCCAGGCATTCCTCGGCGCCCGAATCGGCGTCCGCCGCGGCAACGTCGTCGATTCAGGCGGGACGGTGCTTGCCGAGCACGACGGCGTGCACGGCTTCACGATCGGCCAACGCAAGGGGCTTGGCATCGAGGGCCCCGGACCAGACGGTCAGCCCCGCTACGTGACCGCGATCGACGCCGACACCGCGACGGTGCACGTCGGTGCCGTCGCCGACCTCGAGGTGCGGACGCTGACCGGCGAGCGGCCCGTGCTCGCCACGGGCACCGTCCTGAGCGGCCCCGTCGAGTGCGAGGTGCAGGTTCGCGCGCACGGTGGCCTCATGCGCGCTGTCGCGCAGCTGCGCGACGGTCACCTGGTCGCTGAGCTGACCCGCCCGCTTCGCGGTGTGGCGCCCGGCCAGACGATGGTGCTCTATGACCCGGACCCCGACGGCGACGTGGTCCTGGCCAGCGCGACCATCAGCGCTGCGACACCCTGAGCGGTGTGAGTCAGGACGTCGTCGGCGCCGCTTGAGTGATATCTGCGATCACGTCGGAATACCATCGGAACAACCGGATCGGTTGTGCGGGATCGGATTTCAACAACTCCGCCCAACAGGCCGCGACCGCCGCGCGCGCCGCGGTGCCGACCCAGGGCTGCGGAAGAAGCTCCGGCGGCAGCAACGGATCGGGTTCGACGGCCAGCGTGAACTCGGCAGCGAGGTCGATCGCGATGGTCAGACGCTCGACCGGTGAGGCCTTCACCAGCGCAGACAGTGTCCGTTCGGCGACCGCGAGCAGTCGCCGATGCCTCTCGGCGATCTGATCAAGCGGCCACAGGCGGTCGGCAAGCGCGCGGGGCGCCTCGATGCCGCCCACCGACAAGTCGGTCGCGGTCAGCGTGGTGACGTGTTCATCAATCGCCAATTCTGTTGCTGCCGAGGATATCCTGTCCTCCCACCTGTTGGGTGAGACGTAGAGGCCGCCCTGAATGGGTGCGCCGCCGAGACCCACGATGGCATCGCGCATCGCGTCGCGCGCTGACCGAGTCGACTCGGGGACCCCGAACGCCACGAGGTGCCACACCCCGTCCCACGGCGCGTCACCCCGATCCTGGGCGTACATGTATCGCACGTACTCGCGGTCGGGCGTGATGGTGCTGCGCACCTGATCCGTCGCTCGCAGCACCGCCTTGCGCCCACGCCCCTCGTGAGTGAACTGCCCGTCGGCGACTAGACGTTTGATGCACAGCCGCACTTGCTGATCGGTCATGCCGAGCGCGTTGGCGACGTCGTACAACGCGCCGCTGTCGATCGTGGCGTCTTCGCGGATCATGCTCTCGACGAGCGTGCGGGTGGGGATGTCCAACGGTTGACTCCTTGTCCGCCAGCCGCGGCGAGTGCGATACGACGATTCTAGGCAACCGGCTCGGATTCGACGATGAGCAGCGGGGTGTCGGCAGACCTGCCGAGGTGACGGTCGAGGTCGGTGAAGAACCGCTTCGGGTCGATGACGGCGTCCGGCGGATGCACACCCGGACGCCGGGCCGTACCGTCGATGATCTGTGACATGCCGACGGCGAGTGGAATTCCCGTCGCGCGGGCCATATCGCCGAACAAGCCGCCGGTTGGGCCCGCCAGGTTCAGGTGAGCCAACACCATGTGCTCGTGCCCCTTGCTGGGACCGGACACCGCGGCGAAGAACGGCGGCAGCGTTCCCGGCCCCTTGCATCGCAGTGCGGTTGGCAGGGATCGGATGACGCGCAGAGGGTTTGGCGTCGCGAACTGCGCGGCGGCCGTCTCGTTGGTCAGCCGGCCGCGGTCGATATCGCGGCGCAGCACGTCGAGGTAGGCAAGCGTCTGCGGCGCGATCACCATCAGGTTGACGGCCTCGCCGGTCAGGCCGAGGGTGCGGTGCAGCGTGATCGGCTCGGGATGGCCGATCGAGTACGCGGTGCCCGAGCGGCCGCCGGGGAGCGTCAGTGCGACCGGCCGCAGCGGGCGTTGCATCGCGAGCCGACCCCCACTCACGGTCGAGATCGTCCCGCTACTCTGCTGCATCCAGTGCACGGCGGCGGCGGAGGGTTGTCCGTCGGGACCCAGCAACACCTCGGCACCGTCATCCGAATTACCCTCGCCGACAACGTCGACGGGCCACGCGGTGTACGCGTCGCGCACCGAGTCGAGTTCGGCGGCCGCGGTCGCGGCGAGCAGATTGCTCACGCCGGGGCTCGCCCCCATGCCGATGACCGCGCACACACCTGCGCTGCGGGCGGCGTCGTCGAGTTCGAGCATCTGCACCGTTGGTTCCCAGTCGTCGCAGATGTCGATGTAGTGCGTTCCGGTTGCGATCGCCGTCCGCAACACCGTGAGACCGAAACGGTAGTACGGGCCAACGGTGTTGACGACCAGGTCCGCCGATCCGAGCGCGTCGCGCAGCTCGGTGTCGTCGGTGACGTCCACCGTGATGGCACGCACCGGCACCGGTGCGTCGGCGAGCTGACGGGACAGCAGTTCGGCGGCGGCGCCGTCGCGGTCGGCGATGACGATCTCGTCGACGCCGGGCAGTTGCGTGGCGAGGCGAACGGCGACGGCGCCCATCGCGCCGGGCCCACCCAGGGCAAGAATCCTCATGGTGTGCTCCTCGCTGGTTGTTGTTCGACATATCGACGCAGGTTGTCGAGATAGCCCGGCGCATAGATCTGTCGCGGCGCGAACACGGCAACCAGGAACGACTCCACACTGTCGCGGCCGTTGTCCAGGTTCTCCCTGGCGATGTTGTGCGATGCGCGTGGATACGTCTGGACCGTCAGCAGATCGGGGCGCACCAGCTCGCGGTAGACGGTCTCGGTCTCGGCCACGTCGACGTTGAGATCGGCCTCGCCGAGTTCCAGCAGCACTGGAATCTGGATCTGGGGAAGGGTGGGGCTGATATCGGACAGGTAGTTGCGCGCGACGAATCCCCACCGGTCGGCCGACATCGGTGACTCCTCGATGCCCGTCGCGAGGTATCGGTCGTATCCGGCGTTGTCGCGCAGCAGCTGGTTCGTCCGGTCGCGGCGCGCGAGGGCGGTCGCGAGATCGGACTCCGGGGCGTTGCGGGCCCGCAGTTCCGCGCGCAGGTTGTACTCGCCTTGGCGCAGCCAGTTGACGGCCACCCCGACCAGGATCACGAACTGCAATTCGGGCCTGCGCGCGGCGACCTCGGGCAGCACCCACCCGGCCTGGCTGATGCCCCATCCGCCGATGCGATCAGGGTCGATATCGGAGCGTCCGCGCGCCCAGTCGATGGCGGCGGTCACCTCCTCCGCGCGGTCCTGCATGCTCTGGTTCAGCCAGTTGCCCGGCGCGCCGTCGACACCCGGCTTGTTCCAGGACAGCGACGCGTAGCCGGCGCGGGCGAACGTCTCCCAGATGGGCCGATAGAACGAATCGCGGCTGGCGTCGGCGGGTCCGTCGCCGTGGACGAACACGACCAGCCCATACGGCCCGTTGCCCGATTTCGGTAGCGCCAGCACTCCGTCGAGAGGCTGTTGCGGGCCGGGAATCGTGACGCGTTGTTCGCGGATCGCGAAGTCATTCTGGTAGGTCATCCACGCCCCGGCCGACAGCGTCAACGCGACGACGCAGCCCAGGGCGATACCCGTGCGGCGCAGCCAGCGTGCCGTGGGGCCTCGCTCGGACAATCTATTGAACATAAAACGATCGTATGTGAATCAATAGATATTGGCCATCCGTGCATGGCGAACGTCCCCTCGTGCGAGGCGACCAACGGCATTCTTTGAGAGGGTTCATTGACAATTGATTGCCGAGCCCCGATTGTTGACGCGGTCGCTACCGCGCCAGCCTGCACACCACCGCCGGCGTCAACGAATTGGGAATGGTGACTCCATGACTGACCAACTGAACGAACTCGGCTACTACGCCGTGACCCGGCATCCGGCCGATGCGAAGGTCGTCTTCACCGAGGCGCGCGACGCCGAGGAACTCGGCCTGGGCTCCTGCCACGTCGGCGAGCGCTTCACGGTGAAGGACGCGGGAGTGCTGTCCGGGGCGCTGGCGGGCTGCACCACGGATTTGGGCATTGCGCCGTCCACCAACCACCACACCCGGCATCCCACGGTCACCGCGACGATCGGATCGACCATGCACGCGCTGACCGACGGCCGCTTCGCGATGGCCTTCGGTCGCGGTATGGGCGCGTACTGGCAGGCGATCGGTCTGCCCGTGGTGACCGAGGCCCGGTTGCGCGATTTCATCGGCATTCTGCGCCGCCTGTGGGATGGCGAGATCATCCTCGATCACGATGGGCCAGCCGGGAAATGGCCGATGCTGCGGCATGTGAACGGGCTGGAGGACGCGCCGCCCATCGGCATGGTCGCCGTGGGACCCAAGACGATGGAGCTGGCGGGTGAGATCTGCGATTTCGTTGTGCTGCATACCTTCTTCTCCGACGAGGCGACCGAGAAGTCTGTTGCGGCGGTACGCCGCGGCGCCGAGCGGGCAGGCAAGGACCCCGACGGCGTCCGGATCTGGGCGTGCCTGGCGACGGTCAGCGACACCCTGCCCGAGGAGGACCGGCTGCGCCGCCGGGCCGGACGGCTCGCGACCTATCTGCAGGCCTACGCGGATGTGCTGATCAACGCCAATGGCTGGGATCCGGTGGTATGGGAGCGGATGCGGGCGACCGAGTTGTTCGCCAACGCGGCGGCCGCCGGACCGATCGATGCAAGCGCCTCGGTCGAAACCCTCGAACAACTCGACGCGATGATCCCCACCGAATGGCTGGCCGCCGCGGCCTCGGGATCGCCGGAGGAGTGCGCGTCAACCGTGGCGCGTCAGTTCGAGCTGGGCGTGGACTCGGTCATCATGCACGGAGCCACCCCGCACGAACTCGCCCCGGTGGTGGCCGCCTATCGCGCCGATCGGCCCACGCTGCGCCGGGCCGTCGCGGTGAATCCCGGGCGATTCGCCTGAACATGACCGAGTCGCCGCACGCCGCCCGCGCCCTCGCGCAGTGGCTGGTGGCGGTCCCGCCCCCGGTCACGGAGTCGGCAGCGGGGACAAAACTGAACAAGCGTGGTCGCGAAACCCGAGCACGTCTGCTCGACATCGCCATCCACTGCCTTGCAGACAGCAGCAGCGAACCCATCTCCGCGAACCGCATCGCCAAGGAGGCGGGAGTCACCTGGGGCACAGTGCAACACCAGTTCGGCGACATGGACGGCCTGTGGGTTGCCGTGGTCACCGAGATCCATGCCCGCAGCTGGGCTCAGAACCCCGGTCCATGGCCCACCCTGACCGGATCGCTGCGCGAACGGGTCGAGGCCGCCGTCGACTCCGTGTGGATCTACCTCGCGACAACGGAGGGGCGGGCGCTCACCGCATTGCGCACTCTGCTGCCACCGCAACGCTGCGATATCGTCGCCGAATATCCCCGCACGGCAGCGGCTCTCACCGCTCGCGAACACGACTGGATTGAGGGCTTCGGCTACCTGATGGACGGTCTGGACCTCGCCGCAGACAAGCTGTATCAGGTTCGGTGTCTGCTCCCGGCTGCGGTGCGAGGCCTCAGCAATGAGCGGGAGATCGGCTTCACGACAGAGCTTGACGTCGCCCGTCGCACACTCGCCGAAGTGCTAGTGGCATACCTGAGCTGAGCCCGTACCTAGCCGGGCACCTTGGCCAGGATGTTGGTCGCCACGATGTCGGACACGTTGTCCCCGAAGCCGCAGAACGTGACCTCAACGAGCACGACTGACTTGAGCCGGTAGTCGCGTCCGCAGCCGTCGGTGCGGGTCGAGACGGCATCTGAACTGACCGTCCAATCACCCACATAGACCGCGCCCGAGGCCGTGGACCCGCAGTCGTCGATGAAACCGACCAGACCGTCGAAGGCCCGGCGCACGGTCGGCGGATCGCGGTAGGCCGCCGCACCCTGGGAGATCAGCGCGGCGCCCGGCGGGTACTGATATGTCGTCTTGTGAAACTCCTCGACGTCGACCCCGAAGGTCTGCGACTCGGTGAAGTACCACCGGCACTGCGGGGGAGCGGCCTTGGCGAGTTGGTCGATGTCGACGGGCAGTTTGCCGTCCATGCTCGGGACGATCGTCAGGTCGTCGCCCGCACCGGTGATGGCGCGCAACTGAGACTGCTCGAGCAGGACGGTGTCGACATCGATCGGGGACCGCGAGTCGTCGTCGATACCCGGCACCGAGCGCACCGCCGTACCCGCCGTCGTGTGTGCGCACGCCGTCATGCACACCGCCGCGGCCAGGCCGAGCAGCACCTGTCTGACGGTTCCGGGCATGCCTGAGATTAACGCTTTTACCCGGTGCATCGAATAGTGTTGGCCGCGTGAGTATTTTCGCTACGGCGACCGGCATCGGCTCCTGGCCGGGTATCTCCCCACGCGACGCGGCCGAAGTGGTGGTGGGTCAGCTGACAACCTTGCCCCACCTGGTCGAGCTGCCGGCCCGTGGGGTGGGCGCGGACATGATCGGCCGTGCGGCGGCACTGCTCGTCGACATCGGAGTGGACACGGTGCCTCGCGGCTACCGGATCGCGTCGCGGCGCAGTGCCGCGGCGCGCCGGGCCGTCAGCCTGCTCGACGAGGACACCGACGCGCTGGAGGAGGCGTGGGAGAGGGCCGGGCTGCGGGGCAGCGGCAGAACGGTGAAGGTGCAGGCTTGCGGGCCGATCACGTTGGCGGCCCAGCTCGAGCGGACGGGTGGCCACCGGGCCATCACCGACTCTGGTGCGGTTCGGGATCTGGCCGCCTCGCTGACCGAGGGGTTGGCGGTGTACCGCGCACAGCTGGCCCGACGTCTTGACGCGCAGGTGGTGGTGCAGTTCGACGAGCCGCTGCTGCCCGTCGCGTTGGCCGGTCGCTTGACGGGCGTCACCGGACTGTCGGCGGTGCACCCCGTCGACGAGGCCGTCGCGACGAGCCTTCTCGACGATTGCATCGAGGGTGTGGGCGGCGAGGTGGCACTGCACTGCTGTGCCGAGGGCCTGCCGTGGAGATTGTTGCAGCGCAGCAAATTCCATGCGGTCAGCGTGGACGCATCGCGTCTGGTCGCCGCGGATCTGGACGGGATCGGGGAGTTCATCGAGTCCGGCAGGGTGGTGATGCTCGGCGTGGTGCCCGCGACCGAGCCCGCGCAGCGGCCCGTCCCCGAACAGATCGCAACTAGTGCCGCGTCGATCACCGATCGCCTGGGTTTCGCCCGCATGGTGCTGCGCGAGCGTGTCGGCATCACCCCGGCCTGTGGGTTGGTGGGCGCGACGACCGAGTGGGCCCGCACCGCGATCGATCTGGCTCAGAAGGTGGCCGATGAAATCGCTCTTGACCCCGATTCGGTGTAGTGCGCGGCATTTGCCCAGCTAAAATCGACGCCGCCGATAATATTTCGAGATTCGGGGTTCCCGAGAGGTTTCACGCATGCGAACATGGGTGCAACCCGCGAAGGCATGTGCAGATGCTGGGTGAGGGAGGACAGTGACCGGCTCGACACTCAGCTCGGCCGTATTGGCTGGGGCACTGGCTGCCATGGTGGCAATCGGGGGCCCCGGCGTGGTGGTCGCCGTCGCTGACCCCGGCTCACACTCCTCGCAGTCTCGCGACGGATCTCAGCGCAACAATTCCAATGACCGCCGTGGCGATCGCGGCGAGTCTCGGCGGGACCGCGATGACGACGGCCAGCGCAGTGGCCAGCGCGACGGCCGCACCGGCAAGCGCGAGGAAGCCCGAGGGTCCAGCACGGGACGGGGCTGGCGGGACACCGACTCACGCGACACCGATTCGAAGGACAACGGCTCCAAGAGCACTGGCTCGAAGGGCCCCGTCTCGAACGGCACCGTCTCGAAGGGCGACGAGCCCGTCTTCCTCGTGCCCGAGGCCCGCCCCGAAACCAGCGGGCAGGGCAGCGCATCGGTCGAGCTGGTTGAGCCGGCGATAGCGGTGCCCGAAATCCAGCCTGCCGCAGAGGGCGGAGGAGGTGGTGGCGTCGACGTGGCTGCCGCAGTGCCGTCCGCGGACCCGCCGCGCGTGGTCTTCGGCAACGGGCGCACACCGGGGTCGCTCGCCGAACCAGCAGAGACGCCGTCGCTGGGCACTGCACCGATCATGGGGCCGACGAATGAGGCACCAGTTCCCGCTGCGGTGAGCGCGCCACCACCGCCCGCACCACCGCGCGAGGCGGCGTCGACGATCGTTGAGCGCATGATGGCTCCGCCGCTGGCTCCGGTGGGACCGACCTCGAGCCTCACCTCGCTGTGGGGTCTGGCCGGGTTACTCCTGGCGCCGCTGGGCGGGATCCTGCTGGGTTATCGCCAGGCCCGCGCGAATAAGGCTGCGGCGGAACTGAAGTCCTCGCTGTCTCGCTGACTCGAGCGCCGAACGTGAAGTAGATGGCGAGAAGTTCGCGAAACCTCGCCATCTAGTTCACGTTCGGCGGGTTACTTCAGGTCCTTACGCAGGATCTTGCCCGACGCCGACTTGGGGATCGCGTCGATGAACGCCACCTGGCGGACCTTCTTGTACGCGGCCACCTGGCCGGCCACGAAGTCCATCACCGCGGTCTCGGTGAGTTCGGCAGCGCCGTCGGACTGCTTGACCACGAACGCCTTCGGCACCTCCTCGCCCGACTCGGGATCCTGCACGCCGATCACGGCGGCGTCGGCGATCTGCGGGTGGCTGAGCAGCACGGCCTCGAGTTCGGCGGGCGGCACCTGGTAGCCCTTGTACTTGATGAGCTCCTTGAGCCGGTCGACGATGTACACGCAGCCCGTCGAGTCGACGCGCGCGATGTCGCCGGTGTGCAGGAACCCGTCGCCATCGATGGTCTCGTCGGTGGCCGCAGCGTTGTTGAGGTAACCGGCCATCACGTTGGGGCCCTTGAACCACAGTTCACCCGCGTCGCTGAGACCTGATGCGGGAGGGTCGATCTCGGCGCCGGTCTCGGAGTCGACGATCCTGCTGACGGCATTCGGCACGGTCCACCCGCACGAGCTGAGCGGGGCAGTGGTGCCCAGCAGTTCGCGTCCGCCGTCGAAGGGGGCCACGTGGCTGACGGGGCTCAGCTCACTCATGCCGTATCCCTGGACCAGCGCGCAGCCGATCCGGTCGGCCACCGCCCGTCCGAGGTCCTCGTCGAGCGGCGCCGCACCCGACATGATGCCGCGCAGGCTGGACAGGTCGTAGCGCTCGACCAGGGGATGCTTGGCCAGCGCGACGGCCACAGGTGGCGCGATGTACGCGTGCGTGCACTTGTGTTCGGCGATATTGCCGAGGAACTCGGCGAGGTCGAAGCTGGGCATGATGACGAGCGTCGCGCGCGCATGCAGTGCGGCGTTGAGCAGGACCGTCATGCCGTAGATGTGGAAGAACGGCAGGACCGCCAGGATCCGGTCATCGGTGGTCATGCCCTGCAGCGGCCTGATCTGTGCCACGTTCGCGACGAGGTTCCGGTGAGTCAGCATGACGCCCTTGGGATTTCCCGTGGTTCCCGAGCTGTAGGGCAGGGCCGCCAGATGCGTCGCGGGGTCGAATGTCACGTTTGGTGGGGGCAGCGCGGAGTCCAGCAGATCCGCGGCATTGGGGTGTCCGTCGGCGTCGAGGCCGGGCCCGTCCAGCACGATGAGTCGCTCATCGTCCAGCCCGATCTCGGCGGCGGCCTCGGCGGCCTGGGGCAGCAGCGGTGTCACCGTGACGAGCATGGTGGCCCGTGAGTCGGTCAGCTGTTTGACGATGTCCTTGGCGGTGAACAGCGCATTGATGGTGGTGGCCGTCGCACCCGCCCGCAGGATGCCGTGGAAGGCGACGGCGAACGCCGAACTGTTCGGGGCCAGTAGCCCCACGACGTCGCCGACCCCGACGCCGCGCGATGCGAGCGCACCGGCGAAGGCGTCGATGCGGGCGATCATGTCGCGATAGGTGGTCTGCGCGCCGGACTTCGTGTCGACGAGGGCGACGCGGTCGGCGTCGTCGTCGGAGAGGTCGGCGAACAGATAGTCGTACAAGCTCGTTGGCGGAATCTGGACCTGGGGGAATGGGCTCGCGAAACTCATGGCGCCTCTGATCGAACCATGCCGGGGCGGCGTTGGGTCAGCGTTCGTCGAGCTGTCTGAGCAGTTTCGCCGGCGCGACGAGCCGGTAGGACGCGTCGACGAGTTCGGCAACCTCATCCCAGTCCACGGTGGCGGCGGTGAAGTCCAGGCCCAACCACCCCGACGGGCCCAGATAGGCGGGGTAGTAGAAGCGGGCGTCGCTCTCGAGTGCCCTGCGTTCGGATTCGTCGACCTTGACCAGCAGTGAATGGGGGTAGGCGACCATCTCGCCTGCCGCGACGGTGACTCCCGGCGGGCGGGTCACCTTCGAGTTGCCGCCGTAGCTCGCGAACATCTTGGCTGCGAAGAACCCCGGCCGTCCGTGCGTGACCTTCTCGTATGCGTCGGGGAGGCCGAGCGCGATCTTGCGCAGCTCTGCCAGCCCGGGGTCGTCGTCGCGGAACATGATCGGGTGCGGCATGGGTGCAACACTAACGAGCCCGATATTCCATTAGGCTAGGCTTACCTAATTCCAGGAGGAGCGCATGCCCACTACATGGCTGGACACCGTTCTCCGGCAGACGCGACGCGCCGGTGAGTTCCCGTATCCGCACTGGGCGGCGGTGTTTCTGAACAACCCGATCAGGCGTCGCCTCGGCAGGCCAGGCGGCGTGGTCGAGGGACTGGGTCTCGCCGGTGACGAGAGGGTGCTCGAAATCGGTCCGGGTCCGGGCTACTTCAGTGTCGAACTCGCTCGTCGACTGGGCAACGGGAGTCTCGATCTGTTCGACCTGCAGCCCGAGATGCTCCAGAAGGCGCGCCGCGCGCTCGATGCCGCAGGTTTCCATCGCGTGGGCTTTCACGTCGGCGACGCCGGTGCCGAATTGCCCTTCCCAGAGGCTCGTTTCGACGTGGCGTTCCTCGCCGCGGTACTCGGTGAGGTGCCGGACAAGCCAGCCTGTATCCGCGCGCTGGCACGCGTGCTGCGCCCCGGTGGCCTGCTGATCTTCGTGGAGGCGTTCCCCGACCCCGACCGCCTGAGTGTGTCGGTGCTGCGTGATCTCGTCGAGGCCGAGGGGTTCGCCTTCGAGGGCCACGCCGGCACGTCGTGGCGCGATGTCGTGCGGTTCCGCAGGTTGCCGGTCGATGGGGTTCCTGGGTGACGACGACATGGGCTGACCGGCTGCGACCCCCGCGGACGGTGCAGCACCGGCCGTGAGCGGGTGCTCGAGGTCGGCCCGGGGCCGGGCTTCTACAGCGTGGCGATCGCACAGCGGCTCACCACCGGGCACCTGCATCTGTTCGATCGTGCGCCTCAGATGCTCGACCGTGCGCAGCGCAAACTCACCAGGAACGGCTTCATCGACGTCGGTTTTCACAGCGGTGACGCGAGTGAGGGGATTCCCCTGCCGGACAACGCGTTCGACGTGGCGTTCGTCGCCATGGTGCTCAGCGAGGTGCCCGACAAGCGGGCATGCCTGGAGTCGCTGGCGAGGATCGTCCGCCCGGGCGGTCTGCTGGTGCTCCTCGAGGGCTTCCCCGATCCGGACCGGCTGGAGCCCAACGCGCTGCGCGACCTCGCCGAGGACGCCGGCTTCTGGTACTGCGACACCGTCGCCGACAACTGGCACGACGTCGTGCGGTTCCGGCGTCCGCCGCCGCCCGTGTAGGTGCACCGGGGTGTCGGCGCACTCCGATAATCTGCCAAAGTGAACTCCGCCGATTCCGACGCGCCCACCGACCCCGTTCCACCGGACGTTCGGCGTGCGTGGCAGGAACTGGCCGAGGAAGTCCGCGGCCACCAGTTCCGCTACTACGTCAAGGACGCTCCGATCGTCTCCGACGGCGAGTTCGACGAGCTGCTCGGCCAGCTGACCGCGCTCGAGGAGGCACACCCCGAGCTGCGCGTGCCCGATTCGCCGACGCAGCTGGTCGGTGGCGCCGGATTCGCCACCGACTTCGCCTCCGCCGATCACCTCGAGCGGATGCTCAGCCTGGACAACGTGTTCGACGCCGACGAGCTGGTGGCGTGGGCGGACCGGTTGACCAGTGAGGTCGGCGATGACCCGGAGTTCCTGTGCGAGTTGAAGATCGACGGCGTCGCGCTGGCCCTGGTCTACCGCGACGGCAAGCTGGATCGCGCCGCGACACGCGGCGACGGGCGCACTGGCGAGGACGTCACACTCAACGCCCGCACCATCGAGGGGATCCCCGAAAGGCTCACTGTGAGTGACGAGTACCCCGTGCCGCGGGTGCTCGAGGTGCGTGGCGAGGTGTTCTTCCGACTGACCGACTTCGAGGATCTCAACGCCGGACTGGTCGCCGAGGGCAAGCCTCCGTTCGCCAACCCGCGCAACAGTGCTGCGGGTTCACTGCGCCAGAAGAACCCGGCGGTCACCGCGCGCCGGCGGCTCCAGATGATCTGCCACGGCCTGGGTCACGCCGAGGGTTTCACCCCGCCGACGCTCCACGACGCCTACCTGGCGCTGAAGGCGTGGGGTCTGCCGGTGTCCGATCACACGACGCGTGTCACGGGTATCGCAGCGGTCGCCGAGCGCGTCACCTACTGGGGTGAGCACCGCCACGACGTCGAGCACGAGATCGACGGTCTGGTGGTCAAGGTCGACTCCGTTGCGCTGCAACGCCGGCTCGGCGCCACCTCGCGCGCGCCGCGCTGGGCGATCGCCTACAAGTACCCACCCGAGGAGGCCACCACCAAGCTCCTCGACATCAAGGTCGGCGTCGGCCGCACCGGCCGTGTCACGCCGTACGCGTTCATGGAACCCGTGAAGATCGCCGGTTCAACGGTCAGCCAGGCAACGCTGCACAACGCATCAGAGGTCAAACGCAAGGGCGTGTTGATCGGCGACACCGTGGTGATCCGCAAGGCGGGCGACGTGATCCCCGAGGTGCTCGGCCCCGTCGTCGACGTGCGGGACGGCACCGAGCGCGAGTTCGTCATGCCCACGCAGTGCCCCGAGTGCGGTACCACGCTGGCACCCGCCAAGGAGGGTGACGCCGACATCCGCTGCCCCAACTCGCGTACCTGCCCGGCGCAGTTGCGCGAGCGCGTCTTTCACGTCGCGGGCCGCGGCGCGTTCGACATCGAGGGACTGGGCTACGAGGCAGGCATCGCGCTCCTGCAGGCGGGTGTCATCACCGACGAGGGCGACCTGTTCACCCTCAGCGAGGACGACCTGCTGCGTACGGAGCTCTTCACCACGAAGGGCGGCACGCTGTCGGCCAACGGCAAGCGGCTGTTGGCCAACCTGGGCAAGGCCAAGTCGCAGGCACTCTGGCGGGTGCTGGTCGCGCTGTCGATTCGCCACGTCGGGCCCACCGCTGCGCGGGCGCTCGCAAGTGAGTTCGGCAGCCTCGATGCCGTCGAAGCCGCCTCCGAGGAACAGTTGGCGGCCACCGAGGGTGTCGGGCCGACGATCGCCGCCGCCGTCATCGAGTGGTTCACCGTCGACTGGCACCGCGCCATCGTCGACAAGTGGCGTGCTGCGGGCGTGCGAATGGCCGACGAGCGTGACGTGTCGATCGAACGGACGCTGGAGGGCATGTCGATCGTGGTGACCGGGTCGCTGACGGGGTTCTCCCGCGACCAGGCCAAGGAGGCGATCCTGGTTCGGGGTGGCAAGGCCGCGAGTTCGGTGTCGAAGAAGACGGCCTATGTGGTGGCGGGTGACGCGCCGGGATCGAAGTACGACAAGGCCGTTGAACTCGGGGTGCCCGTGCTCGACGAGGACGGTTTCAGGCGGCTGCTCGGCGGCGGCCCGGACGCCGTCTGAGGTCTGAGTCTCAGCGATAGCCGAGGCGCATGTCCTCCACGACCCGCGGGTGGTCCAGGGTGGACGGCTCGAGTGTCATCGGGCCGATGTCGCTGGAGAATACCGTCGCGGCATCGAGCACGTGTTGATCCAGAAATCTCAGTGGGGGAGTGTCACTCGGCATGGTCGGCGCCGGAGGCTCGGTACCGCGTCGGGCCAGAGCGAAGCCCCAGTCGCCGAACGTCGGCACATCCACGTGATAGGGCGTGACCGCGAAACCGGCCGACCCGATGGTCGACACCGTGCGCCAGAATGCCGTCGGAGTCGAGTAGGGACTGCCGGCCTGCACCACCATCAACCCGTCGGGTGCGAGCGCCCGGGCGACCAGCGCGTAGAACTCCGTCGAGTAGAGCCGACCCAACACGGGATTGTCGGGGTCGGGCATGTCGACGATCACCGCGTCGAAGCCGTTGGCCGGCATCACGCCCGGAGTGGGTTCCCGAAGCCAGGTCATCGCATCGTCGACGATCACGCGTACGCGCGGGTCCTCGAGGGCCCCTGCGTTGGCGCCGCTCATGACGGTGCGGGCCAGGTTGATCACCGCCGGGTCGAGTTCGACCTGGACGATAGTGTCGATTCCCTTCGCGTGGAGCAGCTCCCGTGCAGCCAGACCGTCCCCGCCGCCGAGGATCAGGGCTGAGCGTGCACCAGCGCCAATCGCCGGATAGACCAGGCTCTCGGTGTAGCGGTACTCGTCACGGGTCGAGAACTGAAGCCCGCCATCGAGATACAGGCGGGTGTCGTCTCCACGACGTGTGACGACGATCTCCTGATAGGCCGAGTGCTGGTAGGCGATGATCGGGTCGGCGTAGAGCCGTTGTCGGCTGGTGGTCTCGATACCCGCCGCGCTCGCGAGCAGGGCGGCCAGCGTGGCGAATGCGACCGTCAGAACGCACAGTGCCCCAAGGAGTTCGCGGGTACTGACCACGGCGCGCAGCACGAACACCGCCACCACCGCCGCGGCGACGAGGTTGATCATGCCCGTCACGGCGGCGCCGCGGATCATGCCGAGCTGCGGTAGGACCAGGAACGGCCAGGCCAGTCCGCCGAGCAGTGCGCCCAGGTAGTCGGCGGCGTTGAGGTTGGCCAGCACCCGGCCCGCGTCCGTGGCTCCCGTGGTCCGTCCGCGCTGCAGCAGCGTCATCAGCAGCGGGACCTCGGCGCCCACCAGGGTGCCGATCACCGCAGTGGCCGCCGCGAGCACCCAGGGCGAGCCGCCGATGAAGGCGAATGAGACATACAGCGCCGCCGCGGAGAGGCCGCCGATGATCCCGAGAAGTGTCTCGACCCCGATGAAGGTGATCGCCGCACGGCCCAGCAGGGGTTTGACCAGCAGCCCGCCCACGCCCAGCGCGGCCACGTAGCCTGCGACGATCAACGATGTCGAGACGATTCCGCCGCCGTGCAGGCTGGCGGAAAGCGTCAGCAGGGCAAGCTCGTAGACGATTCCGCACGCCGCACACGCGGCCACCGCGGCGAGCAGCAGCGCCCTCCACCGGGTGGAACCCGACGGCACGGGCATCGCGGTCGCGGTGTGCGGGTCAGTCGTCGTCATGACAGCGCGGCGGCGTTGACCCCTCCCACGGCCAGCAGCACCACTGCGGTGGCGATCGCCGAGGGGTGCAGCCGGTCGGAGTCGATGAGATCGCGGAACCGGCCGGGCACCACCGCTTCGAGAACCACGAGCGCCACACCCTGCAGGACCACGCCCACTAGTCCGTAAACCAGCGCGTCGACGAGGCCCTGGCCGAGTTCGGTGGAGCTGGCGATGATGGCCGACACCACGACCAGGGCCAGTGCGGCGTACATGGCCGAAGCCACCGCGACGGCGTTGGGGCGGTGCTCGACAAACACCAGGTGTCGCAGGCTGCCGGGGGTCAGCACGTCGACCATCACGAATCCGAGGGTCAACACCGCCACTCCGACGATGAAGTACAGCACCGCGGCGACGACGTTCTGCAGCACGGAATCGGCACTGACGGAACCGAACTCCACGAGGGCCAGGTACATGGTGTGTCTCCTAGGGTTTGGGGTCTGTGGTGATCACTTGCTGCCGCCGGGACCGCCGGAGCTGCCTCCGGATCCGCCTGCCGGTGATCCGGGAGTGAAGCCGGGGCCGAGGAATACGTAGCTGCCCCCGCTGTATCCGGCGTCGATGTCCTCGATGTGGATGGTGCAGGGGCGCCTGCCGTCCGGCCCCACCGTCACGACGTCGTCGTCATAGCGCAGGTACTCCATGCCGCGGTCGGAGGCCCGGGCCTCCGGCTTGGCCGCACCCGCCAGTTCGTCGGCCACGGCCTTGGTCGACCCGCTGCACTCGTAGCGGTCGCTGTCAGACGTCGTATCGTAAAGCGGGTAGCGGTCGGCCACATAGGATTTGAGGCTCGAGAGCATCGAGACCCCGATGATCAGACACAGCACGGCCCCGCTGCCGAGGATCGCCGCCAGCAGGAAGAGGCCACCGCGCGTCACGGGTGCCACCGGCTCTCGGTGTGCACGACGGTTCCGCCTGCATCCGACGGATACAGATGCCACGTCTGCCAGTGCCAGCCGGGGCCGTCGGGGCAGGCGCGGATCGCCGTCAGCGCGGCGTCATCGCCGGGGAACGAGCCGCCGAGCCAGCCCTGATCCCGTGCGCAGTGGCCGCGAAGGTCGGCGGCCAGGGCGCGGAACGTAGCCTGGTCGTGGTCGACCGTGCTCGATTTGAGCCGATAGCCCGGTGCATCGGCTTCGGTGGGCAGCGTCGAACGGTCGGTGTGCGCGGTGCACGAGATCTGCTCGGAGAACGAGATCTGTTCGGAGGACACCGTGCCGGGGTGTTCGACGGCGATGACGTGGGATGCCCCCAGGACGCCCAACATCAGTGTGCCGCCGTCGGGATGGCGCAGCTGATGGCTGGCCAGCGGCTCGGGCGCGGGGGCATTGAGCGAGAGACGCAGTCGCGCACCGCTGGTGTCGGCGGGGATCACCGCGAGTTCGTGCAGTGGCACCGCCGTGTCCTAGGTGCCCGCCGGCGGCGCCGGGTAGACCGTGAGCTCACCCGGTAGCACTGTCCGGCCGAGGGAGATCTCCCATGGCATTCCGTCGGCCCAGCGCTCGAAGCCCAGCAGGAGGGTCTCGTCGTCTCCTGCGTAGTCGACGAAGTCGACATCACCACCTGCGGGCAGCCCCGTCGTGCCCTCGGTGGTGTAGGAGGCCCGGCCGCGTTCGGACTCGCGGAACCGCACCCCGTCGACGAGGTGCTCGCCGCCCGGTTCGAGGCGGAGGTCGCTGCGGCGGGTCCAGGTGGCCAGTTCGAGTCGGCCCTCGTCCTCCTCGACGCTGAACCAGAGGGGTTCGCCGCCGCCGCCCTCGAGCAGGTGCTCCCACCAGACGAACGGTCCCTGGCGCAGGGTGACGCTGCCGCGGACCACGTAGTCGACTCCGCCGTGGCTGACAATCGCGCCCGGGCCGAGTTCGCGGGGGCCGAAGCGCGGCATCTCGCCGAACTTGAGCGGGTCCTGACGTTGCACGGGGGCCTTGGGTGTCTTTGGGCGCCGGAATGCGATGACGGCGACGCCGACGGCGGCCACCAACAGCACAATGGCCACGATGATCAGGAGTTCTCCCACGTGGTAACCCCCTGCTACGTGGCCAATGGATTCAGCACCACCGTAACAGCCTTGTGCGTGAGCGAAGTTCAGCGAATGAGCGTCGCGCTCAGCGAATGATCGTCGCCACGATGCCCGCCAGATAGCCCAACCGCGCCACTTCCGACGGGCGGAACTGAGGCCCACCCGGGCGGCCCAGCACCACTGCGGTGTGGTGATCGCCCAGCGGTGCGGCCGCCAGTGTGGTGTCCATATCGCGCAACACCTGAGGCAGCCAGTCGCCGGTGCCGTCGAGTGCCTCGGCGTGCTCCAGCGGGAGCCAGGGGGCCGACGTCGGCTGCGTCTCGGGCGCTCCGGCGCTGCCCGCCAGGCGTTGCAGACCCGAATCGGTGAGTCGGAGCACCGTGCACCAGCCGACCCGCAACACCTTTGGCGCCTCATCGACGAGGACCTGTAGCTTGCGGTCTTTGCCGCGCGCGGCGGCGATGTGGTCGATCAGCTCGAGTTCGCGGTGAGCCTCGAGCAGTCCGGTGTGGGGTCTGATGCTGTCGACGTAGACGCCGTTGAGGTTCTCCGCGGCGGTGATGAGCATGTCGGGCATGGCGCCGGCGGGCAGATCCACCACCAGGTCATCGATGGCGTAGCCGGGCGCACGCTCGACGACGTCGAGAGACAGGATGTCGGCGCCGACGGACCCGAGCGCCACGGCGAGCGACCCGAGGCTGCCTGGTCGGTCATCCAGCTGGACCCGCAGCAGATATGACGGCACGCGCATTACTGTTTCACACGCTGGCGGGGCCAGCACTTTCTCACAGCGACGCGGCCAGCACTCCGGCGCAGCCCGCACTCGACGCGGTGACTAGGCTTGCCAGTCGTGTCGCAGATATCCCGGGATGACATCGCCCACTTGGCGCGTCTTGCCCGGCTCTCCCTGACCGACGGCGAGCTGACTAGTTTCGCCGGCCAACTCGATGCCATCCTGGCCCACGTCGGCCAGATCCAGGCGGTGGACGTGACGGGCGTCGAGGCGACGGATAACCCGCTGTCCCGACGGGCAGAGCAGCAGCCCGGGGAGACCTCCGGGATCGTCAACGTCACGCGCCCCGACACCGTCGAACCGAGCCTGACCCAGGACGAGGCGCTATCGGGTGCCCCCAATGCGGTCGACGGTCGATTCGCGGTGCCGAGAATCCTGGGAGAGGCCGAATGAGCGAGTTGATCCGCACCGACGCCGCGACGCTGGCGGCCCGGATAGCGGCCAAGGAGGTGTCCTCGACCGAGGTCACCCAGGCCCACCTGGACCAGATCGCCGCGACTGACGACAGCTACCACGCGTTCCTGCACGTCGCGGGCGAGCAGGCGCTGGCCGCGGCCGGCCGCGTCGACGCGGCGCTGGCCGCCGGGGAGGCACCCGCGTCGCCGCTGGCCGGAGTGCCGCTGGCGCTCAAGGACGTCTTCACCACGACCGACATGCCCACGACGGCCGGGTCGAAGATCCTGGAGGGCTGGCGTTCGCCGTACGACGCGACCGTCACGGCGCGGCTGCGCGCGGCGGGTATCCCGATCCTGGGCAAGACCAATATGGACGAGTTCGCGATGGGCAGCTCGACGGAGAACTCCGCCTACGGACCCACCCGCAACCCGTGGAACGTCGAGCGCGTCCCCGGCGGATCGGGCGGCGGCAGTGCGGCGGCCCTGGCGGCATTCCAGGCGCCACTGGCCATCGGCACGGACACCGGCGGCTCCATCCGTCAGCCTGCGGCTCTGACCGCGACGGTCGGCGTGAAACCCACCTACGGCACGGTGTCGCGGTACGGGCTGATCGCCTGCGCGTCATCACTGGACCAGGGTGGACCGTGCGCCCGCACGGTGCTCGACACGGCCCTGCTGCACCAGGTGATCGCGGGCCACGACCCGCGGGACTCGACATCGGTCGACGCCCCGGTGCCCGACGTCGTCGCCGCGGCGCGCGCCGGTGCCGGCGGTGACCTCAAGGGTGTCCGGGTCGGCGTGGTCAAGCAGCTGCGCAGCGGTGAGGGCTACCAGCCCGGTGTGCTGTCCTCGTTCGACGCGGCCGTTGACCAGCTCACCGCGCTGGGCGCCGAGGTGGTCGAGGTCGACTGCCCGCACTTCGACTACTCGATGGCCGCCTACTACCTGATCCTGCCCTCGGAGGTGTCCTCCAACCTGGCGCGGTTCGACGCGATGCGATTCGGTCTGCGTGTCGGCGACGACGGCACGCACAGCGCCGAAGAGGTGATGGCGCTGACGCGGGATGCCGGATTCGGTCCAGAAGTCAAGCGCCGCATCATGATTGGTACCTATGCGCTGTCGGCTGGGTACTACGACGCGTACTACAACCAGGCACAGAAGGTGCGCACGCTGATCGCGCGTGACCTTGACGCCGCCTACGAGCGCGTCGATGTCCTGATCTCACCCGCCACGCCCACCACGGCGTTCCCGTTGGGGGAGAAGGTCGACGATCCGCTGGCGATGTACCTCTTCGACCTGTGCACGTTGCCGCTGAACCTCGCCGGGCATTGCGGAATGTCGGTGCCGTCGGGGCTTTCGCAGGACGACGGGCTGCCTGTCGGACTTCAGATCATGGCCCCCGCGTTGGCCGATGATCGGCTCTACCGCGTGGGTGCGGCATACGAGGCGGCGCGAGGTGCGCTGCCGACGGCGCTGTAGTCCCTCGGCGCATTCATCGACGGCTGCAACCATCCCCGGACGCGCGGGGTTAGTTCGTTGTGCGCGTTCGCCGGTCGGCCCGGGGTATGACGCCACCTCGGGTGGGGCGATTGTTGGTGGGCGGGCCAGTGATGCGCCGTTCAGGGTGTGTCCCTCACTGTCGGTGATCACGAGCCGGTGCGCGGGTCCGGCGGGAACTGGTCGAGGCGCTGGGCGACGGCGGCGATGGGGTGGGCATTTCGCAGTGAGGTGCCGGTCTTCCAGGCCACCAGCGCCGGGACGGACTTCGCACCGGTGGAACCACACAAGTCATCGCGGTCCAACTCGGCCACAATCTCCACGACACGGCTGTCGATGGCGTTGCGCTGACCGCACAACTGCGCCAACTCCTCGAACAACACCTCGAGACGCTCATCTGGACGCACCTCACCGGCCAAAGAGGCTGCGGCTGAGGACATAACACCATTATCTCAACGGGGTCCGACAAATCCTGGGCCCACAACACAGCTGCCCAGCGGCGGTTGTTGATAGTGCAAGAAAGTTGGGACCGGTAGGCGGCAGCGCTCGGACAGGATGACCACTGAACCGAACACCCAGGAGGTGATGTGCTGATGATCGATCAGATGATCGAGATGTCCACTCGCGCAATCGCAGAGGGATACGGGTATCTAGCCGTGTTGGCCGGGACGGCGGTCTTCGCGGTGGTCTGGCGGATCGTGATGACGCCCCGTCGGCGTGCGGTGACCGAACCGATCAGCGCGACCGAGTTGGCGTTCCTGCGGTCGGACATCGCTGCGGTGGTGACAGCGTTGGCGAGTCTGCGCGCCAGTGGGCGGATCACCCAGAACAGGCGGGTGGACCGTGCGGTGCGGTCTGGTCCGGAGATCGACCCTTTCACCGACCAGGTGCTGGAGCACGCCGCCGCCAATCCAAATCACACCGTGTCGGGCGTGTTCGATGCCGCCCGCGGCGATCTGCTCGTCATGGAGCGACGGCTGAGCGAGCGCGGGCTGTTGCGGACCCGAGCCGAGCGGGTACGGATGCGCCGGGGAGCGGCACTGTCGGTGCTGGTGCTGCTGTTCGGCGTCGGCTACTGCGTATACCTGGGAATTCAGCTGTTCGATAACTCCGACAACGCGGTGCGGTTCGCGGTGAACTGCGTCGCCACGGTCCTGTATGCGGCGGTGGTGCTTCCCGTGCTGCTCACGGTGAACCGGCTGACCCGGGCGGGTCGCCGTCTGCTGGAGACCGAGCAGGAACGCCTGAGTTATCTGAAGCCAGCCGAACGCCCGGCATTCGCCACCTACGGTCCGGCGGCGGTGGCACTGTCGGTGGCGCTGTTCGGCACCGGCGCACTGTGGGCGATCGACACCGACTACTCGACCTCGGTGGAGGTGGCCGGGGACTCTTCGGGCGGGACCGACGGGGCCGGGTGCGGTGCGTCCTGCGGAGGCGATGGCGGTGGTGGCAGCGGCTGCGGCGGCGGGTGCGGCGGCGGGTGTGGCGGATGACGATCGCGACCCGCGCCGTGCCCGCGCTGGGCGACATAGGCCTGGGCTGGCGCCGCGAGATCGCCGGAGTCATCACCGATCTGCGGCCCGGCTTCTGCGAGGTGATCGTCGAGTCGGTGCCGATGCGCCGCCGTCGGGTACGACCAGATCCCGCCCTGGCAGAGCTGGTGGCACGCGGGGTGCCGGTCATCCCGCACGGCGTCGCACTGTCACTTGGCGGTGTGGAACCGTTGCAGCCCGCACGGGTGCGACGGCTGGCGGCGTGTGCGGAGACACTCGACGCCCCGATGGTCAGCGAGCACATCGCGTTCGTCCGGGCAGGAGGGATCGAGGCAGGCCATCTGCTGCCTGTGCCTCGCACCCGGGAGGCACTGGACGTGCTGGTGCGCAACATCGAACGCGCCCGCAACGAGCTGGATGTGCCGCTGGCCGTGGAGAACATCGCGGCGTTCGTGGAGTGGCCGGAATCCGATCTCAGCGAATCGGAGTTCCTCACCGAGTTGGTGCAGCGCACCGGGGTACTGCTGGTGCTGGATGTGGCGAACGTCTACGCCAACGCACGCAACCGCGGGCTCGATCCGCAACGGGAGCTGGCGCGGCTACCGGTTGAGCGGGTGGCCTACAGCCACGTCGCGGGCGGACACCAGCGCGATGGCATCTACCACGACACCCACACCGACCGCACTCCGCCGGAGGTGCTGGAACTGGTCACGGCGTTGCGTGAGCGGGTGGACGCGCCGTTCATGCTGGAGCGCGACGGACGGTACCCGCCAGCCGCGGAACTGTTCGACGAGTTGGACGCGATCGCCGCGGCTGCCGGGGCCGCCCCGATCACAGCCGGGGCGCGGAAGGTGTGGAGGTGACCGAGCACGACACGTTGGCGCGACGCCAGGCGGGTTTGGTGCGGGCGCTGGTCGCGGGGGGCCCGGTGCCGCACGGCTTCGATCCAGCGGCCGTGGCCGCGGCCGGCGAGGTGTGCCGGCACAAGCGGGATGCGCATGCGCGTACCGCCGTTCGTCGGCCCCGGTGGTGGGCCCGGCTGCGGAGGTGGCCAATGACCGGTTCGGGTTCTCGGGCTAGCTCTGGCGAGCTAGCCGGTAAATCACCCCGTAGGGGGAGTGCTGCGGGGTGAATCCGTCCTACATTTGGTCCGTGGACAAGCCCAGGGGATTCAAGAATTGGATGCGGAGCGGGCACTGGACGGCGTGGTTTCTCTTCGCCGTCACCGGGATCCTCTACGCGGTGGCCTGGCCGACGCTGTTCCTGACACACCAGGTACCGGCGGAGCTGGCCCCGATCGTGGCGGCATTCGCCGCGTTCCCGCTTCTGCTCATCCTGGTCAATCCGCTTCTGGGATGGTCGATTTCGGCCGCATCGGCTGTGCTGGTACCGCTGACATTCGATAGGCTGCCGGGCTGGAGTTATCCGTGGCAGGTGGTGCACCTCATCGAACTGCTGGTGCTGATCGTCGCGGTGGCCTGGACCCGTTCGCTGCCGACTGTGCTCAAGGTGTGGCTGGCGTCTGCGGTGTTGTTCCTCATCGCGATGCCTGCTGACGCGGACGCCGGCTGGGCGTTCGGTGTCACCGCCATAGTGTTCGCGGTACTGCTGGTGCGCTGGTTGGTGCTATCGCGACGGCAGGTCGCCGCCCTGGAGGAGGTCAGCGAGCTGGAACGGGCCAAGCGGACGGTGTTACAGGAGCGGACCAGAATTGCGCGCGACCTCCACGACATCGTCGCTCATCACATGTCGATGGTGGTGGTGTCGGCTCAGACCGCGCCGTATCGCCATACCGATGTGCCGCCGAGTCTGCAGGCCGAGTTCGAGACGATTGCCGCGACCGGTCGCCAGGCGCTCAATGAGATCCGCGGCCTGCTCGGGGTGCTGCGCAGCGACGCCGAACTGGCCGAGCTGGCACCCGCGCCGACGCTGGCCGACCTGCCCGATCTGTTCACCTCGACGCAGCGTGCCGGCGTTCCCCTGACGTGGCAGTTCGACGGCTCGACGGCTTTGGTGGGGGAGCTGATCGGGGCGACCGCGTACCGGATCGTGCAGGAGTGCCTGGCGAACGCGTCGCGGCACGCGCCGGGGTCTCCGGTGGTCGCCGAGGTCATCGTCACCACCGACGGCGTGGGTATCGAGGTCCGCAACAGGATGGTGACGGAGTCGTCGGCGTCGGCGGAACCCGGTCTGGGCATCGCCGGAATGCGGGAACGGGCCGCTGCGGTCGGCGGCACGGTCGCCGTGCACGATGCCGACGGGGAGTTCGTGGTCTGGACATATCTGCCAAGCGTCCCAGCCGCGTTGATCGCCGGTTAGCGTTACGGGGTGTCCGGCCCGATCGATCCTGCGATGTCCGGCGCGCCGATGATCACCGCCTTCATCGCCGATGACCAGGCGATGGTTCGTCAGGGGTTCGGTGCGCTGCTCAACGCGCAACCCGATATCCGCGTGCTCGGCGACGCGGCCAACGGACGCGACGCGGTGACGGGCGTGTGTGAGCTGCTGCCCGACGTGGTGTTGATGGACGTGCGCATGCCCGAGCTGAACGGTCTGGACGCCGCGCGCGAGATTCTGGCGCAGACCACCTCGAAAGTGCTCATGCTGACCACGTTCGACATCGACGACTACGTCTATGCTGCGTTACGCGCGGGTGCCAGTGGATTCCTGCTGAAGGACGCGCCGGCCGAGGAACTCATCCGCGCCGTGCGAGTCGTCCACGCCGGGGAGGCATTGCTCGCGCCGTCGGTCACCCGCAGGCTCATCACCGACCTGGTGAGTCGGCGTGCCGCCCCGCGCCGCTGCACCGACGAGCTGGCGCGGCTGACCCCGAGGGAGACCGAGGTTCTTGAACTGATGGCCCGCGGATTGTCCAACGCGGAGATCGCCACCGAGTTGTTCGTGTCCGAGGAGACTGTGAAAACCCATGTCGGCAAGGTGTTTTCGAAACTCGGTCTACGCGATCGGGCGCAGGCCGTGGTGATCGCCTACGAATCCGGTCTGGTGTCCCCGTTCGCTCATTGAGCGGCTGTCGAGCCGCGACTGGACGAAGCTGGCAAGATCGAGGTTCAGCGATACGAGGAGCGGAATAGACATGCGGATCGGCATACTCACCGGTGGTGGTGACTGTCCTGGCCTGAACGCGGTCATCCGGGCAGTGGTGCGGACATGTGACGTGCGCTACGGATCGACCGTGGTGGGATTCCAAGACGGCTGGCGCGGTCTGCTGGAGGACCGTCGCATCCAGCTTCGCAACGATGACCGCAACGACCGGCTGCTGAGCAAGGGCGGCACCATGCTCGGCACCGCGCGGGTCAACCCCGACAAGCTGCGGGCAGGTCTGGAGCAGATCAAGCGGACGCTCGAGGACAACGGCATCGACGTGCTGATCCCCATCGGCGGCGAGGGCACACTGACCGCGGCGCACTGGCTGTCCGAGGAGAACGTTCCCGTCGTCGGCGTGCCCAAGACCATCGACAACGACATCGACTGCACCGACGTCACTTTCGGCCACGACACCGCGCTGGAGGTGGCCACTGAGGCCATCGATCGGCTGCACAGCACCGCCGAGTCCCATCAGCGCGTGATGCTGGTTGAGGTGATGGGCCGGCACGCCGGCTGGATCGCGCTGAACGCCGGGTTGGCCTCGGGCGCGCATATGACGCTGATCCCCGAGCAGCCGTTCGACGTCGAGGAGGTCTGCCGACTGGTCAAGCAGCGCTTCATCCGTGGCGACTCGCACTTCATCTGCGTCGTGGCCGAGGGTGCGAAACCCGCCCAGGGCTCGATGCAGCTACGTGACGGCGGTATCGACGAGTTCGGTCATGTCCGCTTCACCGGTGTGGCCCAGCAGCTCGCCGTCGAGATCGAGAAGCGGATCAACAAGGAGGTCCGCACCACGGTGCTCGGTCACGTGCAGCGCGGCGGAACTCCCACCGCCTATGACCGGGTGCTGGCGACGCGGTTCGGGGTGAACGCCGCCGACGCCGCGCATGCGGGCGAGTACGGGATGATGGTGTCGCTGCGTGGACAGGACATCGGCCGCGTCCCGCTTGCCGACGCCGTGCGACAGCTCAAGCTGGTGCCGCAGAGCCGCTACGACGACGCCGCGGAGTTCTTCGGCTGAGGCCCTCCCGCGAGCAGTCGCAAAAGCGCCTCCTTCGGGCCGTTTCAGGGGACTTTGCTGGAGCCGCGCAGCGGTCTGCTGGCGAGGGGAAGTGCGCCACTCATTAGGATTGGCAGCATGACTGCCGCCCCCGCCGAGCTCCTCACCTACGACGAGGTCATCTCGCGCTATGACCCGGTGATGGGGATGGAGGTCCACGTCGAGCTGTCGACCGCGACCAAGATGTTCTGTGGCTGCGCCAATGAGTTCGGCGGCGAGCCCAACACGCAGGTGTGCCCCGTGTGCCTTGGCCTGCCAGGCGCGCTGCCCGTGCTGAACAACGCCGCGGTCGAATCGGCCATTCGGATCGGGCTGGCGCTGAACTGTCGGATCGCCCCGTGGGGCCGGTTCGCCCGCAAGAACTACTTCTACCCGGACCAGCCGAAGAACTACCAGATCAGTCAGTACGACGAGCCGATCGCCATCGACGGCTACCTCGACGTCCCGCTCGAGGACGGCACGACGTGGCGAGTGGAGATCGAGCGCGCCCACATGGAGGAGGACACCGGCAAGCTGACCCACCTGGGCAGTGACACCGGCCGCATCGAGGGTGCGACGACGTCGCTGCTGGACTTCAACCGGTCCGGTGTTCCCCTGGTCGAGATCGTCACCAAGCCGATCGAGGGCACCGGGGAACGCGCACCGGAGATCGCCCGTGCGTACGTCACCGCGCTGCGGGACCTGCTGCGTGCGCTGGGCGTCTCGGACGTGCGGATGGATCAGGGCTCGATGCGCTGTGACTCCAACCTGAGCCTGCGCCCCGTCGGCACGACCGAGTTCGGTACCCGCACCGAAACCAAGAACGTCAACTCGCTTAAGAGCGTCGAGGTGGCTGTCCGCTACGAGATGCGGCGTCAGGCGGCAATTCTCGAGTCCGGCGGCCGGATCGTGCAGGAGACGCGGCACTTCCACGAGGACGGCTACACCTCGGCCGGGCGCAGCAAGGAGACCGCGGAGGACTACCGCTACTTCCCGGAGCCCGACCTCGAACCGGTCGCGCCCACCGATGAATGGGTCGAACGGCTTCGAGCGACCATCCCGGAGCTTCCCTGGTTGTCGCGCAAGCGAATTCAGGACGACTGGGGCATCTCCGATGAGGTGATGCGCGACCTCGTGAACAACGGTGCCATCGATCTGGTCGCGGCAACCGTCGAACAGGGCGCCTCCAGCGAGTCCGCCCGCGCCTGGTGGGGAAACTTCCTGGTGCAGAAGGCCAACGAGGGACAGGTGGAACTCGACGCGCTGGCGATCACTCCCGCGCAGGTTGCCGCGGTGGTCAAACTCGTCGATGAGGGCAAGCTGTCGAACAAGTTGGCCCGACAGGTCATCGAGGGTGTGCTCGCAGGCGAGGGCGAGCCCGAGCAGGTGATGGCCGACCGGGGGCTGGCAGTGGTCCGCGACGACTCGGTGATCCAGGCCGCCGTCGACGAGGCGCTGGCAGCCAATCCCGATGTGGCGGAGAAGATCCGCGGCGGCAAGGTCCAGGCGGCCGGTGCGATAGTCGGCGCAGTCATGAAAGCCACCAAGGGACAGGCAGACGCGGCGCGGGTGCGCGAGCTGGTCCTAGCGGCCTGTGGCTAGGCATGACGTCTCCAGCCACCCTGCCCACGGCGCCGGCTGAACTCGCCGTTCTCTACGCGTATCCGGCCGAACCGCCGGGCCGGTGTCTGGTCCGCGCGAACATGGTGTCGTCGTTGGATGGGGCGTCGGCGCTGAAGGGCACCTCAACCGCGCTGGGATCGCCGGGTGACAAGGCAGTCTTCGATGTGCTGCGCGGGCTCGCCGATGTGGTGCTGGTGGCTTCGGGCACAGTGGCCGCCGAGCACTATGGCGCCGCGCAACCGAACGCCGCCCTCGCCGCGCAAAGGGAGGCCTGTGGGCAGCGGCCCGCACCGGTTCTCGCGGTCGTCACGGGCAGGTTGAGTCTGGACCCCGAGTCGCCGGTGGCCCGAGCCCCGGGCACCCTGGTTCTCACGTGCGCCACCGCACCCGAGGATCGCCGACGTGCCCTGGTGGCGGCCGGCGCCGACGTCATCGACTGCGGTGCGGACACGGTCGATCTGAATGAGGCGCTGCGGATTCTCGCCGAACGCGGACTGTGGCGCGTGCTGTGCGAGGGCGGCCCGTCCCTGTTGGGCTCGATGGTGGTCGCTGACCTGCTGGACGAGATCTGCCTGACCTACAGCCCCCACCTGGTGGGCGGCGAGGGCGGCCGGATACTGCACTCATCGGTCGAGAACGACGGGCCGCCAATGCAACCGGTCCACGTCCTCGCCGACGACCAGGGATTCCTCTACACCCGCTGGCGGCGCAGCACACTGAAGACGGGGTGATGGTGCGATGAAGGTCGCTGATCTGGTGTACCGCCTGCTGGCGAAGCCGCTGCGGCTGTTGTCGCTGCGGTCGATCGTCATCGTGGGGCAGCTCAGCGTCATCATCCTGGTGCTGGTTCTCGGCGTCTGGGTGTGGGTCGGTGTCACCAACGACCAGTACAACCAGCTCGATCGGCGGCTGGACTCGTTGAGCAGCCTCGGTGATGTCAACACATTGATTCGCAGCGCACAGGACCCCGGCCAGGGGCCGGAGCCGACAGAGAGCGGTCTGGTGCGCACGGCGCGTATCGGTCCCACCACGGTGTCCATCCCCGCCGACGTCGTCCTGCCGGAGCTGCCCAACGGCTACGCCTTCACCACAATCGACGGCGTTGAGTACCGGGTGCGCACCATCACGACGGGCATCGCGTCGATCGCGCTCGGGGCGCCGACGGCCGAGACCCAGGCTGCCGTCGACGCGCTGCACTGGCGCGTCTTCTGGATCTGTGCAGGCGTGATCGTCGGGACGCTGCTGGTGGGCTGGGTGATCGCGCTGATCATGGTCAACCCGTTCCGCATGCTGGCGCGGCAGGCGCGGGCCATCAACGCGCAGTCCAACCCCGACGAGGTGCAGGTGCGCGGGGTATGGGAGGCCGTGGAGATCTCCGAGGCCGTCGAGGGCATGCTGGCCCGCATCGGTGACGAGCAGCAGCGCACCCGCGCCGCGCTCGAATCAGCGCGCGATTTCTCCGCCGTCGCGTCGCACGAACTCCGGACGCCGCTGACCGCCATGCGAACCAACCTCGAGGTGCTCGCGACGCTGGATCTGGGTGCTGAGCAGCGCAACGAGGTGATCGGCGACGTCATGCGCACGCAGGGCCGGATCGAGGCGATGCTGACCGCGCTGGAACGGCTGGCCCAGGGTGAACTGACCACGGCGGACGACTTCGTCCCTGTGGACGTCACCGATCTGCTCGACCGGGCCGCACATGACGCGATGCACAACTTCCCTGGTGTGGACGTCGCGCTGGCGTCCTCGACGACGGTGCTGATGCTGGGGCTGCCCGCGGGGCTGCGCCTGGTCATCGACAACGCCATCGCCAACGCCGTCAAACACGGTGACGCCAGCCAGGTCCGGCTCAGTGTGCTCAGTTCAGCGCACGGCGTCGAGATCACCGTCGACGACGACGGTTCCGGAGTTCCGGAGGAGGAACGCACCGAGGTCTTCGAGCGGTTCCACCGCGGCACCACGGCCTCACGTTCGGGGTCGGGCCTGGGGCTGGCCTTGGTCGCGCAGCAGGCCGAACTACACGGCGGAACGGCATCGCTGGAGGTCAGCCCTATGGGCGGAACCCGGTTGATGCTGCGCCTGCCCGGGCCGCAACAGCAGCAGCAACCGCCGCGCTGACTGGGCCTGCTCGGTCTTCTCGGTCTTCTGGGACTTCTAGGTCTTCTCGTCGCTGCTGCGCGGGAAGCCGCCCTGCGGGAACAGTGGGAACACGACGTCGTCGAAGTTCTCGGCGTCACCGACGGTCTTGTTGATGGTTGCGCCCCACACGTTGCCGTCGGGTGACAGCTGCAGCGCCCACACGTGTCCGCGCAGGTCCTGACGGACCACCTCGGGATCGCCCGTCACCGCTCCGGTGTCGGGGGCCAGCCGGACCGCGACGGTCTGCTTGGTGTTGACAAGGTTGACCAGCACGGTGCCGTCCTGCGCGGCGCAGCCCGCCACACCGGGACGGTCGGACCACGACCAGACCGTCGAGACCTTGGAGTCCTTGGTGATGCGCTGCAACCGGTCACCGGTGGGTGTGCGGTCGGTGACGTACAGCGATCCGTCGGAGGGGTCGGTGCACAGCCCGCCGGCGCCGCCCAGGCCGCTCAGCGCGGTGGTCTGGGGCGCCTGGTTGACGGTGGTGGGCTGCTCGATGCGGAGGAGCTTGCCTGCCAGCGAAGCCGGGTCGCCGCCAGCGGCGGGGTCGCCCGCGTCGCCGGTGAGCACCGTCAGGGTGGTGGGGCTGGTGAAGATCAGTGCACCGCTGTTGCCGACCACGCCCTTCGGAATGCCGGTCAGGATCGGCTTGGGCACGTCACCGTCGGCGATGCGGATCACCCGGTTGTCGGTCGGGGTGCTGACGTAGGCGTACATCAGGCGGTCCTGCGTGTAGGTCGGCGACAGCACGATGTCCAGCAGTCCGCCGTCGCCCGCGGGGTCGACTGGGATAACCAGCTTGACCTTGGGTTCGGCGTTCACGGCGACTTCCTTCACCGCACCGGTCACCCGCTCGGCGACCAGGGCGGACTTGCTGTCCTTGCCCATGATCAGCCCGCTGGTGCTCTCCAGGCAGCCCTGCATCACGCCCGGCGCGGGACACGCCTTCGGGAACGGCTCGCCCGGCAGCGGCGGTGGCGGCGGAGGGGTCGTGCTCGACCCCGGCGCCATCTCCGGATCGGTGGTGAAGGGCTCGGACTGTGCGGCGTCGAAGCGCGCACATCCGGACCCGACCAGCAACGCGGTGCACACCAGCACCAGCACACCAAGCATCTGCCGGCGCAATGTCATGCTGGCCAGGTTACGGATCGTCATGCAGTCCTCGCCACGTCGGGCGGCGCGAACCGGCGTGTCACGGCTGTGCAACGCCAACCGAACGCGCCGCGCCAATCCACGATTCGCGGGTAACTAGCACTTACGCTGAGTTTCGTGACCAGTACCTCTCACGACCCGCGCGCTTGGCAGAGACCAGAAGGTCTCGAAGGCTCGGCCGTTCGGCCCGCGTCGGCACGCCTGGTCGACCCCGAAGACGACGTCCCCTCGACCTACGGTGGTGGCGACACCTCGTCCACCTATGGTGAGACCCCGCCTGCCTACAGTGAGGCCCCGTCCACTTACGGCGAGGGCGAGACCACCGCGATACCGCGCTACGACTCCACACCGCAGCAGTCCGCATACGGCCTGCTCGGCGAGCCCGAGCCGCTGCCATACGTCCAGCCCGGCGCCAGGCACTCCACTCACCAGGCCGAACCCACAGAGGTTGGCACCGATCCCGTGCTCGACGACCGCGTGCGCGCGGCGGGGCGACGTGGCACCCAGGACCTCGGCCTGATGCTGCTGCGCGTCGGTCTTGGCGCACTGTTCATCGCGCACGGCCTGCAGAAGGCGTTCGGCTGGTGGGGCGGCGCGGGCCTGAACGGTTTCGAGCAGTCGCTGGCCGACCTGGGCTACCAGCACACCGGACTTCTGACCTACGCGGGCGTTGGTGCCCAGGTCGCCGTCGGCGTTCTTTTGGTACTCGGGCTCTTCACACCGCTGGCCGCCGCGGGCGCGCTGGCCTACCTGGTCAACTCCCTGCTGGCCGCCGTCGTCGCACAGCAAGAGTCGGGGTACTTCCCGTTCTTCCTGCCCGAGGGGCACGAATACCAGGTCACGCTGATCGTCGTGGCCGCCGCGTTGTGCCTGACCGGTCCTGGCCGCTACGGGTTCGACGCCGGGCGCGGCTGGGCCCGCAGGCCGTTCATCGGATCGTTGGCGGCGCTGCTGCTCGGTCTCGGCGTTGGCATCGCCGTGTGGGCGCTGCTCAACGGTGCCAACCCGCTGGCGTAGCGCTCACCGGCCTACTCGTAGGGGTTGGGTACGCGGCCGCCGCTGGCGGCGGTCAATTCCGGCAGTGTCGCGAAGGTCACCGCGGGCAACCGGAACTCAGAGCCGTCCTTGAGGCACGCGAGTGCCCAGGATCGCCTGTCGAAACGCAGGCCGTCGATATCCGTCCACGGCACCGTGCGGCTGCCGAACAGGGTGCGGGCGGTGACGGTGTTGCGGTCGGCGATGGTGCGGTAGCGGACGATCGCGAAGGACACGAGCACCGGCACGATCAGGATCGCGGTGAACCATTTCGGCTCGGCCAGCACCAGGCTCAGCGACGCGAGGGTGAGGAACCCAACGCCCAGGTGGGCCATCGGCGAGATCTTGATGACGAGCGGCTGGCTGGTGGAAGGGCCGGACCCGTCATTCGCTGCATTCACCCGACCATCCTTGCACTCCTGGGGAATTTGACCATTGACCTGTGCGAGGACTACCGTCGTCAGCTATGTACTCGATCGGCATTCTCGTAGTAATTGGTTCGCGCGTTGGTGCGTAACCCGGCCTGAGTGATCAGTCAGGAGGCCTACGAGCACCGACGCGCACCCTCGTACAGCGGAAGCTGACGGGGGTTTTTTGTTGCCCCAGAACACGACCAGCACGCCCGACCAGACAACGAAGAGACTGAAGAGGACACCGTGAGCGCACCGACCACGCGATCGCCGGAACCCACGCACCAGAGCAATGGCACACCGACCGTTGCGTCAGCGCCTGTTTCTCAGCCGAGAACGGTTGCCCCGCAACAGATGACCGGAGCACAGGCGGTGATCAGATCGCTCGAGGAACTCGATGTCGACGTGATCTTCGGCATCCCCGGTGGCGCAGTTCTGCCGGTGTACGACCCGCTGTTCGACTCGGAGAAGCTGCGCCACGTGTTGGTCCGCCACGAGCAGGGCGCCGGACACGCCGCCAGCGGGTACGCGCACGCGACCGGCAAGGTCGGCGTGATGATGGCGACGTCGGGTCCGGGCGCCACCAACCTGGTCACGCCGCTGGCCGACGCGCAGATGGACTCGATCCCCGTGGTGGCCATCACCGGTCAGGTCGGCCGCGGTCTCATCGGCACGGATGCCTTCCAGGAAGCCGACATCTCCGGCATCACCATGCCAATCACGAAGCACAACTTCCTGGTCCGCAACGGTGACGACATCGCCCAGATGATCGCCGAGGCCTTCCACATCGCGCGCTCCGGTCGGCCCGGCGCCGTGCTCGTCGACATCCCGAAGGACGTGCTGCAGGCACAGTGCACGTTCAGCTGGCCCCCGGTGTTCGATCTGCCGGGGTACAAGCCCAACACCAAGCCCCACAGCAGGCAGATTCGTGAGGCCGCCAAGCTGATCGCCGCGGCCAGCAAGCCCGTGCTGTACGTCGGCGGTGGCATCATCCGCGGCGAGGCCAGCGAGGAACTGCGCAAGCTGGCCGAGCTGACCGGCATCCCTGTCGTCACCACCTTGATGGCGCGGGGTGCGTTCCCGGACTCCCATCCCCAGAACCTCGGCATGCCCGGTATGCACGGCACTGTGTCCGCTGTCGGCGCCCTGCAGCGCAGCGACCTGCTGATCGCGCTGGGTACTCGGTTCGACGACCGAGTGACCGGCCAGCTGTCGTCATTCGCGCCCGAGGCCAAGGTCATCCACGCCGATATCGACCCGGCCGAGATCGGCAAGAACCGACACGCAGATGTCCCGATCGTGGGTGACGTCAAGGCCGTCATCACCGATCTGATCGAGGTGTTGGCCAAGAACGGCACGTCCGAGGCCACGCTGAACATCGGTGGATGGTGGGAGTACCTGCGCGACATGCAGGCCACCTACCCGCTGAGCTACGGGCCGCAGAGCGACGGCAGCCTGAGTCCCGAGTACGTCATCGAGACGCTGGGCCGGATCGTCGGACCGGATGCGGTGTACGCGGCGGGCGTTGGCCAGCACCAGATGTGGGCCGCCCAGTTCATCAAGTACGAGAATCCGAAGACCTGGCTGAACTCGGGTGGGCTCGGCACCATGGGCTACGCGGTGCCCGCGGCGATGGGTGCCAAGTTCGGCCGCCCCGAGGCCGAGGTGTGGGCGATCGACGGCGACGGCTGTTTCCAGATGACCAACCAGGAACTCGCCACGTGCGCGGTCGAGGGTGCACCCATCAAGGTGGCGCTGATCAACAACGGCAACCTGGGCATGGTGCGGCAGTGGCAGACCCTCTTCTACGAGGAGCGCTACAGCCAGACGAATCTGTCCACGCACAGCCACCGCATCCCCGACTTCGTCAAGCTGGCAGAGGCGCTTGGCTGCGTCGGATTGCGTTGCGAGCGTGCCGAAGACGTCGAGGACGTGATCAACCAGGCGCGGGCCATCAACGACCGTCCGGTGGTCATCGACTTCATCGTGGGCGCCGATGCGCAGGTGTGGCCGATGGTCGCCGCAGGCACCAGTAACGACGAGATCATGGCGGCGCTCAACATCCGGCCGCTGTTCGACAACGAGGAACAGGTCTAATGACAACGACGACGCACACTCTGTCGGTGCTGGTCGAGGACAAGCCCGGCGTGCTCGCGCGCGTCGCGTCGCTGTTCTCGCGGCGCGGCTTCAACATCCAGAGCCTCGCCGTTGGTGCCACCGACCAGAAGCACTTGTCCCGCATGACGATCGTGGTGGCCGTCGAGGACTCCGCGCTCGAACAGATCACCAAACAGCTCAACAAGCTCATCAACGTGATCAAGATCGTCGAGCAGGACGAGGACAACTCGGTGTCGCGCGAGCTGGCACTGATCAAGGTGCGCGCCGATGCCACCACCCGCGGTCAGATCATCGAGACGGTGAACCTGTTCCGCGCCAAGGTGGTCGACGTGTCGGCGGAGTCGTTGGTCGTGGAGGCCACCGGCACGCCGGGCAAGCTGGAGGCGCTGTTGAACCTCCTCGAGCCGTACGGTATTCGCGAGATCGCACAGTCCGGCATGGTGACGCTCTCCCGCGGTCCCCGCGGCATGGGCGCCAAGTAACGCACTTTTTCATCGCAACGTTCCAATGCAACACGAAACAGAGAAGGAATATCGAAGTGGCAGTTGAGATGTTTTACGACGACGACGCGGACCTGTCGATCATCGCGGGCCGCAAGGTCGGCGTCATCGGCTACGGCAGCCAGGGTCACGCGCACTCGCTGAGCCTGCGCGACTCCGGCGTGCAGGTGAAGGTGGGCCTCAAGGAGGGCTCGAAGTCACGCGAGAAGGTCACCGAGCAGGGTCTCGAGGTCGACACTCCGGCCGAGGTCGCCAAGTGGGCCGACGTCATCATGCTGCTGGCGCCCGACACCGCGCAGGCAGAGATCTTCAAGAACGACATCGAGCCGAACCTGGAGGACGGCAACGCGCTGTTCTTCGGCCACGGCCTCAACATCCACTTCGGCCTGATCAAGCCGCCGGCGAACATCACCATCGGCATGGTGGCCCCCAAGGGCCCCGGCCACCTCGTGCGCCGTCAGTTCGTCGACGGCAAGGGTGTGCCCTGCCTGATCGCGGTCGACCAGGACCCCAAGGGTGAGGGTCAGGCGCTGGCGCTGTCCTACGCCAAGGGCATCGGAGGCACCCGCGCCGGCGTCATCAAGACCGACTTCAAGGAGGAGACCGAGACCGACCTCTTCGGTGAGCAGGCCGTGTTGTGCGGTGGCACCGAGGAACTGGTCAAGGCGGGCTTCGAGATCATGGTCGAGGCGGGCTACGCCCCCGAGATGGCCTACTTCGAGGTGCTGCACGAGCTGAAGCTGATCGTCGACCTGATGTACGAGGGCGGCATCGCGCGGATGAACTACTCGGTGTCTGACACCGCGGAGTTCGGTGGCTACCTGTCGGGCCCGCGGGTCATCGACGCCGACACCAAGGACCGGATGCGCGCGATCCTCAAGGACATCCAGGACGGCACCTTCGTCAAGGCGCTTGTCGCCAACGTCGAGGGTGGCAACAAGCGCCTCGAGGCGCTGCGCAAGGAGAACGCCGAGCACCCGATCGAGGTCACCGGCAAGAAGCTGCGCGACCTGATGAGCTGGGTCGACCGCCCGATCACCGAGACCGCTTAGTCTCACCACGAATTCGGCGCGTTCAGCCGCGGTCACCGCGGCTGAACGCGCCGAAGTCGTCTCTAGGCAACCAGCCGGGAGGCGACCTGAACGACGCGGCGCGCCAGGTGGTCGAGGGCGTTGGAGGTGGCGTCGTCGAATTCGCTGATGTTGTCCCGGCTGGCGATCAGGCTGGCGCCGTACGGGTTGCCATCGATGAACTTGAGCGCATCGGTGTAGCCCGGCGCCACGATGATGCCGCCGAAGTGCATGAGCGTGACGTACAGCGTGAGCAGTGTGGTCTCCTGGCCGCCGTGCGCAGTGTTCGACGAGGTGAAGCCCGCGTAGACCTTGTCCGCCAGCTTGCCCTCCGACCACAGACCACCCAGCGAGTCGATGAACGTGCGGAATTGCGCTGTCACCGAACCGAATCGCGTAGGAGACCCGAATATCACCGCATCGGCCCAGACGATGTCATCACCGGTGGCGGCGGGCAGATCCCTGGTGGCCTCGTAGTTGGCCGTCCACGCCGGGTTCCCGGCGAACGACTCCGGGTCAAGCGTCTCGGCGATGTGGCGCAACCTGACCTCGGCGCCCGCCGCCGTGGCCGCCGCCTCGACTCGTTTCGCCATCGTGGTGCCGTGTCCCGTGGCGGAGTAGTAAATGATCGCGAGTTTCGTCATACCTCGAGCCAAACACGTCGGCGAGGGCTACGGGGCCAGTGCGGGAACCTTCTTGATGCCGAACTCACGCCGCAGCACGGTGCGCGCGGCGTAGTAGCCGGCCATACCGTGCACGCCGCCGCCTGGAGGGGCCGCTGACGAGCACAGGTAGGCCTTCGGGATCGGCGTCTTCCACGGGTTCCACTGCAGGGCGGGGCCGGTCAACGCGCTGAACATGTTGTTGCCGCCCACGCCGATGTCGCCGCCGACGAGGTTGGCGTTGTGATGTGACAGATGCGCTGCGGGCACGCTGCGCACGCCCAACACGATGTCGCGGAATCCTGGGGCGAGGCGCTCGAACAAGCGGGTCACGGTCTCGGCCATGTCGACGGTTGATCCGGACGGTACGTGGGCGTACGTCCACAGCGGGCGTCGTCCCTGCCTGTCGATGCGGCCGGGATCGGCGATATGGGGCAGCGCCGCGAGCACCATCGGCCAGTCGGCGTGGTGCCCGCGGGCGATCTGACTCTCGGCCAATGCCATCTGGGCGCGGCTACCCCCGAGATGAAGCGTGGGCGCAAGAGCCAATCGTGAATCACGCCACGGGATCTCGTCGGACAACACGAAATCGACCTTGGCCACTCCCGGGCCGAACCGGTAGCGACGCAACGCCTTCGCGTAGCTCTCCGGGATGGCGTCACCGTAGATCCGGAGCAGCGCGGTCGGGGCGGTGTCGTACAGCACGACGCCAGCGGGCGGACTGCTCACCTCCTCGCCGACGACGAGTTCGCCGCCGTGCGCGCGGAGGTCGGCGATCAGTGCGTCGGGGATGGCTTGGGAGCCGCCGACGGGTATGGGCCAGCCCACCGCATGAGCGAGGGTGGCCAGCATCAGTCCGGCACCCGAGGACACGAGTGACGGCATCTGCGAGATCGTGTGCGCGGCAACGCCGCTGAAGAGCGCACGGGCATCCTCGCCCTGCAGTGAGCGCCACAGTGGGGTGCCCTGGGCCAGCAGTCGCGGCGCAACCCGAAGGGCGGCGGGGATGGACGGCGGTATCGAGCGCTTGTCGCCGAGCATCAGACCGACCACCCCGTGGGAGTCGGCGGTCAGCGGGCCCAGCAGTCTGCGCCACGACGCCCCGTCGTCGAGTTCGGCGCACGTGCGTTCGAGGTCGAGGTAGCCGACGGCGGCGGGGCGGTCGGGCAGCGGGTTGGCGTAGGAGACGTCCGGGACAGCCAGGGTGACACCGCGGGCCGGCAGGTCGAACTCGGCGAAGAACGGCGACGCCAGCGCAAGCGGGTGCACCGCCGAGCAGATGTCGTGGTGAACATCACCGAACTCCGGGTCGGCGAGGGTGCGCGCACCACCGCCCGCCGTGGGCTGTGCCTCGATGACCCGCACCGACAAGCCGGCGCGGGCACAGATCACGGCTGCGCTCAGCCCGTTGGGTCCACTTCCGACGATGGTGATGTCCACATGTCGATTACAGCCCATTAGGATCGTCGGGTGAGCCTTCCCGTCGTTCTTATTGCCGACAAACTCGCTGAGTCCACCGTCGCCGCCCTGGGAGACCAGGTAGAAGTGCGTTGGGTCGATGGCCCAGACCGGCCGAAGCTGCTGGCCGCGGTGCCGGAGGCCGACGCGCTGCTGGTGCGCTCGGCGACCACCGTGGACGCTGAGGTACTGGCCGCAGCGCCCAAACTCAAGATCGTCGCCCGCGCGGGTGTCGGGCTGGACAACGTCGACGTCGACGCGGCCACCGCTCGCGGTGTCCTGGTCGTCAACGCGCCCACCTCGAACATCCACAGTGCCGCCGAGCACGCGCTCGCGCTCCTGCTCTCGGCTGCGCGGCAGATCCCCGCCGCCGACGCGACGCTGCGGGAGCGCACCTGGAAGCGCTCGTCGTTCTCGGGCACCGAGATCTTCGGCAAGACCGTCGGCGTCGTGGGTCTGGGCCGTATCGGCCAGTTGGTGGCCCAGCGGCTGGCCGCATTCGGTGCGCACGTCACTGCCTACGACCCGTACGTCTCACACGCGCGCGCCGCCCAGCTCGGCATCGAGCTGCTGCCGCTCGATGATCTCCTCGGTCGCGCCGACTTCATCTCCATTCACCTGCCCAAGACCAAGGAGACGGCGGGTCTGATCGGCAAGGACGCTCTGACCAAGGTCAAGCCCGGCGTGATCATCGTCAACGCCGCCCGCGGCGGCCTGATCGACGAGCAGGCGCTTGCCGATGCGATCAAGAGCGGTCATGTCCGCGGCGCAGGCCTGGACGTGTTCTCCACCGAACCGTGCACCGACAGCCCGCTGTTCGACCTGCCCCAGGTGGTCGTCACACCGCACCTGGGCGCATCGACCGCCGAGGCACAGGACCGGGCGGGCACCGATGTTGCCGCCAGCGTCCGTCTGGCGCTGGCTGGCGAGTTCGTGCCCGACGCGGTCAACGTCGGTGGCGGCGTGGTCGGCGAGGAGGTCGCGCCGTGGCTCGACCTGGTTCGCAAGCTGGGCGTGCTGGTCGGCGCCCTGTCGACCGAGCTGCCCACCAACCTGTGCGTACAGGTGCGCGGCGAGCTGGCCTCCGAAGAGGTTGAGGTGCTGCGGCTCTCGGCGCTGCGCGGGCTGTTCTCCGCCGTCATCGAGGACCAGGTCACCTTCGTGAACGCGCCCGCCCTGGCCGCTGAGCGTGGTGTCGAGGCGAGTATCGACACCGAGTCGGAGAGCCCCAACCACCGCAGCGTCGTCGACGTCCGCGCGGTTGCCGCCGACGGCTCGACCGTGAACGTGGCGGGCACGCTGACCGGTCCGCAGTTGGTGGAGAAGATCGTGCAGATCAACGACCGCAACCTCGAGCTGCGCGCCGAGGGGGTCAACCTGATCATCAACTACGACGACCAGCCGGGCGCGCTCGGCAAGATCGGCACTCTGCTCGGCGGTGCGGAGGTCAACATCCTCGCCGCACAGCTCAGTCAGGACGCCGAGGGAGAGGGAGCGACGATCATGCTGCGACTGGACCGCCAGGTACCCGCCGACGTGCTCTCTGCCATCGGCACCGCCGTGGCCGCCGGGACGCTGGAATTGGTGGACCTGTCGTGAAACTCGCCGTCATCGCCGGCGACGGCATCGGACCCGAGGTCATCGCCGAGGCGCTCAAGGTGCTCGACGTCGTCATGCCCGGCGTCGAGAAGACCGAGTACGACCTCGGCGCGAAGCGCTATCACGCGACGGGGGAGACCCTGCCCGACGGCGTCGTGGACGAACTGCGTGGGCACGACGCGATTCTGCTGGGTGCCATCGGTGATCCGTCGGTGCCCAGCGGTGTGCTCGAGCGTGGGCTGCTGCTGACGCTGCGCTTCGCACTCGATCATCACGTCAACCTTCGGCCATCGAAGCTGCACTCCGGCACCAGCAGCCCGCTGGCAGGCGATCCCGCCATCGACTTCGTCGTCGTCCGCGAGGGCACCGAGGGCCCCTACACCGGTACCGGTGGGGCCATTCGCGTCGGCACGCCGCACGAGGTAGCCACCGAGGTGAGTCTGAACACGGCGTTCGGGATCGAGCGGGTCGTTCGCTACGCCTTCGCCCGTGCCGCGCAGCGGCGCAAGCACCTCACGCTGGTGCACAAGACGAACGTGCTGACATTCGCGGGCAAGCTCTGGTCACGCATCGTCGCGCAGGTGGGCGAGGAGTTCCCTGACGTCGAGGTTGCCTATCAACACATCGATGCGGCGACCATCCACATGGTCACCGACCCCGGGCGATTCGACGTCATCGTGACCGACAACCTCTTCGGCGACATCATCACCGACCTCGCGGCCGCGGTGTCGGGCGGTATTGGCCTGGCGGCGAGCGGCAACATCGACGCCACGCGCGCCAACCCGTCGATGTTCGAACCCGTTCACGGCAGCGCTCCCGATATCGCAGGGCAGGGTATTGCCGATCCCACGGCGGCGATCATGTCGGTGGCACTGCTGCTGGCGCATGTCGGCGAGGACGAGGCCGCCGCACGGGTCGACGCGGCCGTCGCCAAGCACCTCGCGACGCGCGGTGACGAGGTCCTGTCGACCAGTCAGGCCGGCGACCGGATCGTGGGCCTTCTCTAGCTTCGTTCCCGGGTGAGTGACCAGCTGCAGGTCGGGCGTGTACGGGATGCCGTCACGCTGACTCACCAATGCTGGTTGTTCGCGGTCGGTTCCACACTGTTCGCCGCGGCCACCGCACCCGGCTTCGCCGACGCAGCGGGGGAGTTGGCGGCCAACGCACTGTGTTTCGTCGGGTCGTGGTTCTTCACCACTGCGGCGTGGATTCAGCTCGTCCGGTCGGGGCCCGAGGGCAGTATTGGCTGGCTGTCGGCGGCGACGCAATTCGGCGGAACGATCCTGTTCAACGTCAGCACCGGGTCGGCGGTGTGGGCGCACCAGGTGGTGGCGGAACGTCGCCTGGTGTGGGCGCCTGACGCAGCGGGGTCGACCGCCTTCCTCGTCAGCGGCGTGCTGGCGGTTGTGGCGGTGGGCTGGTGGGCGCCGAAATCGGTTGACTGGCGAGCCAGCTGGATCAACCTGATCGGCTGTCTCGCGTTCGGCCTCTCCGCGCTGGCGGCCTTCGTCACCAGGGCCGGGGTCATCATCGACGAGCGGATCGCCAACCTCGGCACATTCGTCGGCGCGTTGTGTTTTCTCCTGGCGGCACAACTGGTGCTGCCACGAAAACGCGCTGCCGGGCTGTGAAGCCCGACAGCGCGTAGTCCAACACAGTCGATTAGACCGGTGCCGATTAGACGGTAGCCAGAGCGTCCACGGTCGACAGTGCCTGTGCCACACCGGAGATGATCGATGCCAGCCGGATCGCCTCGAAGATCGCGGTGCGATCGACATTGGCATCCCGCAGCACCGTCTCATGGGCCGAGAGGCAGTGGCCGCAGCCGTTGATCGCCGACACCGCCAGCGACCACAGCTCGAAATCCTCCTTGGCCACACCGGGGTTGCCGATGATGTTCATCCGCAAGCCGGCCCGCAGGTCGTCGTAGCGGCCGTCGAGCTGCCCCTTCGTGCGGTAGAACACGTTGTTCATGCCCATGATGGCGGCGGCGCCGAGTGCTGCGTGGTAGGCGTCCTCGGACAGGATGTCCAAAGCGTCCTCAGAGATCTCCCGAAGCAGCCGCTGTGATTTCGTGGCGGCGGCCGTGGCAACCAGTGCACCCCAGAGCTGTTGCTCGCTCAACTCGGTGGTGCGGGCGATGGTGCCCAGGTTGAGCTTGAGGTCCTTGGCGTACTCGGGCAGCGCATCCTTGATGTTGTCAAGACTCATGCGTCAGACCGCTTCCGCGAGCAGCTCGCCTGCATCGATGGTCGGGTCACCCTTGCGCCAGTTGCAGGCGCACAGCTCGTCGGACTGCAGCGCGTCGAGCACGCGCAGCACCTCGTCGACGTTGCGCCCGACCGAACCCGCTGTGACCGAGACGAACTGGATCTCATTGTTGGGGTCGATGATGAAGGTGGCGCGGTCGGCGACACCGTCGGCGTTGAGGACACCGGTGGCCAGAGCCAGCTCGCGCTTGAGGTCCGACACCATCGGGAACGGCAGCGTCTTCAGCTCATCGTGCTGGGCACGCCACTGGAAGTGCACGAATTCGTTATCGGTGGAAACGCCGAGCACCTTGGTGTCGCGATCCTCGAAGTCCTCGTTGAGCTTGCCGAAGGCCGCGATTTCGGTAGGGCAGATAAAGGTGAAATCCTTGGGCCAGAAGAACACGACGCGCCACTTGCCGTCGTGGTCCGAGCTGGTCACCCGAGTGAAGTAGTCGTCGGGCTGCTTGGCGTCCACCTTGGAGAGGTCACCTCCGATGACGGCGGTGAGGTCGTAGGCCGGGAACTGGTCGCCGATCGTCAGCAGTGTCATCGTCACACAAACCCTTCTAGAAACTTGAATCATTCCAATAACGCCTCTCAATCATGTCTGATCGGGCGTGTTTGAACAACCCGTCCCCACGTGATGGTCGACACACTTGCGGCGTGAAAGCTGTTTTTTGGTGGGCTATTTCACCGATGCGGGATCATCGGGGACCAGTGGCAGAGCGGCGAGTGGCAGCATTGCGCTCACCGCGAACGCCGCGGGGAAGCCCAACACTGAGATCACGGCGCCGAAGAGCGGTGAGGCGATTGCCGACGCCAGGTGCTGGCTGGTGTTCTGGGTGCCCAGCGCGCGTCCGCTCCAGAACGGGCCCGCGATCTCGGCGATGGCGGTGAATGCCAAGCCGTTGTCGGACACCGTGATAACCGAGGCGATGACGATCAACGCAACGCTGATCGGTGAATGGAGCCAGTCGGTGAGGGCCAGCAGCGCCATGGCTGTGGCGGCGGCCGCCGCGATGGCCCTGATGGGTTTGAGCCGCGACCCGGTGACATCTGACCACCGCCCGGCGGCGATCCGCCCTGCCGCGCCGAGAACCTGGGTGATCGTCACGAGCAGGCCTGCCGACGCGGCCGTCCAGCCACGGTCGGTCATCAACCACACCAGCATGAACGTCCACAGCACGGCCTGGGGTACCACCAGAAGTACCGAGACGGCATGGATACGCCACAGCAGAGATGAGCCGCGGTAGGGATTGGCGAGGTGCTCCTTCGGGGCCTCGTGCCGCGGCGGGCGCGGCGGATCGATGACACCGAGTGCGCACATCACAGCGGCCAACGCGCACACCGCCGCGGGAAACAGCAGGGCGACGGTGACGCCGTGGGATTCGGCCAGGCGCGGTATGACCAACGCGCCCAGGCCGACGCCGAGCGGGGTGGCGGTCTGCCGGATGCCCATGACCAGCCCGCGCTGTTCGGGTGGGAACCAGCCGACCACGAGGCGGCCGCTGGCTGAATTGCTGCTGGCTGCGGCCATACCGCCGAGCAGCAGAAACGCGCCGACGGCGATGAGGGAGTCAGCGGATGCCGCGGCGAACGCGGCCGCGGCTGTCAGTGCCGAGCCCACCGTCAGCACGATCCGCTCACCGAATCTATCGACCAGGTAACCCCACGCGATCAGCGTGATGACCAGTCCGAAGCTTGGCATCGACGACAGGAGACCGGCTTTGGCGAGATCGAGGCCGCGGTCGGCGTGCAGGGTGGGGATGAGAAATGCCGCGCCGTTGATGAACACGTTCGCGCACGTTGTCGAGGTCAGTGCGATGACGAGCATGGACCAGCGGCGAGCCGTCCCGATCGACGAAATCGTCATGTCGGCATCGTGCCACGCCATCCCAAAATATCGAACTTATGTCTCAATATTTGAGACGCATTGTGTGTGGTTAGTCTGTCCCGGTGATGTGGAGATGGGTGACCTGCGTGGCGTTGGCGTTCGTGATGGCGATTGGTGTGGCACCGGTGGCGGTGGCCGCGGAGCCGAACTGGTCGGGCCTCGACGCCCGCTTCCACGATGGACCGATCCCGGCTCCCGGCGGCCTCATCGCGTCGGTGCCACTTGAGCCGGCACTGTCGGTGTCGGGTGCCGCTGCGGCATACCGGATCCTGTATTCCACTATCGACCAACACAACTCGCCAGCGGTCAGCACGGCCGCGGTGTTTGTGCCGCACGGTATCGCCCCCGCCGGCGGCTGGCCGGTCATCGCATGGGCACACGGCACGGTGGGGCTCGGCGACGATTGCGCGCCCTCGGCGCAGCCCCGCAGTGAGCGTGATGACGAGTATCTGTCGCACTGGCTTGAGCAGGGCTACGCCATCGTCGGCTCCGATTACGCGGGTCTCGGGACGCCCGGTTTGATGAGCTACCTGAACAGCACCGCCACCGCGCACAGCGTGGTGGACTCCGTGATCGCCATGCACGAGATGGGCCTGCCACTGTCGCCGAAGTGGGCTGTCGTCGGCCAGTCCCAGGGTGGTGCGGGCGCGGTCGACACCGCCCGGCGCGCCACCGAGTTCAGTCGCGGCACCGGCCTGGACTTTCGCGGGGTGGTGGCGACCGGCACACCGGCCAACGTCCAGAGCATCGTCAAGACCGCCGGGCCGGACATGGCCCTGCCTGCGGGCACCGGACCCGCGGCCAACAGCTACACCGCCTACATCCTCGCCGGTTTGCGCGATGCGCGACCCGACATCGACGTGAACAGCGTGCTCACCCCTGCTGGTCTGGATGCGGTCGGAAAGGGCGAGACGCTGTGCAAATCCGATCTGGACCGGGCGCTGGAACACATGACGCCGACCGACTTCTTCCGCGCACCGCTGGCGTCGCTGCCTGGGATCGCCGAGGCGCTGGACGCCTACATGGGCACCGCGGTCAGTGGATATGACCGGCCGATCTTTCTTGGGGTGGGCTCCAAGGACACCGACGTGCCGCCGAAGTTGACGCTGCAGTTCGCCGATCAGCTGGTGGCCAACGGCCAGGACGTGACGCTGAAGGTCTACCCCGACGCTGACCACTCCGGGGCGGTGTTGGCGTCGCTGCCGGACTCCACCCCGTTCCTGGCTGCCCAGTTCGCGGGCTGATTAAGGACGTCGCCCGCGCGTCATTAGGCTGAGGCCATGCGCCTCGGTCGAATTGCCAGTCCAGACGGGGTCGCCTTCGTAGTCATCGAGGGCGATCCGAACTCCGATGCCGTGTGCCGCGAGATCGCCGAGCAGTATCTCTCGCGCAACCCCACTTTCACGGGTCGTTCCTGGCCGTTGGCCGACGTTCGGCTGCTGGCCCCGATCCTGGCCAGCAAGGTGATCTGCATGGGCAAGAACTACGCGGCCCATGCGCGCGAGATGGGTGGCGAGGCACCGGAGGATCCGGTGATCTTCCTCAAACCCAACACCGCGATCATCGGTCCCAATGTCGCGATCCAACTGCCTGCCGATGCCAATCCCGTGCATCACGAGGGCGAGTTGGTCATCGTCATCGAGAGGCCCTGTAAGGACGTGCCTGCCGCCAAGGCTGCCGAGGTCATCCTCGGCTACACCATCGCCAATGACGTGTCCGCCCGCGATCAGCAGAAGAAGGACGGGCAGTGGATGCGGGCCAAGGGTCATGACACCTTCTGCCCTGTCGGTCCCTGGATCGAGACCGCTGTCGACCCCGCAAACCTGGATCTGCGAACCGAGGTCAATGGCGAAGTGCGCCAGCACAGCAACACCTCGCTTCTGCTGCACGACGTCGGTGCCATCATCGAATGGGCTTCGGCGGTGATGACGCTGCTCCCGGGAGATCTCATCCTGACCGGTACACCTGAGGGCGTCGGGCCGATCGAGGATGGTGACACCGTCAGCGTCACCATCGATGGCATCGGTACCCTCTCCAATCCCGTTGTGCGCAAAGGAAAATGATGAACGACGCTGCTGAGCGCGTAAGAGTCCGGTTCTGTCCCTCACCCACAGGCACACCACACGTCGGGCTGGTGCGCACCGCGTTGTTCAACTGGGCCTACGCCCGACACACCGGCGGCACCTTTGTCTTCCGCATTGAGGACACCGACGCGGCGCGCGACAGTGCGGAGAGCTACGCAGCAATCCTGGACGCGTTGCGTTGGCTGGGTCTGGACTGGGACGAGGGGCCCGAGGTCGGTGGCCCGCACGCGCCGTATCGGCAGTCCGAGCGCGGTGACATCTACCGTGACGTGATCGCGCGACTGCTGGCCGCCGGTGAGGTGTACGAGGCGTACTCGACACCCGAGGAGGTCGAGGCCCGCCACGTCGCCGCCGGGCGCAATCCCAAGCTCGGCTACGACAACCACGACCGCGATCTGACCGACGAGCAGCGGGCGGCGTTCCGTGCACAGGGGCGCAATCCCGTTCTGCGGCTGCGGATGCCCGACGAGGACCTCACGTGGAACGATCTGGTGCGCGGGCCCGTCACGTTCGCGGCCGGATCGGTTCCGGACTTCGCGATCACCCGGGGTAACGGAGATCCGCTGTACACGTTGGTCAATCCGGTGGACGACGCCGTGATGAACATCACCCACGTGCTTCGCGGTGAGGACATCATGCCGTCGACACCGCGCCAGATCGCCTTGTATCGCGCGCTAATCCGGATCGGGGTGGCGCAGAGGGTGCCCGAGTTCGCCCACCTGCCCAGCGTCCTGGGGGAGGGCAACAAGAAGCTGTCCAAGCGCGACCCGCAGTCCAATCTGTTCCTGCACCGCGACCGCGGGTTCATCCCCGAGGGGCTGCTGAACTACCTCGCGCTGCTGGGCTGGGGCATCGCAGACGACCACGACGTGTTCAGCCTTGATGAGATGGTTGCCGCGTTCGACGTCCGCAACGTCAACTCCAACCCGGCGCGGTTTGATCAGAAGAAGGCCGACGCGATCAACGCCGAGCACATCCGGCTGCTGTCCGCCGGTGACTTCGTGGCGCGACTGCGCGACTACTTCGTCGCTCACGGGCACGACACCGGCCTGGACGACTCCTCGTTCGCCGTGGCGGCCGATCTCGTGCAGACCCGCATCGTCGTGCTCGGCGACGCGTGGGATCTGCTGAAGTTCCTCGACGAGGGTTCTTTCGCGCTCGACGAGAAGTCGGCGGGCAAGGAACTGCGTGCCGAGGCTGTCGCGGTCCTCGACGCCGCGGTGGCCGCGCTCGAGGGCGTCGGCCAGTGGGCGACGGCGGATATCGAGGCGGCCCTGAAGGCGGCGCTGATCGACGGTCTCGAACTCAAGCCTCGCAAGGCGTTCGGTCCCATCCGGGTCGCGGCCACCGGCGCGACCGTCAGCCCGCCGCTGTTCGAGTCGCTGGAACTGCTGGGGCGCGAGAGGAGTTTGGCCAGGCTGCGTGCAGGTCGTGACCACGCGGCGGCCGCTAAGGCACCTGCGTGAAAATCGGCGCCGAAATCTTTGATAGTCTGCCTGTCGGCCGGAGAACGGATTGTCTCGGTGGCCACCGAGATGCGCCGGACTTCGACAAGGTCTATGACCAGCGGTTATAGGCAGCCCATGGGGTATGGTGTAATTGGCAACACAGCGGTTTCTGGTACCGCCATTCTAGGTTCGAGTCCTGGTACCCCAGCCAATCGTGGTGATTAGGTAGGCATTGCTCGCTGAGCTATGCTTTCCAACCGGAATAAGTTCTAGCCCCCGTCGTCTAGCGGCCTAGGACGCCGCCCTCTCACGGCGGTAGCGTGGGTTCGAATCCCATCGGGGGTACAAACGAGAAACGCCCGTCCTCACTGAGGACGGGCGTTCTTGCGTTCTGCGGTGTGGAGATCTTGCGGTGTGGAGATCTACAGGCGCCGCGTCAGTGCCTCGGCCGCCGCCAGTAGATCGGCTGCCCAGCGCTCGCCGGGACGTCGGCCCATTCGGTCGATGGGCCCGGACACCGACACCGCCGCGATCACCGTGCCGCGGCCGTCGCGAACCGGCGCTGAGATGCTCGCCACACCCGCCTCGCGCTCGGCAGCACTCTGCGCCCAGCCACGCTTGCGCACCTCGGCCAGCGTCCGGTCGGTGAACTTCGCGTGCGGCAGTACCGCCTGTTGGGTTGCCGCGTCGCTGTAGGCCAGCAGCACCTTGGCGCCGGACCCCGCGGTCATCGGCAGGTGGGTGCCCACCGGAACGGTGTCACGAAGGCCCACAGGCGGTTCCAGGGCCGCTACACACACCCTGGCTGTGCCCTCCCGCCGGTACAGCTGCACGCTCTCGCCGGTGATCTCGCGCAGTCGGGGCAGTATTGCGGCGCCTGCGGCCAGCAGTGGGTCATTGACCTGGCCGGCCAGCTCGGTGAGCGCGGGCCCCAGTAGCCAGCGCCCCTCGCCGTCACGTGCCAGTAGTCGGTGCACCTCGAGGCCCGCGGCCAGCCTGTGCGCGGTCGCCCGAGGCAGGCCGGTGCGTTCGCAGAGTTCGGCCAGCCCGCAAGGGGACTGGGCCACCGAGTGCAGTACCCCCACGGCTTTGTCGAGCACGCCGATGCCGCTATCCTGTCTCACAGGGAGATACTAGCGTCCCGAATGCTGAGATAACAAAGAGTCGCCATCCGCATCAGCCCATGTGGGTGGTCCGAGGGAATTGAGACGTCATGAACGACAAACCACGCACCATGGCAGAGAAGGTGTGGGCCGACCACGTTGTGGTCAGCGGCCCTGGAGAGGGATCGGCCAAGGAGCCGGACCTGATCTACATCGATCTGCACCTCGTCCACGAGGTCACCAGCCCGCAGGCATTCGACGGTCTGAGGCTGGCCGGGCGGCCGGTGCGCAGGCCCGATCTGACGATCGCCACGGAGGACCACAACGTTCCGACGATCGACATCGACAAGCCCATCGCCGACCCGGTGTCGCGGACCCAGGTCGAGACGCTGCGCCGCAACTGTGCGGAGTTCGGCATTCGCCTGCACTCGATGGGTGACGTCGAGCAGGGCATCGTGCACATCATCGGACCGCAACTCGGACTGACCCAGCCGGGCACCACGGTCGTCTGCGGCGACAGCCACACCTCCACGCACGGCGCCTTCGGCGCGCTGGCGATGGGGATCGGCACGTCCGAGGTCGAGCACGTGCTCGCAACGCAGACACTTGCGCTTCGGCCATTCAAGACGATGGCGATCAACGTCGACGGTGAACTGCCGCCGGGGGTGAGCGCCAAGGACATCATCCTCGCCGTGATCGCCAAGATCGGCACCGGCGGTGGGCAGGGGCACGTCCTGGAGTACCGCGGCAGCGCCATCGAGGCGCTGTCGATGGAGGGTCGTATGACGGTCTGCAACATGAGCATCGAGGCGGGTGCCCGCGCGGGCATGATCGCTCCGGACGAGACCACCTTCGAGTACCTGCGGGGTCGGCCCCACGCGCCGAAGGGTGCGGACTGGGACGCCGCGGTCGAGGCGTGGCGCAATCTGCGTACCGATGACGGCGCCGAGTTCGACACCGAGATTCACATCGACGCCGCCAGCCTCAGCCCGTTCGTGACATGGGGTACCAACCCCGGTCAGGGTGTGCCACTGGCCGATTCGGTGCCCCACCCCGAACAGATGTTCGATGAAGGTGAGCGGCAGGCCGCGGAAAAGGCCTTGGCCTACATGGATTTGGTGCCGGGCACCCCCATGCGTGATGTGGCCATCGACACGGTGTTCGTCGGCTCCTGCACCAATGGCCGTATCGAGGATCTACGCGTGGTCGCCGAGGTTCTGGCGGGTCACACGGTGGCCGATGGTGTTCGGATGCTCGTGGTGCCCGGATCGATGCGGGTGCGTGCGCAGGCCGAATCCGAGGGTCTGGGCGACATATTCACCGCAGCCGGCGCTGAATGGCGCCAGGCCGGGTGCTCGATGTGCCTCGGTATGAACCCTGATCAGCTGGCGCCAGGTGAGCGCTGCGCGGCCACGTCCAACCGAAACTTCGAGGGTAGGCAGGGTAAGGGTGGGCGCACGCACCTAGTTTCGCCCGCCGTCGCGGCGGCCACCGCGATCCGTGGCACCTTGTCCTCGCCCGCCGATCTGCTCGAAACTCGATAGGGAGAAAGCCATGGATGCCTTCCACACCCACACCGGTATTGGCGTTCCGCTGCGGCGGTCGAACGTCGACACCGACCAGATCATCCCCGCGGTCTACCTCAAGCGGGTCACCCGAACGGGTTTCGAGGACGGTCTATTCGCCGCCTGGCGGAATGATCCGTCCTTCATTCTCAATCTCCCGCCTTTCGATAAGGGCTCGGTTCTGGTGGCCGGACCAGATTTCGGCACCGGTTCATCGCGGGAGCATGCCGTCTGGGCGCTAATGGACTACGGCTTCCGTGTCGTCATATCGTCGCGCTTCGCCGACATCTTTCGCGGCAATTCGGGCAAGGCGGGACTCCTGGCGGCCGAAGTTGCCCAAGATGATGTGGAATTGCTTTGGAAGCTCATTGAGCAGAATCCGGGGCTGGAAATCACTGTGAATCTTCAAGATCGCACCATCGCCGCCGGAACGGTCCTGTTGCCGTTCACGATTGACGACTACACCGCTTGGCGGCTGCTCGAGGGACTCGACGATATAGGCCTTACGCTGCGGAAACAGGCTGAAATCGAGGAGTTTGAGAAGCTCAGGCCGAGCTGGAAGCCGCGCACTCTACCGGCCTGATAATGGGCGGGGAGGGGGTCGAAATCCCCTCCCCGCAACCAGTTCTAGCACTGGCGTACCACCGCCTATGTGGGGCAATCGGATTGCCGACACGCCACTCAGCAATGCCTGAAATTGGGCGTGGCTCTTGGAAATCAGCAGCTTAAGGGTTTACCGTGTGCACTAGTCGGTCCAAGGCGGACCACTGGCTTCGGAGGTTTTGCATGAACAAGGCAGAGCTCATCGACGTCCTCACGGACAAGTTGGGCACCGATCGGCGGCAGGCAACTGCCGCCGTGGAGAACGTCGTCGACACCATCGTGCGCGCCGTCCATAAGGGCGACAGCGTGACGATCACAGGGTTTGGCGTTTTTGAGCAGCGTCGTCGTGCGGCTCGCGTTGCGCGTAACCCGCGCACCGGCGAGACCGTCAAGGTCAAGCCCACATCAGTTCCGGCATTCCGTCCGGGTGCGCAGTTCAAGGCCGTTGTGTCTGGGGCGCAGCGTCTCCCGGCGGAAGGACCTGCTGTGAAGCGCGGCGCCACGGCTGCACCGGCCCGCAAGGCGGCCGCGAAGAAGGCCGTCAAGAAGGCGGTCGTCAGGAAGGCTGTTGCCAAGAAGGCGGCTCCGGCCGTCAAGAAGGCCGCTGTCAAGAAGGCTGTTGCCAAGAAGGCGGCTCCGGCCGTCAAGAAGGCCGCTGTCAAGAAGGCTGTTGCCAAGAAGGCGGCTCCGGCCGTCAAGAAGGCCGCAGTCAAGAAGGCTGTTGCCAAGAAGGCGGCTCCGGCCGTCAAGAAGGCCGCAGTCAAGAAGGCTGTTGCCAAGAAGGCGGCTCCGGCCGCCAAGAAGGCCGCAGTCAAGAAGGCTGTTGCCAAGAAGGCAGCTCCGGCCGCCAAGAAGGGCCGCCGCTAAACCGGCAGACATCAGCCCGGATTCAGTTCCGGCAGGGAACGCGCCGTGGATCATTTGATCCGCGGCGCGTTTCTCGGTCTGGCCTGACTAACCCCGCGCCAGCGGGCTGCCGATGTGGTCAGCGGCCACGAGGGTGTCGTTCGCCAGTGTCAGCACCCAGGTGCTGCCCTTTCGATTTCGTGACTTGTCCGGCCGCACACCATCACGGTCGCACCACCACGCGATGAGGTCTGGGATCACCTTGCCCTGGGTACAGATCACCGGTGTTGCATCGGACTTCGCGATCTCGGCCAGCCGCAGGCGCCCAGCCTCGGGGTCATCGGCGTAGGCCTCCTCGGACAACGTGGGCTCGTCGGTGATCATCACACCCAACTCCTCGGCCATCGGCTCGAGCGTTTGGTGACAGCGCGTGCGCGGGGCCGCGTGGAGATCGGTGGCGCCGAACGCCAACAACAGCCCGACCAGTGACTCGGCCTGCGCCCGGCCTCTCTTGTCGAGCGGTCGCTCGTTGTCGTTGCCCTTGTAGCGGGCCTTGTTGCCTGCGACGGCGTGCCGAACGATCAGCACGGTTCGAGTGTTGGCTGGATGCTTGGCGAAGCGCCGCAGCACCTTCCGATCGTGCGGGTACTGAAGGCGCTTCATCGCCGCGCTGACCGGCAACCAGAGCAGTTCGTCGACCTCCGAGTTGGGCACGAACTCTCCGCGCAGCGCGCGAGCCGCCCAGTAGCGCACCCTCTTGGTGTTCTGCTCCACGGGATAGCTCACCGACGCCAAACGCCTGCCGAGCTCTGCGGCGTAGCCGGTCTCCTCCTCGACCTCGCGCACGGCGGCGACGGGCTCGGTCTCGCCGGGATCGAGCTTCCCCTTGGGTAATGACCAGTCGTCGTAGCGAGGACGGTGAACGAGAGCGACCTCCACCCCGTCGGTGGCCGCACCGTCAGCCGTGCTGGGCCGCCACAACACCGCGCCAGCGGCGGGTATCGCGACGCCCGAGCCGTCCTTGCCGGTGGCCCCAGACTTCTTCGACACCTCTACTCCTGCAGGTCATCAGGGGCCGCTGGAAGCCACGCTCCCAGGCCGGCCCTAGGCCACATCGCCACGTCACCGCTGACGGTGACGCTCCATCATCGACACCTGGTGATCGCGAACCGTCTGGCCCGCGAGCGGCAATGCCGTCCAGCGGCCGTCGGTACCGAGTTCCCAGCACCTGGTTGCGGGATCCATCGCCGACTCGAACATGTCGTTGAGCTGAGCGGTCAACCTCGGATCCTTCACCTGTGCCATGACCTCGACTCGACGGTCGAGATTACGATGCATCATGTCGGCACTGCCGATCCAGAACTCATCGATGGCGCGGAAGTGAATAATTCGCGAGTGCTCTAGGAAGCGGCCCAGAATCGATCGCACCGAGATGTTCTCGGAGAAGCCGGGCTCACCGGGGCGCAACGCGCAGATCCCGCGCACCACGACCTCGACGCGCACACCGGCCTGCGATGCCCGGTACAGGGCGTCGATCACCTGCTCGTCCACCAGTGCGTTGGCCTTCAACCTGATCCGGGCCTCGGCGCCGTCGCGATGCGCGGCGATCTCGCGGTCGATGCGCTCGATGATGCCCTTGCGCACACTGTGCGGCGCGACCAGAAGGTTGCGGTAGGAGACCTTGCGGGAGTATCCGGTCAGCGAATTGAACAGATCGGTCAGATCGGCGCCGATATCGGGTGAGGCCGTCAACAGGCCGACATCCTCGTAGAGTCGCGCCGTCTTCGGGTTGTAGTTGCCTGTGCCGATATGGCAGTAGCGGCGGATCGTTGAACCCTCGCGCCGCACCACCAGGCAGGTCTTGCAGTGCGTCTTGAGCCCGATGAGGCCGTACACCACGTGCACGCCGGCCTGCTCAAGTGCGCGAGCCCACTTGATGTTGGCCTGTTCATCGAAGCGGGCCTTGATCTCCACAAGGGCGACCACCTGCTTGCCCGCTTCGGCCGCGTCGATGAGGGCGTTGACGATGGGGGAGTCGCCGGAGGTGCGATACAGAGTCTGCTTGATGGCCAGCACGTTCGGGTCCGCCGCGGCCTGCTCGATGAAGCGCTGCACGGTGGTTGAGAACGAGTCGTATGGGTGGTGCACGAGGACGTCTCCGTCGCGCAGGGTCGAGAAGATGCTCTTGGGTGTCTCGCGTTCGCCGAATGCAGGCGGTGTGGCGGGCACGAACGGTGGATCCTTGAGGTCGGGCCTGTCCACGCCGTAGATCTGCCATAGCGACGAGAGATCGAGCAGGCCTGCCACCTCGATGACATCGCCAGGGTGGACGTCGAGTTCGCGCAGCAGAAGCTCGAGCATGTTCTCGGTCATGTCGTCGGCGATCTCGAGGCGCACCGGTGAGCCGAACCGCCGCCGCGCGAGTTCTCGCTCCAGTGCCTGCAGCAGATCCTCGTCGCGGTCCTCCTCGACCTCGAAGTCCGCGTTTCGGGTGATCCGGAAGGCGTGATGCTCAACGATCTCGAGCCCCGGGAACAGCACCGAGAGGAACGCGGCGATCAGTTCCTCCGTGGGCAGGAACCGCGCGCCGCCGGGCTCGTCCTCGCGCGGACGGAGTTCGACGAAGCGATCGACGTTGTCGGGCACCTTGATTCGGGCGAAGTGCTGACCACCGTCGTCGGGGTGTTTGACCGTGATCGCCAGGTTCAGGCTGAGCCCGCTCACGAACGGGAACGGGTGCGCCGGGTCCACGGCCAGCGGTGTCAACACCGGGAACACCTGCTCGTGGAAGTAGGTGGACAGGCGCTGGCGCTCGGATTCGTCGAGCTCGCTCCACGTGACGATGGAGATGCCCTGCTCGGCGAGCGCGGGCCGGATCAGCTCGCCGAAGACCTTGGCGTGCCGGGTGGCGATCTGCTGGGTCCGCTCACCGATGCGGCGCAACTGCTCACGCGGTGAGAGACCGTCGGCGGAGCGGACGGACAGCCCCATCTCGTCGCGACGCTTGAGGCCGGCGACTCGCACCATGTAGAACTCATCGAGGTTGGAGGCGAAGATCGCCAGGAACTTGGCGCGCTCCAACAGGGGCAGTGACGGATCTGCGGCCAGCGAGAGCACGCGCGCGTTGAAGTCGAGCCAGCTCAGCTCCCGATTGAGGTACCGGTCGTCGGGCAGTCGATCGAGTTGGTGCGTCGTCGCGTCCGCGGTGGCGGCGGGCGGCACGTTGGGGGCCGTGCTTCCCGACAACCACTCGGTATCGGCGATTCGGGTCTCGGCGTCGGTCACACCACCGATCATCCCCCATGGTCCACACGCAGTGCTAGGTGTGCGGAATCACCGATCGCCGCCCGGCACCTCCAGATCGGCGACCGTCCGCTTCGTCGCGGTGCCGACACCGAGCCGCAGCGCTGCCGCAAGATCCTCGGGAGTGTCGATATCGCAACGCAATCCGGGCCACTCCCTGACGAGTGCTATCGCGCCCGAATCCTCATGCCGCCGTGCGGAATTGGAGCCGAATCTGGGATCGAGCGGAACTCCGAATGCGAACAGTGCGGCGGTACCGCTGCCGTGTCGGTCGCTGACGAAGCTGCGCGTGTTGGCACGGGCAGCTGTGAGTGCCTGTGCCAACTCGCGTGCCTGCAGTGCGGGTAGATCACCCTGAAGGACGGCGACGTTCGGCGTCGTTACCCGTACGGCCGCCTCGGCCGTCGTCAGCGCGGTGTTGAGCGGGTCCGGGTGTCCGTCGGGCGTCGGATCCGCGACGATGCGCGCGCCGAGCCTGCGCGCGGCGTCCGCCGCGGCCGCATCGGGTGTCACGACGGTGATAGTGCTCACGGCGGGGACCGCAGCGGCCGCCGTGATGGTGTCGACCAGCATGGCCAGCACCAGTGCGCTTCGGTCCGGGGCGGGGAACACCGGGGTGAGTCTCGTCTTGGCATGAGACAGTCGCTTGACCGCGATGATCACCCCGACGTCGGTCGAGGCGCGGGCCGTGTTGCCGCTCATGCCTGCCATCCTGCCAGTAGCGCGGTGATGAGCGGTCACGCGAAGAACAATGTGCCAGGAGGCTAGATTTGTTCCCGTGGTCGAAGCGGCAGTGATGGGTGCGGGAGCGTGGGGGACGGCGCTCGCGAAGGTCCTCGCGGATGCGGGGAATGACGTCAGGTTGTGGACGCGGCGTCCTGAGCTGGCCGACGAGATCAACGGCACTCGCAGGAACTCGGCGTATCTCGGCGACGTCGAGCTGCCCACGGGCATCCGCGCCACCAGCGACCCAGCCGACGCGCTGCAGGGCGCGTGCACGGTCCTGCTCGCCGTACCGTCCCAGACGTTGCGCGGCAACCTCGAGGGGTGGCGCGGGCACATCGGCGACGACGCCACGCTGGTGAGCGTGGCCAAGGGCATCGAACTGAACACGCTCATGCGTATGAGTCAGGTCATCGTCGCGGTCACCAATGTCACCCCGGACCGGGTCGCGGTCGTCACGGGCCCGAATCTCGCCAGTGAGATCGCCGATGAGCAGCCCGCGGCGACGGTGGTCGCGTGTACGGACTCCGGCCGCGCCGTCGCACTTCAGCGCGCCTTCTCCACCGGGTACTTCCGGCCCTACACCAATGCCGACGTGGTCGGCGCCGAGATCGGTGGGGCCTGCAAGAACGTCATCGCCCTCGCATGCGGCATGGCGGCGGGTGTCGGGCTCGGGGAGAACACCGCGGCGGCCATCATCACCCGCGGCCTGGCGGAGATCATGCGGCTGGGTATCGCGTTGGGTGCAAAGGGCGCAACTCTCGCCGGTCTCGCCGGCGTGGGCGACCTGGTCGCCACGTGTACGTCACCGCATTCGCGCAACCGCGGCTTCGGCGAGCGCCTTGGCCGGGGCGGCACCATGGAATCGGCATTGCTGGCCGCGGGCGGGCACGTCGCCGAGGGTGTGACGTCGTCTGAGTCGGTGCTCGCCCTGGCATCGAGCTACGACGTCGAGATGCCACTGACGGACGCGGTGAACCGGGTCTGCCACAAGGGGTTGTCCGTCGACGAGGCCGTTGTACTGCTGCTGGGACGCAGCACGAAACCGGAGTAGTGATGGACGGCCGCTATGGGGACTCCACGCGCAGCGTGACCGCATCCGGCGCGCCAGCGGTCCCTGGCGACACCGTGACACCGCCACCGGTGCCCGCAGCCGCCTATCACTTATCGGCGGACGAGTCGGCGCCGCTGGACTACTACGGTCGAGCGTCCAATCCCACCTGGCGGCTGCTGGAATCGGCGCTCGCCGCTCTCGAGAGCGCCACCTCGGCGTTGGTGTTCGGTTCGGGAATGGCTGCGATCACGTCTGTGCTGCGGGTGCTCGCCAAACCCGGTTCCACGCTCGTCGTGCCCGCCGACGGCTATTACCAGGTGCGACGATATGCCAGCGAAAACCTTGCGGCACTGGGAGTCACCGTCATCGAGGCGGCGGCCGCCGACATGTGCGCCGCGGCGCAGAGCGCGGATGTGGTGTTGGTCGAGACCCCTGTGAATCCCACCCTCGATGTCGTGGATCTGTACCGCCTCGCGAGCGTCTGCCGTGGCAAGGGTGCGGTACTGGTCGTCGACAACACCGCGCCGACTCCGCTTGGCCAGCAACCACTCTCGCTGGGCGCCGACCTCGTGGTGGCCAGCGCCACCAAGGGGCTGTCAGGGCACAGTGATCTGGTCGCCGGCTACGTCGCGGGCAGCCAGCCCGCGTTGATGGCGGCGGTCGAACGCGAGCGACTGCTGGCGGGCGCGATCCTGGGACCCTTCGAGGCGTGGCTGGCGCTGCGCAGCATCGGCACCGCGGGGCTGCGCTTCGAACGGCAGTGCCACAACGCGATGGCGGTCGCCACCATGCTGCGGGCGCACCCCGCGGTGCGCGCTGTGCGGTACCCCGGGCTGCCCGACGATCCGTCTCACGATGTCGCACGTGCCCAGATGAAGCGCTTCGGTTCCCTGGTCGCCATCGAACTCGCCGATGCGGCTGCCGTGCACGCCCTCGCCGAACGCAGCGCGCTGCTGGTGGCGGCGACCAGTTTCGGCGGCATCCACACGTCAGTCGACCGACGGGCGCGCTGGGGCGACCCGGTGAGCGAGGGTTTCGCGCGGCTGTCGATGGGGATCGAGGACACCGATGACCTGCTTGCCGACCTCGAGCGGACGCTCCCGTCGTCCTGACCCGGTAGCCTCTCTAGGTTGTGACTGCCCGCACCCGCGTCGCCGTCGTCTACGGCGGACGCAGCTCAGAGCACGCGATCTCCTGCGTTTCCGCAGGCAGCATCCTGCGCAACCTCGATCCAGAGAGGTTCGAGGTGGTCGCCGTCGGCATAACGCCGGAGGGGGCCTGGGTGCTCACCGACGGTCGGCCCGAGACCCTCGCGATCACAGACGGCCAACTTCCGCAGGTGAGCGCGAGCTCAGGCGCCGAATTGGCTCTGACCGCCGATCCGGCCCGACGCGGACAGCTGCTGTCCGTGGGTGAGGGCGCGGGGGAGATGCTCGCCGCCGTCGACGTGGTGTTCCCGGTTCTGCACGGCCCCTACGGGGAGGACGGCACCATTCAGGGCCTGCTCGAACTCGCCGGAGTGCCCTATGTCGGGGCCGGAGTGCTGGCCAGTGCCGCGGGAATGGACAAGGAGTTCACCAAGAAGCTCCTGGCCGCCGAGGGCCTTCCGATCGGCGATCAGGTGGTGCTGCGGTCCGGTGACCAAACGGTGCAACTCGAGGACCGTGAACGCCTCGGCCTGCCCGTGTTCGTCAAGCCCGCACGTGGCGGCTCGTCGATCGGCGTCAGCCGCGTGACGGCGTGGGACCAGCTTCCCTCGGCCATCCAACTCGCCCGCAGACACGACCCGAAGGTCATTGTCGAGGCGGCCATCCCGGGACGCGAACTCGAGTGCGGTGTACTCGAATTGCCTGATGGCTCAGTCGAAGCCAGTACCGTCGGCGAGATCCGGGTGGCTGGGGTGCGGGGCCGGGAGGACGCGTTCTACGACTTCGAGACCAAGTACCTCGACGACGCCGCGGAACTCGACGTGCCCGCCAAGGTTGACGACGACATCGCCGACGAGATCCGGCAATTGGCGATCCGGGCGTTCCGCGCCATCGACTGCCAGGGGCTGGCCCGCGTCGACTTCTTCCTCACCGACGACGGACCGGTGATCAACGAGATCAACACGATGCCCGGGTTCACCACAATCTCGATGTACCCCCGGATGTGGGCCGCGAGCGGAGTCGACTACCCGACGCTGCTGGCCACCATGGTCGACACCGCGATGGTCCGCGGCACAGGCTTGCGCTAACGCACCGGCGGGCCTGAGCGGAGCGACCCGGGAATCAGTGGAGCGACCCGGGAATCAGCGCACCGGGCCGGGTTTGATCGGCACTTCCGGCATCGCGCTGGCGATGGCTGACGAGATCAGCTGAATCGGGGTTGGTCCCGAGCCGTCGGGCAGCGTCAGGGCGACGTAGACCGGCCGGTCCACCGCGATCCAGGTACTGCGGTCCTGCTCGCCGATGCGGAACCAGTCCACATCGTCCACGGCCTGCACCGGCGTGCCCGCCACGAAGTCGACAGGCCGCTCCAAGCCACAGCGCAGGACGACCGGCTCCGGTTGAGACTCGCTCTGCCACGCGGCGGCGCCGACGGGTGCGGGATCGACGAGCGTCGCGCGCTGGTACTCACCGAGGCTCTCGGGCAGCGCATCGTGCAGGGCCCGGCACGCGTCGTCGTCGGCCTGTGGCGCGGGCACCCCTGCGAGGGCCACGGGGCGGGGCTGCTCGGGTACCTCCCGGACCGCCGCGACGACGAGCAGGGCGACCACCGCGAGCGCGGCGACGGCCAGTGCGGCGATCATCAGAGCCCTTGGCGGTCCATCGTGTTCGTCGGGTCCGTTGTGGGTCACCAGGCAACTCTAAGACGCGGCTAGGGCAGGGCTCCGCCGGCCACCGGACAGGTCAGGGTGCGGGTGATTCCGGTCACCTGCTGCACGCTCGGCGCGATGGTCGACGTCAACTCGGCCGCGGTGGCGGCGCCTATGCGCACGATGACGTCATAGGGGCCGGTGACGTATTCGGAGGACAGCACCCCGGGCAGGCTCGCCAGCGTTTCGGCGACGATCTCGGCGCGACCCACCTCGGTCTGGATCAGCATGAAAGCCTCGACCACCCGCTGTCACCTCCGTGTCGCTGCATAGACTCCACGCCGCAGGGACCAAAGGTACCGCAGGTCGCGCCGGTGTTCAGGGCAGGAAGATCGCACGCGGGAGGACATATGAGCGACGACACAGACGGCGGCACGCCGACATTGGCAGGCCTCGGCGAGTTCGGGGTCATCGACCGGCTGGTCGCCGATCGCCGCCAACCGAGTTCGGTGGTGGTCGGACCGGGTGATGACGCTGCGGTGGTGACTGCCGCCGACGGTCGTACCGTCGTGTCGACCGACATGCTCGTGGAGGGCAGACACTTCCGGCTCGACTGGTCGACACCGCATGACATCGGCCGCAAGGCCATCGCTCAGAACGCCGCGGATATCGAGGCGATGGGCGCGGTCGCAACGGCGTTCGTGGTGTCCTTCGGCGCTCCGGGGGACACAGCGGCCGAGGACGCGCTTGCTCTGTCAGACGGCATGTGGGCGGAGGCGGACCGCAGCGGCGCCGGGATCGCCGGCGGCGACCTGGTGACGGCGCCGCAGTGGGTGATATCGGTGACGGCGCTGGGGGACCTCGCCGGCCGCGCGCCCGTTCTGCTGCGGGGTGCCCGACCGGGGGACACACTGGCCGTGGCAGGGGATCTCGGCCGGTCCGCCGCGGGCTATCAGGTGTGCCTCACGGGCGCGGGCCGTGTGGACGACTCCGGTAGTGAAGCCGACTTCGAGGACCTGCGTCGCAGGCATCTCGTGCCTGAGGTGCCCTACGGGCAGGGTCGGGCCGCCGCGGATGCCGGAGCCACCGCGATGACCGACGTCTCCGATGGACTCATCGCCGACCTCGGGCACATCGCCGACGCGTCAGGTGTCGGGATCGACGTGGCGACGGCGGCGTTGGCGGCTGACCACGACGCTCTGGCCGCGCTGGCAACGGTGACGGGTCACGACCCATGGGCGTGGGTGCTCGGCGGCGGCGAGGACCATGCGCTCGTCGCGACGTTCCCGGCAGCGCCACCGGCGGGATGGCGTCGTATCGGGGTGGTTCTCGACGGCCCCGCCCGCGTGCTGGTCGACGGTTCGGCGTGGCGCGGAAGTCCGGGCTGGCAGTCGTTCTGATCGTCGCCACCAGCTGGATGTTCTCTGCTCCTCGCGTCCGCTAAGTTGACCCACCATGACCGCGCGTCCCCTTCACGAAGTCGTCGAATCGGGCTGGGCCCGTGCACTGCAACCTGTGGCCGGTCGCGTCGCTGAGATGGGGGAGTTCCTGCGCGCCGAGATCGCCGCCGGTCAGGGATACCTCCCCGCGGGCGAGAACGTGCTGCGCGCGTTCACGTTTCCATTCGATGAGGTGCGGGTGCTGATCGTGGGTCAGGACCCGTACCCGACACCGGGCCACGCGATCGGGTTGAGCTTCTCGGTCGCGCCCGACGTGCGTCCGTTGCCGAGGAGCCTGACCAACATCTTCAAGGAGTACGCCACCGACCTGGGCCACCCGGCGCCGTCGACGGGGGATCTGACGCCATGGTCACAGCGCGGCGTGATGATGCTGAACAGAGTGCTCACGGTGCGCCCCGGCACACCGGCGTCGCACCGGGGTAAGGGGTGGGAGGCGGTGACCGAATGCGCGATCCAAGCGCTAGTGGCGCGTCCACAGCCGCTTGTCGCGGTGCTGTGGGGACGCGATGCGGCGACACTGAAGCCCATGTTGAGCGGTGAGCGGTGCGCGACGATCGAGTCGGTTCACCCGTCGCCGCTCTCGGCGTCGCGAGGATTCTTCGGATCGCGGCCGTTCAGCCGAACCAACGAGCTGCTCACCCGGTTGGGGTCAGAGCAGATCGACTGGCGACTGCCGTAGCTCGGCGTGCAGAAGAGCAGGCGCCCAGATGTCGGGCGCCCAGCTGTGGGGCACTTAGCCCCGGGCGACCTTGCCGGCCTTGATGCAGGACGTGCAGACGTTGACGCGCTTCTTGTTGCCGCCCGGGCGGTCCACGGCGCGCACCGTCTGGATGTTCGGGTTCCAGCGACGGCTGGTCCGACGGTGAGAGTGCGACACGGACTTACCGAAGCCAGGGCCCTTGTTGCAGATATCGCACACGGCAGCCATCTCGAACTCCTCAATCAGTACTTGGGGGGTCAACAACCGCAACGCGGGTGACCCAACAACCTGACCAGGATACCGGGCGGCCCGGTTATCGCCAAAATGGCTGTCACGGCCACCGCTGCGGACACCGACGCGCGTGGTGGTGTCAGCGACCGAGGTTAGGCTCAACCCCACCGCGAAGTGTTGGAGGTGGCATGTCGGGTCGTCTGCTGGATGCGGCCGCCTTGCGTGCCTGGGCTCACTGCGCACTCGACGGACTGGTCGCGCACACGGACGAGATCAACCGGCTCAACGTCTTCCCTGTCGCCGATGCCGACACCGGCACGAACATGCTGTTCACCATGCGTTCGGCATGTGTCCAGGCAGACGCACCCGAGGTGGGCGATGACCCGACGGCCGTCATCGCGGCGCTGGCAGACGGCGCACTGCGCGGCGCGCGCGGCAATTCCGGGGTGATCCTGTCGCAGATCCTGCGCGGGCTCGCGGAGGCGACCGCCGAGGCCACCCCCGAATCCTCCGGTACCCGCTCAACCCTGGACACCGCCGCGTTGCGTGCAGGTCTGCGGCACGCCGTCGAGCTGGTCGTCGCGTCGGTGGGCGGAAGCGTCGCGGGCACCATTCTGTCAGTCCTGCAGGCCGCGGCGAGTGCCGCCGAGTCCGTCGCCGCAGAGGGCGCCGACCTGGCCGTGATGGTCGTCGCGGCATCCGATGCGGCGGCGGCCGCCCTGGAAGCGACCACACAGCAACTCGACGTGCTCGCCGCAGCCGGCGTGGTGGATGCGGGAGGCCGCGGACTACTGGTACTCCTCGATGCGATGACTGCCACCGTGACCGGTCAGGCGCCGCACCGCCGTGCCTATGGGGGCGCCTCGGCCGAGTTCACGGGAGCTGCCCCCACTCCGCGGTCCGTCGGGGCGCCGCCGCAGTTCGAGGTGATGTATCTGCTGAGCGGATGCGATCACGCGGGCGTTGAAGCACTCCGCAAGCGTCTCGAGAGTCTCGGTGACTCCGTGGTGATCGCCGCGTCGGGTGCGGGCGGAGACACCGCGGCGCAGTACTCGGTGCACGTCCACGCCGATGACGGTGGTGCTGCCATTGAGGCGGCGCTTGACCTCGGTACGCCAAGTCGTATTCAGGTGACCGCGCTCTCGGCTGGTTCGGCCGGCCGGCCCGCGGGGGTCTGGAGCCGAAGCCGGGCTGTGCTCGCGGTCACCGACGGGGACGGGGCGCGGGAACTGTTCGCCGGCGAGGGGGCTGGGGTGCTGCAACCCGACGGACAGGGACCCGTCACAGCGCACGATCTACTGCACGCACTCATCGACACCGGGGCCGGGCAGGTCATGGTGCTGCCCAACGGTTATGTGGCCGCGGAGGAACTGGTCGCAGGCTGCACGGCGGCCATCGGATGGGGTATCGACGTCGTCCCGGTGCCGACTGGATCCATGGTGGCGGGTCTGGCCGCGTTGGCCGTGCACGATCCCGCCCGCGAGGCCGTCGACGACGGCTACACCATGGCGCGCGCCGCAGGCGGGGCCCGGCTCGGTTCGGTGCGGCTGGCGACGGAGGAGGCGCTGACGTGGGCCGGGGCATGCAAGCCCGGTGACGGTCTCGGCATCGCGGGTGACGAGGTACTGATCGTCGGTGATGACGTGGTCGCCGCGGGCGCGGGGCTCATCGACCTCCTGCTGGTCTCCGGTGGTGAACTCGTCACCGTTCTCACTGGCGTCGACGTTGGCGCCGACGTCGGACCGGCACTGCAGGAACACGTCCATCGCCAGCATCTCGGCGCCGAGATCGTCATCTACCACACGGGACATCGCGGCGACGTGCTGCTGATCGGAGTGGAGTAGACGTGGTTGCGCTCACCGACGCCTTGACGCACGTGATCGGCGCCAAGTCGGCGAAGGCCCTTGAGGAGCACTTCGGCATCGTCACCGTGAACGACCTGCTGCGGCACTACCCGCGCAAGTACAGCCACGGCATGTCGGTGCTCGGTGACGACGGGGAGCTGCCCGAGGAGGGCGAGCACATCACTTTCGTCGACACCATTGCGCGCGCCGACATCCGGTACACCAACCGGCAGCCGAGGCGTGAGTACCTGGTGGTGACGCTGCGCGACCGCAACCCCAAGGTGACCGCCACCTTCTTCAACGCCAAGTACACCAAGAAGACGCTCGTGGAGGGCACCCGACTGATGCTGTCGGGCGAGGTCGGATTCTTCAGGGGTGCCATGCAGTTGACGCATCCGGCGTTCCTGATCCTCGAGGGAGCGGGCCAGGGCAGAGGTTCGAAGAATCTGGCGACGATCGCTGCGTCATCGAAGACGGACGACGGCGAACTCGACATGTCGGCGTTCGAACGGGACTACTTCCCGATCTATCCCGCCAGCGCCAAGGTGCAGAGCTGGGATATCTACGCGTGTGTCCGCCAGGTCCTCGACGTGCTCGACCCCATCGATGATCCGCTGCCGGAATCGATTCGGGAGCACTGGGATCTGATGTCGGAGGACGAGGCACTTCGTGCCATCCACCTCGCCGAGAGCCCCGACGACAGGGAACGCGCCACCGAGCGCCTGGCGTTCGACGAGGCCGTCGGCCTGCAGTGGGCGCTGGTGGTGCGCCGCAACGGCGAACTGGGCGAGACGGGCCCGCCAGCCCCTGCGCGCGGCGGCGGTGTCCTGGCCGCACTGGGCGAGCAGTTGCCGTTCGAACTGACCGCAGGCCAGCGCTCCGTGCTGGAGGTGCTCTCGGCCGAACTGGCCGACACCAAACCGATGCATCGGATGCTGCAGGGTGAGGTCGGCTCCGGCAAGACCATCGTGTCGGTTCTCGCGATGGCGCAGATGGTGGACAGCGGATTCCAGTGCGCCCTGCTGGCTCCCACCGAAGTGCTTGCGGTCCAACATGCCCGGTCCATCCGCCAGGTCCTCGGCCCGTTGGCCATGGCCGGTGAGCTCGGGGGTGAGGCGGGCGCCACCCGGGTGGCCCTGCTCACCGGATCGATGACCGCACAACAGAAGCGGCGAGCGCGTGATGAGATCGCCTGCGGTGACGCGGGTATCGTCATCGGAACGCATGCGCTGATCCAGGACGATGTCGAGTTCCACAATCTCGGTCTCGTCGTCGTCGACGAGCAGCACCGCTTCGGCGTCGCGCAGCGGGATCGGCTGCGCGCCAAGGCCGCCGGCGGTATCACGCCGCATCTTCTGGTGATGACCGCCACGCCCATCCCGCGTACGGTCGCGTTGACCGTCTACGGTGACCTCGAGACATCGGTGCTGCGTGAGCTGCCGCGTGGGCGCCAGCCCATCTCCACCAACACGATCTTCATGCGCGAGGAGCGCCAGAGGTCGTGGCTGGGAAGGGCATGGCTGCGCGTTCGCGAGGAGGTCGCCGCGGGGCGCCAGGCGTACGTGGTGGCCTCCCGTATCGACGAGGCCGACGACGACGGGGCCGCGCCGGGCCAGGACGGGAAGGCGCCGCCCGGGCCACCCCCCAAGACCGTCATCGAGATGTACGAGGGGCTGCGGGGCGGCGAGCTGGCCGGACTGCGCCTTGGGCTGATGCACGGCAGGCTCTCCGGTGACGAGAAGGATGCGGTGATGTCGGCCTTCCGCGCCGGTGACATCGACGTGCTGGTGTGCACCACCGTGATCGAGGTCGGCGTCGACGTGCCCAATGCCACCGTCATGGTGGTGATGGACGCCGACCGGTTCGGTATCAGCCAGCTGCACCAGTTGCGGGGGCGCATCGGTCGCGGTGAGCATCCGAGCCTATGCCTGCTGGCCACCAACATGCCGGAGGGTTCCAAGGCAGGCACGCGCCTGCGTGCGGTCGCGGGCACGCTGGACGGATTCGAGCTGGCTGATCTCGACCTCGCCGAGCGGCGTGAGGGAGATGTGTTGGGGCTCAACCAGTCCGGTAGGCCCATCACGCTCCGGCTGCTGTCCCTGGCCGAGCATCGCGAGGTCATCGAGGCGGCGCGCACGTTCGCCCAGTCGGTCTATGCGGAGGATCCGAGGCTGGTGCAGCATCGGGGACTTCAGGCCCTCGCCGCCCCGTTCACCGATACCGAGCGCGTCGAGTACCTGGACAAGGCGTGAAGCGGCTGGCCTGGCTCACGGCGGCGGTGATCCTCTCGGTGGCCGTCGCCTATCAAACGGTGGCCGCCTCTCGCGAGCGCTCCGAGATGTTCGTCGCGTCGGCCGATATGCCCACCGTCACCGCCGGTGCCGACGTGCTGGCTGGTGTGGCGGTGATCCCGACCCGCACCCGTGGCCACGACTACCGCCGGGCCGCGTTCGGCGAATCGTGGACCGATGACAACAGCGCGCCCGGCGGCCACAACGGGTGCGACACCCGCAATGACATCCTCGACCGCGACCTCGTCGACAAGGTCTACGTCGCCATCAAGCGGTGCCCGAGCGCTGTGGCCACCGGGGCGCTGCATGACCCCTACACCAATGCGGTGATCTCGTTCACGCGTGGCAATCAGGTGGGCGCGTCGGTGCAGATCGATCACCTCGTCCCGTTGGCGTTGGCGTGGGATCTCGGCGCCCGGGACTGGACCGACGAGATGCGGGTGCGGTTCGCCAACGACCCGGCCAACCTGCTGGCGGTCGCGGGCGGCGCGAACCAGGACAAGGGCGATTCTGAGCCCGCCGACTGGATGCCGCCCAATCAAGCCTTCTGGTGCCAGTACTCGGTGCAGTTCGCCGACGTGCTGCGCGGATACGGGCTGCCGATCGACCAGCGCTCGGCGGTGGTGCTGCGCGAGGGTGCGGCGACGTGCCCGGTGGGCTGAGCAGACATCGGCTGCCTCGACTGCGCGCGGAGGGCCTGCGGGACGCTGGACTGCGGCTAGATTGTGGGAGACGGCCGGGAGGTAGGGATGCAGCAGCGAGGATTCGGTGACCTCGAGGCAACTGTCATGGAACGGGTGTGGGACCGCGAGGACGGCGTGACCGTTCGCCAGGTCTTCGAGGAGCTGGCCGACACACGTCAGATCGCCTACACGACCGTGCTCTCGACGCTGGACAACCTGCACCGCAAGGGCTGGGTGAGGCGGGAACGCGAGGGCAAGGCGTACCGGTACTGGCCGATGATGACGCGGGAGGAGCGTTCGGCCAACCTGATGCGCGCGGCGTTCAGCGATGGCGGCGACCGTGAGGCGGTTCTCGCGTTCTTCGTCGAGCAGATGACCGCCGAGGAGTCCGCTCAGTTGAAGGCGGCGCTTCGGGTGAAAGCGGCACCGCGCCATTCCGACAGCCCCAAGCGGCGTCGATGACAACCGCTGCCTGCCTGTTGGTCTACGCAGCCATGGTGACGTGGTTGTCGCCGCCGCTGCTGGCACGGCTCACTCGCCGTGGCATGAGCCCGCGACTCGGTGTCGCCGCGTGGTTGACGGCCATCGTCGGAGCGCTGCTCGCATGGACGGCGGCGATCACGCTCATCGTCGTGACGGGCCTGCGCGGGCTTGAGGGTTCCTCGGCAGTGGTGCTGTGCCTGGAACTTCTCGGTATGCCCGAACGAGTGGCGACTCCGGGACGCTTGAGTCTGGCGGTTCTCATCATTGCGGGCCTGGTGATCTCGACGGTCGTGACGGTGAAGGTGAGTAGATCGGTGCTGGGCTCGCGGTCGCTGAGTCGAGAGCACGCTCACGCCGCCCGAATCATCGGAGTGCCCACCGGGCGGCCCGACGTCTTCGTGGTGCCCGCCGCGCGGCCGGCCGCGTACTGCGTTGTGGGCCGGCCGAATGCCATCGTGGTCACCACGGCGGCAATGGAGGCGCTCGACGACTCGCAGCTCGCGGCGGTGCTCGCGCACGAGGACGCCCACATCTCCGGGCGGCATCACCATGTCGTGATGGTGTTGCGCGCGCTCGCAGGCAGCCTGACGCGTCTGCCGCTGTTCACACGCGGCGCCGCGGCGGTCACCGAACTGTTGGAGATGTGTGCCGATGACGCGGCGGTCCGTCGTCACGGCACGACATCACTCGTGGCGGGGATGGTCATGCTGGCCGGCCCACTACCGGTGCGCACCGGAGGTCTTGCGGTCGCCGCCACAGCAGTGGCCGCGCGTGCCAACCGGCTACTGGACCCGGTGCACAGCGGGACGCGTTGGTGTCACCAGGCGTTGGTGGCGGCCACGATGACCGTGACGGTCACCGCGCCCATCGTGATCAATGTGGTCTGTCACCACTGATCTCGCTACACCGTGGCGTTGCCCTTGCGCCACTGCTCCCACGGGATGTTCCAGTCGCCGAGGCCGTCGGTTCCGGACAGGGTGGACCCGACGGTGTTGATGACCTCGACGATGTCACCGCGTCTGGTGTTGTCGAAGAACCACCGGGCGTTATCGGGACTGACGTTGAGGCATCCGTGGCTGACGTTGGCACGACCCTGGCTGCCGACCGACCATGGCGCTGAGTGGACATAGATCCCGCTGTAGGACATCTGGGTGGCCCAGTTGACCTCGGTGCGGTATCCATCGGGGGAGTTCACCGGCACGCCGTAGGTCGAGGAGTCCATGACGAGGAACGAGGACCGGTCGCCGATGATGTAGGTGCCGTTATCGGTGGGGGTCTTGTTCTTGCCCATCGAGATTGGCATCTGCTTGACCACGTCCCCATTCACTCGGACGGTCATTGTCTTGGTGGCGTCGTCGGCGGTCGCGATGACCTCATCGCCGATCGTGAAGCGGCTCGCGACGTCGTCCTGACCGAATAGGCCGTCACCGAGATGAGCGCCGTATGTCTTCACCGCAACCTCGACTGTTGTTCCGGGCTTCCAGTACTGCGCTGGGCGCCAGCGGACTTCGCGGTTGTTCAGCCAGTAGAAGGCGCCTTCGACCTCAGGCGTGGTCGTGACCGTGATCGCCTGCTGGGCTGCGAGGCGGTCGGGGATGTTCTCGTCGAAGCGCACCGCGATGGGCTGTCCGACGCCGACGACCGCACCGTCGGTGGGAACCACGTAGGGCATCGTCAGGTTCTCCGGCGAATGCGTCTCGAACGTGGCGCTGGTGTGAGTCACACCGCCCAGACCCGACGCCTCGGCGTTCAGGGTGTACTCCCGGTTGTAGCCAAGCGGTTCCGCGGAGCGCCACGTGACGCCGTCGGCGCTCAGCTCGCCCCTGACCTCGCGGCCCTCCTCGTTGACGAGGCTCACTGCGCCCAGCACACCCCCGCCTGCGCTGACGGTGACTGGCGACTCGACGGGGACACCGATGGCACCGTCGGTGACCGACGTCTGCAACTCGGGGATGAGTAGATCGTCGTAGGGGGTGCCCTTGTCGATGATCGACTGGGGCTCCGACGGCGGCGGGGGCGTAGCGGTTCCGCACGAATTCAGGCCAAGCACCACGACGGTGATCGTCATCAGTGCCGCCGTCGTCCACCAGATCCCGCGTCGGCGCCGGATCGCCGAGGGGTGGCCAAGCCTCATGAGAGTCATCCCGTCGCTCGCCGAACATCAGTTGCGCTACCATCCTACGTAGTCACTACGTAGATGCAGGTCCGGCGCACTGCACACCGACATGAGCTTGGGAGAGAACTCTTGCTGGGAACACGTACCGGCCGGACGCTGCTGACAGTGGTCGCGATCGCCGTCATCGCCGCAATCACGGTCTTCCTCCTCGTGAGTCGAGGCGATTCCGACACGGCCGGCGAGCCGTCGGCGGACTCGGCCCCCGGGCAGGTGGTCCGTGAGAACAGTCATCGACTGAACGACGCTCCCGACGCTGCCGTGACGTTCGTCGAGTTCCTGGACTTCGAGTGCGAGGGATGCCGGGCGGCATACCCACTCGTCGAACAGCTGCGCGCCGAGTACGGCGATCGCGTCGAGTTCGTCCTGCGCTACTTCCCGCTGGGTGGGCACTTCAACGGCGAGCGCGCCGCGCGAGCGGTGGAGGCCGCCGCGCAGCAGGGGCAGCTCGAGCCCATGTATCACAAGATGTATGAGACTCAGGCGCAGTGGGGGGAGAAGCGCACGCCTGCCGACGACGTGTTCCGCGGCTTCGCATCAGAACTGGGCCTGGACATGGCGGCGTTCGATGCGGCGTACAACGACCCCGCCACACTGCAGCGCATCCGCCTGGACGTCAATGACGGCGAGGCGCTCGGCGTCCAGGGCACCCCGACGTTCTTCGTCAACGGCGATCAGGTGCCGGTGCAGAGTCCGGACGATCTCCGCAATGCGATTGAGAACGCGCTTCAATAACGTCGACACGCGTCATCGAACAGTCTCGTGCAGCGACTACCGTGCTACGACTACGTGGTAGGCCCGTGGATTCGCGCGGTGTCGCAGCCGAAGTGGGGTGCCAGCCAATGCTCGTGCGTGTGCTCGCAGTGCTTTCCAGCGTTGTGGTGCTGCTGATCGGCAGTGCGACAGTGCAACCCGTCGCGACCGCGGCATGTGCTGCCTCCGACACCCAGTGTGGGTTGCGCGAGCGCATCGCGGAGGCTGAGCAGTACGTCGCGACGCGGCCCGGCACCGTTGGATTCGTGTTGCGCGATCGCGTGACGGGTGCCAAGTACCGCAGCGCTCATGCCGCCACTCCGATCTGGACGGCATCGACTATCAAGCTGGCGATGGTCGCCGACCTGCTCACGCGTGAGCGGGCCGGTGCGATTCGGCTCAGTGACGCCGACCGACGCCTCATGGTCGCGATGCTGCAGAAATCGGATAACGCGGCAACCGACACGCTGTGGGCGCGCTACGGCGGAACCGATGGTGTGTTCAACGCGAACTTCCCGCGCTATGGGATGCCAAATGTGCGCCCTGTGCCCGGATTTGGCGACGTGTTCCCATATTGGGGCTTTCAGAAGGCCACGGCCGATGACTTCGATGGGCTGATGAACTACGTGTTGACCGGTTTGGCGCCGGCCGACGCCGCCGCGGTGGTGGCGGAGATGCAGCGAGTCGACGGTCAGCAGCAGTGGGGAGTCTGGGGCGCAGGCGCTGCGATGGCGCCGGGCAACAAGAACGGGTGGTCGCAGGAGGAGGGTGGTTGGGTGGTCAACACCGTGGGCTTCGCCGGGCCCGCCCAGCGCTACACCTTGGCCGTCATGAATGCGCTAGGCGATGAGGGTGGCTATGACGACGGTGTCACCACCACGACGCAACTCAGCCGAATACTGCTCGCGCGAGGTTAGTGCCGCGAGCCGTACGTCGGGGTTCTGATTGACTTTTCACGGGCCGCGGGCTTCTAATGGTCAGCGCGCAGAGGTCCTGCGGTAGCAGCGGGTTGCACGATGAGAGCGAGGTGAGCGGCACATGCCGGACGACAGTATCAACGGACGGAGTGGGGCCTCCCTCGCGGAATCCACCCGTCCGGGTCCACGCTGACCTTGGCCTAGGCGTCGATCGACACATGTCGATCGCCCCTCGGACTCATCTGATCTCCAGCCGCACCCCCGAACCAATGGGGGATGTTGCGGCGTCATCACACATGCCTCGACCGGTGCGGTCGGCGCACCCCTGACCTGTGCTCGCACACGCCCGTTTTCGGGCGAAATCTGTCTAACCTCAACATGATTGGAGCATCGCCATGCCCACGTTGACCAAGCGGTCCGAAACCACCCGTCGGGCGCCGAATCTGGAACGGCAGGCGATCTGGTTCACGGTCGCGTTGTATCTGCTCATCAGTGCCGGACTGCTCGCGATGCACTACGCCCACCCGCAGCGCGAGGTCGGCTCGTCGTCGAACTCACCGGCGCACTCGACATACGGCCAGTAGGCGGCCGATCGCGCCGCCACACCTTCGGAGGACATCTCATGCAAACACCAGTGACCACCGACCGATTCGACACCGACGTGCTGCGGCGGGTCTGGATCCAGTTGCCGACATCCGATGCGGACGCGGCAGCAGAACTGCGCGGGCGTCTTGGCGTCGACTTCGCAGCGGCACGGAGCCGAGTCTGGGAGACCGACAACTTCATCTACCTGCCGGTTGTGGTGAACTTCAAACGCGGCGACACCATCGACCGCGCCACGATCGTGTTCGCCCTCGGCGCTGACGTTGTGGTGACCCTGCAGCCTGAGGGCCACTTCACGCCGTTCGACAAGGCCATCGCCAAGATGCGGCGCACCCCAGATCTGACGGGCTCCCCGCATGGGGTGATGTACGCGTTGTTGTGGGCGCTCAATGAGGCGTCCGAGCGGGTCATCGACTACGCAAGCGACGCGGTCGAGGCGATGAACGACGATATCGAGTTTGCGACCCAGGGCCATGACGGCCGCGGGCGTGAGATTGGCGTGATGGACATGCGCGACACGATGGCGCGGATGAACGGCGCCGAGGAGATCGTGTCACGCACACAGGAGACGCAATTGTCGCTGGCCCGGGCCGCCCGCCACTTGATCGCTGAAACACCGGGAAATACAAGCGATCTCGATGATCTGATCAACATCCTGATCGCCGACATCGACGGAGTGAAACAGCACGCCAGTTTCGAGCATGACAAGCTGCGCTATCTGCAGCAGTCCGTGATGACCTGGCTCAACGTCAAGCAGAACCAGATCGTGAAGGTTTTCACCATCATCACCGCGGTGTTTCTGCCGCCCACGCTGATCGCCACCTTTTACGGCATGAACTTCACGTGGATGCCGGAACTGGAATGGGAGCACGGGTTCCTCGCGACGACGCTGATGACGCTTGTCGCGGCGTTGATTCCACTGGCCTACATCAAGCAGAAGGGGTGGCTGCGATGATCCCGTCCGGCCGGTCTGTCAGTGCTTGACGCGTCGCCAGATTGCCTTTGCATAGACACATGCGCATGTTGCTATGTATTGTGAGTCGCGTCTGGTTCCTTGGCTGACACGGAAAGGCGGCCATGTCATGGAGATTGCAGCGCTGACGCTCTACGGGGTGTTCGTCATCCTCGGCTTCGGGTGGCGGAGCTATCGGCAGTGGCGCCGCACCGGATCGACCGGGATGCGCGGGATCCATGGCAGGCCAGGATCATTGGAATGGCTGGCAGGGGTGGGGTTCGTCGCGGCGATGGCGATCGGCGTGCTGGCGCCGGTCCTCCAACTGACGGGAGTCCTGGCCCCGGTCGCCGTTCTCGATCATCGCGCCGTGGGCCTGGTGGGTGGGGCCGCGGCGATTCTGGGTATCGCAGCGACGCTGTGGGCGCAGGAGTCAATGGGTGACTCGTGGCGCATCGGTGTCGATCGCGGTGAGACGACCCAGTTGGTTGAGCGCGGAGTGTTCACGATCGTTCGCAACCCCATCTTCACCGCCATGCTGGTGTTCGGCGGCGGCGTGACACTCATGGCCCCGAATGCGCTGGCACTGGCGGGTTTCGGCCTGTTGCTCCTGGCCATCGAGGTGCAGGTGCGCACGGTCGAGGAGCCATATCTGCGCGCCACACACGGACAGCGCTACGGCGACTACGTGGCGCGAGTGGGACGCTTCATTCCAGGTGTTGGACGGGTGTCTGCACAGGCTTGACCGTCGCGGCTGTGTCGGTGCCCGTTTTGTCCGAGGGCCGCTTCTGCCACGGCCACGTTCCCGTCATCTCCAATTGCAGCGAGAAGCTCAGGAATGTTCGGATGAGCACGATGCCCGCCAGCACGGCGACGCTCTGTGCGTCGGGGGCCGCCACGGTCCGGATGATGTCGGCGGCCACCAGAAACTCCAGGCCCAGCAGGATCGCCCGGCCGAGCTGTCGCCGGAAGTACTCGTAGGCATCGACACGGTGCCTACGCACCCACGTCAGCGCGAGCGCGACGATGGCACCGACCGCGATGACGGCGACACCGATGGCGTCAATGGCCGTGCCGGTCACCTCGATGAACTCAGCGACCGACATCGTCAAACCCCTAGGTGCCGGTGTAGGTCTCGGGGTCCGGCCGGAACCGGGTGCCGTCATCGAGTGCGTTGAGGGCCTCCATATGCGACGCCGACAGCTCGAAGTCGAACACGTCGACGTTCTCCGCGATGCGCTCGGGCTTGGAGGAACGGGGGATCACCACGTTGCCCAGCTGGATGCTCCAGCGGATCAGGGTCTGCGCAGGCGTCTTGCCGTACTCGCCGGCGACCGAGACCACCGTGGGGTTCTCCACCAGCCTGCCGACCCCGAGCGGCCCGTAGGCCTCGGTGACGATGCCGTGCTCGGCGTTGACCGCACGCAGGTCCGCCTGATTCAGCAGCGGATGCAGCTCGATCTGGTTCACCGCGGGGACGAAGAACGACAGGTCGATGACGTTGGAGAGATCCTCGGGCGTGAAGTTGGCCACGCCAATCGACCTGGTGTGGCCGACCTCGCGGGCCTTCATCATTCCGCCCCAGCTGTCGACGTACTTGCCGGGATCGCCGGCCGGCCAGTGAATGAGGTACAGGTCGACGTAGTCCAGGCCCAGGCGTTCCACGCTTGCCTCGCACGCGTCGCGTGACGACTTGAAGCCCTGGTTCTCAGTGGCGAGCTTCGTGGTGACGAAGATCTCGGCGCGCGGGACACCCGAGGCGGCGATGGCACGGCCCACGGCCGCTTCGTTGCCGTACGCGGCGGCGGTGTCGATCAACCGGACGCCGATCTCCAGCGCCGCGGACACCGCCTGCTCGGTCTGCGCCTCGGACAGTTCACCCACGCCGATGCCGAGCACGGGGATCGTGTTCTCGTCATTGAGTGAGACGTTGGGGATGGATGCCGCCGAGCTCATGTCACCTAGCCTGTGAAGTTGAAGGTTCGCGGATCGGGCCCCTGCCGAGTGCCGTCCTCCAGCGCCGCGATGGACGATATGCCCTGCTCGCTTCGCTCAAAGTCGAACACGTCGAAGTCACTCACAATCCTGTCGGGGTTCACCGATTTCAGAATGACGATATTACCGAGCTGGTTACCCCACCTAATCATGACCTGTGCTGGGGTTTTGGTGTGGTAGCCACGCCGAGGCACGCATGCGCGTGGCGTTTTGCGCATCGCAGCAGAAGTGGGTGCAGCTCAACCTGATTGATGGCCGGGCGATATCCTCGGCGTCGATCGGCCCTGTGCGGATGCTCGGGGCTGAAGTTGCTGGCGCGGTGGCGCGGTTGGCACCCCCGCGAGGTGTCCGCCAAAAACCCGCCCGATGGCGGGGATCGAATTACCGTCGTTGAGCGTGACCGAGGGAGTCGAGGGATCAACCATGACGTCGAGTCAGCCAGCAGCAAGCCAACCCGGGAGAGTGCCTGCGCCTGTCGCCGATCCCGGTGCGGGTCGGCCCGGACGGGCCAAGCTGGCCGCCGTGAACGCGGCCAGCGGTGTCATGCTGCCGGTGCTCAAGCGGCTCCCGGATCGGGTCAAGCGGCTGATGCTTGGGGGACGTGCCGTCACCGTGGACGGCAACACCCTCGACACCACGCTGCAGTTGGTGCTCGCCGTGCAGCGGGCTTCTGGAGTCGGTGGCCTGGTGGCCAGCGACGACCTGGCGGTGGCACGCGCCCAACTGCGCAAACTCGCCGCGCTCGTCGACTCCAGTGTGGCGGTGGGGGTGCGGAACCTCTCGATACCCGGTCCAGCGGGGGCAATGCGGGCCCGGCACTACACGCCTGTGAATGACGCTCCGGTCGGCAGCCCTGGCGGCCCCACCCGGCCAGAACCGCTCCTGGTCTTCTTCCACGGCGGCGGCTTCGTGGTCGGCGACCTCGAGACCCACGACGGACTGTGCCGACTTATCTGCCGTGACGCGGGAATCCACGTCCTGGCGCTCGACTACCGCCTCGCGCCCGAGCACAAGGCACCGGCCGCCATCGAGGACTGCTACGCCGCCTACCGCTGGGCCGTTGAACACGCTGCGGAGCTGGGCGCAGACCCGCAGCGGGTGGCCGTCGGCGGCGATAGCGCGGGCGGGAACCTCGCCACCGTGGTGTCGCACCTCGCGCGCGACGACCGGGACCGGGGAGTGCCGCTGCCCGCCCTGCAGCTGCTCATCTATCCCGTCACGAACTTCGCGAGCGAAACCCGCTCCAAGGCGCTGTTCGCCGACGGCTTCTTCCTGACCAAGGCCCACATGGACTGGTTCAGGGACAGCTATCTGAACGGGGCACCGATCGAGGTCTCGGACCCGCGGATCTCGCCGCTGCTGGCCGACGATCTCGCGGGCCTGCCGCCCGCGCTCGTACTGACCGCGGGCTTCGACCCGCTTCGGGACGAGGGAAACCTGTACGCCGAGGCGCTGAAGGCGGCCGGGGTGGCGGTCGATCACCGTCAATACGGGTCGATGGTGCACGCGTTCACGAATTTCTCCGCACTCGGCGGCGGCAGCGCGATCGCCACCGCGGACATGGTCTCGGCGCTCAAGGCGCACCTCTGCCGCTGCTGAGTGGGGGTTTCGGAGCGCACTGAGCTCGCCGGTACTCTTGTCCCGTGGCCACCAAACCCAAGAAGCCCCAGAGCTACGACCTCAAGGCTGCGGATCGCAAGCGCAATCTGCTGATCCAGATCGGGCTCACCGCGGTCGTCGTGATCTTCGCGGTCGCCCTCGTCCTCTACATCGTGTTGTCCGGCGAGACCAAGCCGTCGGCCGACGAGGGGCAGTCGATCCGCGTGACCTCCAGCAAGTTGGTCACCAAGGAGGGCACCACCGAACCGAAGGTCGTGCTGGGTCTTTACGAGGACTTCCTCTGCCCGGCGTGTGGCGCATTCGAGCAGCGGTTCGGCCCGACGGTCAGCGCTCTGATCGACAGTGGGGCCATTGCGGCCGATTACTACATGGTGGCGATCCTGGACCGAGCGGCGAACAAGAACTACTCGTCGCGCGCCGGCGCCGCGGCGTACTGCGTCGCCGACGAGTCGAAGGAGGCCTTCCGCCGCTTCCACGCCGCGCTGTACGCGCAGCAGCCCAGCGAAGTCGGCACCTCATTCCCCACCGATGAGCAGTTGATCGAGACCGCTCGCCAAGCCGGTGCGGCGGGTTCGGTCCCGGCCTGCATCAACAGTGGGCGCTACCTCGACATGGTGGGCGGCCTGGCCAAGGCGACCGGAGTCACCGGCACCCCGACCATCCGGATCAACGGTGAGGACTACAAGTACTCGACGCCCGACGCACTGGTCGCCAAGGTCAAGGAGACAGTCGGTGACCTGCCCGGTATGACCGCCGCTCCGGCCGCGCCGCTGCCCGGTCAGGCACCCGCGGCGCCGTGACCACCACCGCGCCAGATTCCGCTTCCGTCGCCGAACCGTCGGCGTCAGCCGGGGCCACGGCGCGCGTGCGCACCGCAAGCGCGGTGTGGGTCCTCATCGCAGGCGTGCTCGGTCTCGCAGCGTCGCTGGCGTTGACGATCGAGAAGGTCGAAATCCTGATCAACCCGGCCTACGTGCCGTCGTGCAGCATCAACCCGGTGCTGTCCTGCGGGTCGGTGATGGTCACCCCCCAGGCCTCGGCCTTCGGCTTCCCCAACTCGCTGATCGGGATCGTCGCGTTCAGCGTCGTTCTGGTCACGGGTGTGCTCGCGTTGGCCAAAGTGCCACTGCCGCGGTGGTATTGGGCAGGCCTTGCGGCGGGAACGCTGCTCGGCACGGTTTTCGTGCACTGGTTGATCGTGCAGAGCCTCTATCACATCGGCGCGCTGTGCCCCTACTGCATGGTGGTGTGGGCCGTGACCATTCCGCTGCTCGTCGTGACGTCCTCAATCGCCTTTGCATCATCGTCCGGCAATCGCATCGCGGGCTTCGTTGCGCAGTGGCGCTGGTCGTTGGTGGCGCTGTGGTTCACCGCAATCTTCCTGATGATCCTGGTGCGATTCTGGAGTTACTGGTCCACACTGCTGTAGCGCCCATCCGCATGTAACCCCCGGGTAACACCGGCGAAGTTAGGGTGACCTCGTGATTTCAAAACTCCTGGTGGCTAACCGCGGCGAGATCGCGGTTCGCTCGTTCCGGGCGGCCTACGAAATGAACATCGCCACGGTTGCGGTGTATCCGTATGAGGACCGCAATTCGCTGCATCGACTGAAGGCCGACGAGTCCTATCAGATCGGCGAGCCCGGCCATCCGGTACGGGCCTACCTGTCGGTCTCCGAGATCATCCGGGTCGCCAAGCACGCCGGTGCGGACGCGGTGTATCCCGGTTATGGCTTCCTGTCCGAGAATCCGGAGCTGGCGGCGGCGTGCGCGGCCGAGGGAATCACATTCGTCGGGCCCCGTGCCGATGTTCTGGAGTTGACCGGCAACAAGGCGCGCGCGATTGCCGAGGCGCGGGCCGCGGGCCTGCCGGTCCTGGCGTCCTCGGAGCCGTCGGCATCGGTTGAGGAGCTGCTTGCCGCGGCTGAGTCGATGACGTTCCCGTTGTTCGTCAAGGCAGTGTCCGGCGGTGGCGGCCGCGGGATGCGCCGCGTCGCGGACGCCTCGGGGCTGGCCGAGGCGATCGAGGCGGCAAGCCGGGAGGCCGAGTCGGCGTTCGGTGATCCGACGGTGTACCTGGAACAGGCGGTGATCAACCCGCGCCATATCGAGGTGCAGATCCTGGCCGACACGCACGGCAACGTCATCCACCTGTTCGAGCGGGACTGCAGCGTGCAGCGCCGCCATCAGAAGGTCATCGAGCTGGCGCCGGCACCGAACCTGGATCCGGCGGTGCGCGAGAAGATCTGTGCCGACGCGGTGGCGTTCGCCCGTCAGATCAACTACACGTGCGCAGGCACCATCGAGTTCCTGCTCGATGAGCGCGGCCATCACGTCTTCATCGAGTGCAATCCGCGCATCCAGGTCGAGCACACCGTGACCGAGGAGATCACCGACGTCGACCTGGTCTCCAGCCAGCTGCGGATCGCGGCGGGGGAGTCGCTGGCCGATCTCGGGCTGAGCCAGGAGTCGGTGCACATCCGTGGCGCGGCAATGCAGTGCCGCATCACCACCGAGGACCCGGCCAACGGATTCAGGCCCGACACCGGACGCATCACCGGCTACCGATCCCCGGGAGGGGCGGGTATCCGGCTCGACGGCGGCACGCATCTCGGCGCGGAGATCAGTCCTCACTTCGACTCGATGCTGGTCAAGCTGACCTGTCGGGGCCGTGATTTCGCATCGGCCGCCACCCGGGCGCGCCGTGCACTGGCAGAGTTCCGCATCCGCGGTGTGTCGACGAACATCCCGTTCCTGCAAGCGGTTCTGGACGACCCCGACTTCGAGGCGGGCCGCGTCACCACCTCGTTCATCGATGACCGACCGCAGCTGCTGACGGCACACACGCCGGCTGACCGCGGTTCGCGCATCCTCAACTACCTGGCCGACGTGACGGTCAACAAGCCGCACGGTGAGCGGCAGGCAGCGGTGTACCCGCATGACAAGCTGCCGCCGCTGGACCTCAAGACGCCGCCACCGGCGGGCAGCAAGCAGCGGCTCACCGAGCTGGGCCCGGAGGGTTTTGCGACCTGGCTGCGGGAGTCCCCGGCACTGGGCGTCACCGACACCACATTCCGTGATGCGCACCAGTCGCTGCTGGCCACCCGAGTGCGCTCCAACGGTCTGCTCCTGGTGGCGCCCCACATCGCCAGGATGACTCCGCAGCTGCTGTCGGTGGAGTGCTGGGGCGGAGCGACTTACGATGTGGCGCTTCGCTTCCTGAAGGAGGACCCGTGGGACCGGCTGGCCGCGCTGCGCGAGGCGATGCCCAATATCTGCCTGCAGATGCTGCTGCGGGGCCGCAACACCGTCGGTTACACCCCGTACCCGGAGACGGTGACCAAGGCGTTCGTGGCTGAGGCCACCGCAACGGGTATCGACATCTACCGGATCTTCGACGCGCTCAACAACGTCGAGTCGATGCGCCCGGCAATCGACGCGGTTCGCGAGACCGGCACCTCGGTCGCCGAGGTCGCCATGTCCTACACCGGCGACCTGTCCAACCCTGCCGAGAACCTCTACACCCTGGACTACTACCTCAAGCTCGCCGAGCAGATCGTCGACGCAGGCGCGCACGTGCTGGCCATCAAGGACATGGCCGGGCTGCTGCGCCCGCAGGCGGCCACCGCCCTGGTCGGTGCGCTGCGGTCACGGTTCGACCTGCCCATCCATGTGCACACCCACGACACCCCGGGCGGGCAGCTGGCCACCTACCTGGCGGCGTGGACCGCCGGGGCCAGCGCCGTCGACGGCGCATCGGCGCCGCTGGCGGGCACCACGAGTCAACCCGCGCTGTCGGCGATCGTGGCCGCGACCGCGCATACCGCCTTCGACACCGGCCTGGATCTGAACGCGGTGTGTGACCTGGAACCGTACTGGGAGGCGCTGCGCAAGGTGTACGCGCCGTTCGAGGCCGGGCTGCCTGCCCCGACCGGGCGGGTGTACTCCCACGAGATCCCCGGCGGGCAGCTCTCCAACCTGCGCACGCAGGCCGTCGCGCTCGGGCTCGGCGACAGGTTCGAGGAGATCGAGACCAACTACGCCGCCGCCGATCGGGTGCTTGGCCGGCTGGTCAAGGTCACCCCGTCTTCGAAGGTGGTCGGCGATCTCGCGCTGACACTGGTCGGTGCCGGGATCACCGCAGACGAGTTCGCCGCGGATCCGGGGCGCGTCGACATCCCCGACAGCGTGATCGGGTTCCTGCGCGGTGAATTGGGGGACCCGCCAGGAGGCTGGCCGGAACCGTTGCGCACCAAGGCACTTGCGGGTCGCGCCCCGGCGAAACCGGAGACCCCGCTGGCTGCCGAGGACGAGGTGGCGCTTGGCACCGGGGGCCGGCACCGGCAAGAGGTGCTGAACCGGTTGCTGTTCCCCGGCCCGACCAAGGAATACGAAACCCACCGCGAGCTCTACGGTGACACCTCGCGACTGTCGGCGAACCAGTTCTTCTACGGGCTGCGCCAGGGTGAGGAACACCGCGTGGTGCTGGAACGCGGCGTCGAACTGCTGATCGGCCTGGAAGCGGTGTCCGATGCCGATGAACGCGGTATGCGCACGGTGCTGTGCCTGCTCAATGGTCAGCTGCGCCCAGTGCTGGTCCGCGATCGCAGCATCGCCACCGACATCCCGGTCGCCGAGAAGGCCGACAAGACCAACCCCGACCACATCGCAGCCCCGTTTGCCGGAGTTATCACCGTCGGTGTGGCCGTCGGTGACACGGTGTCCGCCGGACAGACCATCGCCACGATCGAGGCGATGAAGATGGAGGCCGCCATCACCGCGCCAAAGGCGGGCACCGTCGACCGCATCGCGGTCTCGGCCACCGCGCAGGTCGAGGGCGGTGACCTGCTGTTGGTGGTCGGTTCGGCGGGCAGGAGCGCAGCGACCGGGGGATCACACTGACCCGCATCATCGGCGGCGAGTTCGGCGGCAGACGGATCACGGTGCCGCAGCAGCGATCCGGGTCGGGCACCCGCCCCACCGCCGACCGGGTCCGCGAGTCACTGTTCAACGTGCTGACGTCGCGGCTCGACTTCGACGGTTGCCACGTACTCGACCTGTACGCGGGGTCGGGCGCGCTCGGACTGGAGGCGTTGTCACGTGGCGCGGCGTCGGCGGTGTTCGTCGAGTCCGATCGGCGCGCGGCAGACGCGATCGCCGCGAATGTGTCCGCGCTCGGTGTCCGAGGCGCGTCAGTGCGGCGCGGGTCGGTCGACGCGGTGCTCGCCTCGGCCCCGACCCGTGTGGTCGATCTCGTGTTCGCCGATCCGCCGTACGAGGTGCCGACGTCAGACGTCGAGACGGTGATCGCTGCGCTGGGCGCGGGATGGGTCACCGCGGGCGCCGTGGTGGTTCTCGAGAGGCCCGCCGCGTCCGATCCCGTGCAGTGGCCCCAGAGGTGGACTGCCTGGCCGCAACGACGCTATGGCGACACCCGCGTCGAGTTCGGCGAGTTCGACGCGTAGCCTCCACCACCATGAGTGGCGCGGTATGCCCAGGATCTTTCGACCCGGTGACCCTCGGTCACGTGGACGTCTTCGAGCGGGCGTGTGCCCAGTTCGACGAGGTGATCGTCGCCGTGCTGGTCAATCCCAACAAGAAGGGCATGTTCAGCGCCGATGAGCGCATCGAACTCATCCGCGAGTCGACAGTGCATCTGCCGAATCTGCGGGTCGAGTCCGGTTCCGGCCTGGTGGTGGACTTCGTCAAACACCACGGTTTCACGGCGATCGTCAAGGGGCTGCGCACCGGCACCGACTTCGAGTACGAGCTGCAGATGGCGCAGATGAACAAGCACGTCGCGGGCGTGGACACTTTCTTCGTCGCGACCACGCCGCAGTTCTCGTTCGTGTCGTCATCGTTGGCCAAGGAGGTCGCGACGTACGGCGGTGACGTGTCCGCACTGCTGCCGGAGCCCGTGAACGTCCGTCTGCGAGCAAAGATCGCAGACGGCAGCGGTTAGGCACCGCGACACACCGACGGTAAAGCCGAGTCACAGGCGTAACACCAGGCACACTGGTATCACCAACTACGCCTGGGAGGGTGTTGCCGTGTACCGAGTATTCGAAGCGCTCGACGAGCTTGGGGCAATTGTCGAGGAAGCTCGTGGCGTGCCGATGACGGCCGGCTGCATGGTGCCCCGCGGTGATGTCCTCGAGCTGCTCGACGACATCAAGGACGCGATCCCCGGTGAACTCGACGATGCCCAGGACGTCCTCGACGCCCGCGACGGCATGCTGCGCGAGGCCAAGGAACACGCCGACAACATGGTGAACAGCGCCACCGCCGAGGCCGACTCCCTGATCAACCACTCACGCGCTGAGGCCGACCGGCTGCTCGCCGATGCCAAGGGACAGGCCGACCGGATGGTCGCAGAGGCCCGCCAGCACAGCGAGCGGATGGTCGGCGAGGCCCGTGCTGAGGCCGAGCGCATCGCGGCGACCGCCAAGCGTGAGTACGACGCCAGCACCGGCCGCGCGAAGTCCGAGGCCGACCGCCTGATCGAGAACGGCAACCTGTCCTACGAGAAGGCCGTTCAGGAGGGCATCAAGGAGCAGCAGCGCCTGGTGCACCAGACCGAGATCGTCCAGACGGCCACGTTGGAGGCCACCAGGCTCATCGACACCGCCCACGCCGAAGCGGACCGACTGCGCGGCGAGTGCGATATCTACGTCGACAGCAAGCTCGCCGAGTTCGAGGACTACCTCAACGGCACACTGCGCTCGGTGGGTCGGGGACGGCACCAGTTGCGTACCGCCGCGGGCACTCACGACTACGCACAACGCTGACCGTCGGCGGCAGCGGACGCGAGGAGCAAATCAAGGGCAGGTCAGGCGCGGTTCGGGCGGCCAGCGATAGCCGTAGGATTGCGGCCATGGCTGCCACGACTGGACGTAGAGCACGGCGAGGTCCTCGGTCGCCGTTCGTCATCGACACTCTGGGTCTGGGGCGTCGCCCCGGATCGATGCAGGAGATTCACGAGACCGTTGGCGCGCCAGCGCGCATTGGGATGCAGCTCATCGCGATTGAACGCGATGCACCCGTCGAACTGGATCTGAGGCTCGAGTCGGTATCGGAGGGTGTGCTGGTCACCGGCACGGTGTCGGCACCGACAGCGGGCGAGTGCGGCCGGTGCCTGACCCCGGTCGCTGGGGACGTCGAGATCGAGCTGACGGAGCTGTACGCCTATCCCGACAGCGTGACGGAGGCGACCACCGACGCCGACGAGGTCGGACACGTCATCGACGACACCGTCGACCTGGAGCAGCCGATAATCGACGCCATCGGGCTCGCGCTGCCGTTCACGCCGCTGTGCGTGCCGGACTGCCCAGGGTTGTGCCCCGACTGCGGGACGCCGCTGGCTGACGCCGGACCCGACCACCACCACGACAAGATCGATCCACGGTGGGCCAAGTTGTCCGCGATGCTGCCCGATGTGCGGAAGTCGGCGTCGGAGGACGACGGAGCCGGCGCGTGACGGCCGATCGGACACCGCTGCTCGAAGCGCTCGGCGTGGATCTGCCCGAGGACATCCTTACGGTGGCGCTGACCCACCGCAGCTACGCCTTCGAGCACGGTGGCCTGCCCACCAACGAGCGCATGGAATTCCTCGGTGACGCGGTCCTCGGGCTGCTCATCGCCGATATCCTCATCCACCGCCACCCCGACAGTCCCGAGGGTGAACTGGCCAAACTGCGCAACAGCATCGTCAACACCCAGGCGTTGGCCAATGTGGGCCGCGGGCTCACCGACACCGGGCTGGGTTCATTCCTGCTGCTGGGCCGCGGCGAGGTCGTGACGGGCGGTTACGATAAGGCCAGCATTCTGGCCGACGGCGTCGAGGCGCTGCTTGGGGCGGTCTACCTGCAACACGGCTTCGACGTGTCGCGCGATGTGGTGTTGCGCCTCTTCAGTGAACTGCTCGATACGGCGCCCTCCCTCGGTGCAGCCCTGGAGTGGAAGTCGAGCCTGCAGGAACTCGCGGTGGCGCGCGGACTCGGCATGCCCAAGTACGTCGTCACCTCCGACGGACCCGACCACGACCGGGTGTTCACCGCCTCAGTCCTGGTCAACGGCCAGGAATACGGCAGCGGCGTCGGCACCTCCAAGAAGGAGGCGGAGGTCAAGGCGGCCGCGCAGGCGTGGACGGCGTTGGACTCCGAGACTGTGTTGGACTCAAACGCGGCGGGGGATTCAGATCCACCGCCCACCGCCAATGCCTGAGCTGCCCGAGGTCGAGGTGGTGCGGCGCGGCCTGGACGCCCATGTCACCGGGCGCAGCATCGCGGCGGTCCGGGTCAACCACCTGCGCGCGGTCCGGCGACACGAGGCGGGGCCCGCGGATCTGACCGCACGCCTGCTGGGTGCCGAGATCGTCGGGACCGGGCGGCGCGGAAAGTTCCTGTGGCTCGTTCTCAACCACGGCGATGAGGCTCTCGGGCGAAGCGCAGAGGAACGGGAGGCGCTCGTGGTGCATCTCGGGATGAGCGGGCAGATGCTGCTGGGGCCGGTCACGCGCACCGAGCACCTTCGCATCGCCACCCTGCTCGACGACGGCACCGCGCTCAGCTTCGTCGACCAGCGCACGTTCGGCGGGTGGATGCTGTCAGATCTCGTCACGGTCGACGGTACCGAGGTCCCAGAGCCGGTCGCGCACATCGCGCGCGATCCGCTCGACCCTCGCTTCGACCGCGACGCGGTGGTGAAGGTGTTGCGGCGCAAGCACTCCGAGATTAAACGTCAGCTGCTCGACCAGACCGTGGTGTCGGGGATCGGCAACATCTACGCCGACGAGGCGCTGTGGCGGGCGCAGGTGAACGGCGCGCGTCTGGCCGAGACGCTGACCAAGCCGAAACTGGCGGCGATCCTCGACCACGCCACCGACGTCATGCGGGACGCGTTGGATCAGGGCGGCACGTCGTTCGACTCGCTCTATGTCAACGTCAATGGCGAGTCGGGATACTTCGACCGGTCACTCGATGCGTACGGCCGTGAGGGTGAGCCGTGCCGCCGGTGCGGTGCGGCGATACGACGCGAGAAGTTCATGAACCGATCGTCGTATTACTGCCCGCAGTGCCAACCAAAACCACGCCAGCCGAGGCCCCGTCGTTGACAACCAAGCAGTGCGCAAGCAGAGGAGACACATGACCGAACTGTGGGTCGAGCGGACGGGGGTGCGCCGCTACACCGGGCGTAGCTCGCGTGGTGCCGAGGTACTGATCGGATCCGAGGATGTCGAGGGTGTCTTCACCCCCGGCGAGCTGCTCAAGATCGCGTTGGCCGCATGCAGCGGGATGGCCAGCGACAGTCCCTTGCGGACCAGGCTGGGTGACGACTACCAGACCACCATCCGGGTGTCCGGCCCCGCCGACCGGGAGCAGGAGCGCTATCCGCACCTCGAGGAGACCCTCGTGGTCGACCTGTCCGGGCTCAGCGACGCCGAGGTGGCCAAGCTGAGGGTCGTCGTCGAACGGTCGATCGACAAGGTGTGCACCGTGGGGCGCACGCTGAAGTCGGGCACCGAGGTGAGCTTCAAGATCGCCCATGAGTCGCTTGCGCGAGTAGAAGCAGCTTCCGATGAGCGCCGCGCCTGACGATCCCGACGAGGTAGTGCGGTTGAGCGCGTGGGTGCACGGCCACGTGCAGGGTGTGGGTTTCCGCTGGTGGACCAGGTCGCGCGCACTTGAGCTGGGACTGACCGGATTCGCCGCGAACTGTTCCGGCGGTCGTGTGCACGTTGTCGCCAGGGGCCCGCGATCGGACTGTCGCCGCCTGCTGGACCTGCTGGAGGGCGGCGGCACGCCTGGCCACGTGGATGTTGTCGTCGCGGACTGGTCCGCCGCAGGTGAGCGGTTCGAGGGCTTCATCGAGAGATGACGGGCGCGGGCTGTGCCCAAAGGTAATGTGGCACCCCATGCATCTCAAGAGTCTGACGCTGAAGGGCTTCAAGTCCTTCGCCTCGCCGACGACTCTGCGCTTCGAGCCAGGCATCACCTGTGTCGTGGGACCCAACGGATCGGGAAAGTCCAACGTCGTCGACGCATTGACGTGGGTTATGGGCGAGCAGGGCGCCAAGACGCTGCGTGGCGGCAAGATGGAGGACGTCATCTTCGCCGGCACGTCATCGCGTGCCCCGCTGGGCCGCGCCGAGGTGACGCTGACAATCGACAACTCCGACAATGCGCTGCCCATCGAGTACTCCGAGGTGTCGATCACGCGCCGGATGTTCCGCGACGGCGCAGGAGAGTACGAGATCAACGGCACCAGTTGCCGGCTGATGGACGTGCAGGAACTGCTGAGCGACTCCGGCATCGGCCGTGAGATGCACGTCATCGTCGGCCAGGGCAAGCTGTCGGAGATCCTTGAGTCGCGCCCCGAGGATCGCCGCGCCTTCATCGAGGAGGCGGCCGGTGTGCTCAAGCACCGCAAGCGCAAGGAGAAGGCGGTCCGCAAGCTCGACTCGATGCAGGCCAACCTCGCCCGGCTCACCGACCTCACCACCGAACTTCGCAGGCAGCTCAAGCCGCTGGGCAGGCAGGCCGAGATGGCCCGACGGGCCCAGACCATCCAGGCCGACCTGCGCGACGCCCGGCTACGCCTGGCAGCCGACGACCTGGTCACCCGGCAGTCCGAGTTCGACGACACCAATCAGGCCGAGACCTCACTGCGGCGCGAGCACGACGAGATCACCACGCGCCTGGAGGCCGCCACGCTCGAACTCGCCGCACACGAGGAGGCGGTGAACGCTCTGACCGGCCGCGCCGAGTCCGCTCAGCAGACCTGGTTCCGGTTGTCCGCACTGGCCGAACGTGTCGGTGCGACGGTGCGCATCGCGGCCGACAGGGCGCAGACATTCGATGCCGACGTCGAGGTCTCCTCAGGCGCGGATCCCGACGAGTTGGAGGCCGAGGCCGAAGAGGTCGCCGCGCACGAGGAGGAACTCCTCTTCGAGCTCGAGGAGTGCCGCATGCGCCTGGAGGCGGCACGCGCCGAACTGGCCGAGCGCGAACGCGTCGCCGCCGACGCTGAACGCGCGCACATGGCGGCGGCGCGAGCGGAGGCCGACCGCCGTGAGGGTGTGGCACGGCTGGCCGGTCAGGTCGACACCATGCGCACGCGCGTCGAGTCGACAGACGAGGGCGTCGCCCGCCTCACCGTCGGCATTGAGGAGGCGGCCGCCCGCGCCCAGACCGCCAAGGCGGAGTTCGAGACGGTCCAGAGCCGGGTCGGGGAACTGGACGCCGGTGAGATGGGTCTCGACGAGCACCACGACCGCTCGGTGACTGCGCTGCGACTGGCTGACGAGCGGGTGGCCGAACTGCAGGCCGCCGAACGTGGCGCCGAGCGTCAGGTGGCGTCCCTGCGTGCCAGGATCGACGCGCTGGCCGTCGGCATGGACCGCCGCGACGGCGCCGCCTGGCTGCAACAGAATCACGGTGGCGCAGGTCTTTTCGGCACGGTGGCCAAACTGGTCCGGGTGCGCACCGGTTACGAGGTCGCGGTGGCCGCGGTGCTGGGTACGGCCGCCGATGCGCTGGCCGCCGATGACTCCGGTGCCGCGCGTGCCGCGGTCGCCGCGCTCAAGGAAGCCGACGGTGGTCGGGCGGCGATCGTGCTGGGGGACTGGCCCGAGGACACCGCCGTCCGAGACGGTGACGGTGAACTGCCTGCGGGTGCACTGTGGGCACTTGATCTGGTTGAGACACCGGCCAGGTTGCGGGGCGCGATCGCTGCCCTGCTCGGCCGCGTCGTCGTGGTCGAGGACCTGGCTGCCGCCTTGGCGCTGGTGACTGCCCGGCCTGCGCTGCGCGCCGTCACCGCAGACGGCGACCTGGTGGGTGCGGGCTGGGTCAACGGCGGATCGGACCGCAAGGTCAGCACCCTGGAGATCGCGTCCGAGATCGACAAGGCGCGCGCCGAGCTCGAGGCCTCCGAACGTCAGGTCGGCGACCTGTCGGCGGCGCTCTCCGGTGCGCTCGCCGAGCAGTCGGCCCGCCAGGACGCCGCCGAGCAGGCGCTGGCAGCGCTGAGTGAGTCCGACGCGGCGATCTCGTCGATCTACGAGACTCTCGGCCGGCTGGGGCAGGAGGCCCGCATTGCCGACGAGGAGTGGCAGCGCCTCATACGTCAGCGTGAGGAGCTGGAGACGGGCCGCGCAGGCACCGTGGAGGAACTCGTCGAGTTGGAGGAGCGGCTGCACAACGCGCAGCAGGCGCCAACCTTCGAGGCTCAGCCCGACAGTCGTTCGGAGTCGGTGACCGCTGCCGAGGCGGCCCGCGCCACCGAGGTGGAAGCCAGGCTGTCGGTGCGAACCGCCGAGGAGCGCGCGAACGCCGTTCGGGGACGCGCTGATTCGCTGCGCCGCACTGCGGCTGCCGAGCGGGAGGCCCGGCTTCGCGCGCAGCGCGCCAAGCAGGCCCGCGAACAGGCCGCGAAGATGGCCGCAGCCGTGGAGGAGTCGGGCCGACTGGTGGCAACCAGGCTCGCCGAGGCGGTCGCTGTGTCATCACGCCGCCGCGATCAGCTGGCCGAGGAGCGCAGGCTGCGCGGTGAGGGGCTGACCCGTGCGCGCACGGAGGTCAACGAACTCGCTGCGCGTATCACCGCGCTGACCGATGCGCTGCACCGCGATGAGGTCGCCAAAGCCCAAGCGGCACTTCGCATCGAGCAGCTCGAGCAGCAGGCGCTCGAGCAGTTCGGCATGGCAGTGGCCGATCTCGTCGCCGAGTACGGACCGGACGTGTCGTTGCCGCCATCGGAACTCGAGATGGCCGAGTACGAGCAGGCCCGCGAACGCGGTGAACAGGTCACCGCACCTGCGCCGATGCCGTATGACCGGCCGACCCAGGAGCGGCGTGCCAAGAAGGCCGAACGCGAACTCTCCGAACTCGGCCGCGTCAACCCGCTGGCGCTCGAGGAGTTCGCGGCGCTCGAGGAGCGCTACAACTTCCTGTCGACCCAACTCGAGGACGTCAAGGCGGCCCGCAAGGATCTGCTGGATGTCATCGCCGACGTCGATGACCGCATCCTGCAGGTGTTCGCTGAGGCCTATGCCGACGTGGAACGCGAGTTCACCCAGGTGTTCGCCACGCTGTTCCCAGGTGGTGAGGGACGGCTGCTGCTCACCAATCCCGATGACATGCTGACGACCGGCATCGAGGTCGAGGCGCGCCCGCCCGGAAAGAAGATCAAGCGGTTGTCGCTGCTGTCCGGTGGCGAGAAGTCGCTGACCGCCGTGGCGATGCTGGTGGCGATCTTCCGCGCGAGGCCGTCACCGTTCTACGTCATGGACGAGGTCGAGGCCGCCCTCGACGACGTCAACCTGCGCCGCCTGATCAGCCTGTTCGAGCAGCTGCGCGAGGTCTCCCAGCTCATCGTCATCACCCACCAGAAGCCGACGATGGAGATCGCCGACGCGCTGTACGGCGTGACCATGCGTGACGACGGCATCACGACCGTCATCTCGCAGCGGATGCGCGGCCAGGAACTGGTGTCACCGAGCGGCTGATGACCGCCCTGGGCCGGGGCAGGTCAGTTCGGCCCGACACCCCTGAGACAATGGCGCGGTGTCCGAAGGTCTCTGGATCGCACTCGCGGTCGTCGCAGTACTTGTCATAGCAGCCCTGGTCGTCGGACTGGTGCGCTACCGCCGCCGCCGAATCAGTCTCTCGTCACCCGATACCACCACGTCACTGGACAAGTCCGGCGGCTACAACGCGTCCTCCGGAATCACGTTCAGTCAGTCATCGACGACCACGGCGCCGCCTGCCGGGCGGCTGGACACCAGCGGTCTGCCCGCAGTCGGTGACGACGCAACCATTCCGCGTGACGCGCCGAAGCGCCCAATCGCCGATGTCGCCCTACCTGACCCCGTAACGGCGCCAGAGGCTCCCGCAGAGCCCGCTGCAGAGGCTCCCGCAGAGCCCGCTGTCGAGCTCCCGGCGGTCGAGACGGTGTCGGCCCCGCCTGCCGATGCCGTGCTTCCCGCGGTGGAGGAGATCGTGCCCGCCGAGGGCCGGCTGGAGCGTTTGCGCGGACGGCTCGCCAAGTCGCAGGGGGCGCTGGGCCGCAGCATGCTCGGCCTGCTGGGTGGTGGCGACCTCGACGAGGACTCCTGGGAGGCGATCGAGGACGTCCTGCTGATGGCTGACCTCGGCCCCGTCGTGACCGAGTCCGTCGTGAAGGCCCTGCGCTCGCGGATGGCGAGCGCCAGCGTGCGCAGTGAGGCTGAAGCCCGTGCCGTGCTGCGCGAGGTGCTCATCTCCGAGCTGCACCCCGAGATGGACCGGTCGATCAAGGCGTTGCCGCACGAGGACAAACCGTCGGTGCTTCTGGTGGTCGGGGTGAACGGGACCGGCAAGACGACAACCGTCGGCAAGTTGGCGCGGGTCCTGGTGGCAGATGGCAGGCGGGTCGTCCTCGGTGCCGCAGACACCTTCCGCGCCGCCGCTGCCGATCAGTTGCAGAGCTGGGCGGCCAGGGTCGGAGCCGAGGTGGTTCGCGGGCCGGAGGGCGCCGATCCGGCATCGGTGGCCTTCGACGCCGTCGACAGGGGTGTCGCCTCCGGCGCCGACGTGGTCGTTGTCGACACCGCGGGGCGCCTGCACACCAAGACCGGCCTGATGGACGAGCTCGGCAAGGTCAAGCGGGTCGTCAGCAAGCGCGCCGCGGTCGATGAGGTGCTGCTGGTTCTGGACGCGACGATCGGGCAGAACGGGCTGCCGCAGGCCCGCGTGTTCGCCGAAGTCGTCGACATCACTGGCGTCGTGCTGACCAAGCTGGACGGAACGGCGAAGGGCGGAATCGTCTTTCGTGTGCAACAGGAACTCGGTGTGCCCGTCAAGCTGGTCGGGCTCGGGGAGGGCCCCGATGATCTGGCACCGTTCGAGCCCGCCGCGTTTGTCGACGCGCTTCTCGGTTAGCGAGTTCTCCTCGGTTAGCGGGCGCTTCTCGGTTAGCGAGTTCTGCCCGGTTAGCCGGGAAACACAGGTGTAACAGGTACGGCCGATCCGTTCACTTGGACGAAACGCATGTGAACCACGGATGAAACCGCGGCCGTCGAGTCTCATCGGGAGGCCGATTCGTGTCGGCGCCATTCTCGAGGAGGTTCACGCAAAGTGGTCTTAGCCTTACCTGACGAAATGTTCGCGCCATTCGGCGCGGGCGACGGCATGCTGAGTTCCGGTGATACGGCCTGGGTCCTCACCGCGGCCGCGCTGGTGCTGTTCATGACACCGGGCCTGGCGTTCTTCTACGGCGGCCTGTCGCGGCAGAAATCCGTCCTGAACATGATGATGATGTCCTTCGGGTCTCTGGGCCTGGTCAGCGTCATCTACGTGCTGTGGGGCTACTCGATGTCGTTCTCCTCGGCACACACCGGAGAGAGCGATATCGCCGGAATCTTCGACAATCCGTTCTCGCTGTTCGGTGTGAGCCAGCTGCTTGAGTCCAAAGAACTTCCCGACGGGACGACTGGTTTTGTGACCGGCGGCTTCGGCACGGTGCCTGCCATTGTCTGGGTCGGCTTCCAGTTGACCTTCGCGGTCATCACTGTCGCGCTCATCAGTGGTGCGGTCGCCGAACGCATGAAGTTCGGCACCTGGATGCTGTTCGGTGGCATTTGGGTCACGCTGGTGTACTTCCCTCTGTCGCATATGGTCTGGGGCGGCGGTCTCCTCTCGGGTAGCGAGAAGGGCATTGCAGCCAAGCTGTTCGGCGTCGACGAGGAGGGCGCGGCCAACGTGGCGCCGATCGACTTCGCCGGTGGCACCGTGGTCCACATCAACGCCGGTATGGCCGCACTGGTTCTGGCGGTTCTGCTGGGCAAGCGTGCGGGATTCGGCAAGACCGCCTTCCGGCCGCACAACATTCCGTTCGTCATGCTGGGTGCTGCCATCCTGTGGTTCGGGTGGTTCGGCTTCAACGTGGGTTCGGAAGGCGCGGCCGACATGATCGCCGGTCAGGTGTGGGTCAACACCACCGCGGCCACCGCCGCGGCGATGCTCTCCTGGTTGGTGGTTGAGCGCATCCGCGACGGCCACGCCACCAGCGTGGGTGCCGCTTCGGGTGTCGTCGCCGGCCTGGTCGCCATCACCCCGGCGTGTGGCGCCCTGACACCGGTCGGCTCGCTGATCCTCGGTGCGGTCGCGGGTGTGCTCTCGGCACTGGCCATCGGCCTGAAATACAAGTTCGGCTATGACGATTCGCTCGACGTCGTCGGTGTGCACCTGGTCGCAGGTCTTTGGGGCACCATCGGCATCGGGTTCCTGGCCTACTCCGCCGACGGTTCACCGGGCCTGTTCTATGGTGGTGACTACAAGCAGCTCGTCGTTCAGACAATCATCGCGGTCGCCGCGGTGACGTTCACCGGCATCATGACCCTGATCATCGCCTTCATCGTCAAACCGCTTGGTTGGCGGGTAACAAAGGAAGATGAGCACACCGGGATCGATGAGACGCAGCATGCGGAAACTGCTTATGAACTCGTCTGATCGGGAATCATTCACAGGGGCACACAAGGTTATCCGGGAAGGGATCGACTAAATGAAGCTGATCACAGCGATCGTCAAGCCGTTCACGCTCGAAGATGTCAAGACTGGCCTCGAGCAGACCGGCATCCTCGGAATGACCGTCAGTGAGGTCCAGGGTTACGGACGTCAGAAGGGTCACACCGAGGTCTACCGCGGCGCGGAGTACTCCGTCGACTTCGTCCCGAAGGTGCGGGTCGAGGTTCTGGTGGACGACTCCGCCGTCGACAAGGTGGTGGACGTCATCGTCCAGGCCGCCCGCACCGGAAAGATCGGTGACGGAAAGGTCTGGGTCAGTTCTGTGGACACCGTGGTGCGGGTTCGTACCGGTGAGCGGGGGACCGACGCCATCTGATGGGCCACGAGATTCTCTAGCTCCGTCTCCCGGACGGGCACGAGCGACAACTGACCGCACGTCCGGGGAAGGATTGAGATGGCAAAGCAGACACCAGATCCCGCCGCCGGGGCCTCTCGTTGGGAGGCTCCGCCGGCGGGATCGTCGCGTCCAGCCAACGATCTGACCGCCGCAGCCGAGCAGCTGCTCACCGGGGGTGCCAGGCAACTGGATTCCGGTGCCCTGCGCCAGGCACTGCTCGATCTGCACGAGTTCTGGCTGACCACCAAGGCGGCCGAGATCGGCATCACCGAGACGAGTGGCTTCGCCATTGTCGCCACCGGCGGGTTGGGGCGCGGCGAGTTCCTGCCCTACTCGGACCTCGATCTGACACTGCTGCACGACAACATGCCTCGCGAGATCGTCACACAGGTCGCCGAACTGCTCTGGTATCCGTTGTGGGACGCGAACATCCCACTTGATCACAGCGTTCGGACCGTACCGGAGGCGCTGCATGTGGCCAGTGCGGACATCTCCGCCGGCCTGGCCATGCTCGACGCCAGGCATATCGCGGGCGACGCCGACCTGTCGGCGTTGCTCATCGGTGGCGCTCGCCGTCAGTGGCGCACCGGAATCGCCTCGCGTTTCGATGAGCTGGTCGAACACGCCGAATCCCGTTGGCAGCGCAGCGGACAGATCGCGCACCGCGCCGAGCCCGATCTGAAGAATGGTCGCGGAGGCCTGCGCGACGTACAACTCCTCAACGCGTTGGCCATCGCGCAATTGGCCGACGTGTATCCCAGCCGGTCACTGGCCTCCCCGACCGGAACGCTGGGCGGAGCCCATCTTTCGCTGCTGAACGTCCGCACCGAGCTGCACCGCGTCTCGCGGCGCGGACGCGAGATGTTGTTGGCGCAGTACGCCGATGAGATCGGTGCGTCGTTGCACATCGGCGACCGATTCGACCTGGCCCGCACGCTCAGCGACGCGGCCCGCACCATCAGCTACTACGTCGACGCCGGGTTGCGCACGGCGGCCAACGCGCTGCCGCGCCGGGGTTTCGCCGCCCTGCGCCGGCCGGTCCGCCGGCCACTCGACGAGGGCGTCATCGAGTTCAACGGTGAGGTCATCCTGGCCCGAGATGCGCGACCCGCGCGCGATCCCGGCCTGATCCTGCGCGTCGCCGCGGCGTCGGCCACCACCGGGCTGCCGATGGCAGCCTCGACGCTGAGCCGGTTGTCCGAGGCGGCACCGGAACTGCGCACACCGTGGCCGCGGCCGGCACTCAAGGATCTGCTGGTGATGCTCGCAGCCGGGCCACCCGCTGTGGCCACAATCGAGGCGCTCGATCGAACCGGACTGTGGGGCAGGCTGTTTCCCGAATGGGGTGCGGTGCGCGACCTTCCGCCACGCGACGTGGTTCACATCTGGACGGTGGACCGTCACCTCGTCGAAACAGTCTCCCGCGCAAGTGCGTTCACGACGCGAGTGTCGCGACCTGACCTGCTGGTACTCGGGGCGCTGTGTCACGACATCGGTAAGGGGCGTGGCGGAGACCACAGCGACATCGGTGCCGACCTGGCGACGCAGATCGGCACCCGGCTGGGGCTGTGGCCCGACGATGTCGAGCTGCTGTCCAAGATCGTGCGCTATCACCTGCTGCTGCCCAACACTGCGACCCGACGCGATCTGGGTGACCCCAAGGTGATCTCTGGCGTAGTCGACGCGCTCGGCGGCGATCCGGTGCTGTTGGAACTGCTGCATGTGCTCGCGGAGGCCGACTCGTTGGCGACGGGACCCGGGGTGTGGGGGGACTGGAAGGCGTCGCTCATCGGGGATCTGGTGCGCCGGTGCCGCATGGTGATGGCCGGTGAGCCGCTACCGCAGCCCGATCCTGTTGAGCCGCGCTATGTCGCGTTGGCCGCCGACGGTGGTGTACACGTCGACATGGTTGTGGTCGACGCACACGTCTACAACGTGACGATGATCGCCCCGGACCGTCGCGGCCTGCTGTCCAAGGCAGCCGGCATCCTGGCGCTGAACTCGCTGCGGGTGCACTCGGCGTCGGTCAACAGTCGCGACGGCGTGGCCATCAACACGTTCGCGGTCTCGCCACGCTTCGGCGAGCCGCCAGCGGCCGAGCTGCTACGTCAGCAGTTCATTCGGGCTCTCGACGGCGACCTGGACGTGATCGGCTCACTCGATCAGCGCGACGCCGAAGCCGGCGCGACCAACACCACCCGCGCCGGCGAGATCCCCGCCGCCGTGCCAGTCACCCCGGCGCCCGCGCCGCCCCGGATCCTGTGGTTCGACGGCACGTCGCCGGGGGAGTACGTGGTCCAGATCAGAAGCGTGGACAGGTCCGGTCTTCTGGCCAGGCTCACGGCCGTCATCGATCGCGACGGACTCGACATCGCCTGGGCGAAGGTCACGACGCTGGGCTCCTCGGTCGTCGACGTCTTCGGGCTCGTCGTCCCCGAGGCGACCCCGGACGCGGCGGCCCAGCACCTGGAGACCCGCGAGGAGTTGGAGCGCGAGATGTATGCGGTGCTGCCTGCGCCGCCGCCGCCTGCCAAGCCGGTGCCCGAGGCCAGCTGAGGCGCGCTGATCCTCTCGACTCCTCTCAACGGCCGGCCATCGAGCGCGTCACGTTAGGCTGGTCGGGTGTTTGAATCGCTGTCTGACCGGTTGACCGGGGCGCTCACGGGCCTGCGTGGCAAGGGGCGGCTCTCTGATGCCGACATTGACGCCACCGCTCGCGAGATCCGCCTGGCGCTGCTCGAGGCCGACGTCTCGCTGCCCGTCGTGCGTGAGTTCATCAACCGGATCAAGGAACGTGCCAAGGGCACGGAGGTCTCCGGCGCGCTCAACCCCGCGCAGCAGGTCGTCAAGGTCGTCAACGACGAGCTCGTCGGCATCCTCGGCGGGGAGACCCGGCAGCTGACGTTCGCCAAGACGCCGCCGACCGTGATCATGCTGGCTGGCCTGCAGGGTTCCGGTAAGACCACGCTTGCAGGCAAGCTCGCCAAGTGGCTCAAGGGACAGGGCCACACGCCGCTGCTGGTGGCGTGTGACCTCCAGCGGCCCGGCGCGGTCACACAGCTCAAGATCGTCGGCGAACGGGCCGGTGTCGCGGTGTTCGCGCCGCATCCCGGTGTATCGCCCGACGGCGAGACCATCGAGCAGATGACGGCGGGCAACCCCGTCGAGGTCGCCGCGGCCGGCCTTGCCGAGGCCAGGGCCAAGCACCACGACGTGGTCATCGTTGACACCGCAGGCCGCCTCGGCATCGACGAGGAACTGATGAGCCAGGCCGCGGCCATCCGCGCGGCCGTCAATCCCGACGAGGTGCTGTTCGTCCTCGACGCCATGATCGGCCAGGACGCCGTGGCGACCGCTGGCGCGTTCCGCGAGGGCGTCGGGTTCACCGGTGTCGTGCTGACCAAGCTGGACGGCGACGCCCGCGGTGGCGCCGCGCTGTCGGTGCGCGAGGTCACCGGGGTGCCGATCCTCTTCGCGTCCAGCGGTGAGAAGCTCGAGGACTTCGACGTCTTCCACCCCGACCGCATGGCCAGCCGGATCCTCGGCATGGGCGACGTGCTGTCGCTCATCGAGCAGGCCGAGCAGGTGTTCGACGCCGACCAGGCCGAGGCCGCCGCCGCGAAGATCGGCTCGGGCGAACTCACGCTGGAGGACTTCCTCGAGCAGATGCTGGCGATCCGCAAGATGGGTCCCATCGGCAACCTGCTGGGCATGCTGCCCGGTGCGGGGCAGATGAAGGATGCGCTGGCCGCCGTCGATGACAAGCAGCTCGACCGCGTGCAGGCCATCATCCGGGGCATGACGCCTGCCGAGCGCGACGACCCCAAGATCATCAACGGCTCGCGCCGGCTGCGTATCGCCAACGGGTCGGGTGTGAGCGTTGGTGAGGTCAACCAGCTCGTCGACCGGTTCTTCGAGGCACGCAAGATGATGTCGTCGATGGCCGGTCAGATGGGTATGCCGTTCGCTCGCAAGAGCGCCACGCGTAAGGCTGCGAAGGGCAAGAACAAGAAGGGTAAGAAGGGCGCACGCGGGCCGACGCCGCCGAAGGTGCGCAGCCCGTTCGGCATGGACCCCGGTGGCATGCCCGCAGGGTTCCCCGATCTGTCGAATATGCCCAAGGGCCTTGACGAGCTGCCGCCCGGTTTGGCCGACTTCGATCTGTCCAAGCTGAAGTTCCCCGGCCAGAAGTAGCATGCCGGCCCTCCATCTGCGGGGCAGGGGGCTGCCCGACGGTGAGGCCGTTGAGTGGTGGGTGGCCGATGGAGTGCTGAGCGCAGAGCGGATCAACAACGCCGACACCGTATTTGACGGCGGCTGGATCATCCCCGGGCTGGTCGACGCGCACTGTCACGTGGGGCTCGGGCACGATGGCGCAACGGGTATCGACGAGGCGATCAGCCAGGCGCAGACCGAACGGGACGCCGGGGCCCTGCTGCTGCGCGACGCCGGTTCGCCGTTGGACACCCGCAGCCTCGACGAGCGCGAGGACCTGCCGCGCATCATCCGCGCCGGCCGGCATCTGGCCCGGCCCAAGCGCTACTCGCAGGGGCTGCCGATCGATATCGAGGACGAGTCGCAGTTGCCCGCCGCGGTCGCCGAGCAGGCGCGCTGGGGTGACGGCTGGGTCAAGCTCGTCGGCGACTGGATCGACCGTGGTGTTGGGGATCTCGCGCCGCTGTGGTCTGATGACGTTCTCGTCGAGGCGATCGCCGCCGCCCACGCCGAGGGTGCGCGGGTCACGGCGCACGTGTTCGGCGAGGACGCGCTGCCCGGTCTGATCAACGCGGGCATCGACTGCATCGAGCACGGCACCGGCATCACCGACGACATCATCGCGCTGATGCTCGAGCACGGCACCGCGCTGGTCCCGACGCTCATCAACATCGAGAACTTTCCCGGAATCGCCGACGCCGCAGGCAAGTACCCCAACTACGCCAAGCACATGCGTGACCTGTACCGGTCATGTCATCAGCGGGTGGGCTCGGCGCACGACGCGGGCGTGCCGATCTACGCGGGCACCGACGCAGGCAGCATGGTCGCCCACGGCCGCATCGCCGACGAGATCGCCGCACTACAGACCGTCGGTATGAGCGCGACCGATGCGCTGGGCGCGGCGTGCTGGGACGCTCGCGCCTGGCTGGGCAGGCCGACACTCGAGCACGGGGCCTCGGCGGATCTGGTCTGCTATGCCGAAGACCCCCGGACACCGGGCGTGCTAGACCACCCCGACCTGGTGTTGTTGCGCGGCAGGGCCTTTCGCTAGTTCCTGCGGGCCTCGAGCGCGTCGAGAATCAGATCGAGGCCGTAGTCAAACTCTGCCGTGTGGTCGTAGCCCGGCTGTAGGGCGTGGTCGACGATCATCTCCCTCAGATACGGCCACTGGCCGGGCGGCAGACGCTCGAGGATGCTGCCCGCCACTTCCTCGACATCCTCGGGCGTCGTGATCGGAAGACTTGCCTCCTGGAGGACGTACCCGCTGATGTAGCTGTCGATGAGGGAGACTGCGTGTGCGGCGATCGGCAGCGTGAAACCCGCTGATCTGAGGACGCCGAGGACGGCGTCGTGATGACGGAGCGTGGCCGGCCCCGGGTTGCGCCGAGAGTCCATCAGGCCAAGTGCCCACCTGTGCTGCGACAGAACCAGACGCGCGGAGGCCGCGCGAGCACGGATCGCGTCGCGCCAGTCCCCGCATCCGACGGGTGGTAGCTCGATGGCCGCGAACACCATGTCGACCACCCCGTCGAGAATCGCGTCCTTGGTGGGCACGTGGTGGTACAGCGACATGGCCTCCACACCGAGCTCTTTCGCGACCCGTCGCATCGTGATCGCCTCCACGCCACCGCGATCCGCGACGCGAATCGCGGCTTCCAGTACCCGATCACTGCTGAGCGGTAGCGGTCGACGTGACATGGCAACTCCCGAGGCGAATGTGTTGACAGCCTTACGTGCGTAAGTCTACCTTACGAGTGTAAGTCTGATCGTGCGGATGCACGCCAACGCCGCTGAGGTGAGAGAAGGAGATCGCGATGCCGATGCCGAGGTGGTGGGGGCATGTGAACAAGAGGGTGTTCAACCCGCGCGCAATCGTGGGAGGTAAGTGGCCCGTGCTGACACACGTCGGCCGCACCTCTGGCGCGACGTACCGCACGCCGCTCGATGCCCATCCGGTCGACGACGGCTACCTGTTCATTCTGGTGTACGGATCGGGCTCGGACTGGGTGCAGAACACGCTGAAGGCCGGCGCCGCACAACTCCGGATCGGTGAACGGGACGTGAGACTCACCGCCCCACGCCTTGTCTCCGAACTCGAGGCGTTCCAGGCTCTCTCCGACGAGGTGGCGCGTCCGCCGAGGCTGCTCCGCATCACCGAGTTCCTCCGGATGGATCTGGTCGCAGGCTGAAGGGAGTGCCGGCCGCCAGGGCGCTAGTAGACGTCGCGCACGTAGCGGTGGGTCTTGATGAGGTCGTTGACGTAGGCGTGCGCGGCCGCGGCGTCCATGCCGCCACAACGCGCCACGATATCGTGCAAAGCCGTATCGACGTCCTTGGCCATCTGCTTCTCGTCACCGCACACGTACAGGTGCGCACCGTCCTGTAGCCAGCCGAAGAGCTCGCTGGCGTTGTCGTGCATGCGGTGCTGGACATAGACTTTCGAGCCGTCTGCACTCTCGCGTGAGAAGGCCACGTCCAGGCGGGTGAGTGTGCCGCCCGCCGCGAACGCCTCAAGCTCGGAGCCGTAGAGGAAGTCGGTGGCCCGGCGCCGGTCGCCGAAGAACAACCAGGACCGCCCCGTCGCGCCGGTGGCCTGGCGCTCCTGCAGGAACGCGCGGAAGGGGGCGATGCCGGTTCCCGGGCCCACCATGATGATCGGCACGTCGGCCGCGGGTAGCCGGAAGTTGTGGTTGGGACGCAGGTGCACGCGCAGCTCGTCGCCGCGCTCGGCAAGGAACGTCGAGGCCACGCCGCCGTGTTGACGGTCACCCGCGGCGTACCGCACGGTCGCCACCGTCAGGTGCACGTGATCGGGATGCGCAAGTGGGCTCGAGGCGATGGAGTAGTCGCGGAACTGCAACGGCCGCAACGTGTCCACGACGTCGTCGACGCTCAGGTCGGCCAGCCGGATCAGGTCCAGGACGTCCCTGCCGTAGGCCCACGATCCCGGCGCCGCGATGGCAGGCTCGGCACCGCCGAGCGCGGCCGCGGCCTCGGTGTCGCTGGTGCGCGCCGCCACCAGGGCCTGCAATGCGCGCGACGGTGTCCGGATCTCCAGACGCTCGGTGAGCAGGACACCGAGTGGCTCGTCGTGATCGGGGACCGGGTGGTCCGCGCCGACACCCAATTGGGTCAACAGGGCGTCGACGAGCACGGGATCGTTGGTGGCATGCACGGCGATCGAATCGCCTGCGTGGTAACTGATTCCGGAGCCGGTCAGGTCCAGCTCGTAGTGGCGGACTTCCTTGTCGGATTCCGGCGAGTTGAGCAGTCGGTTCACGACGAGGCGCACGTCAACCGGTAGGTGGCGCTCCCGGGTCGACGGCTCGGGGGCACCGACGGCGACAGCGGTGTCGGCGACGGCGGTGTCGGTGGGCGCGGCGCCGGCCATGTCGGCCTGCAGCACCTTGATGACGTCGGCCGTCCATGCGGCGGCGGGCTTCTCGTAGTAGCCGTCAACGTCGACGCGGTCGACCATCCTGGTGCCGCCGAGTGTCCCGAGGCGTTCGTCGAGGAGCTTGCCTGCGTGGCAGAACAGTTCGTATGAGGTGTCTCCGAGCGCGAGGACCGCAAAGCGCAGGTGCTCGAGCCGATCCGTCTCGGCGCTGATCGCCTCCCAGAACAACGTCGCGTTATCGGGGAACTCGCCCTCACCGAACGTCGAGGTGACGACGACGAAGTGGGTCGCGGTGCTCAGATCAGCGAGTTCGACCTGGTTGAGCTCGATCGCCTCGACATCGATGCCGATGGCGGCGACGGACTCGGCGAACGTCATGGCCGCATCCTCGGCGTTACCCATATCGGTGCCGTAGCCAACGATCAGCGACACATCGCTCTGGCCAGTGATGATCGTCCCCCTCGATGAAGAATTTAGGGCGACCTTACTTGGGTGTGGGCGGTGGTGGGGGCGTCCCTCTGGCACGCTCGCTGACATGGCTGACCATCGCGCCCATTTCGACTTCGAGATCCACTTCGCCAATGGCGGGGATCTGACCGGCACGGGGTTCCGGCTGGACCTGCCCTCGGCCGATCTCGACGCGACGGCGATCGGACGGCTGCTGATCGCCCACCTCGGACTCGCCCTCGTCGACACCGTGGAACTACGCGAGCTTCGGATCGTGGAGGAACCCCACCGCGGCAGCCGCGGGGTGGCGCGGGAGTCCGCGGGCTCGTCAAGCCGCGTGATCGACCTCCGCGTCATCGACCTCCGCGTCATCGACCTCAGCCACCCGATCCGCGCGGGGTTGATCACCTATCCGGGACTTCCGGCCCCCGTCATCGCACCGCACCTCACACGGGCGGACTCACGGTCAAAGTACGCGCCGGGAACCGAGTTCGCCATGGACGTCATCACCATGATCGGCAACACCGGCACCTACCTCGACTCGCCGTTTCACCGCTATGCCGATGGTGCCGACCTCGCCGGGCTGGACCTGGCGACGCTGGTCGGGTTGCGCGCCGAGGTGTTTCACCTCACCGACGCGTGGGACGCGACGCGCCGTGGCATCGGTGCCCAGACGCTGGCCGATCGGGACGTGGCCGGTGCTGCCGTGCTGCTGCACACCGGGTGGGACCGGCACTTCGGCACGGCTGCCTACGGTCTCGGCGCGCCGTTCCTGACCGCCGAGGGCAGCCGGTACCTGATCGACGCGGGTGCGGTGCTGGTCGGCATCGACTCCGTCAACATCGACGACACGGAGTCGGGAGGCGAGCGCCCCGCGCACACCCTGCTACTCGGTGCGGGTGTCCACGTCGTCGAACACCTCACTCGTTTGGAGGCGCTGCCTCCGCGGGGCGCCCGGTTCACGGCAGCGCCGCCTGCTGTCGAGGGTTTCGGGACGTTCGCGGTCCGCGCGTTCGCCGAGGTGCCGGGCGACTAGCCGGGCTGCGAGAAGCCCCAGTCGAACAGGCCTATCGCTTGGCCGTACAGGTCGCCCGTGCCGTACATCTGCACGATCACAAGGCGGCGGGTACCGCGCTGCGCGGCGCCGACGTAGGTCTTGCGGGCGAGATTGGTGTAGCCGGTCTTGCCGCCGAGGTCGCCCGGGTAGCGCGCCAACAACTCGTTCTGGTTGGTGATGACCTTGCCGGGAAACTCGGCAGAGGGTTGCCGCAGGATGTGCGCGATCAGCGGATAGCCCAACGCTGTCCGGAAGATCACCGCGAGGTCGTGCGGCGTGGTGATCGATTCCCAGCCGGGCCCGTCGAGACCCGACGGCGACGACGCCCTGGTGCTGGCCGCGCCAATGCTGGCGGCCTTGCGGTTCATCGCCGCGACCGCGACACGTTGTCCGCCCAGCATGTCGGCCAGCATGTTGGCGGCGTCGTTACCCGACACCATCAGCAGCGCCTCGAGTAGTTGGCGCGTGGTGTAGGGCTGACCCGGTTTCAGGCCCACACACGAACACTCGATCTTGGTGTGCGAGGCATTGGGGCGGGCGAAGTCACCAGGCCGCAGGTTGTCGGCCACGACCATCGCCAGCAGAACCTTGATGGTGCTGGCCGGCGCGTAGCGGCCGGTGGCGTTCTTCGCCGCGAGCACCTGACCGGTGTCGAGGTCAGCGACCAGCCAGGCCTGGGCGGGTCCGTCCGGCGGCGCGCCGACAACCCCGACCGCCGCCACGTCCGGCGCAGCCGTGGCAACAGGTGCGGTCGACACCGTCAGCGCCGTGATGAGGGCGAGCGCCGTCGCCGCGAACAGTCCTCGCACGATGCGAGCGTAGGGCTGGCAGGACTCGGACAGCCCTCGATCAGGTCTCCGTCAGGTATCGAGCACCGGTTCAGATCTCGGCGCGGATGACGCGAGTTCTGCAGGAGCGTCGTGGGACGGGCGAATTCACGACGACTGCGCAGATCTCGGCGCGATTGACGCGAGTTCTGCAGGAGCGTCGTTGCGATGATCAGTCAGAGCGCGCCGATGCTCACCGAGCGGTCCTGGGCGAAGCCCCAGTCAAGAAGCGCGGTCGCCTGATCCCAGTAGGTGGGACCACCCTCTTTGACCAGGCCGAACATCATCGCGACGACGAGGCGTCGACCATCGCGCTGCGCGGCGCCGACATAGGTCTTGCGGGCGACGTCGGTGAAACCGGACTTGCCACCGAGCATGCCGGGATAGCGGAACATCATCTCGTTCTGGTTGATCAGCGTCGCCGGGCCCGCGTCGCCGGGGAACGGTGCCGTGTGCGCCGCGGTGATCGCGGCGAAGACCGGATTGGCGAGCGCCGCGCGGAAGATCAACGCCAGGTCGTGTGCCGTCGTGTAGCCGTCGATACCGGGCCCGTTGAGACCGGACGGTGACCCCGCGTGTGTGGCTGCCGCACCCAGCGCGGCGGCCTTGGCGTTCATCTTCGCCACCGCCGCGTCCCTGCCGCCGAGCATGTGCGCCAGGGTGTTGGCGGCATCATTTCCCGAGACCAGCAGCAGACCGTCCAGCAGCTCCTGCGTGGTGTAGGTCCGGCCCGCCTCCACGCCGGCGCAGTTGCACTCGACCGTTGCGTCGGCCTCGTCGGCGACCACGGTGGCGGTCAATGGGAGTTCGTCGATGGCGACGAGCGCCAGGAGTGTCTTGATCGTGCTGGCCGGTGCGTGCGTGACGTACTGGTCGCGGCCCGCCAGGATCTGCCCGGTGTCCAGGTCGGCCACGATCCACGCGGGCGCTGGCCAGTCGGGCATCGGAACGGATCCGACGGGCGTCACCTCCACATCCGCCGAGGCCACCGGGATGGCGAGGGTGAACACGGCCGCCGTGGCGGCCAGGACTGCGGTGACGAACTTCCCCATGAAGCCAGGAGCCTAACCCGCTTACCTGTGTGTGACGCAGATCGTGTTTGGGGCCGCTCCCAACGGGCTACGTAGTGGACGCGGGCGACGTTTCTGGGTACCACCATGGCTTGTCGCCCCCGAACGAGAGGGTGATTGGACACCATGTGCGGCATCGCTGGAGAGGTCGCCCGCGGGCGTCCCGCCAATCTCGCGGCAGTAGCCGCCATGACGGACTCGATGGTCCCGCGCGGACCGGACAGCTCCGGCCTCTGGGCCCGCGAGGATGTTGCGCTGGGCCACCGCCGGTTGGCCATCATCGACCTGTCCAGCCACGGGCATCAGCCCATGCACGACCCGGAGCTCGGCCTCACCGTCGCGTTCAACGGGTGCATCTACAACTACGCCGAACTGCGCCGCGAACTTCTGGGCAAGGGCTACCGCTTCTTCTCACACAGCGATACCGAGGTGGTCCTCAAGGGCTACAAGGAGTGGGGCGACCGCGTCGTGGAGCACCTGTTCGGGATGTTCGCCTTCGCGGTGGCCGAGACCGACAGTGGACGCGTCCTGCTGGCCCGCGACCGGCTCGGGGTCAAGCCGTTGTACTGGTCCGATGTCGTCGACGGGAACGGTGCTGGCGCGCTGCGGTTCGCCTCGTCGCTGCCCGCCCTGGTGGCCGCCGGGGGAGTCGACACCGACATCGACCCCGTCGCACTGCATCACTATCTGAGCTTTCACTCCGTGGTTCCCGCGCCGCGCACGATCCTGCGCGGCGTGCACAAACTGCCGCCCGGCACCATCATGGCTATCGAGCCCGATGGCACCCGTATCGAGAAGACGTGGTGGGAGCCGGTTTTCGAGCGGTCATCCGAACGGGACGGCTGGTCGGAACGAGACTGGCAGGACGCGATCCTGGCGTCGCTGCGGACCGCGGTGGAGCGCCGCCTGGTGGCCGACGTGCCCGTCGGCTGCCTGCTGTCCGGTGGGTTGGACTCCAGTCTCATCGTCGGCCTGCTGTCGGAGGCGGGACAGCATGGCCTTAAGACGTTCTCCATCGGCTTCGAGGCGGCGGGCGGCGAGGAGGGTGACGAGTTCAAGTACTCCGACGTCATCGCGCGCCACTTCGACACCGATCACCATCAGATCCGCATCGACACCGCGCGCATGCTGCCTGCGCTCTCAGGCGCCATCGGGGCCATGAGCGAGCCCATGGTGAGCCATGACTGCGTGGCGTTCTACCTGTTGTCCGAGGAGGTCAGCAAGCAGGTCAAGGTGGTGCAGTCGGGGCAGGGCGCCGATGAGATCTTCGCCGGCTACCACTGGTATCCGCCGATGGCGCACGCCGCGGATGGGGACCCGGACGACGCGCTCACTCGCTACCGCGCGGCGTTCTTCGACCGTGACCACGATGCGACGAACGCGTTGCTGCAGCCGAGTTGGCGCCTCGACGATGACGTCGCGGGACAGTTCGCGCGAGCGCACTTCAGCCATCCCGGTGCCGACACCGCGACGGACCGCGCGCTGCGGCTGGACACCACGGTGATGTTGGTGGACGACCCGGTCAAGCGCGTCGACAACATGACGATGGCGTGGGGGCTTGAGGGCCGGGTGCCGTTCCTCGATCACGAACTCGTCGAACTGGCGGCGACCTGCCCGCCCGAGCTCAAGACCGCGTTCGGCGGCAAGGGTGTGCTGAAGGAGGCTGCCCGCCAGGTCATTCCGGCCGATGTGATTGACCGCCCCAAGGGCTACTTCCCGGTGCCCGCGCTCAAGCATCTGGCCGGACCGTACCTCGATCTCGTCCGCGATGCCCTGCACTCGGACTCGGCGCGGACCCGCGGATTGTTCGATTCGGGTACGGTCAACTCGATGCTCAATGAGCCCAATGGAAATCTCACCCCACTGCGCGGAAACCCGCTGTGGCAGTTGGGTTTGTTGGAGCTGTGGCTGGCCCGCCACGTGGATGGGGCCGCGCTAGCGTGATATCCGAGGCCGTGCGCGAAGAATCCACCCAAGGTGTGATCCAAGACCTCGGCTGGGGAAGGCTGGTGTTCGGCCAGACGTTCTCCGACCCCGACCAGTTCGGCAATGCGTTGCGGGCCGAGGGCAGCGGTAGACGCGATATCGGCATGTATCTCGACGCGCCGCATGTCTTCGTCGCGCTTCATCCGCACGAGTTCTTCATCGACCCGAGCTTCACCTACCGGCTGCGATTCGATCACCCGGGCGAGTACCGGCCGGACGACGTGCCGGGAATGTCTGTGCGAGCGGTCGGTTCGCCCGAGGACTGCTCGGCGATCAATCACATCTACCTGCAGTGTCGAATGGTGCCCGCCGACGTCGATCTGATGTGGCGCAACTGTGAGTCCGAACCGCACATGGTGTATCTGGTCGCGGTCGACGATGAAACCGGTGCGGTGGTCGGCACCGTGACCGGAATTGATCACCGACAACTCTTCGGCGACGAGGAGAACGGCTCCAGCCTGTGGTGTCTTGCGGTCGACCCGACGGTGTCACGCCCCGGGGTCGGTGGGCTGCTGGTGCGGTCGCTCGTCGAGGAGTTCGTCAGGCGTGGCCGCGCACAGATGGATCTCTCGGTGCTGCACGACAACGAGGGCGCCATCGCGCTGTACGAGCGAATGGGTTTCGAGAGGGTTCCGGCGCTGGGTATCAAGCGCAAGAACGCCATCAACGAGAAGTTGTTCGCGCCCGTGCAGGAGGAGGAGGGTCTGGCCGAACTCAACCCGTACGCCCGGATCATCGCCGACGAGGCCATCATGCGCGGGATCACCGTCGAGGTGCTCGACGGCAGGGGTGGCTACCTGCGACTGACGCACGGCGGCACCAGCGTGGTCACCAGGGAGTCGCTGTCGGAGCTGACCAACGCCGTCGCGATGAGCCGCTGTGACGACAAGCGCGTCGCGCGGAAGGTGGTGGCCGAAGCGGGTATTCGCGTACCTCGTGGCCGCGATGCCACCTTCACCGACAAGGACTACGAGTTCCTCGCCGAGGTCGGCTCGGTGGTGGTCAAGCCGGCCCGCGGTGAACAGGGCGCGGGTATCACCGTCGGGGTGAGCAGCCCCAAGGACCTGGACCGCGCGCTGGCGTGGGCCGCCAAGCACTGCCCTGAGGTGATCATCGAAGAGCGTTGCGAGGGTGAGGATCTGCGGGTCGTCGTGATCGGCGGCAAGGTGATCGCGGCCGCGATCCGTCGTCCACCCGAGGTGGTCGGCAGCGGCAGGCACACCATTCGACAGCTCGTCGAGGCGCAGAGCCGTCGGCGATCGGTGGCCACTCAGGGGGAGTCGGTGATCCCGGTCGACGACCTCACGCGGGACACCGTGGCCGAGGCCGGGTGGACGCTGGACGACGTGCTGCCCTCCAATGAACACCTGGTGGTGCGGCGGACAGCCAACCTGCACACCGGTGGCACCATCCGCGACGTCACCGACGATCTGAACCCGGCATTGGCGAAGGTGGCGGTCGACGCCGCCGACGCCATCGGCATCCCCGTCACCGGCATCGATCTGATGGTGCCCAGCGTGGAGGGTGCGGAGTACGTCTTCATCGAGGCCAACGAGCGGCCCGGGCTGGCCAACCACGAACCTCGACCCACGGCCCAGGCGTTCGTGGATCTGCTCTTTCCGCGGACCGCCGCGACACCCTGGGCGTGGCAGCCCGGTCCCGTCGATCACGGCTGAGTAGGGTCGCGCCGTTGGTTGTGCAAGATATTGAGATGAGTCGAAGACCTCAGACCGTGACACCCGAAGGGAGAACTGTGCCCGAGATCGCTGCGATGCCCGTGGAGGACCGCACATGGATGGTCGACACGCTGCTCGCGCTGTTGCAGACGCCGAGCCCCTCGGGGCGCACCGATGCGGTGATGCAGCTGATCGGCGATCTGCTCGACGACATGGGCGTGCCCTTCCTGCTGACGCGCCGCGGTGCCTTGATGGCCGAACTGCCCGGCGAGTCCGACACCACGGATCGTGCGCTCGTCGTCCACGCCGACACCATCGGCTGCATGGTCCGGGCGTTGAAGGACAACGGGCGGCTCGAGCTGATCCCGGTGGGCACCTTCTCGGCGCGGTTCGCCACCGGGGCTCGCGTGCGCATCTTCTGCGACGATCCCGACGAGTTCATCACCGGAACGGTCATGCCGCTCAAGGCCAGCGGACACGCGTTCGGCGACGAGATCGACACGCAGCCCACCGACTGGGAGCACGTCGAGGTCCGCGTCGACCGCAGGGTCTCGTCGCGCGAGGACCTCGAGCGGCTCGGCGTCAACGTCGGTGACTTCGTCGCGTTCATCACGAGTCCCGAACTCACCGAGGACGGGTTCATCGTCTCCCGGCACCTTGACGGCAAGGCCGGTGTCGCGGTGGCGCTCGCGCTGGCGAAGAACTCCGCCGAGGGCAAGCTCGTGCTTCCGCACCGCACCACGATCATGGTGACCATCACCGAGGAGGTCGGTCACGGCGCCAGCCACGGGCTGCCGCCGGACGTCGCAGAACTCATCTCAGTGGACAACGCGGTGTGCGCTCCCGGGCAGCACTCGATGGAGGATGGCGTGACCATCCCGATGGCAGACCTGCACGGCCCCTTCGACTATCACCTCACCCGCAAGCTGTGCAGGCTCGCCGACGAGCACAAGATCCCCTATGCACGAGACGTGTTCCGGTACTACCGGTCCGATGCGGCCGCGGCGATCGAGGCGGGCGCGGAGACGCGAGCCGCGCTCGTCGGGTTCGGGCTCGACGGCAGCCACGGCTGGGAGCGCACCCACCTGGAGTCGCTGGAGGCCACCTACAACCTGCTGCACTGCTGGCTGCAGACGCCGCTCACGTTCGCGAAGTGGGACGCCCACCCGACCGGCAACCTGCGCGACTTCCCGTCCTCGAAGCAGCCCGCGCCCAGCGAGCAGTGGGTGCCACTGGCGCGTGGCGAGCACGCCGAGCCGGGTGACGTGTCGCCGGGGGAGCACTGGCCACCGGCGGAGGGCCCGCAGGCCTGATTGTGGCGCAGGGCACAATCGGGGGGTGCTGAGCCTCGAAGAGATCTCCGACCGCCTGGAAATTCAGCAGTTGCTCGTCGACTACTCGACTGCGATCGACACCCGCAAGTTCGACGATCTCGACCGCGTCTTCACCGAGGACGCCTATATCGACTACCGCGCGATGGGCGGTATCGACGGCCAGTTTCCCGACGTCAAGGCGTGGCTGGCGGAGGTCCTGCCGAACTTTCCCGCGTACTCGCACCTGATCGGCAACTTCGACGTGCGGATATCGGGGGACACGGCGTCATCGCGGGTGATCTGCTTCAACCCGATGACGCTCTCGGCCGACGGTCAGATCCTGTTCTGTGGGCTCTGGTACGACGACGAGTTCATTCGCACCGATGCCGGCTGGCGGATGACGCGCCGGGTCGAGACCAAGTGCTTCGACAAGATCGTCTGAGCGCCGGCGCAGGATCCTGGTCGCGATTTCTCTTTGACCAGCACGCTCTGGCAGAATGGGCGGCTGTCCGCCACCCGACCCGTTCTGAGCGATCCGCCTCCGGCTTCTCGCTGGGCGCTTGGGTGCCGGTCACACACGCAAGGCAAAACCGGACCGTGCATCCCGCACGTGTCGCTTGAATTGCAAGCGTGGCAATCACAGGAGAAGTAGCCCGACATGGCTGTCAAGATCAAACTCGCCCGCTTCGGCAAGATCCGCAACCCCCAGTACCGCATCTCCGTCGCTGACGCGCGCAACCGTCGCGACGGCCGATCCATCGAGGTCATCGGCCGGTACCACCCGAAGGAAGAGCCGAGCCTCATCGAGATCGACTCGGAGCGCGCGCAGTACTGGCTGGGCGTCGGCGCACAGCCGACCGAGCCCGTGCTGGCCCTGCTGAAGATCACGGGTGACTGGCAGAAGTTCAAGGGCCTGCCGGGTGCCGAGGGCACGCTGAAGGTCAAGGAGCCCAAGCCCAGCAAGCTCGACCTGTTCAACGCCGCGCTCGCCGCAGCGGATGACGCGCCCACGGGTGACGCGACCACGGCCAAGAAGAAGAAGGCTCCTGCCAAGAAGGCAGAGGAAGCCGCTCCTGAGGCCGCAGCCGAGCCCGCCGAGTCGGCGCCTGCCGAGTCCGAAGCACCCGCCGCCGAATGAGCACGGTCGTCGTCGACGCCGTTGAGCACCTCGTGCGCGGAATCGTCGACAACCCCGACGACGTTCGGGTCGATTTGGTGACCAACCGGCGCGGCCGGACCGTCGAGGTGCATGTGCACCCCGACGACCTGGGCAAGGTGATCGGCCGTGGTGGACGTACCGCGACTGCACTGCGCACGTTGGTGGCCGGCATCGGTGGCCGCGGCATCCGCGTCGACGTGGTTGACACCGACCAGTAGTACGGCAGGCAGTGGACCTCGTCGTCGGGCGAATCGCAAAGGCACACGGCATCACCGGTGAGGTTGTCGTCGACATCCGCACCGATGATCCCGCCGCACGTTTCTCGGCCGGGGCGACGTTGCGTGGCAGGGCTGCTCGCAACGGTCCCGAGCGCGACTTCACCATCGAGTCGGTCCGAGAGCACGCGGGACGGTTGTTGATTCGCCTGGCCGGGGTCGCCGACCGCAACGCCGCCGAGGCGTTGCGCGGCACCCTGTTCCTGGTTGACTCGACGAGTCTGCCGCCCATTGATGACCCCGACGAGTTCTACGACCACGAACTCGAGGGTCTGCTGGTGCGTACCGTCGCCGGTGCGGACGTGGGTGTCGTCGCCGAGGTGCTGCACACCGCGGCGGGGGAGTTGTTGTCGGTCAAGAACGAGGCCGGCGCCGAGATACTCGTCCCGTTCGTCGGCGCGATCGTGACGTCGGTGTCGCGGGAGAACCGCGTCATCGAGATCGAACCGCCCGACGGTCTGCTGGACCTGGACTCGATCTAGGTGCGCTGCCATGCGTATTGATGTCGTCACGATCTTCCCGGACTATCTCGATCCGCTCCGTCAGTCGTTGCCGGGCAGGGCGATCGAGGCGGGCATCGTCGATGTCGCCGTGCACGATCTGCGGCGCTGGACGCACGATGTGCACCGCTCGGTGGACGACTCGCCGTACGGCGGTGGTCCCGGCATGGTGATGAAGGCGCCCGTGTGGGGTGAGGCGCTCGATGAGATCTGTTCACCGGAAACGCTTCTCGTCGTTCCGACACCGGCGGGCCGGCTGTTCAAACAGGCCGACGCGCAGCGCTGGAGCACCGAGAGTCACCTGGTGTTCGCCTGCGGACGCTACGAGGGTATCGACCAGCGGGTGGCCGAGGATGCCGCACGCCGCATGCGGGTCGAGGAGGTGTCGATCGGTGACTACGTGCTGCCCGGCGGCGAGTCGGCGGCGCTGGTCATGATCGAGGCGGTGGTCCGGTTGATGCCTGAAGTTCTCGGCAATCCCGCTTCCCACCAGGATGATTCACACTCCGATGGTCTGCTCGAGGGGCCGAGCTACACCCGGCCACCGAGTTGGCGGGATCTCGACGTGCCCGCCGTACTCCTGTCGGGTGACCATGCGAAGTTGGCGGCGTGGCGCCGGGAGCAGTCACTGCAGCGCACGCGGGCCCGTCGCCCGGATCTGTTGGATCAGAGCCCGGATCTGCCGAACTAGACGTGCCCTTCGGGGAACATCGTCCTGACGGCCTGGGTGATGGTCTGGCGCGCGACGTCGGCGCTGGCGGGCTGCATGGAGCCGATGACCATGACATAGCGGCGGCTGGGGCCGATGACACCGGTGGACAGGTGCATCCAGTCGGCGCCGACACAGCACATCCAGCCCTGTTTGACCGCCACCGGTTCGCCGGGCAGACCCTCGGGAATGCCGAACCGCTGCGGGTACACACCGCCGGGCACCATTCCATCGACTGCCGTCGGCGTCGATGCCGCCAGATTGGACAGGATGATGCTGGCCTGTTCGGGCGGTAACCCGCCGGTGCCTGCCATCAGCATGTCGTAGTAACGCACCAGGTCGGTCGCTGTGCTGACGGTGTTGAACCACCGCCCATTGTCCGGCGGACGCGTGGAGTCCAGCCCGTAGCGGGCAACGACTCGGTCGATGATCGCGCTGCCGTCGCTGCGGTTCCAGAACACCTCGGCGGCGCTGTCGTCGGAGGCTCGCAGCATGACGTCGAGCGATTTGCGGTCCTCGGGCGAGAGCGTGGTCTCGCCCTTGGACACCTGCAGCAGCAGGTCATCGGCGATGAAGAGCTTGACCACCGAGGCGATGGCGATCGACATGTCGTTGCCGTTGGTCACCAGCTGCCCGGTATTGCGGTCGAGGATCGCGGCCGTGATCTCGGCGCCGGCGTCGGCCGCCTCGTCAGTGGCGAGCTGCTCGCGTTGCGCCAGGCCGTTGAACGTCGCCGCCGGCTCGTCAGGGGGTGCGTCGGGAAGCGGGGCAATGCTGCCCAGCGGCGCGACGACGGTCAGCTGCGGTGCTTCGGGGTTCAGCGGCGGATTGCCATACACCTTGGCCTCACACCCTGCGGCCACCGTGACCACGGCTACCGTCGAAGCAGTGACCATCAGCAGCTTTGACGGCCGCCGGAACATGGTCCTCCTCGATTGAGTGGGTGGTCTCGACGTGAGGCGAGAACTCTCCTGAGCCTAGTCGTTCGGGCATGGCGCCGCGCTTCAACCTCGGCGGTGTCAGACAGCCACCGGAACGGTGCGATTTCGCCGGTGGGGGGGCCGTCTGGCACAATTGGGCAGTTGTCTGCGCACGACTAGGGCCAATTGGCCTCGGTGTGCTGCGGAAGGCATCTCGAACGTACGCCCAGGAGATCGGCTAGGTGCTGCGTCGCAACGCGACGAGCGACAGCCGGACCCACCACAACAAGGAAGTGTCCCCGATGAACACGCTGGACTTCGTCGACCAGACGTCGCTGCGCGACGACATTCCGACCTTTGGCCCCGGCGACACCGTGAACGTTCACGTGAAGGTCATCGAGGGCTCCAAGGAGCGCATCCAGGTCTTCAAGGGTGTCGTGCTGCGCCGCCAGGGCGGCGGTGTGCGCGAGACCTTCACCGTGCGCAAGGAGAGCTACGGCGTCGGTGTGGAGCGCACGTTCCCGGTGCACTCGCCCAACATCGATCACCTTGACGTCGTCACCCGCGGTGACGTCCGTCGCGCCAAGCTGTACTACCTGCGCGAGCTGCGGGGCAAGAAGGCGAAGATCAAGGAAAAGCGCTGACGTCGTCTTCCCACGGTCTTGACCGTTGGGTCGCCGGAGCGGCTCCGGCGGGGCGCGTCGCCCCGCCGGTCACTCTGACTACTCTGATGGCGTGACCGGACCCACCGACGCTGCCGATACCGCCGACACTGACGACACCAAGAGTGTCGACGACGTCGGCGAGGACAAGAGCGTCGATGACACCGACAGTGTCGAACACACGGATGACGAGCCGCCGAAGAAGAAGCACGGTGCGCTGCGCGAAGCCGCGATCCTGCTGACCATCGCGCTCGTCCTCTACTACGTGATGCTGACGTTCGTGGCCCGGCCGTACCTCATTCCGTCGGAGTCGATGGAGCCCACGCTGCACGGATGCCCCGGATGTGTGGGCGACCGGATCATGGTCGACAAGATGACCTACCGGTTCTCGTCGCCGGAACCGGGTGACGTCGTCGTCTTCAAGGGACCGCCGGCATGGAACGTCGGCTACAAGTCGATTCGCTCCGACAACCCCGCCGTCCGCTGGGTGCAGAACGCGTTGTCGTTCGTCGGCTTCGTGCCGCCCGACGAGAACGATCTGGTGAAGCGCATCATCGCCACCGGCGGGCAGACGGTGCAGTGCCGTGCCGACACCGGCCTCACCGTCGACAACAAGAAGCTCGTCGAGCCCTACCTGGATCCCGCCACGATGATGGCCGATCCCGCGGTCTACCCGTGCCTCGGCAACGAGTTCGGCCCGGTGACCGTGCCGAAGGATCGCGTGTGGGTGATGGGCGATAACCGCACCCACTCCGCGGACTCCCGGGCGCACTGCACCAACCTGCCCGCAGACGCTCAGCGCGGTCTGCTGTGCACCGGTGACCCGATGTCGGGCACCGTCCCGGTCGAGAACGTGATCGGCAAGGCGCGCTTCATCGCATGGCCCCCTGGGCGTTGGGGCGGCGTCAGCTCCTTCAACCCCCAGACGGCCAACCCCCAGGCCGCAGACCTTCAGACCGCGCAGTAGGAGAGACCGCTTTGCCGGCGAACTGGCCGCCCCGAACGGTGATTCGCAAGTCAGCGGGTCTCCGAACACTCGAGTCGGCGCTGTATCGGGGTGGGCTCGGACCGGTGGCCGGTGTCGACGAGGTCGGTCGCGGTGCATGCGCGGGTCCGCTCGTGGTGGCGGCCTGCGTGCTCGGGCCGAATCGCCTGGAGAGCCTGGCCGCACTCGATGACTCGAAGAAGCTCACCGAGCGCGAGCGGGAGCGGCTGTTCCCCATCATTCGCCGCTATGCGCTGGCCTACCACGTGGTGTTCATCCCCTCGGTTGAGGTGGATCGTCGTGGTGTGCACATCGCCAATATCGAGGGCATGCGACGCGCCGTCGCGGGCCTGTCGCTGCGACCGGGGTATGTCCTCAGCGACGGTTTCCGCGTGCCCGGTCTGCCCGTGCCGTCACTGCCGGTGATCGGCGGTGACGCGGCGGCTGCGTGCATCGCGGCGGCCAGCGTGCTGGCCAAGGTGAGCCGCGACCGGCTGATGGTCGAGATGGAGCGCGAACACCCTGGTTACGGGTTCGCCGAGCACAAGGGTTACAGCACCGCCGCGCACACTGCAGCGCTCGCCGAGCTGGGTCCCTGCAGGGAGCACAGATACTCGTTCATCAATGTCCGCAGGATGGCCGTCATCGGGGCGGACCCGGCTATGGTGCCCGAAGGTGTGTCCGGCACCGGGTCGGGTGTGCCCGCCTCACCGGGTGGAGGAAAATCGGGAAAGATGAACGCCACACCGACAGAAGGATCGCGTAACCGATGAGTGCCGAGGATCTCGAGAAGTACGAAACCGAGATGGAACTCTCGCTGTACCGCGAATACAAGGACATCGTGGGGCAGTTCAGCTACGTCGTGGAGACGGAGCGACGGTTCTACCTGGCCAACAGCGTGGAGATGGTTCCCCGCAACGCCGACGGCGAGGTGTACTTCGAGCTGCGACTGGCTGACGCGTGGGTGTGGGACATGTATCGCCCCGCCCGGTTCGTCAAGCAGGTACGGGTGATCACCTTCAAGGACGTCAACATCGAAGAGGTGGAGAAGCCGGAGCTTCGGCTTCCCGAGTAACCATGACCTCTGACGATGACAGCCGCGTCGCCGTGGTCACCGGCGCGAGCCGGGGCGCCGGCCGCGGTATCGCGAACGCGCTACTGGCCTCGGGGTGGCGCGTCTACCTGACCGGCCGCACCATCACCGACACCGGTGACGGCGGTATTGCCGTCACGGTGGACCACCGCGACGATGCGCAGGTCGCCGCGCTGTTCGAGCGGGTCGCCGACGAGTCCGGCGGGCTGGACCTGCTGGTCAACAACGCCGCCGCGATTCACGATGAGTTGACCGGCTCGGAGCCGTTCTGGCGCAAGCCGCTGACGTTGGCCGATGTGCTCGACGTCGGCCTGAGATCCTCCTACGTCGCGTCCTGGCACGCGGCACCGCTTATGGTCGGCCGCGACCGCGCACTGATCGCGTTCACCTCATCGCCGGGATCGGTGTGCTACATGCATGGCCCCGCCTACGGCGCACAGAAGGCCGGTGTCGACAAGCTCGCCGCAGATATGGCCGTCGACTTCAAGGGGACCGGCGTGTGCACGGTGTCGATATGGATGGGCATTCTGCTGACTGACAAGTTCCGCAGCGCCTTCGACGGGCACCCCGAAGCACTGGCCAAGACCGCGCAGCACGCCGAAACCCCGGAGTTCACCGGCTATTTGATCGACGCGCTGTATCGGGACCCGGTGCTGGCAGAGCTGACCGGGCAGACGGTCATCGGCGCCGAACTCGCATCGCGATACGGCATCACCGACGCCGACGGTCGCCAACCGCCGTCGCACCGGGACGCCCTCGGCAGCCCACGGACACCGTCCGCAGTGGTTATTCGCTGACATCCGGGTGAGGATTCAAGGATGCGCACCACACCGCAGTGCTGGCTCACCGATATGGATGGCGTCCTGGTCCGCGAGGAACACGCCCTGCCGGGTGCGGCCGAGTTCCTTCAGACGCTGACCGACAAGCAGCGGCCGTTCCTGGTGCTGACCAACAACTCGATCTTCACCCCGCGCGACCTCGCGGCCCGACTGGCGCGATCGGGTCTGACGGTGCCGGAGTGGGCGATCTGGACCTCGGCGCTGGCGACGGCGGCGTTCCTGCACGATCAGCTGCCAGGCGGATCGGCATACGTGATCGGCGAGGCCGGTCTCACCACGGCACTGCACGAGGTCGGGTACACGCTGACCGATATCGATCCCGACTTCGTCGTGCTGGGGGAGACGCGGACATACTCGTTCGAGGCCATCACCAAGGCCATCCGGCTCATCCTCGGCGGTGCCCGCTTCATCGCGACCAACCCCGACGTCACCGGGCCGTCCGCCGAGGGACCGATGCCCGCGACGGGCTCCGTCGCTGCACTCATCACCAAGGCCACCGGACGCGAGCCGTACTTCGTCGGCAAGCCCAACCCCATGATGTTCCGCAGCGCGCTCAACCGCATCGAGGCGCACTCGGAGAACACCGTCATGGTGGGCGACCGGATGGACACCGACGTCGTCGCCGGTATCGAGGCGGGCCTGGAGACCATTCTGGTGCTGACGGGCTCGACGGACGTCGAAGATATCGAGCGCTACCCGTTTCGGCCCAGCCGTGTTCTGGATTCGATCGCCGACGCCATCGATCTCGTCTGACCGATCTCGTGTGACGTGGTGGCCGTGGGGGCGTCGACACGGCCGGACACCTGCCCAATATCGTTGGGCGCATGACTGACGGATTGCACGGCGGTGGTCCACTGGCCGGGGTACGGATCATCGAGATCTCGAGCTTCGTCGCGGTGCCTCTGGCAGGGATGACGCTGGCCCAGCTCGGCGCCGAGGTGATCCGCGTCGATCCGGTCGGCGGTGCCGCCGACTACAACCGCTGGCCGGTGACCGACGACGGTGACAGCATCTACTGGGCCGGATTGAACAAGGGCAAGCGGTCCGTGGCGGCCGACGTGCGATCGGCAGAGGGGCAGGATCTGATCCAGCGGCTGATCGCCGACGCAGGGATTCTGATCACGAACGTCGCAGGCCGAGAATGGCATTCGTACGAAACCCTGTTGAGGGTGCGGCCCGACCTGATCCACGTCGAGGTGTCCGGTCGTGCGGACGGCGGCACCGGGGTCGACTACACCGTCAACGCGGGCGTCGGGTTTCCGTTAGTGACCGGGCCCGCAGACCTGGCCGCCCCGGTCAACCACGTTCTGCCCGCGTGGGACGTGGCGTGTGGCATCTACGCGGCGCTGGCCGTCGTCAGCGCGCTGCGGCATCGCGACGCCACGGGGGAGGGACAGCGAATCTCCATCCCATTGGAGAACGTCGCGCTGGCCACCGCGGGCAATCTCAGCTTCCTCACCGAGGTCATGGTCAACGGCACGTCGCGACAACGGATCGGCAACTCCATCTACGGCCAGTACGGCCAGCACTTCACCAGCGGTGACGGCGAGTCCTTCATGATCGTCGCGCTGACCGGGCGGCACTTCCGGGACCTGACCGAACTCACCGGTACTTCGAAAGCCGTTGCTGCACTCGGTGACTCGCTCGGTGCTGACTTCGCTGACGAGGGTGACCGCTACCGGCACCGGGATGCGCTGACGGGTCTGTTCACCGTGTGGTTCACCGATCGCACGGCCGAGGAGGTGTCCCACGCACTGTCGGGGACATCGATCCTGTGGGAGCGGTACCGCACCTTCGCCGACGTGGTGGTCGACCCCAAGGTGACCGATAACCCGCTGTTCACCGAGTTGGACCAGCCCCGGATCGGGCGCTATCTGGCCCCCGGGCTGCCACTGTCGATCGACGGCATCTACCCGCCGGCCGTACCGGCGCCGACGCTTGGCGATGACACCGTGGCCGTCCTGCGCGAGCGGTTGGGGCTGCGTGACGATGAGGTGCAGCACCTGTTGGATGCGGGGACGGTGGCGTGAGCGCGCTGTTGGACCTGCTCGACGTCAAGGCGGACGAGGGCGCCGGTAACTGGGTCGGCCCCGCAAGCGGCCCGGTGGGCAAGCGGTCGTTCGGCGGCCAGTTCATGGCGCAGAGCCTGGCGGCGGCAGCCCGCACGGTCGACCCGGCGAAACTGCCGACCAGCATGCATCTGCAGTTCCTGCGCGGCGGGGAGGCGGGTGAGGTCGTCGACTACGCCGTGACAACCGTCTTCGACGGGCGTACCGCGGCCGCCCGCCGGGTCGATGCCAGCCAGGCGGGTCGGCTGCTCACCACGGCCAGTGTGTCGTTCGCCGCGCCCATGGCTGGCCCCGAGCACGGCGTGGCGCCGCCGGGGGATCCCGAGGCGCTGCCCCGCACCGGACCGGCGGGGCCTGCTCCGTCGATGCCGTTGGATGAGATCGACATTCGCATCTCCGACGAACGCCGCGACGGTGAGTTCGTGCGACGGCTGTGGTGGCGCGTCACCGTCCCGGTACCTGACGACGCACTGCTGCACACCGTCATCGCGGCCTACATCACCGACGTCTACATGATCGACCCGGCACTACAGTTGCACGGTTACTCCATGGCCGGCCGCACGCATCGCAGCGGCACCACCGACTCCTCGATCTGGTTTCACCGTCGGGTGCAAGCCGACCGGTGGAATCTGTTGGAGACCCGGTCACCGGCCGCGGCGCGCGGGCGGGGCGTGATCACCGGGAGCCTGATCGGGGCCGACGGTGTCATCGCCGCGACCCTGGTCCAGGAGGGGCTCATCGCCGAGCGCGAGCCCGCGCCGCACGTCTGACCGGCCGCGGGTGCGACGACGGTTCCACGTCCGCACAAGGGTGACGAGCTGGGTCAGGAGCACTCCGACGATGACAGATGCCGTCACGCCCAACACCTTGTGGTCACCGAACAGCGGATAGACCTGGTAGTGCGTCAGGTAGATGAACAGTGACGCCTCGGCGATGATGCCTGCCGCCACGGTGAACGCCGACGGGCAGCGGATCGCGGGCAACCAGATCAACAACGCCAGGCCCACGAACACGAGCGCTTCACGGTCGGGGTTGCCGAAGTAGCCGACGATGCCGATGGCGAGGATCAGTGTCACCGCCGCACGCTGCCACGCGGTCGTGGACTTCGCCGCGGCCCAGCCGACCGCGAAGAACCAGAACGCCAGCACGGTGAACCACGCGTCGCGACCAAGGCCGAAACCGAAAACATCCCAACGCAACGCCAGGCCCAACCCCAGGAATGCCAGCGCGATTCCGAACGGCCAGCGCCGCTCGGCCCGGTCGAAGATCGGTGTACAGCACACCAGCGCCAACGCGACGAGGGTCCACACCACGATCTCGACGAACCACAGTCGTCCGGCTGTCATGCTGTCGGCCGGCCCCAGGAACTTGTTGGCCAGCAACAGGTTCGACGCGGTGTAGTCGTTGGTGATGATCAGCGCCACGGCCACCCAGATGATCGCAGGCACGGCGATCCACGCGATGGTGTTGCGCAGGTGTCGCGTACGGTCGCCGCGTGGCAGGGGAGTGAGGCAGAACCGGCCGAAGTTGTAGCCGGCGATGCCGAGCAGTATGTGCGCACCGCCCCACACCGTGTACAGCTCGGCGTGGGAGATGACCACGAGAATGATCGCCGCGGCGCGCAGCGCGACGCTGGTCTCCAGTGTCGCGCCCCACCACCGTCGGGGGCGGGTGGTGGTCTGCAGGTCCCGCAGCGAGATCCGCTGCCAGTCCGACGGCAGGTGTCCGAGCGCTCGTTCCAGGCGCACCGACATGGCGACATACGACAACGAGTTGCCACCCAGATCGACGAAGCTCTGGCCCGGATCGATCGACGCCTCATCGATCTGCAGCACGTCGGCGAACAGACCGCGCAGGTCCAATCGCTGTGCATCGGGTGCTGCGCGGTCGGCGGCGAGTTCGGCTAACCGTGGGTAGTCCGGCTTGCCGGAGGACAGCCGCGGCACCTCGTCGACGTCGACGACGCGGATGGCGGCGCGCGGCAGACCGGACGCGTCGGCGGCCAGCTGCGCCACGTCGCCGCGGGCCCGCACCGCCGCCGTGCACGTGGGCCGCACCGCGGCCGTGTCCATCTGCCGCACCGCGGCGACCAGCAGCAGGCCGTCGCCGTCGGTGCAGATGGCCTCGATGCCTGCGGCCTGCAGCGCCGACTCGACTCGCTGCAGGTCGATCCTCAGCCCGTACAGCTTCACGAAACGGCTGCTGCGCCCGACCACTTCGTAGACTCCGTCTGCGCCCGCGCGGGCGATATCGCCGGTGCGAAGTTCCTCGACGGTGCGGCCCATGGCCAGATCGGCCGTTTCGTGTGCGTAGCCCAGCATGACGTTGGGACCCCGATAGATGAGTTCGCCGACGTCATCGGCCATACCGTCGATCGGCTCGATGGAGAACGATCCACCGGGGATCGGGATGCCGATCGAACCGGGGCGATCATGGGCGAGTTCCGGTGGCAGATAAGCCATCCGCGCGGTGGCCTCGGTCGCCCCGTACATGACGAACAGCTGCCAGCCCCTGGCCTGGCCGAGCGCGGTGTATCGGCGGACCAGATCGGGTGCCAACCGGCCACCGGCTTGTGTGACGTAGCGCAGATGCGGCAGCGTCATGTCCTCGAAGCCGATCCGTTCGAGCAGGTCGAAGGTGTGTGGCACACCCGCGAACGACGTTGCGGCATGGCGTTGCAACAGATCCCAGAACCCGTCGTCCACGACCGAGTGCTCGCTGAGGATCAGCCCGGCGCCGCGAAGGAGGTGGCTGTGGATCACCGACAGGCCGTAGCAGTACGACATCGGCAGCGTTGTCATCGCCCGATCGCCTGCGCCGATGTCGAGGTAGGTGGCGATCGCCTCGGCGTTGGCGTTCAGGTTGTCGCGCGACAGCCGCACCAGCTTCGGTGAGCCCGTACTGCCCGATGTCGACAGCAGCAGCGCCAGATCGGGATGGAGGTCATGCCGCGGACGGTGGCGGTACTCGACGGTGCCATCGGCCACGATGGTGTCGGGATCGTATGCGTCGACCACCGCCGTCACATCACCGTCGGCCGGAATCGGCAGCACCACATGCCTGCCCGCGAGTGCGGCCAGATAGGTGATGAGCGTGGACAGATCGTTGCGGGTCTCGAGCACGAGCAGCCGGCGTCGACGGCCGAGTTCGGCCGTTCGCGCGGCGACCCGGTCCGCGAGTTCGGCGTAGGTGAGCTTCCCGTCGTGGGTGTGGGCCTCATCGGTGAACACCGCGATCTGATCGCCGAATGACGCGAGATGCTCGACGAGCCGGTCGAACATCATCACGGTTGGTCGTCGCCGAACACGACTGCGGCACCGTTGACATGGATGCGGACCTTGGCGTCAACCGATGGCGGGGCGACGCTGTGCTGGCGGACCGTGACGGGTTCGGTGTCACCGCCGAGATCGACGGTCAGCAGCACGTCGTGACCGCGGAACTCCGAGGCGAGCACCGTGGCCAGGCCGACGGCGGGTGCCTCGTGGTCGGAGACCACGGTGGCGACCAGCTGCTCCGGGCGCAGCATCAGCGTGGCAGGGCCGGCGACGCCCGTCGTGCGTACCGGCAGACGGCCCAACACGCTCTCCGCGGTGTCACCGGACACGGTGCACGGCAACAGCACACAGTCGCCAAGGAACTCGGCGGTGAACCGGTCGTGGGGTTCGAGGTAGACCTCTTGTGGCGTACCGACCTTGGTGAAACGCCCGTTGCGCATCACCGCGACCTGGTCGGCGATCGACAGGGCCTCCTCCTGGTCGTGGGTGACCAGTAGTGTCGTCACACCCGCATCGGAGAGCAGCTTCGCGACGGCCTTGCGGGTGGACGCGCGGAGGCCGGTGTCCAGGGCGCTGAAGGGTTCGTCGAGCAGCATGAGTGCGGGCTGACGGGCTAGCGCGCGCGCCAGCGCGACACGCTGCTGCTGACCGCCGGACAGTTCGTGTGGCCTGCGCCGAGCGTAGGACCCGTCGAGCGACACCGTGGCCAGCAGTTCGTCGACCCGGGTGGTGACGTTGCGTGCGGGGCCGTCGAGCCCGTAGGCGATGTTCTGGCCGACCGTGAGGTGCGGGAACAGCGCGCCGTCCTGTGCGACGTAACCAACATCGCGCCGGTGCGCCGGAACACAGCGGCCGGAGTCGGCCACCTGGCGCCCGGCAATGGAAACGCTTCCCGCGTCGGGTGTCTCGAATCCGGCGACCAGCCGCAACAGCGTTGTCTTGCCGCATCCGGAGGCGCCGACGACGGCGGTGATGGTGCCCGTGCGCACGGCGAGGTCAACCTCGTGCAGCACGGTGTTGCCGCCGAACGACTTGGCGAGCCCCGCCACCTCCAACGCGTTGTCGTTCACAGGGCAGCCGCCTTCGTCGATTGCTTGAAGAGCACGACCGTCACCGGGACGGACAGTGCGACCATCAGGAATGCGTACGGTGCCGCGCCTGCATAGTCCAATTCGCTTGACAGTGACCAGAATCGCATCGCCAGGGTATTGGTCCCGGTGGGCGCCAACAGCAGGGTGGCCGTCAGTTCGGTGGCGACGGCAACGAACACCAGCGACGCGCCGGCTGCGGCCGCCGGTGCCGTGAGTCGCATCGTCACCCGCAGGAACGTCCACGTCGGCGACACCCCGAGGGACCGAGACGCCTCCTCCAGACCCGGTGGCACCTGCGCCAGGCCCGATCTCAGGTTCACCATGGCCCGCGGCAGGAACAGCAGCACATAGGCGGCCAACACCAGCGACACCGTCTGATAGAGCGGCGGCGCATAGCGAATCGCCACCGTCACGAGAGCGAGTGCAGTGACGATGCCGGGCATGGAACTCGTGATGAAGTTGGAGCCCTCGACGAAGCGGGCGAAGAACCCGCTGTAGCGCACGGCAACCCAGGCGAACGGGAAGGCGAGCACGGTCGTCAGCGCCGCGGCCACGGCTGCCAGGCCGACCGTCTGCAGGGTGGATGTCACGATGTCGCTGGAGGTCCAGGCCTGGGTCCCACCGATCCACAACCACCGCAGGATGGTCCACACGGGCACGCCGAGCGCGAGCACGGCCAGTGCGATCAGGCCCACGTTGGCGGGTATCGCCCACGCGCCGAGCTGGCGTGGCGCCGACGCGCGTTGGGCGCCGGAGCCGATCCGCGCGTAGCGCGCGTTACCGCGCGCCGCGGACTCTCCGACGATGAGCACCAGGCACAGCAGGATCAGCACACCGGCCAGCGTGCTGCCCGCGGCACCGTTGAAGGTCGCCTGGAACTGCTCGAATATCGCCGTGGTGAACGTCGAGAAGCGCAGCATCGCGAACGCGCCGTACTCGGCCAGCAGGTGGACGGCGATGAGCAGCGCACCGCCGAGAACCGCCAGCCGCAGCTGGGGGAGCACCACGCGCCAGAAGACGGCCACCGGGCTGGACCCCAGTGCGCGTGCGGACTCCTCGATGGCGGGGTCGAGACGACGCAACGTGGCTGCCACCGGGACGTAGGCGAACGGGAAGTAGGACATGCTCGCCACCAGCACACCGGCCCAGAAACCGTGCAGCGTCGGCACGACGCTGACCCAGGCGTAGCTGTTGATGAAGGCGGGAACCGCCAGCGGTGCCACGAACAACGGTCGCCAGATCGCGCGACCGGGCAGATCGGTGCGCTCCACCAACCAGGCCGTGGCGACACCGACCAGCAGGCAGATCGGCACCGTCACCACGACGAGTCCAACAGTGTTGACCAGGAGTTCGCCGACGCGCGGGCGGGCGAGTAGTTCGTAGACCTGGGCCGGTCCCATCGACACTATCGACCAGGCGACGAAGCCGATGGGCACGAATGTCGCGAGCACCAGGAGGACGACGCCCGCGGTGATGACCGGGCCTGGCCGTGAGGTACCGGACGCGGCGGTCGGCGCTGTGTCGGGAATCGTCTCGGCGGTGACCACCTAGGAAACCATCTAGAGCAGGCCAGCCTTCGTCATCAGGTCGGTGACCTTCTTCGAGTCGAGGTTCGACGGGTTCACCGCTGGCGCCTGAAGGTCGGCGAGCGGGACCAGCGCGGGGTTGGCGGGGACGCCGCTGGCCACCGGGTACTCGAACGAGGTGCCCTTCTCCAGAACCTCCTGGCCCGCCTTGCTGGTGATGAAGGTCAGGAACTTCTGCGCGTCATCCTTCTTCTTGCTCGAGTCCAGGATGCCGCCGCCCGAGATTGAGACGAATGCGCCCGGATCCTCGTTGCGGAAGTAGTGCAGGGCGGTGTTGTTGCTGATCTCCTTGGTCTTCGCCTGATCGCGGAACCAGTAGTAGTGGTAGATCACGCCACCGTCGACCTGACCGTCGTTCACGGCGCGCAGCGTCGCGATGTTGTCGGAGAAGATCTCGGCATTCGTCTTCATACCGGCCAGCCACGCCGAGGTGGCCGGCTCACCGGTCAGTTCCAGCATCGCCGCGACGATGGCCTGGAAGTCGGGCTTGACGGGCGGCGCGCCCCAGCGCCCCTTCCACTCCGGCTTCTCGAGATCCATGATCGAGCGGGGCAGCTGGTCCTCGGTCAGCTTGGACTTGTTGTAGGCGAACACCGTTGTCCGTGCGGCGACACCGGTCCACTTGTTGGTGGACGGACGGTACTGCTCCGGCACCTGCGCGATGGTTGCCTGGTCGATGTCGGTGAAGAGACCTGCGTCCTCGACAGCCGCCATGGCCGGTGAGTTCTCGGTGAGGAACACGTCGGCGGGTGACGATGATCCCTCGGCGATCAACTGGTTCCCGAGCTCGGTGTCACCACCCTGGCGGTAGGTGACCTTGATCCCGGTCTCCTTGGTGAATGCGTCGATCCACTCCTTGGTCAGCGACTCGTGCTGCGCGTTGTAGATCAGCAGCCCGTCGGCCTCCTCGGAGGACGAGGAGCAGGCGGTGAGGCCGGCTGCCAGCGCCACAGAGGACAGAAGTGCGGCCATTCGAGTCCAGCGGGATGCCATCGACGGGTCCTTTCGCGACTGAGGATTGCCTAGCCAACATACTCGCCAAGCATCGCGGTCAGGGCGGCGACGGTGACATGCGGGTTCACATGTTGCGCGCCCCGCTTACGCCGTCCTCCCAAGGACCCGCCAGGTGCCGGCGGGCACTTCGAGTTCGGGACGCCGCTCGTGGTCACGCAGGTGCACCAGCCGCGTCGGGCCGTGGAGGTCGACATAGAGGTCACCGTCGGCAGCGATGATCTTGTCGAACGCATGATCACTGTCGAGCATGTGGTGCGGACCCGACGCGCTGCCGCCGACGATGCAACTGGTGACTTGTTCGGTGGCGCCGGCCGGTGCCGACCTCACCGGAAGCAGCAGGACGTCTCCGTGACGGATGGGCGAGTGCATCGACGAATCTCCTCGGGGTGTGGTGCTGGAACGCGACGACGGTCCGACGTGCAACATAGCGCGAGGGTGTGACAGGTCGGACAGTGAAATCGGTTGTGCCGGTTAATCGGTCGGAGCTATCGCCGGCCGGGGCTGTGCTCGGGAAATCCGAAACCCGGTTTTGGGAGCGTGGATCGGCGCTACGTTGGCTGTCGGTACGGGGAATCCACTCGAGACACATGCAAGGGAACACAATGAAGACGATCAATTCATCCGTGCGCCGGGGAGTCGCCGGCGTGCTGGCCACTTGTGCCCTCGGTGTGGTCACCGGTGCTGTCGCGATGCCTGCGGCCAGCGCGGCACCGTGCTCGGCCAGTGGCTTCGCCAACACCGCCAGCGGGGTGCTCGGAGCGGCGGGCGGCTACCTGGATGCGCATCCAGGCGCCAACGATGTCCTCACCGCCGCAGCCAGCCAGCCGGCCGGGGAGGCGGAGACCTCGGTGCGGGCCTACTTCACCGCACACCCGAACGAGTACTTCGACCTCCAGGGGATCGTCGCCCCGCTCAAGGATCTGCGCGGGCAGTGCGGCGTCTCGGTCACGCCGAGTCAGTTGGCACTGCTGTTGGACGGGATCTGAGAGCCGCGCGATTAGAAGCCGGGAATGCCGCTGAGCCCGGACAGGCCGGGCAGGTTCATCTGAGCCGCCTGGCCCAACCAGTCGCCGTTGGCGATCGAGGCCATCATCTGGGGGCAGTACATCGAGATCGCGATGCTGGTGAACAGGCTCGACATACCGGGTGAGACGCCGTTGGTGCCGCCCATCTGGGAGGCGATGGACGCGAAGTCGCCGCCCGGTTTGACGAGCATGGGGCAGATCGATTGAGCCATGCTGACCGCCGTGCCGGGATCGCCGTATGACACGCCGGAGTCTTTGAGCGCGGCCAGGAATCTGTCACTGACCACATCGGCGTTGGCCGGAGGCGGGGCGACGGCTGCGACCGCAACGATGCCGACCGAGAGTGCCACCGCCGCGGTGGCTCGTGCGGAAACGTCCAGTAAGACCGGAATCACGTTCATGGGTCCTACTCCCTTGTTTGAATCACGAATTGAAATCACTGCCGTAACTTCTGGAACACTGCTGTACTTCTGTAACATTTGGAACACGACGCGGACACGATTTGCACGCTATGCGTTTCGTGAGCGGAGCCTGACTGTCCTCATGTGAAGATGCATCGCCCCCGAGGCGGGTCCATATCGACGTCCGTGGGGTGACGCGCTCTCGAATTAATTCGATATGCCGCAAGGACATTCGTCACTAGGCTGTCTCGGATGGATGTGCATCGTGCGCGGGCCCTTGGCGCTGGAGTCGCACCGCCGGAGCGGATCGACCTCGGCGACATCGTGCTGCGCCGCTGGCAGCCCGGCGATCTAGCGGCTCGGTTCGAGGCCATCACGAAGTCCTACTCGGCCATCCATCCGTGGATGGAATGGCTCGCCGAGCCGGCCACGCTGGAGCAGCAACGCGCGTTCGGCGCGACAGTGGCTGTGAGCTGGCCCGCTGCTGACGGCGGCTGCCATTACGGAATCTTCGATGGTTCTGGTGCCGTGGTCGGGGCGGTCGGTCTGCACGACGATGTGGGAGCGCCGGCGTTGGCGATCGGCTACTGGTGTCACATCGACTACACGGGGCGCGGGTTCATCACTCGCTCGGCCTCGAGTCTTACCGACATAGCGCTCTCGCTGCCGGGCGTCGAGCGGGTGGAGATCCATTGCGACGAGGCGAACCTTCGCAGCGCCGCGGTGGCACGCCGGCTTGGCTACCGCCTTGACCGTGTTGAACCGCGGCCGGTGCGCGCCCCGGCCGAGTCCGGCCGGCGAATGGTGTGGATCAAGGACTCGAGCCGCGCCTGATGTGTGCGGCAGGCCTTGGGTACCTTGCCTTCTCCTACGTCTAGACCGCCATGTACCCCCAGGGGGTACTTGCGCGCCGGGATCGGGCGTTGTAGCGTGGGTCCGGCAAGATACCCCCCGGGAGTATATTGACCAAGAGAGAGAACAGATGACGACATCGACGACGGACTGGCGCCGACGCACGGTGACTGCCTCTTCACGCTCGTGTGGCACGTCCGCGAAGGACACTTTGGCGATACCGACCTAGCCGGCCTCGGGGTGGTATCACGGCACATCCAGCAAGCACTTCCCCTTCGATTGGCGGCCCGATTCCGATCGGCCGACCGCCGATGAGGTGCGGGAGGAACTGGGCGCGCCAAAGCAGTGCCAATGCGACCACTGAGGTCTCGCACCACCCCCAGCGATGGGGTGAGCCCGGGAGGGGACGTCATCGGCAGGCCATGGAGTCGGCCGATGACGTCCACACCGGCCCCTCTCACCACCGTTGACCCACCACGGCTCAGCGTCGCGAAAGAAAGGGATCCGTCATGCCGAACTCGACTGACCTGTCAGATCGTTTCGACCGCGATGTGATCCCACTGCTCGACCAGCTCTATCGCGCTGCGATGCGGATGACCGGCAACCGTGCCGACGCGGAGGACCTACTCCAGGACGCAATGCTCCGCGCCTATAAGGGATTTGGGTCCTTCACCCAGGGCACAAATCTCAAGGCGTGGTTGTACCGCATCCTTACTACTACCCACATCAACAGGCACCGTAGCCGGCAGCGTCGACCAGCGGAGTGGCTTACCGACCAGCCTGCAGACTGGCAGCTCAGGCCGCAGCAGCCCATGCTGCCCGGGCTGCGTTCGGCGGAGGTTCAGGCCCTGGAGGCGCTACCCGACGAACGCATCGTCGCGGCACTACAGCAATTGCCGCTGGCCTCTCGGATGGCGGTCTACTACGCCGACGTCGAGGGTCTGCGGTACGCGGAGATCGCCGAGATCATGGACACTCCGGTCGGAACAGTGATGTCACGGCTGCATCGCGGCAGACAGAGACTTCGGGTTTCGCTGGCCGAGGTCGCACGTGAACGCGGGTTGACAGAACGTGTTCCGCTCACTGGGCGACCCCTCGTCCTTGAGTCGAATGATCAATAGAGTCAACGCCGTCCACGTGTGGAAGAAGGCTGATGACGACACAGGTCCCCGCAGACACCGAGCTGCACGAGTCCGTCGACCTACGGGTGATCGGATCGGGCACTGGGATGGCGGCCGCGCTCGCGGCCAGCGAACTCGGAATGTCCTCGCTCATCATCGAGAAGACGCGCCACGTTGGTGGCTGACCGCGCGGTCAGGCGGAGCGTTCTGGATTCCGGCCAACACTATCCTCAGGCGCTCGCCACACGATGCCGCGGAACGACAGGGTATGGCGTAGGGGGCCCATCTGTGGATGAAGTCGCGTCTGGGGATAACCGCTAGCGCGGACGCCTGTTCTGTCGGGCTCGACGATGACTGTGATCGTCATGACGCAATCACGGACCCGCGCCCAGATCGGGGCGCTCGGTGAACAACTGGTAGTCGATCACCTGTGTGCGCTGGGCTGGCGGGTGCTCGCGCGCAATTGGCGGTGCCGGTACGGCGAACTCGACGTCATAGCCTTCGACCCCGGGGCCGCCGCGCTGGTGTTCATTGAGGTCAAGACGCGCACCAGCGATCAGTTCGGTGGCGTCGCGCAGGCCGTATCGCCCGACAAGGTGCGCCGTCTGCGCAGGCTCGCCGGGTTGTGGCTCGCTGGCCAAACGCGGAGTTGGTCCCAGATTCGGATTGACGTGCTTGGGGTGCGGATCATCCCAGGGGGCGCCCCGGAGATATCGCACGTGCTGGGGGTGGGGTGATGGCGCTGGGTCGGGCGTTCGCGGTGGCGGTGTGTGGGCTGGAGGGCCACCTCGTCGAGATCGAGGCCGACATCACCTCGGGATTGCCCGGGGTGCACTTGGTGGGACTGCCCGACACCGCGCTGCAGGAGTCGCGGGACCGGGTGCGTGCCGCCGTCACCAACTGCGGGAACACGTGGCCGATGGCACGCCTCACGCTGGCGTTGTCACCGGCCACGCTGCGCAAGGTCGGATCGGTCTACGACGTCGCACTGGCGCTGGCCGTGCTGTCCGCGGATCGCAAGAAGTCGTGGTCGCGGTTGGAGAAGACGGTGCTACTGGGGGAATTGGCGCTCGATGGACGAGTTCGTCCGGTCAATGGCGTGCTGCCCGCGGTGCTTGCGGCCAAACGCGAGGGCATCCCGACGGTGGTGGTGCCGCGCGCCAACCTCGCCGAGGCCAGCCTGGTCGATGGCATCGATGTTCTCGGCGCAGGCACGCTCGGGCAGCTGCAGGCCTGGGTCGAGGGCAAGGGCACACTCGACGAGCCGAGCGCCGCGCCGCCGACCGCGCTGGGCGTCGCTGCCGATCTCTCCGACGTCGTGGGGCAGGCCCATGCCCGCTACGCCGTCGAGGTCGCTGCGGCGGGCGCGCACCACCTGATGCTGACCGGACCGCCGGGTATCGGCAAGACGATGCTGGCACAACGGCTTCCGGGTCTCCTGCCGCCGCTGACGCACGACGAGTCCCTGGAGGTGACGGCCATTCACTCGGTGGCCGGCCTGCTGTCGGGTAGCGCGCCGCTGATCACCCAGCCGCCGTTCGTCGCCCCGCACCACACCTCGACGGTCGCTGCGATGGTCGGCGGCGGTTCGGGGCTCGCTCGACCGGGTGCGGTCAGCCGCGCCCACCGGGGTGTCCTGTTCCTCGACGAGTGCGCCGAGATCGGTGTCAGCGTGCTTGAGGCATTGCGAACACCGTTGGAGGACGGGGAGATCCGGTTGGCGCGGCGTGACGGCGTGGCCAGGTATCCGGCGCGCTTCCAGCTGATCCTGGCGGCCAACCCCTGTCCGTGCGCACCCCCTGATCCGCGGGACTGCATGTGTACGGGCCTGGTCAAGCGTCGCTATCTGGGCAAGTTATCGGGTCCGCTGCTCGACCGCGTCGACCTGCGTGTGCAGTTGCATCCGATTCGATCCAGTGCCTTCGCCGCAGGCGAGGGGGAGGCCACGGCCGCGGTGCGTGACCGTGTCGCGGCCGCCCGAGACGCCGCGGCCGCGCGCTGGGCTCCGCATGGCATCCGAACCAACGCTGAGGTCAGTGGTTCCCTGCTGCGGAGACGGTTTCGCCCCGCGCCCGCGGCGATGCAGCCGTTGCGGACCGCCCTTGATCGTGGATCGTTGAGCATTCGCGGCGTGGACCGGACGTTGCGCGTCGCGTGGACGCTGTCGGACCTCGCCGGGCGGACCTCACCGGGCCTGGGCGAGGTCACCGCCGCGTTGAGTTTCCGTGGGGCAGGTGCCTGATGGACGAACAGGAGTGTCGTGCGTGGGCCTACCTGTCCCGAGTCGCCGAACCGCCGTGCGCCCAACTGGCGTCGTTTGTCGCCGAGGTGGGTGCGGTAGAGGCGGCCGAGCGGGTGCGACGTGGTGCGGTGGGCGCCGATCTGTTGGTGCTGACCGAGGCGCGTCGTGAGATCGACTGCGCTGTTGAGGATCTGGCTGTTCTGGATCGGCTCGGTGGCCGGCTGCTGACACCCGACTGTCAGGACTGGCCGCTCCTGGCGTTCGCAGGTCTGCGCCGTGCGCCGGGTCGGCCGAAGCAGCAGAGCCAACCACCGCTGGTGTTGTGGGTGAACGGGCCCGAGCGGCTCAGCGACGTCGCTGAACGCGCCTGCTCGATCGTCGGAACACGGGCTGCCACCACCTACGGCGAATTCGTCGCCGGAGACCTCGCGACCGGGCTCGTCGAACGCGATGTCGCGGTGGTCTCCGGGGGCGCCTACGGCATCGACGGCGTCGCGCACCGTGCGGCGCTGGCCGCCGAGGGCAGCACTGTCGCGGTCCTGGCCGGCGGTATCGACGTGCCCTACCCCGCGGGCCACACTGCACTGCTGCGACGCGTGGCCGAGCAGGGCGCGGTGGTCAGCGAGTACCCGCCGGGAGTTCGGCCTGCGCGATACCGGTTCCTCACTCGCAACCGCCTGGTCGCCGCGCTGTCCGGGGCGACGGTGGTGGTCGAAGCCGGTCTGCGCAGCGGTGCGGCCAACACCGCGGCGTGGGCCGCCTCGATAGGCCGACCGGTGTGCGCGGTACCGGGGCCGGTCACGTCATCGGCCTCGGCGGGTTGTCATGTGCTGCTGCGTGGCGGCGCGCAGCTTGTCACCCGAGCCGCGGAGGTCGTCGAACTGGTCGGCAGCATCGGTGAGCTCGCGCCGGAACTCGATCGTCCTGCCACCCCGCTGGACGATCTGGACGATGTCGAGCGGAGGGTGTACGAGGCGCTTCCCTCCCGTGGCGCGCGAACCGCCGACCAGATCGCCGTGGCATCGGGCATCCCGGCTCAGCAGCTGTTCGGCCCGTTGACGGTGCTGGAGCTGGCGGGTCTGGTGATCCGGCAGGAGGGCAGCTGGAAGATCGCGCCACGGTAGACCGCCACGTCTGGTGGGCCGCTCGTATAGTCCAAGGCGTGGCTGGACGACCGATTCATACATTCGAAGTGATCCGCAGCGAGCAGCTGACCCCGCACATGATCCGGCTGGTGCTGGGTGGTGACGGCTTCGACACCTTCGTACCCAGTGAGTTCACCGATTCCTACGTGAAATTGGTGATCGTGCGCGACGGTGTCGACGTCAGCGAGCTGCCCACGCCACTCACGCTGGACAGCTTTAACGAACTGCCCGAGGAGCGCCGGCCCGTCGTGCGGACCTACACCGTCCGCAGGGCCGACGCCGACAAGCGCGAGATCGCGATCGACTTCGTCGTCCACGGCGAGCAGGGTGTCGCCGGTCCGTGGGCGGCCTCAGCGAAACCCGGCCAACCCGCATACCTGATGGGCCCCAGCGGCGCCTACGCACCGGATCCGGAAGCCGACTGGTACCTCTTGGCCGGTGACGAGGCGGGATTGCCCGCGCTGAGTGCGGCGCTGGAAGCGTTGCCACGCAATGCCGTTGGACAGGCGTTCATCGAGGTGAGCGGCCCTGACGACGAGGTGCCGTTGGCAGCGCCCGATGGTGTCGAGGTGCGCTGGATCTACCGAGGCGGTCGTGCCGACCTGGTGTCCGATGACAGCGCGGGCGATAACGCGCCGCTCGTCGCCGCGGTCACGGAGGCCTCGTGGCTGCCGGGCCGGGTGAGTGTGTTCATCCACGGCGAGGCGCAGGCCGTCATGCACAACCTGCGGCACTACATCCGCAAGGAGCGTGGCGTTGATGCGAAGTCGGCGTCGATCTCGGGCTACTGGCGTCGTGGCCGCACCGAGGAGACGTTCCGCCAGTGGAAGGCCGAACTGGCGAAAGCGGAATCCGGCACCGACGGCTGACCATCAGCTGGCACCCTTAGGTCATGGCGTTCGGTGACTATCAGTTAGAGATCTACCTCCAGGGCCTGTCCGGCATCGTGCCCTCACTGCCGATGTCGTTCGAGGATCTGGAGGCCAGGGCGCAGTCGGCGATGTCGCCATCGCTGTGGTCGTATGTCGCAGGCGGCGCGGGGGACGAGCGCACACAGCGCGTCAACGTCACCGCGTTCGAACGCTGGGGGGTGATGCCCCGTATGTTCGTCGGGGCCAAGGAGCGCGACCTCTCCGTGGACTTGTTCGGCCTCACGTTGCCCTCACCGGTGTTCATGGCGCCGATCGGCGTGATCGGGCTGTGCGCTCAGGATGGCCACGGCGACCTGGCGGCGGCACGTGCGGCGGCGCGCACGGGTGTGCCGATGGTGGTGTCAACACTGACCGAGGATCCACTCGAGGACATCGCCGCCGAATTCGGTGACACCCCTGGGTTCTTCCAGCTCTACACGCCCACGGACCGCGACATGGCGGCGAGCCTGGTGTCACGTGCAGAGGCCGCCGGGTACAAGGGCATCGTCGTCACGCTCGACACATGGGTCCCGGGTTGGCGGCCACGCGATCTGTCGACGTCGAACTTCCCGCAGCTCCGCGGCAAATGCCTGTCGAACTACACCAGCGATCCGGTCTTTCGCGCTGCGCTGGCGCAGTCACCGGAGGAGAACCCGCAAGCCACGGTGCTGCAGTGGGTGTCGTGGTTCGGTAATTCACTGTCCTGGGACGACTTGCCGTGGTTGCGATCCCTGACCACATTGCCTCTGCTGGTGAAGGGCATCTGTCATCCGGATGACGCACGCCGCGCCATCGACGGTGGCGTCGATGGCATCTATTGCTCCAATCACGGTGGCAGACAGGCCAATGGGGGACTGCCCGCGATTGACTGCCTGCCCGGTGTTGTTGAGGCCGCCAACGGTGTGCCGGTGCTGTTCGACTCGGGTATCCGAAACGGCGCTGACATCGTCAAGGCGCTGGCCCTCGGTGCGACGGCCGTGGGCATCGGGCGGCCCTACGCGTATGGCATGGCCTTGGGTGGCACCGACGGAGTGGTGCACGTGCTGAGGTCACTCCTGGCGGAGGCGGACCTCATCATGGGCATCGACGGCTACCGCTCGCTCGCCGACCTGACCCCGGATGTGTTGCGGCCCGTCACCTAGTTGACCGGCTGGGGATTGATCACTTACCGTTACCGAGTCGAAAAAGGCACGGTCGGTTGAACAGGTAAGCCCGGCCACTTCCCTCCGGAAGCTCTGTTCCGCAGCAGACGCGAGAACCCACGACACGTTTCCTAGCGCGCCTGCTAGGGGTCACGTGTCGCGCGGATACGGAGTCCGCGCTCCATGGTGATCACCGATTCCTTGGAGCGACACCATGATTCTCAACCATCTCGACCTCTATGTTCCCGATGTCACTGCGACACGCACATTCTTCGAGCGGCACTTCGGTTTCCGCCATCAGGTGACGCGTGGAGCCGACCGACTCGCTGTGCTCTATGACGATGCCGGCCTTGAGATGGTGATCAGCCAGCCCATTCCCAAACTGGGCGGTGCGGATCAGGTCGGCTTAGGGGCGACCACCTACCACATTGGGTTTCGGCTGCCGTCGACGAAGGACGTCGATACCGTGTTTCTCGGTCTGCAGGCTGGCGAGGAGCAGCAGATTGACCCGCCGAGGAAGATGCGCGGGCGCTATCTGTTCTATTGCCTGGCACCCGGCAACATTCTGGTCGAGGTATCAGCACCCGGCGACGATGCTTAGGGCGCACCGACACAACGACATTCGACCGGCTAGACGGGGTCGTCGTCTTGGTCGGGGGTTTCCTGGGGTTGTCGCAGCATGCGTTCGGGGTGGTGCAGGTCGTTGACTCTGGTTTGGCCGGTGTCGAGGTGTGGTGGTGGGATCCATTCGGTGCGGCCGTCTTTGCGTTTTCGGGTGGTCCACTCGGTTTGTTCGATGAGGCGGTTGTCGGGTCCGCAGGCCAGGGTGAGGTCGTCGATGTTGGTCTGGCCGCCGTTCTTCCAGTCCGCGACGGCGTGGTGGGCTTGGCATGTGTAGCCCGAGGCTGTGCAGCCGGGTCGGGTGCAGCCACGGTCTTTTGCGTAGAGCACGATGCGTTGTGCGCCGGTGGCGCAGCGTCGGGTGCGCCCGAGGTAGAGGGCCGCTTCGGTGTGTTGGTCGAACACCGCGAGGTAGTGGAAGGCGTGGGATGCCTGTGCGATGACGTCGGCCATGGGTAGTCGGGTGCCGCCGGCGGTGATGGCGTGCCCGGTCCCGGATTCGAGCTGTTGCAGGGTGGTGGTGACGATGATGGTGGTCGGTAGCCCGTGGTGCTGACCGAGCTGTCCTGAGCACAGCAGGTTGCGGCCCATGGCGAGTAGGGCGTCGTGGTTGCGTTGGTATTGGGTGCGGTCATCGCTGTCGATGGCGGCGTCGGTGGGTTCGCCGTCGATGGTGGGTGTGAGGTCGTTGGGGTTGCACATCCCGGGCTTGCCCCATTTGGCGAGGATCGGTTCGAGAGTGGCGCGCAGTTCGGGGGTGAGGTGTCCGCTGATACGGCTCAGCCCGTCACCGCCCTGGTTGCCGATCGAGATGCCGCGGCGGCGGTCGCGTTGGGCGTCGGTGTAGTCGCCGTCGGGGTGTAGCAGCGCGAGCAGCAGAGCAGTGGCACTGCGCAGACCCTCGGGGCTCTGTTTGGCGGCCACACGCACCAGGTCGGTCTCGGCGTCGGTGCGGGTCTGGGTGTCGATGTGCTCGGGTAGGTCGGCGAAGAACTTGCGGATGATCGCGATGTGTTCGGTGTTGATCTGGCCGCGGGCCTGAGCGGCGGCGGTGTTCTCCAAAACGGGTGGCAGGGGTTGGCCGGTCAGGGTGCGCCGCGGCGCGAGGTCGGCGGCGGTGTCGATGCGCTTGCTGGCCTCGTTGACGCTGATCCGCAGCCGGAAGGCCACCAGCTTTCGCAGTGTGGTGTCGCCGAGTTCGACGGGGTTGGCCTCGGTGGCGAGTCGGTTGAGGATGCGGTACTCGGCAACTGGTGCCCGGCGGGCGTCGTGTTCGAGGTAATCGAGCAGTTCGAGGAGTTCCGGGTGGGTCAGGGCGTCGAGGTCGAGGGCCGCGACTGTGTCGCGGGCGGCGCGCAGCGCCTGCACGGCGGTGGCGACGGGACCCGATGACATACCTCGAACATACGTGCGATGACCGACGGGAATCTCAGATTTGTGACACGTGAAACCAAAGGGGCAGAAGAGTTTTCACCAATTCGGCGAGCGTGCGCGAACTCGTATCCGAGACCGGCGTGTCGCCCGCAGACACGCGCGTTCGCGGGTGGGCGGGGTATGGGAAAAGTCTCGAAACCATCACACCCCCGACCGCCTCACGCAGTCCCGGACGAATCTCTGCAACGGTGGTGAGGTGACGACGGTTCAGGTCGAGGCGGTGCTCGAGGAGTTCGACGAGTACCTCGCGCTGCAACGCGGCCGCTCCGAGCACACTCGCCGCGCCTACCTCGGCGATCTCAGGGCGCTGTTCACCTTCGTGCGAGAGCGGACCCCCGACGGCGGGCCTGCGGAACTGACGCTGCCCGTGCTCCGCTCATGGCTCTCGGCGCAGGCCTCCGGCGGCGCGGCGCGTACGACGCTGGCTCGGCGCACCTCGGCGGTCAAGACGTTCACGGCGTGGGCGTCGCGATGCGGCCTGCTCGACACCGACCCGGCGACGCGGCTACAGGTGCCCAAGGCGCATCGGACACTGCCCGCGGTGCTGCGCCAGGATCAGGCGCTTGACGCCATGGAAGCCGCGACGTCAGGCGCCCAGCAGGGCGACCCGCTCGCGCTGCGCGACCGTCTCATCGTGGAGATGCTGTACGCCACCGGAATTCGTGTCAGCGAACTGTGCGGTCTCGACGTCGATGACGTCGACTCGTCGCGGCGGCTGCTTCGGGTGCTGGGCAAGGGCAACAAACAACGCACCGTGCCATTCGGTGAGCCAGCCGGAAGAGCCTTGGCGGCATGGCTTTCCGACGGCAGGCCCGCGCTGGCCACCCCGACGTCCGGCCCAGCCCTACTGCTCGGCGCCCGCGGTGGGCGTATCGACCCGCGTCAGGCGCGCACCGTCGTGCACCAGACGATGGCTGCGGTCACCGGCGCGCCCGATATCGGCCCCCACGGGCTGCGACACAGTGCGGCAACCCATCTGCTCGAGGGCGGTGCCGACCTGCGCGTCGTCCAGGAACTCCTGGGCCACTCGTCGCTGGCCACCACCCAGCTGTACACACACGTCACCGTCGCCCGGCTGCGCGCCGTGCACGACCAGGCGCATCCACGCGCCTGATCGCGCAGCAGCGCTCAATTCCGCAACAGTGCAATGACCTTCGCGAGATCGGGCAGCGCCGACGCGCGTCCGGGCAGTTCGTCGAACACCGTCCAGTAGCTGATCCCGAACCGCCGCTGCCGGTCGACGAGTGCCTGCGCCATCTGCTCGTGCGTGCCGATCAGGACGAACGGCGACTCAAGCAGCAGCTCGGGCGTGGTGCCATCAACCGTGGCGGCCAGCTCCGCCGCGGCAGCGTCGGGATCGTCGGTGGGCACGACGAACTGGATCAGGGCATTCAGTTCGATGGTGTCGAAGCGGGACCCTGCCGCCTCCCGCACGACCGCGATGCGGTCCTCGACGCCCTCGGGGTCGAAGTGGGTGAGCCGCACACGCGTGGCGTCGTGATTGTGGGTGATGCCCGCGAGCCCGGCGATGTCGGCGATCCGCCCCGCGAGCGCAAGTACGCGGGTCCCGTTGCCGCCGATCAGGATCGGGACCCTTGTGGGTGGGGCGGCGACCAGGGCGCCGCCCGGTGCGTGCACCCGGTAGTGCGTGCCGTCGACGTCAACGGCCTCGCCGTCGAGCAGTGAGCGGATCACCGTGACCGACTCCTGGAGGCGGGCCACCCGGATGCCGCCCCCGTCGAACGGCAGGCCTGCGGCGTCGTACTCCGACCGCATGTGACCCGCGCCGAGGCCGAGCTCGAAGCGGCCGCCGGAGACCGCCGCAAGGGTGGCCGCCTCCCGTGCCACGTCGACGGGATGGTGGAAGTCGTTGTTGAGCACCAGGGTCCCGGTGTGCAGGGTCGTGGTCGCCATGGCCGCGGCGGTGGCACCGACGAACGGCGACAGCGTGGGAACGAGATGATCGGCGAACGTCATGACGTCGAAACCGGCCGCTTCCACCGACACGGCGAAGTCGCCGAACTCGCGACCGCGGGGCAGCGCCGTGGTCAACCCGAAGCGCATCGGGCGGGAGGTGTGCGACTGCGATGCCGAGACCATGTCTCGACGGTAGGCCCGCGTAGGATCACGGGGGAGCAGAGGAGCCCTCTATCAGCGTCATTCGGTCCACAATCGATATGTCCTGGGGTTCGGTTTCGGCCCTTGAATGGTCATCCGGGAGTCCGCAGGCGCCGGCGGTAGTGCTTTTGCACGGTGGTGGAGTCGACAACGCGTCACTGTCATGGGGTGGTGTCGGACCACGGCTCGCGACCGCCGGCTACCGCGTCATTGCCCCTGATCATCCGGGCTTCGGTGAGAGCGCCTCCGCGCCATGGCAGGTCACCCAGGAGCGACTCGTCGGCTACGTCGGGGAGCTGGCTGACGCGCTGGCGCTGGACTCCTACGTGCTCGGCGGCCTCTCGCTGGGCGGCGGTATGACCATCGGCCACGTACTGGACCGGCCACACCGGGTCGCCGGCGCGATGTTGCTCGGCAGTTACGGGATCATGCCGAGGTTGTCCGATGGACCGATGTCGCTGCCGCGACAGACGCTGACCTGGGCGATGCTGCGCACCGGACTGCTCGGTGCGACAACGCAATGGATGGCGCGCAGCCCGCGGGCCATGGCGTGGAGCATGGCGGCGCTGATCGGTGACCCCGCGCAACGAACCGATGCGCTGATGGCGGAGGTCGCGTCGGCGGCCGCGCGCGGTGATGGTTTCGCCGCGTTCGCGAGCTGGCAGCGAGACCAGGTGCGATGGAATCGACTCGCGACCGACTACACCGCGCAATTGCGGTCCTTCACATCCCCAGCCCTGATCATCCACGGCAGCTGCGACCCAGGCGTGCCGGTCGCCCACGCGGTACAGGCGGCGTCGCTGATCCCCGACGCGGAACTCAACGTCGTCGCAGGCGCCCGCCATTGGGTGCAGCGGGACCAACCCGATGTCGTCGTCGATGCGATGCTCGGCTTCCTCGGACGACTAGGGGTGTAGGGGTTTCAAGCGAACCCGCGCCGTGGCGAGTAGTCCCAGCGGATTGAGGTAGTCCGCCCGCGACGCCGGACCCCACATCGCGCCCCAGTGCAGACACGCCGCTGTCGGGCAGCCCGCGTGACCGGCGATCAACTCGCCGAGCGAGGTGCCTGCGGTGACGATCGTGCCGGGTCGCACCAACGCGCGCACCGGCTCATAACTGGTCCGCAGCCCGCCGGGGTGTGCGATCGACACCACCGGCCGACCGGCGAGTTCTCCCGCGAACACGACAGTCCCGGGGCCGGCGGCGTGGACGATCTGACCGGCGGATCCGGCGAGGTCCACACCACGGTGGCCCCGCGTCCAGTTGGGCGACGGCGCGTCGAACTCACGGACCACCGCAGGCCGGGGCCACAGCGGCCACTCCAACCGTCCGTCGGCCGCCCATGCCGGGGTCGCGCACACCAGGCAGAGCAGCCAGCACAGGGCTAGTATTCGCATAGTCCCAGTTCAATGGGTCCAGACAGCGGTGCCAAGGGCCGAAACCGCCCGCTGTGGACGAACTCGCCACTGTGGATATCGCCGTGGCAAAAGCATGCACGTCAACGGTGTAAACTCAGTCCCGCAATCCGCAATTGTGGATTGACTTCGCGCGCCTGTACCGCAGCCCCGTAGTTCCAGGGTTCGCATTCGCACGCCGGGCGGTCCCGCCTCGAACGATTCGAGATGGGTCCGGCTTGCAACAGGCGCCAGGGTCCGGCGTCACCCCGACTCCGGACGACAACCGACAATGAAAGCTGGACTAGACATGGCCGTAGTGACCATGAAGCAGCTGCTTGATAGCGGCGCACACTTCGGGCACCAGACCCGTCGCTGGAATCCCAAGATGAAGCGGTTCATCTTCACCGACCGCAACGGCATCTACATCATCGACTTGCAGCAGACGCTGACCTTCATCGATCAGGCGTACGAGTTCGTCAAGGAGACTGTCGCCCACGGTGGCAGCATCATGTTCGTCGGCACCAAGAAGCAGGCGCAGGAGTCGATCGCTGACGAGGCGACCCGCGTCGGCATGCCCTACGTGAACCAGCGCTGGCTGGGCGGCATGCTCACCAACTTCTCCACCGTGCACAAGCGTCTTCAGCGTATGAAGGAGCTTGAGGCCATGGAGCAGACCGGTGGCTTCGAGGGACGCACCAAGAAGGAAATCTTGATGCTGACCCGCGAGAAGAACAAGCTTGAGCGCAGCCTCGGCGGTATCCGTGACATGGCCAAGGTGCCGTCGGCGATCTGGATCGTCGACACCAACAAGGAGCATCTCGCCGTCGCGGAGGCTCGCAAGCTGAACATCCCGATCATCGCGATCCTGGACACCAACTGCGACCCCGACCTCGTCGACTACCCGATCCCGGGTAACGACGACGCCATTCGCTCCGCTGCACTGCTGACCAAGGTGGTGGCCTCCGCGGTCGCCGAGGGTCTGAAGGCACGGGCCGGCGCGGGCGCCAGCGACAAGTCCGACGCCGCGGTGGTCGAGCCGCTCACCGAGTGGGAGCAGGAGCTGCTCGAGGGCGCTACCGCGAGTGCCCCCGCCGAAGCGGAGGTGGCTGCTGCCCCCGAGGCCGCCGCCCCCGAGGCCGCCGCGCCCGAGGCCGCTGCTGCAGCGACCGAAACCCCGACCGAGCCGACCCCGGAGAGCTGAGAATGGCGAACTACACCGCTGCCGACGTCAAGAAGCTTCGCGACTTGACCGGCGCCGGCATGCTGGACTCGAAGAACGCACTGGTCGAAGCCGATGGTGACTTCGACAAGGCGGTCGAGTTGCTGCGCATCAAGGGTGCCAAGGACGTCGGCAAGCGCGCTGAGCGTGCGACTGCCGAAGGTCTGGTCGTCGCCAAGGACGGCGCGCTGGTCGAGCTCAACTCCGAGACCGACTTCGTCGCCAAGAACGCCGAGTTCCAGGCGCTCGCCGACCTCGTCGTCACCGCCGCAGCCGCGGCGAAGGCGACCGATGTCGAGTCGCTGAAGGCGGCCAAGGCAGGCGACTCGACGGTCGAGCAGGCCGTCGCGGCGCTGAGCGCCAAGATCGGCGAGAAGCTCGAACTGCGCCGTGCCGCGTACTTCGACGGCCAGGTCGAGACGTACCTGCACAAGCGTGCCGCCGACCTGCCGCCCGCGGTGGGCGTGCTCGTCGAGTACACCGGCGATTCCAAGGAGGCCGCACATGCGGTCGCTCTGCAGATCGCCGCGCTGAAGGCCAAGTACCTGACGCGTGACGACGTCCCCGAGGACCTGGTGGCCAACGAGCGCCGCATCGCCGAGGAGACCGCCAAGGAAGAGGGCAAGCCCGAGCAGGCGCTGCCCAAGATCGTGGAGGGTCGCGTCAACGGCTTCTACAAGGACGTCGTGCTGCTCGACCAGCCGTCGGTGTCTGACAACAAGAAGTCCGTCAAGGCACTGCTCGACGAGGCAGGCGTGACCGTGACACGGTTCGTCCGCTTCGAGGTCGGCCAGGCCTAACGACACAAGGCTTGAGCGGCCACCACGCCGCTCTCGAGGAAGCCCCGCGACTCAACCGGTGATCCCGGTTGGCGCGGGGCTTCTACGTTTTCGGGCACCTTGTATCTTCAGATGGGCACGATCACTCCGCTGATGCTGCTTTGCAGGCCCGTCGCATCGGCCCAAACCGACGGAGGTCGTCGATGGTCTCGCAGTCGGTCGATCCCGACGACCTGGTTGCGGTGACCGACGACCTGGTGGCCTACCTCCGCAGCCGGTCCGAGGACATCGGACGTCTGCTGGCCCAGCGGTACCGCGAGGAGATCGTCGAATATCGCTCGCTACCTGAGGGTTTCATCGATCAAGACGTCGCGCCGACGGCGAGACGAAACTTCGAAGAGGTCCTGTCGGGGCTGTCGTCGGGGTCTCCCGAGCGGGAAACCCACCTCGATGAGTTCCGTGACAGTGCGATACGCCGCTTTCAGCAGGGCGTTCCTATTCAGGCTCTGCTGCATGCGTACCGGCTTTGGGGACACACAGTATGGGAGGAGGTGCAGAGGGCACCGCAGACCCGAACGAATCCCGAAGCCGCCCTTGTGATCGCGGGCCGCATCATGAAACACGTCGACTTGGTTTCGACCACTGTTGCGCAGGCGTACCTGCAAAAGGCCTCCGGATTCATCCACGACCGGGAGGTGGTGCGGCGCGATCTCATCGAGGCACTCATCGCGGGCAATGCGCCCGAACGCGTCGCCAGTCACGCCCCTGCGTTCAAACTCAACGACGACAACAAGTTCTTCGTGATGCTTCTACGCCCTCGCCCCCAAACTCCAGGTCTGGAGCCGGGCGCGCTGCGCGCGGCGCTCGAGCTGATCGAGAAACAGGTGAAGGGCACGTCGATAGCGGTTCTCCTCGCAGTGGTGCGAGGGGAGGAGATCGTCGCGGTATGTCACTCCGTCCAGGGGATGACCGTGGATCTGCGTCAACACGCCAACACACTCGCGACTCTGCTCAGCGGTTTTCTCATGGGTGTCGGTCGAACACATGACGGCCTCGCTGGGATTGCTCGGTCGTATGTCGACGCACAGGACGCAATCCTGTCGGCATTGTCGGTCAGTGACGAACGGGCACGCGCATACATGTTCGCCGACGCCTTGGTGGAACACGTAGTGCGGGCGAGCACATATCGGGACGATCTCCATCGCGAGGCGCTCGCGCCGTTACGCGCCTACGACGAACGTCACCGCACCGAACTGGTGTCCACCTTGCGTTCCTATATCGACGGTGGATTCAACCTCGCTCAAGCGGCGGCCGATCTCAAGGTCCAGCCGAACACCGTCAAGTACCGGTTGCAGCGAATCCAAGGGTTGACCGGCTACAACCCACTCAACCCCAGGGACGTTCTGCTCTTCGCACTGGCGCTCAAGGTGCGTGCCTGACCGCGCCGACGTTGCGAAAGTGGGATTGCGGAAAGCGCAAACGTGGCGTCGCAACTTCGCGGAATCGCGTAGCGACTTGTGCTCCACATCACTTTTACTCTCAGGTCACTGTTAGTTCACAGAGGCAGGAGAACAGATGTCCACGACTTCGATCCCGGGCGTCGAGCTGGTGTGGAAGCCAGGTCGGACCGACCTCGAACGTAGCCGCATCCTGGCATTTGCTCGCCATGTCGGCTGCGACGACCTGCCCGCGTTGCGGACGTGGGCACACGAACACCCCGACTTGTTCTGGGCAAGAGTCGCGTCTTGGCTACAGCTCGAGTGGCAACGCACACCGACGGCGGTCTTCGACCAATTCGACACCCCGCATGAGACCAAGTGGTTCGTCGGCGGAGCACTCAATATCGCCGACAACGCCGTAGACCGATGGATCCGCGCAGGTCGCGGTGACGACGTCGCTCTCCTCTGGGAACTTGACGACGAGAGTCAGGGCAGTTGGACGTTCTCCGAATTGTCGGCCGAGGTCGACCGGGTCGGCCATGGACTACTGGCCGCAGGGATTGGTTTCGGCGACCGGGTGGGCATTCAGCTGCCAATGGTTCGGGAAGCGGTGGTGGCCCAGCTCGCCTGCGCGAAGATCGGTGCGGTCTCGATTCCCGTTTTCTCCGGTTTCGGCGCCGCCGCGGTCGTTGACCGCCTCAAGATAGGTGGAGCGAAGGCGCATATCGTCGCCAATGGGTTTCACCGCCGGGGCAAGGAGGTGCGTGTCGGCCGCGACCTTGCCGATTCACTGGCTGAGGTCGACACCTTGACCGCAACAGTCGTGGTGCCCCTGATTTGTGAGAACGATAGGCCAGCGCTGCCCAACGAGATCTCGTGGGACGGGCTCGGACGGTCGGCAGTGGGCGTCGCGCTGACGCCGGCCGAATGTCCCACCGATCATGCCCTTTTCATCGCGTTCACCTCCGGCACGACCGGTGCACCGAAGGGAATTGTGCTCGGACACGCGGGTTTCGCAGTGAAGGCGGGCAGCGACGCCGCGTTCAGCTTCGATGTCGGGCCGGGCGACGTCGCGACGTGGATCACCGACCCGGGTTGGATCATGAGTCCCATTGTCGTGCTTGGCGGTCTCATCACGGGCAGCTCAGTTGCGCTCTACGCGGGTACACCTGACTGGCCGCATGCCGACCGAATCTGGTCCATGGTGCGCTCGTTGGGCGTCACCATGATGGGTATCTCGCCGACGCTGGTCCGCAGCTTGATGGGTGTCGACAACGGGCTCATCGACGTCGGTGGACTACGGGTACTCGCCTCCAGCGGTGAGGCCTGGACACCCGATGCCTACGAATGGCTGCACGTGCAGGCTGGGCGCCGCCAGATCCCGATCATCAACTACAGCGGTGGTACCGAGGTCTCGGGAGCCATCCTGTCCAATACCACAGCCGAGCCGATCCACCCCTGTGGCTTCGCCGCCCCGCTGCCGGGCATGGGCGCCGACATCGTCGACGCAGACGGGCGGGGCATCGATCGCGGCATCGGTGAACTCGCGCTGCGCCGTCCGTCTCCCGGTATGCCACTGACGATCTGGGGGAGCCATGAGCGCTACTTTCGAACGTATTGGGATCGCTGGCCTGGCGTGTGGCACCACGGGGACTGGGTCGAGGTGGATGAGTGCGGCATCTGGTTCATCCGTGGACGTAGTGACGACACCCTCAAGATCGCAGGCAAGCGACTGGGTCCCGCCGAGGTGGAGTCGATCGTCAACGCCAACTCCCGAGTCATCGAATCGGCGGCAGTCGGCGTTGCCGACGACATCAAAGGCGAGGCATTGGTGGTGTTCGCCCGGGTGGCAGAGGGGCTGACCAGCGGCGGCGACGAACTCGTCGCAGAGGAACTCCGGCGGCAAATCTCCGAAGACATCGGCCGACAGCTCGGTAAACCGTTGACACCCCGAAGCGTTCATCTGGTGCATGTGCTACCGAAGACGCGCAGCGGCAAGATCTTGCGGCGAATGATCAAGGCGGTGTACGCCGGCGACAACTCCGGCGACACATCGTCTCTGGATGACCCGGCTGCGCTGGACGCGATCAGAGTGCTGCAATGAGTCGGCGACCACACGCTGCCGTGATCGGCGTTGCCGAACTCCCGCCGCAGCGCACAACCGAGGGTGTCACCACGCTCGAGATGATCGCGCGGGCGTGCCGACTGGCAGTCGCCGACAGCGGATTGACCCGATCAGCCATCGACGGCTTGATGTGCGGGCCGCAGGTGGGTGAGACGCCCCAGCACGTCCCTGCCACCGTGGCCGAATATCTCGGCCTGGAGCCACAATTCGCCGATATCGTTGACCTCGGTGGTGCGACCGGCGCCGGGATGCTGTGGCGGGCTGCAGCGGCGATCAACGCCGGAATGTGCACGACCGTCCTGTGCGTCCTGGGCAACTCCCGCGACCCCCGAAACGTCCCGCGTTCGGCCAACCGCAATCCCATTCGGGAATTCGACGTCCCCTACGGTGCCAGCGGAGCCAATCAGGCCTACGCGATGATCGCGCAGCAGCATATGGCTGAATTCGGCACCACCGAAGAACAGTTGGCCCACGTGGCGGTCAAGGAACGGGCCAACGCGCAACTGAATCCGGATGCGGTGTTCTACGGCAAGTCGATCACGGTGGCCGACGTGCTCGCCTCACCGATGGTGATGTCGCCACTGCATCTGTACGACGTCGTGATGCCCTGCGGCGGCGGGGCCGCGTTCGTGGTGACGGCTGCCGATCGGGCACAGTCGAGCCCGCACCCGCCGGTCTACCTCCTCGGCGCGGGTGAGAAGGTCACCCACCGTGCACTGAGCCAGGCTCCCCGTCTGACGACATCGCCCATCGCGCCTGCCGTCGAGCACGCCTATCGCGCCGCCGGTGTCGGCCCGCGCGACCTCGACCTGATGTCGATCTACGACTGCTACTCAATCGTTGTCGCGATCACGGCGGAGGACGCCGGAATCTGCGCCAAAGGCGAAGGAGGTCAATGGGTTGCCGAGCACGACTTCTCTGCGACCAGTTCGCTGCCGGTGAACACCCATGGGGGTCAGCTGGCCTGTGGCCAGGCCGATCTCGCAGGCGGAATGAGCCATATCACCGAGGCTGTACGACAACTGCGCCACGACGCGGGTCCACGCCAAGTCGACGACGTCGAGATCGCATTGGTGACCGGCAACGGCGCGACGATGAGCGAGGAAGTCGCTCTCATCCTGGGAGGAGCAGGCACATGACCACTACCGCCGCGACTAGTCCGACGATCAGCAAGCCTGGGCCAGTCACCACCGCGCTCACTGAACACTACTGGCAGTGCGCATCACGAGGTCAGTTGCTCATCCAGCGCTGCACCCTCTGCGGTCACTGCCAGCATTACCCGGCTGCGCTCTGCCGGAAGTGTTGGTCGGAGGATCTCTCCTGGGTGCGAGCCCGGGGCACCGGCACGGTGTGGACGTTCACCGTTGTCGGTATGCCGGGACACCCGGCATGGGGTGACGAGACGCCCTACGTGCTCGCGCTTGTCGAACTCGACGAGGGCCCGCGACTGATGACCAACGTCGTCGACTGTCCCAGCGATGCAGTTCATGTCGGCCAACGGGTACAGCTCGTCACCACTGTGCGTGACAGCCAACCGCCGTTGCAGTTCGCACCCGTCGTCCCTCAAGAGATCGGAGAATCATGACCACGGCCATGGCAACGGCGCCTGCCCCCGCAACCAACGAGCGGCGGGCACGGCTGGGTAGCTTCATCGGCACCACCATCGAGTGGTACGACTTCTACCTCTACGGAACGGCAGCGGCCCTCGTCTTTCCCAAGTTGTTCTTTCCCTCCTACTCACCGCTAACGGGCACGCTGCTGGCGCTGCTCACCTACTCCGCCGGATTCATTGCCCGCCCACTGGGTGGAATCGTCATGGGACACTTCGGTGATCGAATCGGCCGGAAGGCGATGCTGGTCACCTCACTGATGGTCATGGGTGTCGCGACGACGCTGATCGGCGTACTGCCGACGTTCGAGAGTATCGGCGTCTGGGCACCGATCCTGCTGCTCGCAATGCGCATCGTGCAGGGCTTCGGGGTGGGCGGCGAATGGGGCGGTGCGGTGCTCGTCGCGGTCGAACACGCACCGCCGACCCGGCGAGGGCTCGCGGGTGCCTGGCCGCAAGCGGGCGTCCCGGCCGGACTGTTACTTGCCAACGGTGTCTTCATGACCCTGACCATGACCCTCTCGGATGCGGCGTTCATGGCCTGGGGTTGGCGCGTGGGTTTCCTCGGCTCGGCAGCGCTCATCGCCGTCGGACTAGTCATCCGTCTCAAGATGGAGGAGACGCCGGACTTCCGAAAGGCGAAGGAAGACGGCCAAATCGCCAAATACCCGATCCTCGAAGTCTTTCGCACCCAGTGGCGCCAGGTTCTCCTGGCGATTGGGATCAAGATGTCGCAGAACGCGATCTTCTACGTCATCACCGTCTTCGCCTTGACCTACATCACCACCGTGCTCCATCTTCCCCGCTCGACTGCTCTTATCGGCGTGCTCGTCGCATCGGCCGTCAGCCTCTTCACCCTGCTGTTCGCAGGCCATCTGTCCGACTTGTACGGACGGCGCAGGGTCTACCTGATCGGCGCGGTGCTGTCCGGAGCGTTCGCCTTCCCGTTCTTCCTGCTGATGGACACCAAGAGTTCACTGTTGATCTGGGGATCGATCGTCATCAGCCTGATCTTCCACGACCTGATGTACGGCCCGCAGGCGGCTTTCATGTCCGAACTATTCGAGCCTGAACTGCGGTACACCGGTGCCTCAGTCGGCTATCAGACGGCGTCACTCCTGGCCGGCGGTCTCTCACCGGTGCTCGCAGTCCTACTGCTCGGTCTCGCCGACAATCGGCCCTGGCCCATTGCGTTATACATGGTGGGACTCAGCCTGATCACCGTGCTGGCGACCGTGTTCTCACCGGAGACCCACCGGGGCAATCGATGCGAGGGCGCCCTCGGTTCGGCCGATCTGCACGAGGAGAACCCGGCCACTCAGACAAATGCCAAGGCGACCACTAGCGCCGTGGCCTGAGGTGAACCCGTGAAGTTATCCCCGAGAGGCCGTCAGCTGGCGCTTGTGGCGCTCGTTCAGGTACTCGGGCTGAGTGTCTGGTTCTCAGCCACCGCGGTGGTGCCGAGCCTCCGGATCGAATGGAACCTAACTTCTGCCTCGGCCACCTGGCTGACGGCGTCGGTGCAAATCGGGTTCGTCGTCGGGGCGCTGGCTTCCACGGCGCTCAATCTCGCTGACCGCATCCGACCGCAATCCGTCATGGCGGCAAGCGCTTTGGGTGCCGGGGGGTGCACCATCGTGCTGGCGTTGTTCGCCGGCGGGCTCAGTACCGCCATACCGCTGCGGTTCGCGACCGGCGTGTTCCTCGCCGGGATCTATCCAATCGGGATGAAGCTCACCGCGTCGTGGTCGAGCCCGGCGCAACGCGGCCGTGCATTCGGCGTGCTGCTGGGAGCGCTGACGCTCGGCTCGGCACTGCCGCACCTGATTGGAGGACTCGGGCCGTTGTCGTGGCGAGCCATCATGGCAGCGGCCGCTGGCTTGAGCGTGATCGCCGCCATCATCTCCCTGAGCGCGATAGTGCCCGGCCCGAACCTCGACACGAGACCAGTCAAACCAAACGCCCGTTACGCCCTTGCCATGTTCACCCAGCGTGGTCCAAGGCTGGCCAACCTGGGGTATTTCGGTCACATGTGGGAGCTGTATGCCCTGTGGACCTGGTTGGCCGTCTTCGTCATAGCTGGCCGAGAGGACCGCGGAGACGAGTTGGGTTGGGCAACCGGCATCGTCACGTTCTTGGCGATAGGTGTGGCCGGGGTGTTCGGCTGTTTGGTCGGCGGCTGGGCGTCGGACAGATTCGGTCGACCACCGGCAGCTGTTGTTGCGTTGGTCATCAGCGGCATCTGCTGCCTGCTTTCGCCTCTGTTCTTCGCCGTTTCCACCCCAATCCTCGTTGCCTTCCTGCTCGTCTGGGGCGCATCGGTCATCGCCGACTCCGGAGTGTTCTCCACCTCTCTCAGCGAGACCGTCGACCCCCGTTACGTCGGGACCGCGTTGACCGTACAGACCGCCATCGGGTTCACGCTGACCGTCCTGACCATCCAGTTCGTTCCGATTTTCGCGAATGTCGTTGGATGGCAATACGCCTTCCTCTTGCTCGCGCCTGGCCCCATCGCCGGTGCACTCGCGATGAACGCATTGCGCCGTAACAACCCCCAACAGAAGGAGAATGACTATGACGAGTTCGACATATGCCGCCCCTCAGGTCGGCCAGACGGCGGAGTTGTCCCGCACCGTCGGTGACAACGATATCGCGTTGTTCACCGACATCAGCGGTGACCGCAATCCGCTGCACTACGACGAGGCTGCCGCGAAGGCGTCGCGCTTCGGCGAGATTGTGGTCCAAGGCGGCATTACCAGTGCCATCTTGAACGCCGTCGTCGCCGAGGAGCTGCCGGGGCCGGGAACGGTGTTCCTCAGTGTGAGTTGGGATTTCAAGGCTCCAGTGCGGCCGGGTGACACAATAACGGGTCGTGTTGAGGTTACCGAGGCGCGTGCGGACAAGCCGATCACCAAGCTGAAGACAACGGTGACCCGCGGCGACGGCACCGTAGTACTCGACGGCACCGCGGTCTGCTACACGATGGATATGTCAACGAGGGGTGCATGATGTTGGATGACTCTGCGGCGGTGCTCGTCGCCGCAGCGCGCACGCCAGTGGGCAAGTTCGGTGGCGCGCTGTCGCACCTGAGTGGCGTTGAACTCGGTGCGCGAGCGGTAGAAGCTGCGCTGAGGACGTTCGACGGCGAACTCCTGCCCGACCACACGTTTCTTGGCAACGTCGTGCAGGCCGGCAATGGCCAGAACCCCGCTCGCTCCGCTGCGATCCGCGGGGGTGTGCCGGCAACAGTGCCCGGCACCACGATCAACGACGTCTGCTTGGGCTCCATGAGTGCAGTCGGACTGGGTGCCACCCTGATTCGGGTGGGCGAGATGACCACGGCGCTGGTCGGTGGCTTCGAGTCGATGAGCCGCGCTCCGCATGCGCTGGACGTGCGGTCCGGAGTAAAGGTGGGCTCGACAGAGATGCGGGACCTGCTGGTGACTGACGGGCTGTGGTGCGCTGTCAGCGACAGCGGCATGGGTGAGCTGTCTGAGGAGGCCAACTCTGCCCTGGGAATCGGGCGCGGCGACCAGGACGCCTTCGCTGCCGACAGTCACCGACGTGCGGGCGCCGCGACCGCATGCGGTCGATTCAAGTCCGAGATCACCGCACTGACCGATGTTCTCGAGTCTGACGAGGGAATCCGGCCTGACACAGACGAGCAGAAGCTCGCACGGCTTCGGCCCGCGTTCGCTGCCGGTGGCACCATCACGGCGGGCAACTCCTCACAGATGTCTGACGCAGGTGCGGCGGGAATCATGACCAGTAGCGGAAACGCCCGGTCGTTGGGGATCGCCCCCATCGTCGAGATCGCTGATCGCGCGGTAGTGTCCGGACCGGATGCGACGTTGCACCTCAAGCCCGCGATGGCCGCCCGTGCCTTGCTGGATCGTAACGGGCTCGGCATCAAGGATATCGGCCTCTGGGAGATCAACGAGGCTTTCGCCGGCGTCGTCGTCGCCTCAGCGAGAGAACTTGACGTCGACACCAGTATCGTCAACGTCAACGGCGGCGCAGTTGCCCTCGGCCATCCGCTCGGAGCATCCGGCTTCCGGCTTGTCATGACACTCGCGTTCGAAATGCGTGAACGCTCAGTCGAATACGGCGTCGCCGCGATATGCGGCGGCGGCGGTCAGGGGCAGGCGATGCTACTGCGGTTGCCCTCCTGAGCCGGGCTTCTCACGACCAATGCACAGCAAAGGAATTCGATAATGAGCCAATTTCCCGGACTGGCACACGTGGCGGTGACCGTGTCAGACCTTGAGGTGAGCACCCGTTGGTACAGTGCCCTGTTCGACTCAGGCCCGGTGCTCGACGAGGACGAGGAGTCAGGAGCCTTTCACCACACTGTCTTCGCCCTCGACAACGGCATGCTGTTCGGCCTGCACACGCACACCGGTGTGGGTCCGACCCAGACATTCCGTGCCGAACAACCAGGTCTGGATCACATCGCCTTCGCCTGTCGGCAGGCCGACCTGGTCACCTGGGAGAAGCGGCTGGACGGATTGGGCATTGCGCACGGTGGGATCAAGCATGCTCACTATGGCTCAGGCATCTCCTTCCGTGATCCCGACGGCATTGCGTTGGAGTTCTTCGCAGCGCCCGACTAGTCACACCGAACGCTGACGGGAGGAGGCCGCATACAAAGGCGGGGTTCTCGGCGTTTCACGGACGCGAGTCGACGCCGACTCGACTAGCTGTCGACACCGATCGGCGCGGCTGTCGCGATCTCGGATACGGCACTGCGCAATGCGGAGGCGGTGTTCTCGATCAGCTCCTCTGCGCGCGCCGGTGAGATGATGCCGTCGACGTAACCGAGGTTCAACGACAGCTCGTCTCGCCCCACGGTGGCGTACAGCATGAGGTAGCCGCTGATGGACATCCCGGAGACGACGTGAACGCCTGACAGCGACCAGTCGCCGAGGCGCGCGGGAAAATCGCTGGTGTCCACCACGCTGGTGCACAGGTTGCCAGGACCGTGACCGTCCAGTCCGGCGACGATCCGGTCGGTGTGCTTGGGCGTGGCTGCCGCCATCACGCCAAGCAGTGGAAGGTTGGCCAGATGGTGGCGTGCGTCGATCGCGTTTCGGAGCCGGTCGTCGAACGGTGCGGCGGTCTGCCACAGTGACCGTCCCGGTGCGCACGCAACCGGGAGCGCCACCATGGCCTGGTAGCTGCCAGTCGCATCGGGGTCGGGCAATCTCGTCAGATGGGCTCGGAACGGCACCGAGACGCTGACTGCGAAACCTGCCGAGGGGGCGTCGGTGTCGACCGCCGCCGCGATGGCGAGCGCCGTCGCGATGGCGGCCTCGGGAAGGATGCGCCGAGTGCGGAACCCTTCGAGAAGGGCCGTGAACTCATCGCCGCTGATGACGCGATTCGCCAACCGGGTGCACCGCTCGCGCGGCGGCACGGATGTCTCGGCGGGCAGTCGTTCCATCGAGACGCCGTCGCTCCCGGCGATGGCATCGGCAGCCATCCGGCCCAGAGCCCGGCACTTTCCGCGAAGCCCCCGAAACTGGTTGGGCATGAGGTCTTCTGGGCCGACAGGTGCGGGGATCTCGGGTCGCCAGCCGCCGGGCTCGCCGTCGGTGGCGAGCTCGAGCACCTGACGGCACAGCGCCACGATGGCAATCCCGTCGGCCAGCGCGTATGTCGACGTGAGGATCAGATCGTGCACATCGGGCTCGACGGTTATCAACGTGGCCCGCAGCAATGGGCCGTCTGCATCGAGTGGCTCGCGCAGCTCGTGGTCGATCTCCGTGCGCCACGATCCCTCGCCGACGAGGCGCAGCGGAACCGCACGCGGCACTCCCGGGACGAACGAGAGACCGCCCTTGCGATGGCGAACCGCCACCCGCAGCAGCGGGTGGCGGCGCACCAGCGCGTCCAGAGCGGCGCGTACCTCGGAGGGGTCGAGGCGACCCTCGATACGGACCCTGGCACCGATGTTCAGCGGCGATACCCGGTCGGCCGTCCAGTGCCAGCGCTCCAGCGCCGACAACGGGCGCGGAAGGCCCGCACCGGGACCGCCGTCGCCGAATCCGGGCCACGTCATCGGTTTCGACATGAAGTCGAGCACCCTGCTGTCAGGCGCATGCCGGATGATTCGGCTGCGGGTGGTGACCGTCGCGCGGTTGCTGCTCTGCTCGATGCGCCCCAGCGACAGCGAACCGTCGACGAGATCCGTCGTCCGGGGGAGCCGGCGCCGTTCGTAAGCCTGCAGAGCCGACCGGGGATCGCGGTAGCCGGCCAGCGCGTGCCCGAGCACCACCGCGTCCTCGATCGCCGAGTTGGCCCCTTGCCCGAGGCTCGGCAGCATCGGGTGCGCGGCGTCACCGAGCAGCGTCACACGGCGGGTTCCCCACCGGCTCAGGGGTGGGCGATCCAGCGCAGGAACCGCGAGGATGGCGGATTCTTCTGTGCGGGCGATGATCTCGTTGACGTCCGGGCACCAGTCGGCGAAGCGCTGCTGGAGGTCATCCTTGCCATGCGGCCAGTTCGCCGCGAGCTCGGGCTCGGCCGGCATGGTGGCCCACCAGTAGATCGAGTCGTTCCCGCAGTCGTGCAGGCCGAACCGCGAACCGCGTCCCCAGTAGTGGATCGATTCGCCCTCGCGTAGAGAGGCCGGCATGAAGGGTGCGAGTGCCAGCCAGCAGACAAACCCGCCGGGACGCGGTGCGGCGGCGCCGTGCAATTGCGTGCGGATCACCGAGTTGATGCCGTCGGCACCCACCAGAACATCGGCCTCCAGCGCGCGACCGTCGGCCAGATGCAGTACGACGGCGTCGTCGGTCTCGGTGAAACGCACAGCCTCGGCGCCGGCCTCGACACGCAGTCCGCTGCCCGCGGCCCGCAGGAGGATGTCGTGAAGATCCTTGCGCGCCAACACCACCGATGGTGCGCCTAGCGCATCGTCGATCGGGGTCAGGTCGAGCCGCCGCAATAGCTTCCCCTTGGTGTCTCGGAAGCTGAACGTCGTGACCTGCCCGCCTGCCCGCAGCATCTCATCGTCGAGCCCGAGGTTCAGAGTGCGTAGCGCGTGCATCGCGTTGCTCTGCACTGCCAACCCGAACCCAGCCGCCCGCAGGTGGGGGGAGCGTTCGCACAACGTCACGTCGAAGCCGGCCTGCCGTAGCGCCACCGCAGCGGTGAGCCCGCCGATGCCTGCGCCGACCACGATCGCCGAACGGTTGCCCGCCGCGTTACTCAATTCGTCACTCCGAGGTAGTTCGACTGCCGCTCCACGTGATCGGCGAGGTGGGCTGCCAGCACCGCCGCATGCGGCTCGGTGACCATGGTGAGGTGATCACCGGGCACGTCGATGACGTCGAGGTGGCCACCGACGAGGGTGTCCCAGCCGTAGGTGGGCTCGGCATAGCGGGATCCACCCACGTCATGGGCGGATCGCAGTACCTCGGGCAGCGGTTCGCAGGCCCGCAGCAGTGTCACGTCCAACGCGGTCGGCGTGGGTCGGTAGGTCGCCCCCGCCCGCCAGGCTGCGCGGAAGACATCGAGCAGCCGCCGAACCAGTTCCCGAGATCCTGTGCGTGGTAGTACACCGTGATCGGCGGCACGGGAGATGATGACATCGAGCGCGTCGTCGTCGGACTCGAGGTCGTCTGGGAGCGGGTCGACCGGGGTGTCGGCGCCGAGCGTGCCCCACAGCAGCTCCCACAGGAAATAGGAGTACAGCTTTGACGCAGGAAGTTCGGCTGACGCCTCCGGTCGCATGGTGATGGTGTCCAGCAACACCAGCGAGCCCTTCTCGGTGCCGGCTTCCTCCAGCTGGCGTGCCATCTCGAAGGCGATGAGACCGCCCAGCGACCAGCCCGCGAGGTGGTATGGGCCCTCGGGCTGGATGCGCCGGATCGCCGCGAGGTAGTCGTGGGCCATCTGTGGAATCGATTCGCTGGCGGTGGTGCCCACCTCGATGCCCGATGCCTCCAGGGCGTAGAGAGGCTGATCGTCAGGAAGTGAGCGCCCGAGTTCGTTGTAGCACAGCACATTTCCGCCGATGGGGTGTACAAGGAACAGTGGCGGACGGTCTCCGGTCGGCTTGACGGGAACCACGGGGTCGAAGGCCGAGACGCGGCGGTGCGCCACCCGTTGTGCCAGGTCCGCCACAGTCGATCCGGCGCCGAACGTCGACATCGGGATGCTGATTCCGTACCGCTGCTCGATTCCGACGACCAACCGAATGGCTGAGAGCGAATCTCCGCCGAGCGCGAAGAAGTCGTCGAGCACGCCGACATCGCCGATGCCGAGCGCGTCGGCCATCAGTGCGGCGATCACGGTTTCGTGTTCGTCGCGTGGTGCGACGTGATCGACCTGTCGCGTCGCCATCGCCATCGCGGAGAGCGCATGATCGTCGCGCTTACCACTCGGCGTGTGTGGCATCGCGTCGAGCCACTCGAACCGGGCGGGAATCAGGTAGCCGGGTAGGACGTCGCAGATCGCGGTGCTGATCGCGGTCGCAACGCCGTCGTCTGGGCGGCCCACCAGGTATGCGATGAGTTGGGTTCCCGCGCTCGATCCGTCGCTGCCGGAGCGGGCGACGACAGCGACGTCGGTGACACCGCTGTGCGGAGCCGCCGCGTGGCCCACTGCCAGCTCGACCTCCATCGGTTCGACGCGATGTCCACGCACCTTGATCTGGCTGCCGAGCCGTCCGTCGATGACCAGGGCTCCGTCGGGCAGGCGACGTCCGATGTCGCCGGTGCGGTACATCCTGGCCCCGTGGAGCGCCGGAACTGGCTGGAACGCCTCGGCGGCGAGTTCGGGGCTGCCCAGGTAACCGTCGGCCAGGGCAGCGCCAGCGACCCAGATCTCGCCGGGGACTCCGTCGGGGACGGGGCGGCCCTCGGGGTCGAGAACCACGACCGCGACATTGTCGATGGGTACGCCGATCGGTGGCAGCGCCGGGAACAGAGCCGCGTCGCCCGTCATGGTGTGGCGCGTGACAACGTGAGTCTCGGTGGGGCCGTGCTGGTTCTCGACAATGAGGCCGTCTCGATCGGATCCGCCGATGCCGGCGCAGAGCGCCCGGATCTCGTCGGTGATCCGCAGTTGTTCCCCGGAGGAGACGATGATCCGCAACCCGGCGGGCACCGCTGCGCGCGCCGCGGCGATCTCGGCGAGCGACTGCAGCGCCACGTAGGGCAGGAAAACCCGCTCGGTCCGGGTGCCATCGAGGGTGCGTAGCAGTGTCGGAAGGTCGTGCCGGTCGTCCTCCGACAACAGGATCAACCGACCGCCGCCACACAGCGTCGAGTAGATCTCCTGGAATGAGACGTCGAACGACAACGGGGCGAACTGCAACGTCGACGGCGCCCCCTCGGAGTCCCTGCTGCGCCCGCTGCTGGCGGACAGTTGCCAGGTGATCAGGTTCACCAGCGCGCGGTGCGGCATCACCACGCCCTTGGGCACGCCGGTCGACCCGGAGGTGAACAGCACGTAGGCGGGTCGCTCCGGTGCCACGGCCGGCAGCGTCGCGGGATGTGCACGGCCGGTGGCGAGGAACGCCTTGATGTCATCGTCGGCGATGACGGTGACGCGCCCGGCCTGAGCGAGCATGGCAGCCCGCCGCGCGGCCGGATATGCCGGATCGACCGGCACGCAGGCGGCTCCGGCGCGTGCGATACCGAGGACGGCGGCGATCTGTTCCGGACCGCGGGCCGCGGTCAATGCCACCAGGTCTCCCGGGCGGGTGCCGTGTTCGACCAACCCGGCGGCGACGGCCGCCGACATCTCGGCAAGTTCCGCGTAAGTCACGGTGCGAGTGCCGAACTCGAGCGCGATGGTCTGTGGGTGGCGGTTTACACGGTCGAGGAAGAGGTCGACGACGGTACCGGTGGCACTGCGAGCGACGGTGCCGGCGACCGCATCGCCTACCGCGGGTGCGAGCCGCGTGAAATCGATCGGTGCGGCGGGATCGGCGCAGATGCTCGCCAGCGTGGCCAGATAGGTGGCACCGATGAGGTCGAGCTGCTCGCCGGTGTACATCGCCGGGTCACCGTCGAGCTGCAGCGTCATCGTTCCGTCGCGGGGGTCCCGGAACACCGTGACCAACAGTGCGAAGTTGGTGTCCTCGTGGGCCTCGACGTTGACCAGTTCGATGTCCAGTGACTGCACCAACGCACCGGCCTGGTGGTAGTTGACGTAGTTGAATGCCACGTCGATGGCCAGGTCTGCATCGCGCTGGATATCGGCGAGCGGGTACGCGGTGTGGGCGGCGCTCTCCCGTTCCTGCTCGAAGACGGCCTGGACGACCGCGCGCGACGTCGCGGCCGCCGTGTCGACGCGCACCGGTACGGCGTTGAGGAACAGGCCTGCGGTCAGTTCGGCGTTGGTGAGCTGGGGACGCGCGTGCGTCACAACACCGCAGGTGACATCGGACTGTCCCGCGAACAGGCCGACGACGAGCAGGTTCGCAGCGAGGTACACGGCCTTGACCGGTACGTGCTCAGCGCCCGAGTATCGGACGGCGTCGGCGGCCAGTGGCGCTGGGATGACCATGGCGCGCCGCATCCGGGAGTCGGATTCGCCCACGCCGCGGGGGATGTGATGGACCATGCCGGGAATGCGGGTCGGCGTGGCATCGGCGAGCAGGTCCAACCAGTAGGTGCGGTCGTGTTCATTCTCCAGCGAGAGGCGTTCCGCACGAACGTATTCGGCGAAGGACGGCAGTTCCGTGCCGATCGCGGAAGCGACCCCCTCGTCGCCCAGACAGTGGTACTCGTGGAGCAGTTCGGCCAGCAGGGTGGAGACGCTCCAGCCGTCGAGGATCGCGTGGTGGAACGAGAACACCACGTCGATGTGGTCGGGTAGCAGGAAGACACCGAAGTGGTGCAGTCCCGGCCGATCCAACCGGTACGCAAGGTGACGGCGCTGGTTGATGTGCGCGGTCACAATGGATTCCGAGTCGATCTGAGAGTTGTTGCGCAGATCGACGATATCGACATCCGGGGTGACGAGCGGGTGCACGAGCTGCAGCGGCTCGGTGAAGCCTGCGAGCTCGAATGACGTGCGCAGGGCAGGATGCCGCGCGACAAGCCTCTCCAGTGCCATCCGCCACGCCCGCTCGTCCCACGTCATGCGCAGGGAGTAGCGGAAGACGTCGTGATAGAGCGGCGAGTCCTCCGTCTCATGGCTGTGGAACAGCATGCCCAACTGAAGCCGAGTCAAGGGGTAGGCGTCGGTGACGTGACCCAGTCTGGGCCGATCGACTGACGAGACGAGTTCGAAGGGGCGGACCGGAGGTGCCGTCTCGGTGCCGTCGTCGCCGAGAACACTGACGTAGTCGGACAGTCCGGCGATCGTCGGGTGGTTGGCGATATCGCGGGTATCCAGGGTCAGGCCACGGGTCTCGGCCAGCGCTCGGACGCGCAGGGTCAGGATCGAGTCGCCACCGAGGTCGTAGAAGTTGTCATGGATCGACACCGACGCGACGTCGAGCGCCTCCTGCCAGACCGCGACGAGGGTGGCCTGGACATCGGTGCGCGCCCCGGCATGTCGTGGCCCCGCTGCCGTCCTTCGGGTGGCCAGCAGTGCCAGTCGGTCCACCTTGCCGCTGGAGGTGACGGGAATGTGCTCGACTGCCAACAGCTGTGCGGGAAGCATGAAGTCCGGGATGCGCCCAGCCAGTTGCGTGCGCAGAGCCGTCGCGTCCAGGTCTGGTGAACCCACATAGAACGCCACCAGATGCGTGCCACGGCTTGGTGTCTCGTCGGCGATCACCACGGCATCGAGCACTCCGGGAAGGTCGATGAGGACGTTCTCGATCTCCCCGGGCTCGACGCGGTTGCCCCGAATCTTGACCTGACGGTCGATCCGGCCGAGGTACTCGAGCTGACCGTCAGCAAGCCGCCGCGCCAGGTCGCCGGTGCGGTACATCCGCTCACCGGGGTGAAATGGATCGGCGACGAACCGCTGTGCATCCAGGTCGGGCCGATTCAGATAGCCACGTGCCACACCCGCGCCGGCGATGCACAGTTCGCCCGCGATACCGACCGGCTGCGGTTGATCGGACCCACCGAGGACGTAGAGGCGGGTGTTGTCGATCGGCCGGCCGATGGGGACACGTCGCAGCGGCACGTCCTGCTCGCGCGGGCAGTCGAACGATGACACGTCCACGGTGGCCTCCGTGGGTCCGTACAGGTTGACGAGACGGGGTGCCGCCTCGCCGTACTGTGCGAACGCGCGGTTCCAGCGCAGCACCTGTTGTGGGCGCAGGGCTTCGCCGCTGCAGAAGGCGAGCCGAAGGCTGGCGGCTTGGTGGACGGCGTCGGGTGACGTCTCGAGGATCTCGAGGAAGGGGGTCAGCATCGATGGGACGAAGTGCAGCACCGTCACCTTGGCTGTCTCGATGGCGCGCAGGATCTCGCGCGGATCCTTCTCGCCGCCCGGTTCCAGCAGCGCCACGGCGGCACCCTGCATCGCCCACCAGAACAGCTCCCAGACCGACACGTCGAAGGAGATCGAGGTCTTCTGCAGGATGACATCGCCGGGTCCGATCGGATAGCGACGTTGCATCCAGTCCAGGCGGTTGATGACCGAATGATGCTCGACGGCCACCCCCTTGGGCTGGCCGGTGGACCCCGACGTGTAGATGACGTAGGCGAGGTCGTGGCCTGACGGTGCGGGCGCGTCGGACGGGGACTGGGTGGGGGTGGAGTCCGGGGTGATCACCGGGACACCCGCGAACTCCTGCGCGTCGCCGCGGTCGGTGAGGACGGCAGCCGCGCCGCTGTCGCTCAATACGAAACCGATCCGCTCGGCGGGATGGCGCGGGTCGATCGGCACGTACGCAGCCCCGGCGTGAAGGGCGCCGAGTACGGAGACCAACAGCTCGGGGCCACGGTCGGCGATCACGCCGACGCGGTCTCCGGTGGCGATCCCGCGCTGGAGGAGTGTGGAGGCGAGTTCGGTTGTCCGTGTGGCGAGTTCGGCGTAGGTAAGGGTCGGTGCGGAATCGGCGCCGAGCACGGCGACGGCATCGGGCGTCGCGGCGGCCCGCGCCATGATCCGGCCGATGACGCTCGAGGTGTCGTCATATGCCACCTCGGTGCTCCGGTCGCGGTCGATGAGCAGATCGTGCTCCTGGGCCGACAGCATCGACAGCGTCCTGGGATCGGTGTCGAGCGCGTCGAGACCGGCGTAGAGCAGCGCCTTGAGTTGACGCTCCACCGATTCGATCGGGTAGCCCTCGTCGAAGACATCGGTGGCGTAGTCGAAGATCAGCTCCATCGGGCCGTCCGTGTCGAGTTCGTGGATGTGCACCGCAAGGGTGAGCACATCGGACCCCTGAGGCAGGCCCTCGACGCTTTCCACGATGTCGGACAGCCCCCTGGTCTCGGGCAGCCGGAGGTAGTTGACCGTGACGTCGAACAGCGGTCCCGACGTGTGGCCGTCGCGACGCAGCTCACTCATGAGGTCGCCGAGGGCAAAGCGCTGCCGGGCCTTGGTGTTCTTGACGCGGCGTTGGACGTCAGCGACCACATCAGCCAGGCCCGACTGCGATCGGAGGTCGATGCGCAGGGGCAGGGTGTTCGCGAAATGTCCTCCCACAGTGCCCATCTCCGCGGGGGTGTTCCGGTTGTTCAGCGGAATGCCGACGGTGATGTCGTCACTGCGCAGCACATGACTCAGGTAGGTGCCGACCATGGTGCACAGGTAGGGGAAGAAGGGCAGGCCCAGAGCGCGCACGCGGTTGGCGAATTCCCGCGGCAGCTGGCAGACGTACCGATTGACGGGCGCGAGTTCCACGCCCGGCCGTTCGAACACGGCAGCCGCGGCATCGCGGGCCTGGTCCACCAGAAAGTCCCGGTCATCGATCCACTGCTGCGATTCCCGGTAAGCGTGGGCGCCGTCCACGGCGTCGCGGAACGATGTCTTGGGGAGGGGTGCCGGTTGGCCGGTGGCCTTGATGCTGGCGTAGTCGGCGAGGATGAAGGCGGCGAGGGTGTACATCCCGGTCGCGTCGCTCGCGACGTGATGGGAGCGAAGCAGCACCGAGTACGCGCTTGCGCTTTCGCGCAGGACGATGAGCTGTAGCGGAACCTGGCCGTCACGCAGGTCGATGGGGGTGTTCATCTCGGCTTGGATCACGGCTTGCGCCGCGGCGGCCGGATCGGCGTGCATTGACAGGTCACGTTGGTCGATCGGCGGCATCTGCCGCGCCCACTCCTGGTACGGCACACCGTCCTCGACACCGAATCGGACGCGCATCGCGTCGTGGCGCTCCCAAGCGCGTTCGTAGCACCCGATGAGCGCCTCGATGTCGATGTCACCGACGATTCGGGTCTGCAGGCCAGACACGTAGCAGGCCACGCCGGGGAAGAGCTCCGTGATCATCCAGAGGTCGCGTTGGTAGGCGCTCAGCGCCCGACGTCCCAGGGACTCGTCGCGAGTGGGGTCGATGTTCACGATGTGCGTTTTGCTCCTTGGATCCGATCCTGGATGGCATGGCATGGCATGGCTCGGATCGATCGCGAGCAGAGGCCGCTCGCAGCTTAGGGTGCCCTCACCTAAAATTGTGGGCTACCTCTTTGACTTCCTCTTTGGCTACCCGGCCAGCTGCTAACGTCGGTGCGATGGCACTTGTGTCCGCGTTCGACGACGACGCGCTGGGTGAATTGGATGCCGTCGGGGTGGTCGACGCGATCAAGTCGGGGGCGATCTCCCGCGCCGAGGCGGTCGAGGCGGCGATCGCCCGGACCCAGAAGGTCAACCCGCAGCTCAATGGTCTGGCGTACGAGGCCTTTGACAGGGCCCGCGCGCGAGCCGCGGCACAGCACTCCTACGGTGGCTTCTTCGACGGCGTACCGACGTTCGTCAAGGACAACGTCCAGGCCGCGGGTATGCCGATGATGGAGGGTACCGACGCGTGGGCACCGCGGCCCGCGGCGACCGACGGCGAGTTCGTGCGTGCCTATCTGGGCACTGGGCTGACTCCGCTTGGTAAGACGCAGCTGTCGGAGTTCGGTTTCAGCGCATCAGCCGAGCATCCCCGTCTCGGCGCCGTTCGCAACCCATGGGACACCGAGCGCACCGCCGGGGCGTCATCCTCGGGGTCGGGGGCATTCGTGGCATCCGGAGTAGTGCCCATCGCGCACGCCAACGACGGCGGCGGGTCCATCCGGATCCCGGCGTCGTGTAACGGTCTGGTGGGACTCAAACCGTCGCGCGGACGGCTGCCGCTGGACAAGGACATGCGCCAGATGCCGATCCGGATCGTCGCCAACGGCGTGGTCACCCGGTCCGTGCGCGATACCGCCGCGTTCTACCGCGAGATCGAGAAGACTTGGCGCAACCCCAGGCTCGCGCCGATTGGTGACATCACCGGGCCGGGCCGCTCGCGTCTGCGGGTCGGTGTCTTCACCAAATCGGTGATCCGGGAGGCCAGCCCGGAGGTACGCGAGCGCACGCTGCAGGCAGCGGCGCTTCTTGAACAGATGGGCCATCGCGTCGAGTACCTCGACAGGCCTCCGGTGCCCGCCTCGTTCATCGATGACTTCCTGCTCTACTGGGCGCTGCTGTCATTCGCGCTAGTGCGCGGCGGCAAGCAGCGATTCGGCCCCTCGTTCGACCGCAGCAAGCTGGACAACCTCACGCTGGGCCTGGAGCGGCATGCGGGCCGCAACCTGCACCGGCTGCCCGTGGCGATCACTCGCCTGGCGTCGTTGCGGCGGCGCATGCTCAAGGATGTCTCGGCCTACGACGTGCTTCTCACACCGACGCTCGCCGAGGAGCCGCCGAAAGTCGGACATCTGGACCCGACGGCCGACTACGACCAGATCATCTCGCGACTGGTGGACTGGGTGGCGTTCACGCCACTGCAGAACGTCACGGGCGATCCCGCCATCTCACTTCCGCTGGCAGTCTCGGAGAACGGCCTGCCGATCGGCGTGATGCTCAGCGCGCGCCTCGGTCAGGACGCCACGTTGTTGGAGCTGGCATTCGAACTCGAGGCCGCCAACGCGTTCCGTCGACCGCCGTTGGTCGCGCTCTAGTCGAACGGGGGTACGCGGGTTGTGGCTGCACATCCCGCGTCGTAATCGGTTGGGTCATCGAGGAAGTCGATCGTGATCTGCTGTGCGCACGTCGAGGTGCTCAGCACGTCGTGTCCTGAACCGGCGATGCGGACGACGTGCCCGTTCGGTAGACCCTCGGCGGCCACATCGGCCTGACTGGGTGGCGTGACGGCGTCCAGCGTGCCGGCCAGCAACAGCGCGGGGACCTCGCTGCGCACCGGTGCGTGCACGGCCTTGTCGGCGGCACCGACGTTCCACACGCCGCACTCGTCGACGATTCGCGGTGCCTGCGGCACCAGCGACAACACCTCGGTGGGCAGCAGTGGAAGCGCTCGCTGTGCCGCGGCGAGAATCGGCGGTGTATCGGTGAACGCCACACTCTCGCGGCAGAACACGCCATAGGTCAGGCCGTAGCCGACGATGTTCGGAGGACCGATCGCTGCCGCCAACAGACCCGCCGCCGGGGCAGGATCGCCGGTGGCGATGGCGTGAATTGCCTTGGGCAGGGCTGGGATGAGACGGGTGTTCAGCGTCGAGGAGACCACCAGGTTGGCCAGTGTGTAGCCGTCGATGACCACCCGCCGTTGAGGCGCTCCGGCGGCGCCGGGCACGTCGACGACGACAGGTTCCCTGGCCAGCCGGTTCACGGTGGCCGTGAACTCATCGGCCAGACCGGGGTAGGCGCGTGCACACGCGGGTTGCGCCTCACACGCGTCGAACAGCGCCGCCTGTCCCTCCGCCGCGCTGGGCCAGAACCGCTCGATCAGATTCGTCTGGGGTGGCGCCAGGGAGTCCACCACGATGCTGCGGATGCCCTCGGGGTGATCGCGCAGCAGTTGCAGTGCGAGATCACTGCCATAGGACACGCCATAGACGTTCCACTCCTCGATTCCCAGCGCGGTGCGGAGATCGGCGATGTCCGCGGCATTCTCGGTGGTGTCGAAAGACGCCAGGTCGATGCCCTCGCCGGTCAGCCGGTCACGGCATGCCCGCACCGCGGCCAGGTCCTTCTCGGCCGTACTCGGCGCCTGGATTGACATTCCCAGCGCGCTGTCGACGAAGCCGTCGATCTCGGGGCAGGTGAGGGCTGGCTGTGAGTGCAGTGTGCCGCGCTGGTCGACGACGATGAGGTCGCGGTCCCGATTGAGGCCTGTCGCGACCAAGCCGTTGCCAAGCGGTAGGCCAGGACCACCCGGTCCGCCGGTGAGGTAGACCAGCGGGTCGGGCCGCGGATCGGCCGACTGGGCCTTGGCGCGGGCGACTGCGATCTTGATGGTGCGATCGTCGGGCCGGTTGCGGTTCTCCGGAACCACCAGGAAGCCGCAGGAGAACTCCGGACCGAGATCGGCCGCCGGGACGCCGGCCATATTGGGGTTCGGGCACGGGGCGGACTCGAAGGTCGCCCCCGATGGCGCGGGTGCGGACTCGGGCGCGGAAGCGGGCTGTTGGGCACAGCCGCCGATCAGCAGAGCGGGCAGCAGGGTGAGGGCCGCGAGTGTGGCGCCGGATCTTTGCACCAGGAAGACAATAGCCGTGATTCGTTGCATCCGTTGCCACTTCGTGCGGTGTGCTGATGCGCTGGTCGGGCCGTTGACGCAATGGCCGCAGGGGCGATCCTCGGGGCGGTGAGGCGTGTTCGAGACTGAGTTCGCAACGAGATCCGTAGCCGCTGTGACACAGCGACGTAACGGCGCCGTCGGCGAGTTAACCTGCGTGACACCGGTAGTCGCCACCGAGGAAACAGGATGGCCGCAGTCTTCTCCGTGTGGAGACCCCTGCGCCCACAACCGTTCGATCACCGGCGATCGCCACCGCAACCTCGGGCAACACGCTGACGTGTCTGATCCGGTTTGCGCTGGCGAACATCCGCCGACGCCCCGAGCGGTTTGTGCTGTCCGTCGTCGGTATCGCACTGGCCATCGCCTGTGTGACGATCGTCCGTACCATCTCGGCGAGTTTCGCGATCACCGGCGCTGACGCCGTGACCGACGTTCTCGGCGACGCCCAACTGTGGGTTGTTCCCGCCGAGGGTGTGTACTACGACTCGGCTGCCCAGGCATTGGTCGCCGGCGGTGCCGCACCAACGTTCACGGCACCGCCTGGCTGGACCGCCACCTGGACGCCATCCGGTGTCACGCACATCGGTGGTGAGACGGTTTCGCTCCGCGGCAGCGACGAGATCCCGAGCAACCAAGTCACATTGGGATCGCAACTGGCCGAGCGCCTCGGCAGGGGCCCCGGCGATCAGATCGTCCTGGCAGGTGACACCCTGACGGTCGCGGTCGCCCCAGGTGGGGGACAGAGCGCGTACGTCTCGACCGCCCGCGCGCAGGCCGTCGTCGGCGATCACGCGTGGTGGACGGTGCACGCTCCCAAGGGCCAGGAGAAGCGGCGCGACCTCGCGCAGGTGTTCGGCGCCGCGGTCGACCTGCCGTCCACCGCTGACCCGGCGGTGACACCCGATCCGCATGGCGCCGGGCTGATCTATGACACCGTCGGCGGCTCGGGTCCACTGAGCTTCGAGCAGATGTACTCGGCACTGTTCTCGGGAAAGGTCACCAGCTCCACATTGGGTCTGATCTCGACGATTGGCCTGATCCTCGGCTTCGTCATCGCCCTGTCGTCGTTCCTCGCCGCCGTCGCCGAACGCAAGCGCGAGTTCGGCATCATGTCGAGCATCGGTCTGGCCGACGAGGTGCTGTACTTCTTCCTCGTCGAGTCGGCGATCGTGTTCATCGTTGCGTACGTCGTCGGGGTCGCCGGTGCGGGAGCCGCTGTCGCCCTGGTCATTCCGGATATCGCGACACCCATCGCCTGGGCCCAGGCAGCGGCGATGGTCGCGGCGTTCCTGCCCGCAATGGCCATTGTCGGCGCGCTGGTGCCCGTGCACCGGCTGTTGCAACAGCGGCCCGTTGACCTGTTGGGGGATAGATGACCGGGGCGAGGAGAAACATGCTGAGCAGGGGACTGGCCTATGGCTGGCTGTCGGCTCGCCGGCGGCTCGGTGAGATGATCCTGCCCGCGATCACCACGGCGACCGGAGCGTTCCTTGTCGTCATCGTGTTCGGGATGGCCGACGGCATCCGCGCGCAGTCGGCATCGCTCGGCCATGCAGATCAGATCGCGAGTGCGGTGGTCCTGATCGCGGTGACCGTTCTGCTGGTGGGCGTGGTCGAGGTGGCCGTGGCCACCACGCGCACCGTCGCGCACCGGACCCGTGAGCTTGGAGTGCTGGGGGCCAACGGTATTCCGCGAGGACCCGTCGTGGCGGCGCTTCTGGTCGAGCCCGCGATCGCCGCGGTGCTCGGTGCGGTCGGGGGAGCGGCAGTCGCCGTCATCGCCGCGTTCACTCTCAACGCGATGGGCCTGGTTCCCACCGGTGTCGCGGTCGGCGGGCTACTGCTCGGCGTCGTGATCTCCGTCGTCGTCAGCATTCTGGCCGCACTGGCCACCAGCATCGTGCCCACATGGAACGCAGCGTCGCGGCCACCGATCCGCTCACTCTCATCTGGAGGCTGAATGACCATCATCGACGCGAGCGTGGCCGAGGCCGCATCGTCCACGACGACGGCACCCGTCATCGAGATCTCCGACGTGTGGAAGTTGCACAAGTTCGGCGATGAGGTGGTCAAGGCGTTGGTGGCCGCCGAACTACAGGTCGTGCCCGGCGAGTTCGTCTGCCTGATGGGTCCCAGCGGCAGCGGGAAGTCGACGCTGCTGAACATCATCGGTGGCCTCGATCGTCCCACCAAGGGGATCGTGAAGGTGGCAGGCAGGGACACCGCGCAGCTCACCGAGAGCCAGTTCGCGGCGCTCCGCCACGACACCATCGGGTTCATCTTCCAGAGCTACAACCTGATCCCCTTCCTCTCCGCCGTCGAGAACGTCGAGCTTCCGTTGATGTTCGAGCCCTATGACCGCAAGGCACTGCGCAAGCGCGCCACCGAATTGCTCGAACTCGTCGGACTCGGCCACCGGGTGAACCATCAGCCCACCAAGATGTCCGGCGGTGAGCAGCAGCGCACCGCCATCGCGCGGTCCCTCATCAGCAACCCCACCCTGGTGCTTGCCGATGAGCCGACCGCGAACCTGGATCACCGCACGGGGGAGACGGTGGTGCGGATGCTGCGCGACCTGTGCCTGACGCTCGGCGTCACGGTCGTGGCCAGCACTCATGACGCTACGGTGGCCGACGAAGCGAGCCGTGTCGTCCGGATGAAAGACGGACAAATCGTCAACTGATCTGCGTGAATCCGATTGGGAGAGAACTCATGACACAAGAACTCGAAGCAGCCCCGCCATCCGACCGCGACAAGCTCATGACCACCGAGCTGGTCCCCGAACAGATTCTGCCGAAGGTGATGAGCACGTTCGGTCTCACTGCGGCATACGTGTTCATCATCTGCTGGGTCACCGGATCGTCGATCATGGCAGCGGGTGGCTGGACGGCCATCCCGATGTGGGTGCTCGGCATCCTCACCTTCCTCATCCCCGCCGGCATGGCCGTGGTGGAACTCGGCAATCTCTGGCCCGGCCAAGGTGGTGTGTACATCTGGGCCACCAGAACCATGGGCGAAACCTGGGGATTCATCGGCGGTTACCTGTCGTGGGTGCCGGTGATCCTGAACGCCGCGTCCTCACCCGCGGTCGTTCTGCAGTTCCTTCTGCTGGCATTCCACACCGAACTGGGCTTGACGACCAGCATCATCCTGCAGCTGGTGATCCTGTGGACGGTCATCGGGCTGGCGCTGGCGAAGCTCGCCGCCAATCAGAGGATCATGAACGTCGTCTTCGTCGTCTACTGCATCCTGACGCTGACAATCTTCATCTGCGGTCTCCTGTTCGCCGTCGAGAACGGTTCCGCCACCCCGTTCAGCTGGCACGACGCGACGATCCCCAACTTCGCCGTTGCGGGGTTCCTGTACGGCACCGTGCTGCTGTATCTGCTCGGTGTCGAGACGCCGTACAACATGGGAGCGGAGTTCCTGTCGGTGCGCCGCAGCGGCCCGAGGATGATCCTCTGGGGTTCGATTGCATTGGTTGCCATCTATCTGATGACGACGCTGGGCACGATCATGGTCCTCCCGAGCGACGAAATCGACCCGGTGACGGGTGTCATCGCCAACCTCGGGGTCTCAGGATTTCCCGGTTTGATGGAGATCGGCGCGGTCGTGCTGGCCGGCATCATCATCGTGGCACTCATGACCTACCAGGTGGCCTACTCGCGCCTGATCTTCGTCTCGGGCCTCGAGCGACACCTGCCGCGCATATTCACCCACCTCAACCCCCGCACCCGCAACCCGGTGTCCGCCATCCTGATTCAGGGCGTCATCTCATCGCTGATCCTGGTCGGCTTGTACTCGCAGAGCAGCATGGCCAACGTGACCATCTATCTGCAGGGCGGCCTGAGCACGGTGTGGCTGCTGTCGGGTTTCTTCTTCCTCATCCCGGTGATCGTCGCGCGCAAGAAGTACGCCGATCGCTATGCCACGGAGACGTTCTGGCGCATTCCTGGCGGCATGGTCGGCGTGTGGATCACGGTCATCGTTGGCACGCTGGGCACGATCGGCGGCGTCTACTACTCGTTCGTGACGCCCTGGATTGACGTGCCCGCCGCCACCTGGATGACATGGGTCGGCGGCATCAGCCTGGGCATGTTCGCCCTGGGACTGATCGTGTTCGTGTTCGGCAGGCGTTCGGCGCACAAGGTAAGTCAGGAGGACGCGCTGGCACATCTGGCGGTCTTCGATCTCACGAAGGACGCGAAGTCCGACACGGAAGCGGTGTAGCAGCATGACGATGGAAGACACGGTCCTGTCCGGCATGGGCGAAGCGGTGACGCGGTATCCGCTGGATCCCCTGAACGGCGCCGAGATTGAGGCCGCGGCGTCGATCATCATGGCATCCGAATACTCCACGCCGACACTGAAATTCGTGATGATCCAGCTTGCCGAACCCGCCAAGAACGTGGACCTGACATTCACCGGGCTCGAGGTCCCGCGGTGTGCGTTCGCGTCCATGTACGACGCCGCGGCGAAGATGATCTACGAGGCGGTCGTCGACCTCGGAGCGCGCGTGATCGAGTCGTGGAAGTCGATCCCGGGGCGCTTCCCGTCGTATCTGGTGGAGCATATGACGGGGGTGGAGGAGAGGGTCCGCGAGGACCCCCGCTGGCAGGAGGCGATGCGCAAGCGAGGCGTCACTGACTTCAGCCTGGCGATGATCGACCCGTGGCCTGCGGGCTACTACGGCGCGCAGGATCACTACGACAACGCACCGCTGGTGTGCCGGCCACTGACGTTCATGCGGGCCGCGCCATCCGAACACGGCTACGCGCGCCCGGTCGAGGGTCTGATCGTCACCTTCAACCTCGACACGATGGAGGTCATCGAGATCGAGGACCACGGTGTGGTGCCGCTCCCGCCCACGGCAGGCAACTACGACCCGCGATTCATGTTCGACGAGAACAACCGGCCCGCGTTCACCGAGTTCCGCTCCGACGTGAAGCCCATCGAGATAACCCAGCCCGACGGCCCGAGCTTCACCGTCGACGGCTGGCACGTGCAATGGCAGAAGTGGTCGCTGCGGATCGGCTTCAACCCGCGCGAGGGCATCACACTGCACGAGGTCTCCTACACCGACCGCGGCGCGACGCGGCCGATCATGTACCGGGGTTCGCTGTCGGAGATGGTCGTGCCGTACGGCGACACATCGCCGACGCACTGGAACAAGAACGTCTTCGACATGGGTGAGGTCGGCATGGGGTTCTCGGCCAACCCGCTGACGCTTGGCTGTGACTGTCTGGGTGAGATTCACTACTTCGACGGCACGGTAAACGACTCCGACGGCAATGCGGTGACGATCCCCAACGCCATCTGCATGCACGAGGAGGACTTCGGAATCTCCTGGAAGCACACCGACTTCCGCACCGGCGAGGTTGAGGTGCGGCGTTCGCGGCGGCTGGTGATCTCGATGATCTGCACCGTAGGAAACTACGAGTACGGCTTCTTCTGGTACCTCTACAACGACGCCTCCATCGAGGTCGAGGTCAAGCTGTCCGGTGTGCTCACCACGGGTGCCATCGAGGACGGCGAGGTGCCGCGCTGGGGCAAGATGGTGGCCCCGGGGATTTACGGGCCCAATCACCAGCACTTCTTCAACTTCCGGCTGGACATGAGCATCGACGGGCCGGGAAACAGTGTGTACGAGGTGGATTCGATTCCCGAGCCTGACGCCGCACTCAATCCGCATCACAACGCATGGATCACCCGCGACACGCTGGTGGCGTCGGAGGCCGACGGTGCGCGGGACTGGGATTGGCAGACCGGCCGGTACTGGAAGATCACCAACCCGTCGAAGTGCAATGAACTCGGCGCCCCGGTGGCCTACAAGCTGGTGCCGAAGGACATCGTGCCCGTGATGGTGCAGGAGGGATCGCACATCTACGACCGCGCCCGCTTCGTGCAGCACAACCTCTGGGTGACCAGGTATGACCAGGGGGAGATGTTCGCCGCCGGCGATTACATGTACCAATCCGCCGACGCCCAGGGTCTGCCCGAGTACGTCGCCGATGACGCGCCACTGGAGGACACCGACGTGGTGCTCTGGTACACCCTCGGCGCACATCACGTGGTGCGGCCGGAGGACTGGCCCGTGATGCCCTGTGCCTACACGGGATTCCACCTCAAGCCGGTGGGCTTCTTCGACGGCAACCCGGCACTGGACCTCCCGCCCTCACCGCCCAAGGCGTGCCACGCCAAGCACTGAGGCTGGGCGTCAGGGTTTGACGGCGTAATGACTCGAGATCGCGACGCGGTTGAACCCGTTGATGGCGATCGCGACCCATCGCAGCGCCGCGGCCGCGGCGACGGTCAGTGCGTCACCGTCGTCGGCGCTCGCCGCGGTGGAGGAGATGTTGGTGATCTCCTCGGCGATCGCGAGGGCGGCGCGCTCGGCGGGGGAGAAGTAGGCGGTCTCACGCCACGCCGTAAGTACGGCGATCCGGTCGGTGCTCTCGCCCTTGGCCAGTGCGTCGCGAACGTGCATCCGCAGGCAGAAGCCGCAGCCGTTCAGCTGTGAGGCCCGGATCCGCACCAATTCGATCGACAGCGGATCGACTCCGGCGTCAAGTGCGGCCTTCTCGGCCTGCTCACTGAGCGTGATCAGGGTCTGATAAGCCGTGGGTACTGCGGTGTTCAACAAGGTCCGAACCGCCATGTCGCCTCCAATTCGTCGGGTACGTCAACTAAGACGCAGTAGATACCCGATTCGTGACAGCGCGGACGATAACGATCAGCCCAGCTCGGCCAGAATGCGTCGCAGATGCCTTTGATCCTGGGCGGAGAGTGGCGTGAGAACCCTCTCCTCGGCCTCGCGCACGCCGGCGTCGGTGCGTGCCAGCATCGCGACGCCCTCGCGGGTCAGTTCGGCGGGCAGGGACCGGCCGGATGCCACCGTCGCCGGCCGCGTCACCAGTCCCCGCTCCTGCAGTCCGCGCACCGTCATATTCATCGCCTGCGGCGACACGAACAGGTTGCGGGCGAGATCGGCGTTGGAGTGACCGGGTGTCTGCGACAGCAGTCGCATGCAGAGGTATTGCGTGAAGGTCAGACCGAGGGGTTCCAAGGCGTTCTGGGTCACTTCGGCCCGCAGGTGCGCGATGACGCGGTGCAGCAGAAACCCGAGTGGGCGGTTCTCATCGTCGACCATGTCAGTTATCTTGACATATATCAACTAGGTTGATACACCGGATGAATGACGAACCCCAGTGACGAGATGTTCGATTCCGCCTACCGTGGCGACGCCGAAGTGATGGGTATGGGCGCTCGGCCGCCATGGAGCATCGGCGAGCCGCAACCCGAGATCGCCGCGCTGATCGCCGCGGGCAGGGTTCACGGTGAGGTTCTCGACGCCGGCTGCGGTGAGGCCGCGACGGCGCTGGCGCTGGCCGAACTCGGGCACACGGCCGTGGGCCTGGACCAGTCTCCGACGGCGATAACGCTTGCCCGCGAGGAGGCGGCGAAGCGCGGTCTGACGAACGTGAGCCTCGACGTCGCCGATATCAGCGCGTTCACCGGCTACGACGGACGTTTCGGCACCATCATCGATTCGACGCTGTTCCACTCAATGCCTGTCGAGCTGCGGGAGGGTTACCAACAGTCGATCGTGCGCGCCGCAGCGCCGGGCGCGTCGTACTTCGTGCTGGTCTTCGATCGCACCTCGATGCCCGTGGGCAACCCGGCGAATCCCGTCACCGAGCAGGAGCTGCGCGACGTGGTGTCGAAGTACTGGGTGATCGATGAGATCAGGCCCGCGCGAATCCATGCCAACGTCGGAGAGAACGCTGCCCACTTCAAGGAATTTGCGGGTGCGGGCGCAGCGGATGAGGGCAACGGCCGCATGTCAGTGCCCGCCTGGCTGCTGTCGGCACACCTCGACTGATTGGCTGACTAGTGCCACCCCTGCGTCGTCGGGCAGCCTCCATGAGGCAGGATTGAGTCACCGTCCCTGGTGATTGCCGGGACGGGTGAGACTTGCCCCGATCCGGAGGAGCCCGATGACACAGGCGGCCCCCATCAGGCCGATGTACACCCGCGTATTGCTCAAGCTCGGGGGTGAGATGTTCGGCGGCGGGCAGGTGGGCCTCGACCCCGATGTCGTGGCACTCGTGGCGCGTCAGATCGCCGACGTGGTGCGCAGCGGCGCGCAGGTCGCCGTCGTCATCGGGGGCGGAAACTTCTTCCGTGGGGCGCAGCTGCAGCAGCGCGGTATGGAGCGCACCCGTTCGGACTACATGGGCATGCTCGGCACGGTGATGAACAGCCTCGCGCTGCAGGACTTCCTGCAGAAGGAGGGCATCGACACCCGCGTGCAGACCGCCATCACGATGGGGCAGGTCGCCGAACCGTACATCCCGCTTCGCGCGCGCAGGCACCTCGAGAAGGGCCGCGTGGTCATCTTCGGTGCAGGCATGGGGCTGCCCTACTTCTCCACCGACACCACCGCGGCACAGCGTGCGCTGGAGATCGGGGCGGAGGTCGTCCTCATGGCCAAGGCCGTCGACGGCATCTACACCGACGATCCGCGGGACAACCCGGACGCCGAGATGATCACCGCGATCAGCCATCGCGAGGTGATCGACCGAGGACTGAAGGTGGCCGATGCGACGGCATTCAGCCTCTGTATGGACAACGGCATGCCCATTCTGGTGTTCAACCTGCTCACGGACGGCAATATCGCGCGTGCGGTCGCAGGTGAGAAGATCGGAACACTGGTCACCACCTAGCGGGCGGCTGCGCTCGCGAGGAGCAGAAACAGGAGAAGCACCGTGATCGACGAAACCCTCTTCGACGCCGAGGAGAAGATGGAGAAGGCGGTGTCGGTGGCGCGGGACGACCTCTCGACCATCCGGACCGGCCGCGCCAATCCGGGCATGTTCTCGCGGATCAACATCGAGTACTACGGCGCGATGACGCCCATCACGCAGTTGTCGTCGATCAATGTGCCCGAGGCACGCATGGTGATCATCAAGCCGTATGAGGCCACCCAGCTGCGCGTTATCGAAGATGCCATCCGCAACTCCGACCTCGGTGTGAACCCGAGCAACGACGGCAACATCATCCGCATCTCCATCCCGCAGCTCACCGAGGAGCGGCGCCGTGACCTGGTCAAGCAGGCAAAGGGCAAGGGTGAGGACGCCAAGGTGTCGGTACGCAACATCCGCCGCAAGGCGATGGAGGAGCTGGCCCGCATCAAGAAGGACGGCGACGCAGGCGAGGACGATGTGAGCCGCGCCGAGAAGGAACTCGACAAGGCCACCCAGACCTACACCGGCCAGATCGACGAGTTGGTCAAGCACAAAGAAGGCGAGCTGCTGGAGGTCTAGGTCATCGCCGACCGACCTTTAGCGACGTATTCCGTGGCAGATACCGAGATCGCTCCAACCGGGGAGCCCAAGAAGACGTCGCGGGCCGGACGTAACCTGCCCGCCGCGATAGCGGTCGGCGCATTCCTGGGATTCGGCGTCATCGCCATCCTGGTCTTCGCCCCTCTCGGCTGGATTCCGGTAGTGGCAGTCGCGATGGCCGTCGCGACGCTTGAGGTGGTCCGTCGCCTGCGCACCGCGGGATACTCGATACCCATCGTTCCGCTGCTGGTGGGCGGGCAGGCGATCGTCTGGTTGACCTGGCCGTACGGCGTGACGGGGGCATTGGGCGCCTTCGGCGGCACCGTTGTCGTGTGCATGATCTGGCGACTGCTCTCCGGCGGCCTCAAGAACGCGCCGCAGAACTACCTCCGCGACGTCGCCACAACGGTCTTCCTGGCCGCCTGGATACCGCTGTTCGGTGCGTTCGGCGCACTCCTGGTGTACCCGGACGACGGCCGTTGGCGGGTGCTGTGCCTGATGCTGGGCGTCGTCTTCTCCGATATCGGCGGGTACACGGCAGGGGTGTTGTTCGGCAAGCACCCGATGGTGCCCGCGATCAGCCCGAAGAAGTCGTGGGAGGGGTTCGCGGGCTCGCTGATATTCGGCACCGCGGCCTCGGTGCTCGCCGTGGCGTTCCTGCTCGACAAGCCGGCCTGGGTCGGCATCCCGCTCGGCATCATGCTGGTCATCACGGGGACCCTGGGCGATCTGATCGAGTCCCAGGTCAAGCGCGATCTGGGCATCAAGGACATGGGAACGCTGCTGCCGGGCCACGGTGGCCTGATGGACCGTCTCGACTCCGTTCTGCCCTCGGCCGTCGCGACCTGGATCGTCCTCACGCTGCTCGTCTGACCCAGGCGGTTCGCTACGTGAGCCGACAGCGTTGATACTGGACGTGACATGAAACAAGAACTGGTCTTCGACGCGCCCCGTCGCGCGATGCCGCCCCCACATTTCGCCGACCTCGACGAGGCGGCGCGAGCAGAAGCTGTCACGGGCCTCGGGCTGCCCGCGTTCCGTGCCAAGCAGCTCGCCAACCAGTACTACGGACGTCTCATCGCCGATCCTCGCGAGATGACTGATCTGCCGGCCTCGGTGCGTGACAAGGTCGCCGAAGCGCTGTTCCCGGACCTGCTCAAGGTCGTGCGGACCGTCCAGTGTGACGCGGGGGAGACGCGGAAGACGTTGTGGCGCGGACACGATGGCACCACATTCGAGTCGGTGCTGATGCGCTACCCGCAGCGCAACACCGTATGCATCTCGTCGCAGGCCGGTTGTGGCATGGCCTGCCCGTTCTGCGCGACCGGCCAGGGCGGCCTCACCCGCAACTTGTCCACCGCTGAGATCCTCGAGCAAGTCCGTGCCGCATCGTCAACCATGCGTGCGGAGCACGACGGTCGACTCTCCAACATCGTCTTCATGGGGATGGGCGAACCACTGGCCAACTACAACAGGGTGCTCGCCGCGGTGCGCCGGATCATCGCACCGCCACCGAACGGGTTCGGCATCTCGGCGCGCTCGGTCACGGTGTCGACAGTCGGACTGGCGCCCGCCATCCGCAAGTTGGCCGACGAACGACTCGGGGTCACGCTGGCGCTGTCGCTGCACGCCCCCGACGACGAGCTGCGTGACACCCTGGTGCCGGTCAACAATCGCTGGAACGTCGGCGAAGCCCTGGATGCCGCGCGGTACTACGCCGAGGTCACCGGCCGCCGGGTCTCCATCGAGTACGCACTGATCCGCGACGTCAACGACCAGCCGTGGCGCGGCGACATGCTCGGTAAGAAGCTCCGCGCTGCACTCGGGCCGCTGGCGCACGTGAACGTGATTCCGCTCAACCCCACGCCCGGCAGCGAATGGGACGCCAGCCCCAAGCCCGCCGAGCGCGAGTTCGTCAAGCGAGTCAGCGACCGCGGCGTCTCGTGCACGGTCCGTGACACCCGTGGCCGCGAAATTGCCGCAGCCTGTGGACAATTGGCGGCCGAGGGCTAGCCCGATTGGTTGCCGAACGTGAAGAAGATGGCGAGAGATGTGCGAAACATCGCCATCTAGTTCACGTTCGCGGGCCGTTGACGAACCACACGTTGTCCTCACGCAGATGCCGGCTGCGCCAACCGTCGGCCGTGCGCACCACCTCGTGGTGGTAGTAGCCGCCGCAGGAACTCAGGTCCGTCTTTCCGGGCAGTTGCATGGGGTTGTGGAACATCGCCCGCACGGTCGCGGTGTCGCCCATTCCGTCGAAATCCACCTCGATGTTGGTGATGTAGTGCATCGACATCGGAATGGAGGTGAACGCCTGCCCGAGGAACTCGGCGATGTCATCGCGTGCGCCCGCGGGGATTCCGTTCGACGAGTAGTCGATGACGGCGTCCTCGGTGAACACCGAGCGGTACAGGTCCCAGTCCTTGGTGTCGACTGCGCGCGCGTACCGCGAGAGCAGTGCCGCGATCTCGAGTTGGTCGGCGACGCGCGCCGGGTCGGTCACCGGGGCATGATTCACGGCGCCGCCGTGTCCGGCATTCCGATGGTCTTGGCTTCGAGGTACTCGCGGTAGCCCTCGTCGCCATTGCGCCGGCCAAGGCCGCTCTGCTTGGTGCCGCCGAACGGGCTGGTGATGCCGAAGTGGGACTTGCCGTTGATGGTGACGTTGCCGGTGCGCATGCGGGTGGCGATCGCGAAGGCGCGGTCGACGTCTGTGCCCGACACCTCGCCGGACAGGCCGTAGATCGAGTTGTTGGCGATCGCCACGGCCTCGTCGTCGGTGTCGTACGGGGTGACGGTGAGCACGGGGCCGAAGATCTCCTCCTGCGCGATCTGGGAGTTGGGATCGACATCGGCCAGCAGCGTGGGCTGCGTGTAGTAGCCGACGGGCAGGTTCTCGGGCACGCCGCCGCCGGTGATGAGGCGGGCGCCCGAGTCGGTACCGCTCTTGATCAGACCGAGCACCTTCTCGCGCTGGGTCTGGCTGATCTGCGGGCCCTGCATGTTGCCGGGGGTCCACGGGTCGCCGACCGGGAAGCCCTCCATCATGGTCTTGAGTATCTCGATGCCCTCGTCATAGCGGCTGCGCGGCAACAGGATCCGGCTGGGCAGGATGCAGGACTGACCTGACATCACGCAGGCCATCATCGCCGCCATCGGCAGGGCGGAGTTGAAGTCGGCGTCGTCGAGCACGATGTGTGCGGACTTGCCGCCCAGTTCCAGCAGTGTCTTCTTCACCGTCGCCGCGCCTGCGGCCAGGATCGCCCGCCCGGTGGCGGTGGAGCCCGTGAAGGTGATCATGTCGACACGCGGGTCGGCCGACAACGCCGCACCGACGTCATTGGAGTTGGACACCACCACGTTGAACACGCCGGCGGGGATGTCGGTCTCCTCGGCAACGATCCGGCCGTACTCGCTGCCCGACCACGGGGTGAGCTGGGCGGGCTTGAGTACCACGGTGTTTCCGGCCATCAGCGCCGGCACCGTCTCGGCGACGTTGAGGTAGAACGGCACGTTCCACGGTGTGATCGCGCCGACCACACCGATCGGCTCGTAGTGGATCTTGCGCCGCGCGGGCCCCAACTGCGTCGGGTGCACTCCGGTGTCCTCGAGGTAGTTGAAGTTCCTGCCGTGCTCGGCCCAGTGCTTGACCTCCTCGATCGGGCTCTCGATCTGGGAGCCCGACACCGTCACGGGGCAGCCCACCTCGGTGATCAGGATCCGCCGCAGTCGCTCCTTGTTGCGCTCGAAGGCGTCGTGCAGCTGGGTCAGGCAGTGGTAGCGGAAGTCGAGGTCGCGCGACCAGTCGGTCTCGTCGAAGGCCCGCCGCGCGGCCCCCACAGCGCGGTTCATGTCCGCGACGGTTCCGTCAGTGGCCTGCCCGGCCACTTGTTCGCTGGCCGGATGTATGACGTCGAACTTCGCTCCGCTGCCGGTGTGCTGGAGTTCACCGTCGATCAGCATCCGCTCGTCGCCGGCCAGTACCCCGGAATCGCCCTCGAGTGTCGTCATATGGATAGCTTTACAAACTATCCGCCAAGTGTCATGCGTTTGGACGTTTGGCCTAGTCGTTCGTTGGCGACTTGATACCCACGGCGTGTCGCAGCTGGGCGAGGAACTGGTCCTTGTCATCACTGCGAACGATGTAGTGCGACACCGCGACCCGGACGGCGGTCGCGGCCTTCACCGACTTGTTGGGTCCCTGCAGCATGCGTTCCAGGTGGTTCCGCACCCGCGGGATCACCGTTGTCAGCTGTGCGATAACCACCTCGGGTTCGATGTCGATAAGGCGCACACCCGAGTAGGAGTACTGGTAGTCGACAATGAACTTCAACGCGCCATCGAGTTTCTCGTTGCCGCGTAGTCCGGCGGTTGCCTTGGTGATCCCCGAGTCGAACATGTCACGCTCGTAGGTCCCGAAGGCATCGAGGAGATCGGACTTCGACGCGAACCAGCGGTAGAGCGTGGGGCGGGACACGCCAGCCTGAATCGCGACCTCCGACAGGCTCAGCTTGGTCTGACCGCTGCGTGCAAGCGCTTCGGCGGTGGCGGCCAGAATTCGTTGCCGGGTCGAGGTGTCGTCGCCGAAGTCCGGAGCGTCCCGGTCGGCTGATGCCGGTTCATTCATCTGAGCACCTCCTCGGCGCGCCTCGAGCAATACGAACGTGAGGTCGATCGTAAGGTACCCGGAGGACGCGAGGGCGGCCAACGGCGCGATCGCCGACGCACCCGAGGAGGTCGGCTATGGCCGGACCGCTGGCAGGCATCAAGGTCGTCGAACTCGGCGTGTGGGTCGCCGGACCCGCGGCGGGTGGCATTCTCGCCGACTGGGGTGCCGACGTGATCAAGGTCGAACCGCCCCAGGGCGACCCGGCGCGCATGTTCGGCAGGATGCTGCAGATCGACACCGGCGAGAACCCGCCGTTCGAGATGGACAACCGGTCCAAACGCAGTATCGTCCTCGACCTCACGACCGACGACGGCATGGCGGTGGCGCTCGAATTACTCGCCGACGCCGACGTATTCGTGACGAACATCCGTCCTGGTGCTCTGGCGCGCCTCGGTTTGGATTTCGCCACGCTCGCCGCCAGCAACCCGCGGCTGGTGTACGGCCTGATCACCGGATACGGCACCGACGGCGCGGATGCCGACCGGGCCGCGTATGACATTGCTGCGTTCTGGGCCCGCTCGGGCCTGGCCGATCTGCTGACTCGCCCCGGTGACGTGCCGCCGTTCCAGCGGGGCGGGATGGGCGACCACTCCGCGGGTATGACGCTGGCCGCGGCGATCTGTGCCGCCCTCGTCGCGCGGCACAGTAGCGGGCAGGGGCAGTTGGTGACCACGTCGCTGTACCGCCAGGGTGCTTACACCATCAGCTTCGACCTGAACACGCTTCTGCTGACGGGCCAGCAAATCGCGGTCGGGCAGCGCGAGACCATGGGCAACCCGTGCGTGAACAACTACGCGACGGCCGACGGGAGGCGGTTCTGGATCGTTGGACTGCAAGGGGATCGGCACTGGCCCGCGCTGTGTCGTGCAGTGGGGCGCACCGACTGGCTCACGGATGACCGATACGCGACCGCCTATGGACGAGCCTGCAACGCAATCGATCTCATCGCCGAACTGGACGCCGTGTTTGTCACGCGATCGCTGGACGAGTGGGCGGAGGTCTTCGACGCCGAGCCTGACTTCTTCTGGTCGCCGATCAACTCCATCATCGACGTCCTGGCCGACGATCAGTTCCACGCGGCAGGCGGGTTGGTGCAGGTGCCCGATGGTGACGGCTCCCAGCCGATGGTCGCCACACCCGCCGACTTCGGTGGCACACCATGGGAACCCCGATCGGCGGCGCCGAAACTGGGTGAGCACACCGACGAGATCCTCGATGAGATCGCCGATCGCCGGTCGCGGCGCTGACGGTCGGATTGCCGTTGCAGGCACGACCCGTCAGCTCGTCGGCTTGATTCCTGCGGCGTGCCGAAGTTGGGCAAGGAAGTCCTCATCGTCATCGCTGCGCACTAGGTAGTGCGACATGGCGACGCGCACCACCGTCGCCGCCGCGTCGGCTCCACTGGGTCCCGGTATGAGGCGTTCCAACCGGGATCGCAGCAGCGGGATCGCGGCAGCCAGACGCCTGATGACGTACTCCGGTTCGATTTCGACCACCCGGAGTCCCGGATAGGATCGCTGGTAGGCCACGATGGTGCGCAGCGCGGCGTCGAGACGATCCTCGGTCGGCAGCCCCGCGGTGGCCTTGGCGATGGCGTGTTCGTAGGACTCGCGCTCCCACACCACGAATGCGTCCAGCAGACCGCGCTTGGAATCGAACCAGCGGTACAGCGTGGGGCGGGACAGGCCCGCCTCGATCGCCACCTCGGACAGGCTCAGCTTGGTGGCGCCGCTGCGGCCGAGCACCTCGGCGGTGGCAGCCAGGATTCGCTCTCTCGTCGAGTTATCGTCCTGGTCCTCGAGCGGTTGCGTTTCGGGACGCGGCGTGTGCGACACGAGCAATAGCTTTACAAATATTATGCCAAGTGTCACGCTAGTTGAGTCGTTCCGATTCGCTGGCGCAGCCTGCCGGCCATTGCAGAGGATGCGTCAATTGACCGTCGCCAGCTCGCCGAAGCAGCGTGAGTACAGCCCATTCGACATCACCTCCCACCACTTCTGGGCGCAGCCGTTCGACGAGCGGGATCGGACCTTCGCGCAGTTGCGGAGTGCCGACGGGCTGTCCTGGCACAAGCCGCTGCCCTCGCTGTTCGACCTCGTCGAGCCCGGGTTCTGGGCGTTGACCCGCCGTGCCGACGTCACCTACGTCAGTCAGCATCCCGAGTTGTTCACCTCGGCCCAGGGCGTGGCGCTGGATCCGATGCCCGCCGAAGTGCAGCGGATGGCGTCGTTCTTCCTGGCCATGGACCCCCCGCAGCACACCGTCTACCGGAAGTTGGTCAGCTCGGCGTTCACGCCGAAGAACGTCCGCCGAATCGATGAACAGATCCACGACACGGCGGTCGCCGTCGTCGACGATCTCGTCGGCGCGGGCGAGATCGACTTTGTCTCAGCATGTTCGGCTCGCCTGCCGATGCTGACCATCATGAAGATGCTCGGAGTTCCCGGGTCTGACCAGCCGGCCGTGGCCGCGGCCGCCGAGAAGCTGTTCAGCATGAGCGATGACGAGTACAGCTCGCTGGAGGAGCGCGCCGCCGACACCATCAGCGAGATCATGCTGCTGGCCAGCACCGGTGCCGAGTTGGCCAAGTTTCGGCGCGCCAACCCCGGCGACGATCTGATGACCGCGATGGTCAACGCGGAGGTCGATGGCCAGAGGCTCACCGACGAGGAGATGGGTGCGTTCCTGATCCTGCTCGCCTCTGCGGGCAACGACACCACCAAGCAGGCGACCTCCCACGCCATGCTGGCGCTATCCGCCAACCCCGACCAGCGGGATTGGCTCATGGCGGACTTCGACGGGCGCATCGGCACTGCCGTGGAGGAGTTCGTCCGATGGTCCTCGCCGGTGCTGCAGTTCGCCCGGTTCGCGACCCAGGACGCCGAGATTGCCGGGCAGCCCATCGCCGCGGGGGAGAAGGTCGGGCTGTTCTACTGTTCGGCCAATCGCGACGAGGCGGTGTTCGATGCGCCGGGGGCATTCGATCTGAGCCGCTCGCCCAATCCGCACGTCGGGTACGGCGGCGGTGGTCCGCACTTCTGCCTTGGCAACCAGCTGGCACGGACCGAGCTGCGAAACCTGTTCCGCGAGTTGCTCACCCGGCTCAAGCATGTCGAGTTCGGCGAGCCCGAACTGCTGCACAGCAACTTCGTGCACGGCATCAAGCGGCTGCCGGCCGTGGTCAAGTAGGGCCGGAGGCGATATGCGGGTAGACGTCGATCTCGGAAAGTGCACCGGACACGGCATCTGCGAGTCAATCGCAGAGGACGTGTTCGAGGTGACCGATGACGGCAGCGTCGTGATTCACGACGGTGACCGCCCAGACGGCGACCTCGACCGTATGAAGCAGGCCGTCACTCAGTGCCCTGCCGCCGCGCTTCGCCTGTCGACTTGAGCGGCCTCCGTCCACGCGCATAGATTGTGATGTGGGTCACACATCCCGTCGGCGATGAACCGGGCCTGGTGCCATGGGCGTACACCCTCGCAGGAGACCTCGCGATGGTAGGAGCGCACATTGAAGAAGCGACCGGGATTGATCCCGAAGTCTTGGGCCACCGCCTCGATCGATCGCCGAGGTGTCCTGCTAGGCATCGCCGCGATCGGCGGTTTCCTGGCCGTCGACGTCGGTGCGACTCTGTACGCGCGCGGACCGGTCGGGTCAGGCGGCCGATTGTCGCCCCAAGCTTTCATCGACGCATTTCGGCACGTTTACGGGTCGCATCCGGGCTTTCGGCGCAATCATGCCAAAGGGGTTGCGGTGTCCGGGTACTTCGATGCCAACGGCAACGGGACGGAGTTGAGTCGGGCGGCGGTCTTTCGCAGTGGCCGCACGCCGGTAGTCGGGCGCTTCTCGCTGCCTGGCGGGAATCCTGCGGTGTCCGACAGTGCGAACGCCAGTCGGGGGCTGGGCCTGGCCTTCGGGTATCCGGGCGCCGAGCAGTGGCGGACCGCAATGCTGAACAGCCCTGTCTTCCCGGATAGTTCACCACAGGGGTTCTATGACCGACTGCTGGCGTCGAAGCCTGCGTCCGATACCGGTAAACCCGACCCTGAGGTGATGTCGAAGTTCCTGGCGGCACACCCCGAAACAGCTCGGGCGATGGCGACCATCAATCGGCAGCAGCCGACATCGGGATTTGGCGACAGCGCGTATCACGGGCTGAATGCGTTCCTGTTCATCAGCGCCGCCAATGAGATCACGCCTGTGCGTTGGACTCTTGTGCCGATGGCCTCGACCGGAACGCCTGCCAAGCCCGGGTCTGGACCGAATTGGTTGTTCGACAACCTGATCGGCGACATCAAAGCCGGTCCGCTGCGCTGGCGCCTGCTGCTGACTGTGGGGGAGCCCGACGACGACGTGAGGGACGCGACTGTCGCGTGGCCGCCCGAGCGTCGCACCGTTGACGCCGGCACCGTCGTGATCGATTCGATCGACACCGAGCGCCGTGGGAACGCCAGGGACATCAACTTCGACCCGATGGTGCTGCCAGACGGTATCGAGCCGTCCGAGGATCCGCTGCTGCCTGCGCGGTCGTCGGTCTATGCGGCGTCGTTCCGGCGCAGAGCGGGCGAAACGGGCGGACCATCGGCGGTCCAGGTCAATGAGGTGTCGCAATGACCCGTCCACCGAATAGCGGCCGCTACAGTTTGTCCATCCGTGTGATGCACTGGCTGACCGCAGTCCTGGTTTTCGCCGCGCTCATCGTCGGCTTCGCGCTGGCGAATGCGCTGGCGGACTATGCGGCGCTGCTGATGCTGCACAAGATCATCGGGGCGCTGGTGTTCATCGTGATCATCGCCCGAGTGGTCAACCGGTTGCGCCACCGCGCGCCCGCGCTTCCCGCAACGGTGGGGCGGTGGGAACGCCGGGCAGTCGTTGGATCAGAAGTGGCGATGTATGCCGCGCTGCTGGCTCAACCATTGGTGGGTTGGGCCATGCTGGCGGCCGCCGGTGTGCCCGTCGTTATCGGTTCTGTCCGGTTACCCGCCATCGCTCCCGTCGATGCGGGCCTGTATGCGCTTCTGCGGAACGGTCATTCGCTGCTCGCCTACACGCTGGTCGTCCTCGTTGCGGCGCATGTCTCGGCGGTCCTGCTGCACACCCTGACACTGCGGGACGGGATGCTGGGGCGGATGGCGTTCCGCAATTGAGAGTGCCGATCAGTCGCTTGCGTCGTCGCCGCGCCGTGGACCCGGATCGCGGCTCTGACGGCCAGCTGCTGACCCTGCTGTACACGGCACATGCTGATGCGGTGCGCCGCTTTGTCGCCGGTTATGTCACCGACTCACAACACCGCGAGGACATCGTGCAGGAGACCTTCGTCAGGGCCTGGAAGAACATCGACCGGATCGATGTCGAACGCGGCAACGCGCGATCATTCCTGTTCTCGATCGCCCACAACGCCCTGATCGATCAGTGGCGGGCCCGGTCACGGCGCCCCGAGGTGCTGACCGACGACCACGCCACCGCCGCGACCGGGGACGGTGTCGACGCGTCATTGGAACGGATACTGCTGGCGGAGTCGATGCGCCGCCTCAGCGCCGAACACCGCGAGGTGATCAAGGCGCTGTACTTCGACGATATGACGATCGCCGCGGCCGCTGATCGACTGGGCGTCGCCGTGGGAACGATCAAATCGCGTAGCTACCACGCTGTCCGGGCGCTCCGGGTGGTGTTCGACGAGATGGGGCTGCTATGAACGACGAACCGCACGACTTGCTCGGGGCCTACGTCCTTGGAGGGCTTGACGCCGACGAGCGGCGGCAGTTCGAGGACCATCTGCGCGGGTGCTCACGCTGCCAACGAGACGTCGCTGACTGTGCTCCGTTGCCTGCATTGTTGGCGAAGGTTGATCCCGCCGACCTGTTCGACGACGCTACCGACGGCGTCAGCGGAAAAGCCCGCAGGTGGTGGGTGGCGGGGGCCGCGCTGGCGGGGGCCGCTGCGGTCGCCGTCGGTATCGCCGTGGTGACGATCCCGGGTGGCCCACCGCCGTCAACCACTGGCAACATCGCGGTCGAGGAGATCGCCGGCGAGGTGAGCGGGATAGTGACGTTGACACCCAAGCCCTGGGGGACGGCCGTCTCCCTCGACGTCAAGAAGCTGCCCCCTGAAGGCGTTTTCACGCTGCGCACCATGGACGAACACGGTCGAATGGAACAGGCCGCGAACTGGGCGGCAATGCCCAGCGGCGGTGGAGTGGTGCAGGGATCCACATCGATCCCAATGTCGCAACTACGCAAGCTCAACGTCGTCGACGCCAACAACACCTTGTTGGCCACGATGGAACGCTGAGCGCCGCAGAGCGGCGGTGTTGAGCCCCGCGTTCTTCATGACGTGCCGAGCGGATCCGACGTACCGGCCGCGTTCTGGCCGAGACCTGCAATGAGAATTGAACCAAATTCCTTGTTTCAGCGTATATCTCACTAAGCGCAAACGAAGGAAATGCCGATGAGGAAGCTCTTAGCCCGCGCAGCTGTCGCAGGCGCACTCGCAGCGGTCATGTTCAGTCCAGTTGATCTGGCGAACGCGGCGCCGACCGGACCCCAAACCGTCGATCAGGTTGTCGAACAACTTCGCGCCCAGGGGTATCACGTCATTCTGAGCAGGGTCGGCACCGCGCCACTCGATCATTGCTCAGTCAGCGCCGTCCGCCCCGGTCACACCTACTCCCGCACGGACTCCGGCGCTCCAGGAGCCGGCAACGACATCGTCACCACGGTCACCGACATGACCGCTATTGTCGATGTGACCTGCTAATACAGCTTTGCTGAGCTGGCTCGGCTCGCGTGGCCGATCAGTCGTCGTCGTCGTCCCAGTGCTTATTCCAGTGCCCGCGGCCATGGTGGCCGTCGCGCCAGTCCACCCAGCCGGGCGCTTCGACGCATGCGCTGGCATAGCCGTATGGGCCCGTCAGACACACCTCGGGACCTGCTGCGGCCGGAGCTGCACCGACGAAGCCCAATCCCAGCGGCACCGCCGCTGCGGCGACCCCCACGATAGCCTTCGTGGCTAGTTTGGAACGCATCACACTCAACCTCCGGTTCGTTGCCTGTTGCACCAAACCCCCCGGCCTAAGACCACTGTAGTACGTTGCCTAGCTATACGAACAATCTGGTGCGTATCCGGGTGGCGCGTGAATTGCCCAGCAGCACTGAGACTTTCGTCGCACTGCGAAATGTCGTTCGTTGCTCCGCGCCGATTTCATCGGCGTTGCGCTGACAGCCATCACCCGGCGTTTGCACAGGTCCCGTGCGGTCTGCCGGTCGTGTCGACAGCGGGCTCTTGAGCGCCGGTCCTGGTTTGCTGGCGGATGGGCGTGTCGGCCGCGAGCTAACGCGACGGCATCGGCCGCACCAGCACCGACTGCTGAATGCCGCCGATCGCACCGTGGGCGTCGAACAGCGTGCCGAACGTGGTCCCGATGCCATCGGGCCCGTAGCTCGTCTCGGCCCGGATGCCGATCCACTCACCCTCGGGCACGCGGTGCACATGCACGACCAGGTCGGTGTTCATGAACGTCCAGCGCCGGATGTCGAGCTTGGTGCCGATGCCGTTCGCATCGTCGGCGACCGTGAACAGCCGCTGCAGCGGCGTCATCGTCTCGCCCTTCACGAGGTCCACGGTCGGCCGCAGCCAGGATTCGCCGGGCCCGTCGGCCAATGGCGTGGTGAGCCAGCGCCAGTCGATGCTGTGCACGTAGTTGCGGTCCCAATTCTTGGCCATATCGCGGCTCTTCGCCTGCGCCAGCGGCGCGAGTGCGGGCGCGGGCGCGTGTACGACCGCTGTGGTGTCGAGGGTGGACAGCCGCCAACCGCTTGCCTTCGCGACGGTCCGCGGTGCACCGTCGCGGTCAGGGGCGAGTAGTTCCGCACTGACCAGTTCGATCTGCCTGCCCGGACGGTCGACTTGAGCGCGCAACCACAGGTCACCCTCTGCGGGCACGCCGCCGACCAGGTCGATCATCACGCGGCTGAGCCTGGTGTCATCGCGCGGCGCGCAGCGTTCCAGCGCACGGACCAGCAGCGCCGATACGGGGGCACCGTGCTGGATCGAGGCATTCCACGTGCCGCGCACCAGGTCGGTCGCGCGGAAACGCTCGCCTGCGTCATCGGTGTCGACGAGTTCGTAGTAGGAGTCAGACATCTTCAACTTTCCGTCAGTGCCCAATTTCCTCAGTGCCCGAATCGACCCGGGGCGGGCACGTCGACCATCAGCGCGTCGACGCGTGACGCCTTGGTGCCGATCAGACGTTCGGGATACGCGTCGGTGCTGGACAGCAGGAACAGCGTGCGTCCGTCGGGACCGCCCAGGGCGCAGGCGATGGCGGTACGCCCCGCCATGTCGATGCGATCGGTCACGTTGCCGCCGTCGGTGATTCGCTCGAACTGGTGGGCCAGTGTCATGGCTGTCCACACCCCGCCCTCGTTGTCGATCGCCAGGCCATCGGGGGGTCCGTCGAGGCCGTCGGCGAACACCCGTCGATCGACCAGCGCACCGTCGGTCGTGACCGTGAACGCGGTGAGTCGGCGTCCCGTCGACTCGGCGACGACAAGCGTGTCGCCGTCCGGGGTGATGACCATGCCGTTGGGGAAGTCGAGGTCGCCTGCCACGACGGAGGCGGTGTCATCAGGGTCGATGCGGACGATGACACCCCCCTCTCGGGCCTGCGATCCCACGAAGGCGGCACCACGGGCGTCGATCACCATATCGCCGAGATTGGCGGGCACCAGGTCGCCCAGGTCGGCCAGCACGGTCACGTGGTCACCGTCGTAGCGGAGCACCTGACGATCCTCGGTGGAGACGATCAGCAGCGTTCCGTCGGGCCGGAAACCCAGCCCGGACGGCGCTCTGCCGGGTAGTTGCAGGGTGCTGGTCGCGCCGTTGAGGTCCACGGTGTGCACGGCCTCGCCGAGCATGTCCGAGAACCAGAGCAGGCCCTCGAACCACCGCGGTCCCTCACCAAAACAGAATCCATTGGCCAATGGCGTCGGGCTCATCCGACGTCGAACCGGCTGATCGACCGCGATGCTTTACAAAACACGCCACAAGTGTCACGCTCGCTGGGTGCCACTGTCAACTATCGGCGGTGTGCGCATGACGCTAAACGGAGGTTGTTGAACCGGCCATGCGGAAGTATCACAGCCACACGCTTCTGTACCTGCACGAGACCATCGCCCTCGGTTCCGGACGCAGCGATCAGTTCACCAAGGCGTTCGACGAGGTCTATCACCCGATGATGTCCGATCTCGGCGCGCGACTCTTCACAATCTGGGAGTCCACGCCCTACAACGGGCACTGGCCGCAGGTCACCATCATCTGGGAGATCGACGCCTTCGCCGACTACGCGCGCATCGGTAAGGCCCAGGCGCGCGGCGGAACACACGCCGATGCCGCCACCACGTGGGCGACCTATCTCGCCGACACCGGCGCCACGGGCGAGGGGCGGATCATGTACGCCGCCCCGCAGAACAAGAACCTCGCCGAACTCAAGGCGGCCGATTTCAAGGCGGGACTGGTGATCCAGGAGATCATGCAGACCAAGCCAGGGCGCCAGGACGACTACATCAAGGAACTGGAACGGTTGTACGTGCCGTGGTCGGAGAGCACGGGCAAGCGCTGGCTGGGGTCCTTCACCACGACGTTCCGGTTCAACGAGGTGATCCACTACTGGGCGCTCGACGGGGACTGGGAGTGCTTCGAGAACCACTACCCGTCGTGGAAGGACCAGCCGCCCGCCGAGATCGTCACGTGGATGAGGCTCGCGCCCGCTCTACGCGACGGCTGGGAGGACTCCATTCTCCAGGCCCTCCCACCCTCGCCGCTGCAGTGAATGCCCAGATGAGATCAGAGGCGATGCAGGACTTCTCGTATGATCCATTCGATCCGGCGGTGATGGCCGACCCGTTTCCGCACTACCGGGTGCTGCGCGACCGCCACCCGCTGTACTACGTCGAGAAATGGGACACCTACGCGGTGTCGCGTTTCGCCGACGTGTGGGATGTGTTGGAGATCAACGACGGAACCTTCGTGGCGTCGGAGGGCACCCTGCCTGCCGCGACGGTTCTGGCACACCACAACGACGGGCCGGTGCCCGATCCGCCGGTGCATCCGATGCCGTTTCACGCCAACTTCGACAACCCGATCTACGGTGGTGTCCGGGGCGCGCACTCGAAGCCGCTGCGGCCGCGCAACGTCGCGGGACTGGCTGACCGCATCCGTGAACTGGCCAACGAGCGGCTGGATGTCCTGCTGCCGCAGGGCAACTTCGACCTGACCCAGGACTACGGCGGCGTCGTCGCGGCGTCAATGGTGTGTCACCTGGTCGGTCTGCCTGACGAGCTGGCGCCCGATGTGCTGGCCACGGTGAACGCGGGCAGCCTCGCCAAACCGGGTGACGGTGTCAACACCGCCAATGCCCGGCCCGGTTATCTCGAGTACCTGACACCGATCGTCGTACGCCGACGCGCCGAGGGCGCCGACGGCAGCCAGCCGATCGTCGACGGCCTGATCAACTACCGGCTGCCGGACGGGTCGGCGCTCTCCGACACCGAGGCCGCCACGCAGATGCTCGGAGTGTTCATCGGTGGCACCGAGACCGTGCCCAAGATCGTCGCGCACGGTCTGTGGGAACTGTCGCAGCGTCCAGACCAACTCGCCGCCGTGCGTGCCGATCTGGAGTCCAACGTGGCTGTCGCGCGCGAGGAGATGATCCGCTTCTGCGCACCCGCACAGTGGTTCGCCCGCACCGTGCGTACCCCATTTACATTGCACGGCACCACGATCGAACCGGGTCAACGCATCATCACGCTGCTCGCGTCGGCCTCGCGCGACGAACGCGAGTACGCCGATCCCGACGAGTTCATCTGGAACCGGCCCATCGAGCGACTCCTGGCGTTCGGTCGAGGTCAGCACTTCTGCCTTGGCGTGCATCTGGCGCGCCTCGAGATCGGCATCCTGGTCGCCGAGTGGCTCAAGCGGGTGCCCGAGTTCCGCGTCGACACCGAGGCCGCGTGGCGTCCGCCGTCGAGTTTCCAGTGGGGCTGGAACAACATCCCCGTGACGGTCCAGACCGGAGGTCACTGAGCCGTGTGGTCGTACCGACTCATCGCGCCGTACACATTCGAACGCACCGAGCAGCCCGAGCCCTCGCCGGCGTCGCTGGCCGACGGGCAGGTGCTGCTGCAGTTCCTGGCCGCTGGTGTGTGCGGTAGTGACCTGCCGGGATTTCGCGGCACACAGGGCCGACTGCCCGGTGACATCGGCGCGTGTGCCGCCGGGATGCACGGATTCCCCGTCCACGAGATCGCGGGCGAGGTCGTGGCCAGCCGCCACCCCGAGCACACCCGCGGCGACCGCGTCGTGGGCTGGGCATCGGGTTTCGACGGCCTGATGGACCAGGTCGTCGCCGACGGCGAGGGATTGGTCCGCTACGAGCCCTCGCTCACACCGGAACTCGCGATCGGTCTGCAGCCGCTGGCCTGCGTGCTCTACGCGGTCGAGCAGCTGGGCGATCTCGCGGGCAGACACGTCGCCGTCATCGGACAGGGCTCGATCGGCCTGCTGTTCTCGTACGTGGCGAAAGCTGCGGGTGCTGCTCTGGTCACCGGTGTGGACCCCGTCGACCGCGAGACCCTCGGGCCGCGATTCGGCGTCGACCGCGTCGTGCGCGCGACAAGTGACCGCTGGATCCGCCACCTCGATCCGGCCGAACGCCCTGACGTGGTCATCGAGGCCGTGGGCCACCAGGTCGCAACGCTCGGCCACGCCATTGAGGCAGCCGCGTTCGGCGGCACCGTCTTCTACTTCGGCGTGACCGACGATGACACCTATCCGATCAGCATGCGCACCATGCTGCGTAACAACCTGACCCTGAAATCTGGTGTGACACTGGAGCGTCGGCGCATGCTCACCGCGGCGTCGGCGTTCGCCGCCGCACACCCCGACCTGTTGACGGAATACCTCACCCACACGTTCCGGACCGCCGACGTGCAGGCGGCGTTCGAGACCGCATGCCGGCCCACACCCGGCCGCGTGAAGATCGCGATCGTGCCATGACCGGCGGAAGGCTCATCGACTCACTCGCTCAGCGCGCCCAGGTGTGGGGCGGTTGGGTGGTGGGTCCCACCATGACGGGACCCGAGGCCTTCGCGCAGACGGGCTATGACTACGTCGGATTCGACTGCCAACATGGATATCTCGATGACGCCGACGTCGCGCTGCTACTCAAGGGCACCGAGCACCTGCCGATCGCCACCGCCGTCCGGCTCCCGTCCACCGCCCCCGCGCCGATAGGCCGGGTGCTCGATGCGGGCGCCGACGCGATCATCATCGCCATGATCGAGACGCCGGAGCAGGCCGCAGAGGCGGTGGCCGCGACGCGTTTCGCTCCGGCCGGCGTGCGCAGCTTCGGACCGCTGCGGGCCAGCCTCGGCCACGACATCGCCCATCTGCAGGATCGGGTGAGCGTGCACGTGATGATCGAGACCGCCCGCGGTGTGGCCGCCGTCGACGAGATCTGCGCGGTCCCAGGGCTTAGCGGTGTCTATGTCGGACCGGCCGACCTGGCCATCTCGATGGGCCACACCCTGGCTGACGCATGGCGGCACCCTGCGGTGCTGGACGCGATGGCGCACATCGTCTCCCGCGCCACCGCCGCAGGCTTGATCGCCGGCGTGCACGCGGGCGATGGCGCCATCAGCCGCACCGCTGCGGCGATGGGCTTCCGCGTCATCACCCTGGCCTCGGAGTCGCAGTCCCTGCGCCTGGGCGCCGCACGACATTTGGCCACCGCAACCGAGCACGCCGACGAATCGACGTCCAACGATGGGGGATACCACTGACCACGAGCGAGACCACAACCGACGCCAGGGTGGCCCTTGTCACGGGCGCGGCCCGCGGACAGGGCGCGGCGATCGTGGCCAGGCTGCGTGCCGATGGATTCCTGGTGGCCGCGTGCGACCGAAACGCCGACGAGCTGCGCGAGACCACCGGATCCGGTGACGACGTCATTGCCGTGCCGCTCGACGTCACCTCCGAGGAGCAGTGGGATGTGGCCGTGCGCACCGTGGTGGCTCGCTTCGGCGGCCTGAGCGCACTGGTGAACAACGCTGGCGTCCTGCACCGCGCATCGCTGTCCGAGGAGACCCCGGCCGGTTTCGAGGGCAGCTGGCGGGTCAACTGCCTCGGCCCCTTCCTCGGTATCCGCGCCACGCTGGCGCACCTGAGGCAGGCCCACGGTGCCGCGATCGTCAACACCTGCAGCACCGGGGCCGTCCGGCCGTTCCCCAACCACGCCGCCTACGGTTCGTCGAAATGGGCGCTGCGCGGGCTCACCCAGATCACGGCGGCCGAGCTGGCACCGTCCGGAATCCGAGTCAACGCCGTGCTTCCCGGCCCGATCGAGACCCCGATGCTCGACGAGAACACCCAGCGGCGGCTCACCGAGATGTCGACCGGTGGGCGGCTCGGAAAGCCCTTCGAGGTCGCCGACGCCGTGGCATTCCTGGTGTCGGACGCCGCATCGTTCATCACCGGCTCCGAACTCGTGGTCGACGGTGGCCAATCGCTGCGGATCGGATGACGGGTATGTCCAAGGGGCCCTCGGTGGGCATCATCGGTGCAGGACCCGGCGGGTTGGCGTTGGGCATTTTCCTCAAGAGGGTGGGCCTCGAGAACTTCACCATCTTCGACCGCGAGGATGGCGTCGGCGGGACCTGGCGCATCAACACCTATCCGGGTCTGGCCTGCGATGTGAAGTCGCACCTGTACTCGTTCTCCTTCGACCTGAACTCGGGCTGGTCGCGGCTGTGGTCGGGACAGGCCGAGATCCTGGAGTACTTCGAACGCTGCGCGCGGCGGCACCGGTTGGGGCCCCACCTGACGCTGAACACCGAGGTGACCTCGGCACGCTGGCAGGAGTCGTCAAGGACCTGGCGGTTGATGACCGCGACCGGCGAGGAGCACGTGTTCGACGTCGTGGTGTCCGCGGTCGGACTGTTCACCCAGCCGACGATGCCGACACTGCACGAGGAGGAACCGTTCACCGGCACCGTGATGCACACCGCGCGCTGGGACCACGACGTCGACCTGACTGGCAGGGACGTCGCCGTGCTCGGAACGGGCTCCACCGCAGCACAACTGGTGCCCGAGGTCGTCAAGGTGGCCAGGAGTGTGTACTCCATCCAGCGTTCGCCGACGTGGGTCCTGCCCAAACCCGACCGCGAGTACACCGACCGGGAGAAGTGGCTTTTCGCCAAGGTGCCGTTCGCCAAGCGTCTCTACCGCACCCGGTTGTGGCTGCGCAGCGAGTCCAACATCTCGGTGATCGAGCATGGCAGCGACAAGACCCACGAGTTCCGGTCGGCGGCTGCGGCGATGCTCGAGCGAACCGTCGTCGACACCGACCTGCGCAAGCGCCTCACGCCCGAGACGCCCATCGGCTGCAAGCGATTGGTGTTCTCGTCGGATTTCGTGCCCGCGCTCACGCAGTCGCACGTCGAGGTGGTGTCCAGCCCGGCGCGGGCACTGCGCGCCCGCTCGCTGGTGACTGAGGACGGCCGCGAACTCGACGTCGACGTCGTGGTGTGTGCGACCGGGTATGCCGCAGCGGACTACCTGGGCCAGATCGAGGTGACGGGGGAGCACGGCCAGACGCTGCACGAGGCCTGGCGCGACGGCGCGTACGCCTATCTGGGCATGGCGGTCCCTGGTTTCCCCAACCTGTTCATGCTGTACGGGCCGAACACCAACGTCGGTTCCAACAGCGTCATCTTCATGCTCGAGGCGCAGGCGCGGTACGTCGTCAAGGCCCTGCGGCACATGCGGCGGCGTAGACGGTCCTACGTCGCGGTGCGGGCGCAGACCATGGCCGACTTCATCGCTCGGATCGACGAGTGGATGGACGGCACTGTGTGGACGACGCGGTGCAGCAGTTACTTTCGGGCCGCCAACGGCCGTGTCGTCACCCAGTGGCCGCGCAGTGCGCGTGACTTCTGGGCGATGACGCGTCGATTCCGGGCCGGCGACTACATCTTCGAACCACCGACCGAGCGGCCCGATATCCACGTCGACGCCCATGCCGTGGCGGGCGGTGACGTGCCGTGACGGCGGATGCCGGGTCGGACGCCGACACGACGCACCGGCTGGCGCCCGCGCTGCGCCACCTGGTCGACGCGCGGGTGAACCTGGCCGCAGACCTGCTGCCCGCCGTGCGGGATTCGATCAACGAACGGCGGCAGGCCAGCACAGCGGCCCTGGACACAGCTGGCGTGGATGTCACCGACGCCACCGCTCACGACGAGCGCGGGCGCGGAATCGGGGTCCGCATCTATCGGGGTGCGATGACGCGAGCCCCCGCGGTGCTGTTCTGCCACTCCGGTGCGTTCGTGCTCGGCAACCTCGACATCGACCACCGTCAATGCGTCGAACTCGCCCGGCGGGCGGGCGCCACGGTGGTGTCGGTGGACTACCGGCTGGCTCCCGAGCATCCGCATCCGGCCGGGCTGGATGATGTGCTGGCGGTCCTGAAATGGATTGTGGCCGAATCAGATCATCTCGACATCGATCCGCGCCGAATCGCCGTCGCCGGCAGCAGTGCCGGCGGCGCACTCGCCGCGCTGCTTGCTCAGCTGGCGGCGGACGGTGACGCACCGCCCGTGCTGTTTCAACTTCTCCACCAGCCGGTCCTCGACGACCGGCCGACGCCGTCGAAGTTCGAGTTCGTCACCACGCCGGGTTTCGACGGGCCAGCCACATCGCAGATGTGGGGCCACGTTTCAGGCGGTGAGGCCGTGCCCCCGTCGGCCGTGCCCGCGCGCCGTGACGAGCTCACCGGGGTCGCGGACGCACTCATCACGTGCTCGGAACTCGACCCGCTGCGCGATGAGGCCGTCGACTACGCGCTGCGGCTGATGTGGGCCGGAGTCGGCACCGAGCTACACGTCTTTGCCGGCACGTGCCACGGGTTCGACTCGCTGCTGCCCGAGTGGGACGTCAGCCAGGCGCTTTTCGCGATGCAGGGGGAGGCACTGCGTCGGGCCCTGCACCCCGGGCCCTAAGCGGTTGCGGCCGAGTCGAGTTCGCGTGCGATGGCGGCGTGATACTTGTCGATGTTGGCCGGGTTGACGATCTTGAAGAAGCCGTCAGGCAGGGGAGCGTCCCGGTAGCCCTCGATGGTCATGGTCCGCGCGAACAGCGTTATGCCCTGCCCCGGCTGGGTGAACTGATACTTGACGGTGATCCGGCCCGGCATACCGCCGTTGCCCTCGGGGTCGTGGCCGAGTCGCCCCACCGAGTTGAACACCCACATCTTCGGGCGCATGGCGATCGCGAGGTGCCAGGTGAAGATGCGGTCGCCGTCCGGTCCCGCCTCGGTCCAGGTGTCGCCGACCTTCAGTGGCAGGTCGTTGGTGACGCTGCCGACGTGGGAACTGCCCGGGTAGGTCTTGGTCCAGTTCACCGGGTTGGTGACGAAGTCGTAGATCGTCTCCGGTGACTGGGTGAATGCGGTCTCCGAAGTGGTCGTGACGATTCCCACGTGCGCTGGCCTCTCGATGGTCGATGACTGTCACGGATTAGCTTTACAAATCGTGGCCGAATTGTCACGCTTGGTTCGAAACGAGCAGGAGGCGGCGAACAATGGTGATCCGAGCGGTACGGCTGGGCGCACACATGGGGCACGGGGTCGGGCGACTGGCCGTGGACGCCGCGCTCGGGCGGGCGCGGTCCTTCCCGCGCCGCGTCGCCGATCTCGGGCCCGAGGTGTTGTCGAAGGTGATGCGACGCACCGTCGATTCGGTGACCGTCCTGGAGGGGGAGGCGGGGACATCGTCGCGGGCTCGGCTGGCGCTGTCGGGTCGCGACGTTCCCGAGTCGGTGTTCGTCAAGCTCTCGGCTGCCACCGCGGCCACTCGGATGCTGGGCGAACTCGCCCGTCTCGGTGAGACCGAGGCCCGGTTCTACGCGGCGCTGGCACCGGAACTCGGGGCGGGCATCCCACGCTCTCACGGTGCGGCGTTCGACCCGCTCACCGGACGCTACGTGGTGGTCCTCGAGGACATGACCACGGCGCCGTGTCAGTTCCCCGACACGCTCAATCCGCTCGACACCGACCAGATGGCCAGCCTGATGGAGGTCCTGGCCGGTCTGCACGGCAGTTTCTGGGGCCGGTTACCCGAGAAGCCCGGTGGCGGTGGCGCATTCGGCTGGCTTGCGGCACCGTCGCAGGATCCCGCCAACCTGCTCACCCCGGCGCTGATGAGGATGTCGGCCCGCAAGCTCGCGGACCGGACAGACGTGCCGATCGAGGCGGGCCGGTATCTGTGGGAGAACTACCAGCGCGCCACCGAGATCGTCGACGCGGGCACACACACTGTGCTGCACGGCGACTCCCATCCCGGCAACACCTACTTCCGCGACGGGCGTGCGGGTCTGCTGGACTGGCAGGTGGTGCGCCGTGGACACCCGTCGCGCGATCTCACCTACACGCTGGTGCTCGGCCTCCCGGTGGACCAACGTCGCGCCGCCGAGCGGGATCTGCTCGACGTCTACCGAGGCGCGCTGGCGGCGGCCGGTGGCCCCGAGTTGGACCGCGACGAGTTGTGGACCCGCTACCGGCAGGCGGTGACGTACGCCTACGTGTCGCCGCTGACCACCGCGGGTCTCGGAGGTATGCAGACCGAGGGCATCGCGTTGGAGGGGCTGGCCCGGGCGGTGGCCGCCGTCCAGGACCTGGAAACCGTCGCGGCGCTGCGGCAGGCCGCCTAACCCCTGCGATTCGGGCGCGCAAAGGCGCGCTCACCGCTCCTTAGCGCGCCGAAATCGCCACAACGCCCGGGGTGGCCCGCCGGATTGCGTTACAAACTTCATGGTAAGTGTTAGGTATAGGCGCACGCGCCCGCACTTTCCAGACAGGGGTCGACGATGGACTTCGCACATGTCGAGCTGTCCGACGAGGACAGCGCGTTCCAGACCGAGCTTCGGGAGTTCTTGGCGTCGATCGTCACCGACGAGGTGATCGCGCGTGATCGCGCGACGGGTGAGAACTTCGACGAGGGAGTGCATCTCGCGCTGGCCGAACGTGGCTATCTGGAGCGCGACTACCGTCCCGCGGAGGACGGCGGTTTCACCGCGGTGCGCAGACGGATCTGGGAGCTGGAGATCGGGCGTGCGCACACGCCGTGGTTCCACTGGGGTACCACGGCAATGGTCGCGAAGTCCGTGGAGCAGTTCGGTTCGCGTGAACTCGTCGCGGAGGTCATGCCGGGTGTGCTGGCCGGCCGTCTACGGCTCTGCCTGGGCTACACCGAACCCGACGGCGGATCGGACGTGGCGACCTGCAAGACCCGGGCCGTGCGCGACGGTGACGGCTGGATCATCAACGGGTCCAAGATGTTCACCTCGAACGCCCACAACGCGCAGTACGTCTTCCTCATCACCAACACCGATCCGGCAGCACCCAAGCACAAGAGCCTGACCATGTTTCTGGTGCCGCTGACCAGCCCCGGCGTGGAGATCCAGGCGATCCGCACCGTCGACGGCGACCGGACCAACATCACCTATTACAGCGACGTGCGCATTCCCGACCATTACCGGGTTGGCGACGTCAACGGGGGCTGGTCGGTCCTGCGCGAGGCGCTCAACGCCGAGCATGGCACCGTCGAACGCGACGCCGAGGGCCTACAGAAGATCGCGACCATGACCGAGCACCTGCTCCTGCTCGCCGACGGTCTCGACCGCGTCGCCGGTATCGTCGGCCGACCCGACTCGACCGGCAGACGGCCCGTCGATGACGAGTCGGTCGCCTACCGGCTGGGCCGGGCCGCCGCGCGCACCGAGGCCGCGCGCAGCACACCGGAGAAGTTCGGCCGCGTGGCGATCGCACAGGCGCTGCGGGAGTTGACACCTGACCTCATGGACATCCTCGGCACGGCGGCGGTGCTGCCCGTCGGTACCGACGGCGCCGCCGACGCGGCCGACGACGGCGGTATTGAGTACCTGTTCCGGCTGGCGTCCCCGATGGGCATCTACGGCGGCACCCTCGAGGTGTTCCGCAACATGATCGCCCAACACGAACTCGGCCTTGGGCGACCCAACTACTCGCCCATCCGGGCGTCCTGAGAGGACTGAGTCAGTGCCTACGACAACAAAGCCTGCGAAGATGCGGTTCACCTTCACACACCCAATGCACAGCCATCCGTACAACCCGGAACTCGTGGACGGCAGGGGAGTGGCGGCGGTCGCGGTCGCGGCCGAGACGGCCGGGTTCAGCGGCTTCGGGTTCACCGATCACCCCGCGCCCACCCAGAAGTGGCTTGAGCACGGGGGCCACGACACACTGGATCCGTTCGTGGCGATGGGATTCGCGGCCGCACACACCACGACGCTGCGGTTGATCCCGCACGTGGTGGTGCTGCCCTATCGCAACCCGTTCGTCGTGGCGAAGGCCGGTGCCACGCTCGACGTGCTTTCCGGCGGCCGATTCACCCTCGCCGTCGGCGTCGGTTACCTCAAGCGTGAGTTCGCCGCTCTCGGTGTCGACTTCGACGAGCGCGGCCAACTCGTCGAGGAGGCGCTGGAAGTGATCCGCGCCGTCTGGACCACCGACGACATGTCCTATGACGGTCGACATTTCAACGCCAACGGGATCACCGCGCACCCCCGTCCGGTCACCCACCCGCACCCGCCGATCTGGATCGGCGGCAACACCGGTGCGGCTCGCCGCCGTGCCGCAGAGTTCGGCGACGGCTGGTGCCCGTTCCCGGCGCCGGCGAGTCTGGCTCAGACGGCCCGCACCACGGCGATGGACTCACTCGATGATCTCAAGGCCGGCATCGATGACTTTCACTCCAAGTGCGAGGCGCTGGGCCGTGACCCGTCGGTGCTGGACATCATGTACTCCAACAGCGTGGGCGGTAATCCCGGTGATGACGACTTCAACCCGGAGGTCTACCTCGAGGGCGTCGCGAAGCTCGCCGCGCTGGGCGTCACGTGGGTACAGGTGGCGGTGCCGGGCGATAGCCTCGCGCACACGCTGGAGTCGATCGAGAGGTTCGGCCGCCTCGTCATCGACGCGGCCTGAATTCGATCGAGGCTAGCGGGTCCAGCCGTGGCGACGCATCCACCAGTCGCGGGCGACGATGCCGAGGATCACCACTGCGAAGAAGACGAGGAAGACGTCCTCCACGTGGCCGACGTGGTTGCCGTGCATCATCGCGAGCATGAAGATCGCGGACAGGATGCCGCCGATACGGATCAGCCGGGGGTTCTCCTTGGACCAACCCCAGTTCGCCGAGGGCACTTCCTCGACGTCGACGCCGGTGTGTCGTTCCACCTCGGTGTTCGCCACGGTTGCTCCTTACGGTCTGGGTCCTGCGCCATTCTGGCATACGACGCGGCGTCGTATTCGGTCGGTGTCACCGCCGGCGCGCGTGTCAGCGGATCTCCCCGTAGCGACGCAGCGCCTCGGAACGCTCGGCCTTGTGGTCGACCATCGGCTCGGGGTAGTGCTCGCTGCCGTACTCCGGGACCCATCGCCGCACATAGACCTCGTCGGGATCGAACTTGTCGCCCTGGGTGCTCGGGTTGAACACCCGGAAGTAGGGCGCCGCGTCGGTGCCACACCCCGCAGCCCACTGCCAGCCGTGCTGGTTACTGGCCATGTCACCGTCGGTGAGCTGCTCGAGGAACCAGCGCGCGCCCCACTGCCACGGCAGGTGCAGGTCCTTGACCAGGAATGACGCGACGATCATCCGCACGCGATTGTGCATGAACCCGGTTTCGGCGAGTTGGCGCATACCCGCGTCGACGATCGGGAAGCCGGTTCGGCCCGCCTTCCACGTCTCGAACCGGGTTTGGGCGTCATCGTCGTCATCGGTCTCGATACCGTCGAAGGATCTGTTCCAGTTCTGCCAGGCGCTTTCCGGCCATTCGTGGAGCACGCCCGCATAGAAGTCGCGGAACGCGAGCTCGCGTAGGTACGCCTGGGCGCCCGCGCCGTTACCCAGGTCCACGGCCATCGTGCGCGGGTGAATCGTGCCGAACTTGAGGTGTGCCGACATTCGGCTGATGCCGTCGGCGTCGGGCCGGTTGCGGTCGTCGGCGTATCTCGCGAGCCCGTCCGAGATGAAGTCGCGCCACTGGGCGCGTGCCGCGCGCTCGCCGGCCGGTAGGTCGAGTTCGACGTCACCCGTGGGGATGTCGACTCCGCCGTCCACATCGGCCGGGTCGATCCACTCGGCCGACGAGGGGCCGGTCGCCGCCGGGGCGCGCCAACCATGGTCGCGCCAGGCGGCGTAGAACGGCGTGAACACCTTGTAGGGCGTGCCGTCACCCTTGGTGACGCGCCCCGGTGTCACCAGGTACGGCGAGCCCGTCTCCTCCAGCGGCACGTCACCGAGGGCGGCACGCACCACCGCGTCGCGACGCATGCCGAACGGCGAGTAGTCACCCGTCACGTGCACGGAGCTCGCGCCGATCTGCTTGGCCAGAGCTGGTATTCGGGTCTCGGGGCGGCCACCGGTCACCAGCAGCCGACCGTTCAGGCCGTCGCGCAGTTCGCGCAGCGCGTCGTAGAGGTAGGCCAGCCGCCGTCCGCCCGACGAGGCCCGCAACCGCGGGTCGAGCACGTAGCAGGCGAGCACGGGCTCATCGGCTGCAGCCGCGTCCAGCAGCGGCGGCAGATCGTGAAGGCGAAGGTCCCGCCGAAACCACATCAGCGTGGGCATGGATTGATCTTGCCCCGAATTCGCCGTCCGAAAACCCGGGGGTGAGGCAGGGTGAGGAAATGCAATTCTGGTCGGGGACGGCTTTCCTGAACACCGCAGACGCCTTGGCCGTGACCCGCATGCTCGACGAAACCGGCTACGACGGCATGATCTGCGCTGATCACCTGATCTATCCGCGGGACCTGAAATCGCCGTATCCGACCGGGGCTGACAAACCGCCGTGGCAGCCGGAGACGGCCTGGCCCGACTCATGGGTGATGATCGGGGCGATGGCCGCCCTCACCAGCCAGCTGCGCTTCACCAACGCCGTCTACGTCGCGCCGTCGCGGCCGCTTCTGCAGGTGGCCAAGCAGGTCGCGACCGCGGCGGTCATCTCGCAGGGGCGGGTGGCGCTGGCGGTCGGGGCGGGGTGGATGCGCGAGGAGTTCGACCTGCTCGGGCAGTCCTTCGACGACCGGGGCCAGCGGCTCAGCGAGATGATCCCCGCGCTGCGTGCACTGTGGCAGGGCGGCTGGGTGTCATGGCAGGGCGAGCACTACCAAGTGCCGGAGATCATGCTGGAACCGCATCCACCGTCGACGGTGCCGATCATGTGCGGTGGCGAGTCAGAGGCCGCGCTGCGGCGTGCTGCCCGGCTGTGCGACGGCTGGGTCGGCGCCGCATACACGTGGGACGACGCGGTGCGCCACGTCGAACGGGTCCACGCGCTGCGCCGTGAGTACGGGCGCGACAACGAGCCGTTCGAGATCATGTTGGCGCTCATGGAGATTCCCACCGCCGACCTGTTCATGCGCGCCGAGGACATCGGCGTGACCGCCGTGATGTGTGCACCGTGGATGGGCGCTCCCGAGACGGTCGACGGGGACGTCGAGTCCTTCCGCGCCTCGATCGAACGCTTCGCGGAGGACGTCATCGCGAAGGTGCGCTGAAGCGCTGCGACAGACGCAGGCTTGACTCTCCCGCACGGGGAGACTCCAAACTGGCTACATGCTCTCGATCGGCGACTTCTCCCGAATGACGCAACTGAGCGTCAAGACGCTGCGGCACTACCACGACGTCGGGCTGGTGGCGCCCCATCAGGTGGATCCCGCGACCGGCTACCGCTACTACACGCTCGACCAGGTGCCCACGGCGCAGGTGGTGCGCCGTCTGCGTGCGCTGGACATGCCGGTGGCCGACGTGAGGTCGGTGCTGATGGCCGCGCCCGCTGAGCGCAACGCCCTGATCAGCGCGCACCTCGGCAGGCTCGAGGCCAGGCTGGCCAGCACGCAGGCCGCCGTCCAGGCACTGCGCACGATCCTGGACCGACCCTCTGACGGACCGTCCGTCCGGCACCTCAGTGTCGCGGCGACGGCGGCGATCGCCGTTCACGCCGAAATCGACCGCGACGACCTGCCGCAGTGGTTCGAGGGGGCGGTGACCGAACTGCTGGCGGAGATCAGCGCCCAGGGGCTCACCCGAACCGGCGCGCCCGGTGGCCTGTACGGCTTCGACGTCTTCGCCAGCGACCGCGGCGCGGCCACGGTGTTCATCCCGGTGCGCGGCGCGGTGGCACCGACCGGACGGGTCGTCGGCTACACGGTGCCTGCCGCCGAACTCGTCGTGCTGCGGCACACCGGCTCGCACGATGACGTCGACCTCGTCTACTCCGAGCTGGGGGAGTACGCCACCCGCCACGAGATCAGCGTCGAGGCGCCACTGCGGGAGTACTACGAACGCTTCTTCTGGGATGACGAGGACTCGTCCCAGTGGGTGACCGACCTGTGCTGGCCCGTGTTCCGGTCCGGCCGCGAGGCCGTCTCGTGACGGCCCTGCGCGGCAGGCGCGCCGTGGTGACCGGCGGGACCAAGGGTGCGGGCGCCGCGGTCGTCGACCGGTTGCGCACCATGGGCGCATCGGTCACCGCGGTCGCCCGCAGCCGCGGGGAACTCGACGAGTCGGTCGACTTCGTCGCCGCCGACATCACCACCGGCGAAGGTGCGCTGACGGTGGCCGAGCACGTCTCGGCCCGCGGCGGCGCGCAGATACTGGTGCACGTCGCCGGCGGATCATCGTCGCCCGCAGGCGGATTCGCCGCACTCACCGATGAGCACTGGCTCGCCGAACTGCAACTCAACCTGCTCAGTGCGGTACGACTGGACCGCGCACTGGCGCCCGCGATGATCGCCGGTGGGTCCGGCGCCATCGTGCACGTCGCCTCGATTCAGGCTCGCATGCCGCTGTTCGACGGCACGCTGGGCTACGCCGCAGCCAAGGCGGCGCTGCGCACCTACAGCAGGGGCTTGGCGAATGAACTCGCGCCCAAGGGTATTCGGGTCAACACCGTGTCCCCGGGATTCATCCAGACCACCGCGGCCGACGCCTTGATCGCCCGCATCGCTGCCGCGAGCGGCACCGACGAGGCCGCCGCGCTGCAGTCGTTGATGGACTCGCTCGGCGGCATCCCGCTGGGCCGCCCGGCCCGGCCTGAGGAGGTCGCCGACGTGATCGCGTTTCTGGTGTCCGATGCCGCGTCCTCGGTGGTCGGAGTCGACGTGACGGTCGACGGCGGCACGGTGCCAACGACTTAGGGAGGCGCGGTGCGGCGTGGGCCGTGTCAGAGCGTCTATAGCCGATGGTGCTACCGGCACAGGCACTTCAAATCCGAGACGCGCGCGCCGTCAGGCGGGGTCGAACCTGAACACCGCCAATCGTCCGGCCAATGCCTCGAACTCGTCTGGTGTGCCGTCGACGACGAGTCCGCTGCGTTTGGCGAACCCGACCCCGACCGGAACCTCGCGTGCGAAGGCCCGCAACACGGGCCTCGACTCGGCAGCGGACAGCTCGACGATCCGCACCCGGCGCGAGCGCCGGCCACGGGTGAGCGTGCCCACACCCGCGGCGCGGGCATTGGCCGCCCAGTCGGCACCGGGGTACCCCGCCACGGTGTACAGGCCGCCGTCGTGATCGAACGGCGTCATCGGCGTGCTCCGCGGTTGCCCGGACTTGCGTCCCGGCACCGTCAGCACTTGCGACGGACCGGCCGGAACGCCGAGGCGCCCCATCGCGAGCACCAGTTTGTTCATCTGCTTGAGCCAGCGCGGCGGGCTCGGATTGGTTGTACTCGACATGTGGTGACTCCCTTGTTAATTGAAGAGGTGGCGATGGTCGGACGCCCAACTGGCGAACGATGTGGCCGGACGCTCGAGGGTCTTCTCGACGTCGGCTGTCACCTGTGCGGGCCGCTGGACCGTCTCGGCGAGCAGGCCCATGTAGGCGTCGGCGAAGGCCTCGGGAAAGCCGATGTCGACGAACCGTTGGCGCACCAGATCTGGCGGCAGTTCGTGGTACTCGAGGGGCCGCCCCAGCGCCGCACCGATGGTCTCGACGAGTTCGGCGTTGGTCAGCGCCTGCGGCCCGGTCAGCGGGATGCGTTGGCCCACAAGGTCGTCGGTCAGCAGAGCGTGCGCCGCGACGGCCGAGATGTCGGCGTCGGCGATCGGTGCCACCGACGCCGTCGCGTACGGCCCGCTGACGATGTCGCCGCCGCGGATCTGCGACGCCCACATTCCCGCGAAGTTCGACGCGAACACGCTGGGCCGCAGGCTGACCCACTCCAGCCCCGACCCGGCGGCGAGTTCGTCGACCTCCTTGTTGCGGTCGCCGCGGACGCGCGATGGCTGACGGGCGAAGTCGTCGTCGGCATTGATCGCCGACAGCGCGACCAGCCGCTGCACTCCGGCCGCGCGGGCCGCCTCGACGGTGGCGCGCAGTCGATCGCCGAGCGCGCGGGAGTTGAGGAACACCGCGTCGGAGCCGGGCAGGCCGTCGAGTGCGGTGCGGTAGACGTCGACTCCCGGCGGAAGATTGGCGCTGTCGGGGTTGCGGGTGACCGCGCGGACGTCGACGCCCGCCGTCGCGAGTTGGGTGACCAGGGGGCGGCCGACGTTGCCGGTGGCGCCGGTGACGAGAATCGTGAACATGCATCAAGGACGGGACTGGCGCGCAGAAAGTTACGCACCGCCACCTGTAACTTTTCCGGGCTCCGTTCCGTCATAAGACCATGACCGAGCTGAGCGCCGCCTGGCGCGCGCACCGCGCCTACCTCGTCAACCTGGCCTATCAGATGCTGGGCGACATCGGAGAGGCTGAGGACGTCACGCAGGAGGCGTTCCTGCGGTTGTCGCGTGCCGACGGCATCGATGACGAGCGAGGCTGGCTCACCGTCGTGGCGGGACGGCTGTGCCTCGACCAGCTCAGGTCAGCACGAGCCCGCCTGGAGACAAGTCTGCCGCCCGGCCATGAGATCGCCGTCGAACATGACCCCGCTGATCGAGTGACCCTCGACGACGAGGTCAGCCGGGCGCTCATGGAGACCTTGAGCCGACTCAGTCCGGGGGAGCGGGTGGCGTTCGTGCTGCACGACGTGTTCGCGCTGCCGTTCGACGAGATCGCCGAGACCGTCGGTCGGCCCGTCGGAACGTGCCGACAACTCGCGCGTCGAGCCAGGGCCAAGTTCACCGGGGCGGCCCCGCGCGCGGCCGATTCTCCTGTTGCTCCTCGCGTCCGCGCCGTCACCGCCGACGAACACCAGCGCGTCACCGAGGCCTTCATCGCCGCATGCGCCACAGGGGACCTCCAGGCGCTGGCCTCGGTGCTCGATCCCGCGGTGTGGGGTGTTGGCACCGTGCTCGCTGATCCGGCACCGCCGCCGCAGGTCAACCACGGGCCGCGCGATGTGGCCACGAACCTGCTGCGCTACCTGGGACCGGGCGCCACCGTGGTCGTCGGCGCCCCGGGTGAGCCCGTGCTGCTCGCGTTCGCCGAGGGCCGGTTGTTCGCCGTCGTGGTGCTGACGATCCGCGGTGGGCTGATCGTGAAGATCGAGGCCACCGCGGATCCGGGCGCGCGCGTCGCGCCGCGTTGATCGCTGATGCGCCAACCGCTATCGAGGCATCAGGACCGTGTCGATCAGATAGACGGTCGCGTTGGCGGTCTGCACGCCGCCGCACACGACTCCTGCGTCATTGACCTTGAGATCCTGGCCGCCGCCGGAGACTGTGACGGTGCCGCCCTGGACCGTCTCGTGGTTGCCGACGACCCTCGCTGGATCAGCCTGACCGGGTACCACGTGATAGGTCAGGATGCTGGTCAGCAGCGGTGCATCGGTCTTGAGCTTCTCGACGGTGGCCGGATCGAGCTTGGCGAAGGCGGCATCGGTCGGTGCGAAGACCGTGAACTCGCCACCGTTGAGCGTGTCGACGAGGTTCACCTCCGGGTTGAGCCCGCCCGAGACGGCGGCGGTCAGCGTGGTGAGCATCGGGTTGTTGGATGCCGCCGTGGCCACGGGATCCATGGCCATGCCCGCGACCGATCCCGGTCCGTCGGGTACCTGCGCTGCATACGCAGAACAGCCCGGCCCGACCAGCGCGGTGGCGGGATCGGCCGCCGCGACGGCGGTCGAAGAGAACAGCAGTCCTGTGGTGGCGACGGCGGCGAGGGCGGAGCCCGCGATGGTCTTGGCGTTGCGGTTCATGGTGTTTCAACTCTCTGTTTGTGGTTCGGGTGGATGGATGAGATGACATGAGCGGCGCCCCGGCGCGAGCACGGGGGATGTCCGCCGAGGCGCCGCTCATGTGTCAGGGGGTCGCTACCTGTCAGGCGGCCGGCGGCATCATGACGGTGTCGACCATGTACACCGTGGCGTTGGCGGTCTGCACGCCGCCGCACACGAGGGCCGACTTGTCGAACGTCAGACCCTCGCCCGCGCCGGTGATGGTGACGTCCTGCCCCTCGACGGTCTTGTGGGTGCCCGCGACCTGGTCGGGGCTCAGCTGACCGGGGATCACGTGGTAGGTCAGGATGCTGGTCAGCAGTGGTGCGTCGGTCTTGAGCGTCTCGATCGTGGCGGGGTCGAGCTTGGCGAAGGCGTCGTCGGTCGGCGCGATCACGGTGAACTCGCCCCCGTTGAGGGTGTCGACGAGGTTCACGCCCGGATTGAGCTGACCGGAGACCGCCTGGGTCAGCGTCTTCAGCATCGGGTTGTTCGAGGCCGCCGTGGCCACGGGATCCATCGCCATACCCGCGACCGAGCCCGGACCGGCAGGGACCTGTTCGGCGTAGGCGGCGCAACTGGTGCCGACGAGGTTGGCGCCGGGATCGGCCAGCGCGCTGGTCGGCGCCGCCGCCGACGTGGCTGCCGCGCTCGGGGCGCTACTGGACGTGCTCGACGCCTCGGTGTCCGAATCACTCGAACATGCCGCCGCGCCGAAGACGGCGAGAGCGCTCAGGCCCGCTGCCGCCACTGCTTTGCGTTGAGCTGAATTCATGACTGTTTCCATCCCATGTGTCTGGGGCGACGCTGCCGGCGCCCGAGGTCGATGACATCGGGTATTCGCGGTGGACCCGGATGCGGATGGGTCAGGTGGCCCCGCGTCAGATTGGTGTCACATTTGGGTGTCACGAGGTGCGGACTGGGTTCCGGGCCGACCTGCGCGGCACAATGGAGCGGTGAGTCCTGATCGTCTACGCGTCCTGGTGCTCGGCAGTACCGGGTCGATCGGTACCCAGGCGCTCGAGGTGATCGCCGCCAATCCCGACCGGTTCGAGGTCGTGGGCCTGGCCGCAGGTGGCGGCAACGCCGACCTGTTGCATCGCCAACGCGTCGAGACGGGTGTCACCAAGGTCGCCGTCGCCGACCCCGAGGCCGCCGACCGGATCGGCGATGTGTCGTACTCCGGACCCGACGCCGTCACGCAGCTCGTCGAGGACACCGAGGCAGACGTCGTGCTGAACGCGCTTGTCGGCGCATTGGGGCTGCGACCCACGCTGGCGGCCTTGGCATCGGGCGCCCGGCTGGCGCTGGCCAATAAGGAATCACTGGTCGCCGGTGGTCCGCTGGTACAGAAGGCCGCGGCGCCGGGGCAGATCGTGCCGGTGGACTCCGAGCACTCCGCGCTGGCGCAGTGCCTGCGCGGCGGAACGGCCGACGAAGTGGCCCGGCTGGTGCTCACTGCGTCCGGTGGCCCGTTCCGGGGCTGGTCGGCCGCAGACCTCGAGGGCGTCACACCCGAACAGGCCGGTGCGCACCCCACCTGGTCGATGGGCCCGATGAACACGCTGAACTCGGCCTCACTGGTCAACAAGGGGCTCGAACTCATCGAGACGCACCTCTTGTTCGGCATCCCGTACGACCGCATCGACGTCGTCGTGCACCCGCAGTCGATCGTGCACTCGATGGTCACCTTCACCGACGGCTCCACCATCGCCCAGGCCAGTCCGCCCGATATGAGGCTGCCGATCGCGTTGGCGCTCGGCTGGCCCGCCCGGGTGCCGGGCGCGGCGCTGGCGTGCGACTTCACCACGGCCTCCACGTGGGAGTTCGAGCCGCTGGACGACGCCGTGTTCCCCGCGGTCGACCTGGCCCGGCACGCCGGAAGCCGGGGTGGATGCCTGACGGCGGTCTACAACGCCGCCAACGAGGAGGCCGCCGAGGCCTTCCTCGCCGGGCGCATCAGCTTCCCCTCCATCGTGGCCACCGTCGGCGAGGTGCTGCGCGCCGCAGACCAGTGGTCAGCGGAACCGGCTACCGTAGAGGACGTACTCGAAGCGCAGGACTGGGCCCGGGACCGGGCACAGGGTGCCCTCAAAGCCCATGTGGGCGCCGCACAGGAGGTCGTAGTCACCCGATGATGTTCGTAGTGGGCATCGTGCTGTTCGCCCTGGCCATTCTGATCTCGGTGGCTCTGCACGAATGTGGACACATGTGGGTCGCGCGAGCGACGGGCATGAAGGTGCGGCGCTACTTCGTCGGCTTCGGTCCCACACTGTGGTCGACGATGCGGCCCAACAAGCTCGGCCAGACCGAGTACGGCATCAAGGCCGTGCCCCTGGGTGGATTCTGCGATATCGCCGGGATGACGGCTGTCGAGGAGATCGCGCCAGAGGATCGTCCATACGCGATGTACCGGCAGAAGGTGTGGAAGCGCGTCGCGGTGCTGTTCGCCGGTCCCGCCATGAACTTCATCATCGGCCTGGTCCTCATCTACGGCATCGCGATGGTGTGGGGACTGCCCAACCTGAACCCGCCCACCACCGCCATCGTCGGCGAAACCGCTTGTGTGGCATCCGATGTCGCAAAGGGTGAGCCGGGTCAGTGCACCGGCCCGGGACCTGCTGCGGCGGCGGGTATTCAGCCCGGCGACACGCTGGTCAAGGTCGGCGACACCGACGTGGCAACGTTCGATGAACTGGTTGCCGCGGTGCGCAAGCTCGACGGCCCCACCCCGTTCGTCGTGCAGCGTGACGAGGACGGTCAGGTTCGCGAGTTCACCACGACCGTTGACGTGACGCGAGCCGAGCGCTGGATCAGCAAGGACGCCGCCGAACCGACCGCCGTCGGCGCCGTCGGCATCGCGCCCGCGCGTTTCGGGCCCACCCAGTACAACCCGCTGTCAGCGGTGCCCGCGACATTCGCGTTCACGGGTGACATGTCCGTCGAACTCGCCAAGGCCCTGGCGAAGATCCCGACCAAGGTCGGCGCTCTCGTCCACGCGATCGGCGGTGGCGAACGCGATATCGAGACACCGATCAGCGTCGTCGGCGCCAGCATCATCGGCGGGGACACCGTCGATCAAGGCCTCTGGGTGATGTTCTGGTTCTTCCTGGCCCAGTTGAACTTCGTGCTTGGGGCGGTGAACCTGCTGCCGCTGCTGCCCTTCGACGGTGGTCACATCGCGATCGCCACATACGAGAAGCTGCGCAACATGATCCGCAAGGCACGCGGGATGGTGGCCGCGGGGCCGGTGGACTACCTCAAATTGATGCCAGCCACGTACGTCGTGCTTGCCGTGGTGGGCGCTTACATGCTGTTGACCGTCACTGCCGACTTGGTCAACCCCATCAGGATCTTCCAGTAGGAGCCCTTGTGACCACCTCCATCGGACTGGGTATGCCGGCACCGCCCGCACCCACCCTCGCGCCGCGGCGCAGAACCCGCCAGCTCATGGTCGGCGACGTCGGCGTCGGCAGCGATCACCCGATTGCGGTGCAGTCGATGTGCACCACCAAGACGCACGACATCAATGCGACCCTGCAGCAGATCGCCGAGCTGACGGCATCGGGCTGCGATATCGTCCGCGTCGCCTGTCCCAGGCAGGAGGACGCCGACGCGCTGCCCGCGATCGCCAAGAAGGCGAACATCCCGGTGATCGCCGACATCCACTTCCAGCCCAAGTACATCTTCGCCGCGATCGATGCCGGTTGTGCGGCCGTCCGCGTCAACCCCGGCAACATCAAGGAGTTCGACGGACGGGTCAAGGAGGTCGCCAAGGCGGCCGGTGCGGCGGGCATCCCGATCAGGATCGGTGTCAATGCCGGTTCGCTCGATCCTCGGCTGATGAAGAAGTACGGCAAGGCCACCCCCGAGGCGCTCGTCGAGTCCGCGCTGTGGGAGGCGTCGCTGTTCGAGGAGCACGGCTTCGGCGATATCAAGATCAGCGTCAAGCACAACGACCCCGTCATCATGGTCGCCGCCTACGAGTTGCTCGCCGCGCAGTGTGACTACCCGCTGCACCTCGGCGTCACCGAGGCCGGACCGGCATTTCAGGGCACCATCAAATCCGCCGTCGCGTTCGGTGCTCTGCTGTCCAAGGGCATCGGCGACACCATCAGGGTCTCGCTGTCTGCACCGCCGGTCGAGGAGATCAAGGTCGGCAATCAGATCCTCGAGTCGCTGAACCTGCGGCCCCGCGGCCTGGAGATCGTGTCGTGTCCCTCCTGCGGGCGTGCCCAGGTGGACGTCTACACGCTCGCCAACGAGGTGTCGGCGGGTCTCGAGGGCATGGATGTGCCGCTGCGAGTGGCTGTTATGGGCTGCGTCGTCAACGGGCCGGGGGAGGCGCGCGAGGCCGACCTCGGCGTGGCGTCCGGCAACGGCAAGGGGCAGATCTTCGTGCGCGGCGAGGTGATCAAGACGGTTCCCGAGTCGATGATCGTGGAAACGCTGATCGAGGAGGCCATGCGGATCGCCGCCGAGTCGGGTCCGGAGGCAAGTGCAAGCGGTTCGCCCGTGGTGACCGTAAGCTGACAGTGCCCCTGTGAGCGGGGTCACCGCCACCGCGCTTGCCGCAGAAAGAGTCTCCATGTCGGCTCCACCGCTGTTTCGCCTCACCGACGAGCGACGCGTCACGGTGGTGCGTGACGCCGCCGAGGTGCAGCGCGTGCTCGATGACGATCCCGTCGGCACGTGCATGGTGGCGGCCCGGGTCGTCGACCACGGTGTGGACCCGACGGCGATCGGCGGCGAACTGTGGACGTGCCGTGAGCCCGGTGAGTCGCTGTGCTTCGCCGGCGCGAACCTGATACCGCTGCGCGGCGGTGTGGCCGATGTGAACGCGTTCGCGGACAAGGCGATGAGTTCTCCGCGGCGGTGTTCGTCGTTGGTGGGTCACGCCGAGTTGGTGCTCCCGATGTGGGATCGCCTCGAATGCGGTTGGGGCCCAGCGCGTGACGTCCGTGAGGAACAACCCCTGATGGCGCTGGATCGGGCGCCCGAGTGCGCCGTGGATCCCGCGGTGCGCCTGGTCCGGATGGACGAGTTGGACGCCTACCTCGTCGCGGCCATTGACATGTTCATCGGTGAGGTCGGCATCGACCCGCGCCTCGGGGACGGCGGGCGTGGCTACCGCCGTCGAGTCGCGGGGCTCATCGCGACGGGCCGGGCGTGGGCCCGGTTCGAGCGTGGCGAGGTCGTGTTCAAGGCCGAGGTCGGCTCACAGTCGCCGGCGGTGGGTCAGATCCAGGGCGTGTGGGTGCATCCCGAGTGGCGTGGTCGCGGTCTCGGTGCGGCGGGCACCGCCGCATTGGCCGGCGCGATCGTGCGTGGCGGTCGGACCGCGAGCCTGTACGTCAACGCGTTCAACACGATCGCCAGGTCGACCTATAACCGGATCGGGTTCACCCAGGTCGGTACGTTCGCCACGGTGCTGCTCGACTGACGCCTGCCCGGCCGTGAGTGTGAACGTCACGACGCCCTGAGCGTGCGGAGCGTCGTCAGACTCACACTCGGTGCGGACATTTCAGAGTGATCACGGTTGGATCTCGGTGCGCCTCCGCCCGAACCGGTCGTCACACTCTTAACATCAGCCCCAATGGCATCGCGAACCTCATCCGTATCACGGGCCGCAGCCCTGCTCGCGGTCACCGTCGTCGTCGGCGCGGCCGGCGCCCTCACTGCGTGCACGCCCAAGCCCAACGGGCCCGAACCCGTCGCCGAGGCGTTCTTCGCCGCGCTCGCCACCGGTGACACCGGGGTGGCCGCCGAACTCGCCGACAAACCCACAGACGCCAGGACTGCGCTCACCGAGGCCTGGGCGGGTCTACAGGCCACCGGTCTCGATGCGCAGATCATGGGCTCGAAGTACGCCGAGGACACCGGCAGCGTCCTCTACCGCTACACATGGCACCTGCCGAAGGACCGCACCTGGACCTACGACGGCCGGCTCAACATGATCCGCGACGAAGGCCGCTGGCGCGTCCGGTGGAGCGCCGCCGGACTGCACCCGGACCTGGGGGAGAACCAGACCTTCGCGCTGCGGGCCGAGGCACCGCGCCGCGCGTCGGTCAACGAACGCGGCGGTTCCGACGTCCTGGTGCCCGGTTACGTCTACCACTACTCACTGGACGCCAGGGCCGCGGCGGGCGATCTGATGCCGACCGCGGTCGCCGTCGTCGACGCGCTGCGCCCGTTCGACAACACGCTGGATCCCCAACGCCTCGCCGAGCTGGCGAGCTCGTCGGCCACGCCGATGAGTCTCATCACGCTGCGCAAGGACGACAATGACCGGGTGTCGGCGGCGATCGGCAACCGGCCCGGCGTCGTCATCACGCCGCAGCCCGAGATGGTGGCCACCGACGACCGTTTTGCGCCCGCGATCATCAACCAGGTCAAGCAGTCCGTGACCGACCAACTCAACGGCCAGGCCGGATGGCGCATCGTGAGCGTGAACCAGAACGGCGCCGAGGTGGACGTGCTCAACGAGGTGCCGGGCGCGCCGGCGCCGTCGATCACGATCAGCCTCGACCGCTCGGTGCAGAACGCCGCGCAGGACGCCGTCAACATGGTCGGCAGAAAGGCGATGATCGTCGCGATCAAGCCCTCGACCGGTGAGATCCTGGCTGTCGCGCAGAACGCCGCCGCGGATGCGGACGGACCGACAGCGACCATGGGGCTCTACCCGCCGGGGTCGACATTCAAGATCGTCACCGCGGGCGCGGCGATCGACCGTGACATGGCCACCCCCAACACGCTGCTCGGGTGCCCAGGGACTCTGGACATCGGCCATCGCACGGTGCCGAACTACGGCGGCTTCGACCTGGGCACGGTGCCGCTGTCCCGGGCATTCGCGAGTTCGTGCAACACCACCTTCGCCGAACTGGCCAGCAAGATGCCGCCGCGAGGGCTGACCACCGCGGCCGCGCAGTACGGCATCGGGCCGGACTACGTTGTGGACGGCATCACGACGGTGACGGGCTCGGTGCCGCCGACGGTGAACCTGGCCGAGCGCACCGAGGACGGCTTCGGTCAGGGCAAGGTACTGGTCAGCCCGTTCGGGATGGCACTGGTCGCCGCGACCGTCGCCGCCGGGAAGACCCCCGTGCCGCAACTGATCGAGGGACGACCGACTGAGATCACGGACCCGGGCGCGCCGATCTCGCCGAAGATGGTGGACGGTCTGCGGCCGATGATGCGACTCGTCGTCACCAATGGCACCGCGACCGACCTCGAGGGTGTCGGTGACATCCGGGGTAAGACCGGTGAGGCGGAGTTCGAGGGCGGCTCACACGCGTGGTTCGCCGGGTACCGGGGTGACCTGGCGTTCGCCGCCCTGATCGTCGGGGGCGGTAGTTCTGAGTACGCGGTCCGGATGTGCAAGGACATGTTCAAGGGGTTGCCCCCGGACTACCTCGCCTGAGAGCCCTCTGAATCCAGGCAGTGAGCACTCCGGGTGCCGCGCGGTAACGTTGAGCACGCCATGAACGGGATGGACGAGGAATACGCGCGCACGCAAGGCGTGGTGAGTGCAGACGTGCTGCGCATATCGGACGCAGACCGCAACGGCACGTTGCGCCGCCTGCACAACGCCGTGGCGCTCGGGCTCATCGACATCGATGAGTTCGAGGAGCGCTCCATCGCGGTCAGCAGGGCCCGCCTGCAGGCCGAACTCGCCGCACTGGTCGGCGATCTGCCCGGGCCGGGTGCCATCGTGACCACCGCTACCGACCGTGTCGAGCTCCGTGGCGTGATGGGATCGCTGAAGCGGCAGGGGGAGTGGGTGGTCCCCACCCGACTCGCCCTGGTGCGCAGGATGGGATCGATCGACCTGGACCTGACCAAGGCCCGGTTCGCGGGTTCCATCGTGGTCATCGAACTCGACATGAAGTTCGGGTCCCTGAACATCCGGCTGCCCGATGGTGCCAGCGCGTCGATCGACGATCTCGAGGTGATCGTCGGCAGCGCGCGGGACCACCGCAAGGACGCCCCCGCCGAGGGCAGGCCGCACGTCATCCTCACCGGACGCAGCGTGTGCGGCTCTGTCGACATCCGGGGTCCGCGACGACGGGCCGTGATGAATCGGTTGCGGCGCGGCTAGAGCCGACTAGCGCCGTTCGAGAACGGCGAACGTCAGCGTCGCCTTCGCCGCCAGACGGTCCCGGCCGGCGTCGAAAACGTCGACCGATGTGACGATCAGGCGCCTGCCCGCACGCACCACAGTCGCCTCCGCCCGCGCGGGACCCTCGATGATCGGCGCAAGGAAGTGCACGTTCATGTCGGCGGTGGTGACGTCGTTGCCGGCCCCGGAGACGTTGCCCGCCAGGCGTCCCGCCGCGATGTCGATCAGCGTCGCCACCAGGCCGCCCTGAATGGCGCCGCGGACGTTGACGAGGTCGGGGCGGTTGTCCATCTCGATGACGAGCCGCTGTGCGGTGTCCTCGACGTCTCGCATCTCCAGCCGCTTCAGCAGGTGCTCCGGTTCGGTCACCGCCGTACGGTAACACCATTACCGCTGGTCGAGGCGGCGCCCGCTACTTCAGCGTCTCGGTGGGGACCCCGAAGCGCTCCTGGTACGCGCTGACCTGTTCTCGCACCTCGTCGGCGTCGAGCCCGGTGTCCGCCCACGTGTAGCGGGCGCCGCCGCCGTCGCCCGGGTGCGCGGCCAGGAAGTCCCGCATGCGCCGTTCGGCCACCGGCGTCAGATCGCGTCCCAGTGCGGTGTACAGCTCGCGGATGGTCGCGAAAGGATCGCGGATGAAGTCGGCGAACTGCACGTCCACGATCTGACCGGGCGTCAGTACACCCGAGTCGCGGATCGACATCGAGCGTTCGAGGCCGACGAGGATCTCCTCGCGCGACTGTCGCGCGCACTCTCCGATATCGGTGTGGTCTGAGGCGAGGCGACGCACGTACGTGGTCAGTGCGGCGATCGAGGAGATCACGTTGAGCGGATCGCGGTGAGTTTGCACGATGAGCGCATCGGGGTACTCCGCGACCAGCGCGTCGAGCTGCCACAGGTGGGCGGGCGACTTCAGCAGCCACTGGCCGGAGACACCGGACTGCAAGTGCTGCAAGAAGATCCGATGATAGCGATAGGCGTTGCGGTGGTCCGCCTCGTGCAGCAGCCACCGGTAGTAGGTGGGCAGTCGATACTGCACTGAGAAGATCATGCTGCAGAACTGGGCTGCCCAGATACGCACACACTCCTGTCCGACCAGCGCACCCATCGGATGAAAGGTCAACAGTCCGGGCACGATGAGCTCGGACATGTCGAGGTTGGCCTGGGTCTGCGCGATACGGGGATCGTCTGCGTAAGTTTCGGGCTGCGGCACCGGCCACGGCGCGTCGACCTCCCACGTCAGCGGAGGCCGAAGATCGGGGTCCTGGGCCAGCAGGTCGAAGAGGATCGTGGTGCCGGTGCGGGGCTGGCCGAGGATGAAGATGGGCCGCTCGACGGGCGCGGCCGCGATCGAGGGATTCTCCTTGCGCCACTGCGTGATCCGCAGTCGGTGGGTGAGTGGATTGACGATGTCCATGACGGCGATCTCGACGCCGAGGTCGGACAGACGAGCCTCGGTGGCCAGTCCGTCGGCGAGAAGTGCGAGATTGTCGCGCCAGCCGTCGGGTTCGCCGAAGTCGTCGCTGCCCGCGATGTCGCAGGCCTGGGCGATCAGGGCATCGGGTTCGAAGCGGCCCGTCATTTCGCTGCCCCAGTGTGCACGGTGACGGTCACGTCGGGAGCATCGGGATTGTCCAGCCAGCGCAGTACCACGAAGCCGCGGTGATGACCACCGGTGTCGAGCCAGTGCCCGTGGCCGAAGTCCTTGGCGCCGATGGCGATCCGAACCCTGCCGTCAGCGTCGGCGCTGACGCCCTTGTTGGTCACCGAGCTGTGCCTGCGCCGCGGTTCGATGCACTCGTGCCAGATGTTCTCCAGCGTGACGTTCCAGTACCGAGTGTCGGGTGGCGCGAATTCGAGCAGCAGCGTCTCGCCCTCGCCGAGCCCGAACGTGCCGATCATGTACAGGTTGTCCGGCGTCGTGTCCGCGGCACCGAGATCGGCGGCCTCGGCCGTCAGCAGCACGTTGGGTTGCGTCAGCAGCTCGGGCTTGATGGTGCGGTGCAGGGTGGCCAGCTTGAAGATGGTCCACGCCATCGCGGTGAACTGCTCGGCCACATCGTCATCGGTCAGAACGCGCGGAGGATCGGGAAATCCATTGCTCCTCGCGTCCGCGGCATCGAGCGTCGCGATGTGCAGCGTGGCGGGGACCTCGGCCGCCACGTCACCGACGTACTCGCGGACCACGATCGACGCGGCGTCCGCGGGAATCTGGAGCCACTGCGCACCATCGAGTTCGGCGGGCGACGGTTCGTCGGCGGACACCACCACGGCGAACGAGTCCCCGTCGAGCCGCAGGTCGGTATCGCTGAGATAGGCCGCCATGCGGCGTGGTGTCATCCCGGTGCCCGCGAGCACCTGCATGCCGAGGTACGCGGTGCTGCCGCGTGTTCCGGTGACGCGGTAGCGGCGGTCACCGCGGATCATGGCGAGCAGATAGCGGCCGTCGGGGTTGGGTCCGCCGACAAGCCGGGTGGGCGAGCACATGTCGAAGAACCACGGCAGCTCCGGATCGGCCTCAACCGACAGCTCGGAGCACAGGGCGGTCACGCGCGACACCACCCGCAAGCCGTCAAGCAGCTCCCGTTCATCGCGCGCGTCGGCGGTCACGACAGCCGTGACGTCGTCGATCATCTTCCGGACGAACTGCCAGGCTTCCAGTGATCTAGGGGCGCGATCCTCGCTCATGACGAGACATAGTCTCACTTGGGACGTAGTCTCATATGTGAAATGAGCCAACCGATAGCCCTGAACGTGCGCAAGCGTCAGGCCACGCGCGACCGCATCGCCGCGGCCGCCGCGCGGCTCGTGGCCGCGGACGGGCTGAGTGCCACCACCGTCGAGCAGATCGCGGCCGAGGCTGACATCGGCCGCGCGACGTTCTTCCGGTACTTCTCCTCCAAGGAGGACGCCGTGGCCGATGGCATGACGCGGCACTGGCTCGACGTCATCACCGCGCAGTTGGCCGCTCAGCCGCCGGAGATGTCGGCCCGCGACGCTGTCGCCGCGGCGTTTCACGACCTCGGCGACGGTTTCGACGCCATCAGCACCCAGGTTCGAGAACTCGCCACACTGACCCGCTCATCGCCGGCGCTCAGCGCGTGGACGCTGCAGATCTATGTGGGCTACGAGGTCGCGATCGCTGACCTGGTGGCGCCAAGGCTGTGCGACCTGCGCCCCGACGACCCCCGGCCGAGACTCATCGGCGCGCTGGCAATGGCCTCGGTGCGCATCGCCCTCGACGACTGGCTGCGCCACGGTGGGTCGCTGCCGGATCGCGTGCGCGCCGCGCTGGCCGCACTGACGGTTGGCTGACCATTTAGGCTGGTCCCATGTCCGTCCGCACTGCCCTTCGCTCCGGTGAGCTGTCCGCGACCCTTCCCGTACCCGCCTCGATCCCCAGGCCGGAGTACGCCTGGAAGCCGACCGTGGTCGAGGGCAGCGAACCCTGGGTGCAGACGCCCGAGGTGATCGAGAAGATGCGCGTCGCGGGCCGGATCGCGGCGAACGCACTGGCGGAGGCGGGCAGGGCCGTGGCCCCCGGCGTCACCACCGATCACCTCGACCGTGTGGCGCACGAATACATGCTCGACCACGGCGCGTATCCATCCACGTTGGGCTACAAGGGCTTTCCGAAGTCGTGCTGCACATCGCTCAACGAGATCATCTGCCACGGCATCCCCGACTCGACGGTGATCGAGGACGGCGACATCGTCAACATCGACGTCACCGCCTACATCGACGGTGTGCATGGCGACACCAACGCCACCTTCCTGGCCGGCGACGTCTCCGAGGAGCACCGTCTGCTCGTCGAGCGCACCCGCGAGGCCACCATGCGGGCGATCAAAGCCGTCAAGCCGGGCCGTGCCCTGTCGGTCGTCGGGCGTGTCATCGAGTCGTACGCGAACCGGTTCGGCTACAACGTCGTTCGCGACTTCACCGGCCACGGCATCGGCACCACGTTCCACAACGGCCTCGTCGTCCTGCACTACGACCAGCCAGAGGTCGAGACCATCCTCGAACCCGGGATGACGTTCACCATCGAGCCGATGATCAACCTCGGCTCGCTGGACTACGAGATCTGGGACGACGGCTGGACCGTCGCGACAGTCGACAAGAAGTGGACCGCGCAGTTCGAGCACACGCTGGTGGTCACCGACGACGGCGCGGACATCCTCACGCTCGCCGAATGAACCCGCGAGCCGTAGCGCAGTGAGCGGTTCAGCGCTGCTGATCGCGGGGACGACGTCGGACGCGGGCAAGTCGATGGTCGTGGCAGGCCTCTGCCGGCTGCTGGCGCGTCGAGGTATCCGCGTCGCGCCGTTCAAGGCGCAGAACATGTCGAACAACTCCGCGGTCACCGCCGACGGTGGTGAGATCGGGCGTGCGCAGGCGATGCAGGCACGCGCGGCGGGGCTGGCGCCCAGCACCCGGTTCAACCCCGTCCTGCTCAAGCCGGGATCCGACCGGACATCGCAGCTCGTCGTGCGCGGCAAGGTGACGGGGTCGGTCAGTGCCGGCGACTACTTCACTCACCGCACCCGGCTCGCCGAGGTGGTGATCGATGAACTCACGTCGCTACGAGGCGAATTCGACGCCGTGATCTGTGAGGGTGCGGGTTCACCGGCAGAGATCAACCTGCGCGCCACCGACCTGGCCAACATGGGCCTGGCCCGTGCCGCGGAGCTGCCGGTGGTGGTGGTCGGCGATATCGACCGCGGCGGCCTGCTGGCGCACCTGTTCGGCACCGTCGCTGTGCTCGAGCACGAGGACCAACGGCTCATCGCCGGCTTCATCGTCAACAAGTTTCGCGGTGACGCCGCACTGCTGGCGCCCGGTCTTGACCAACTGCGTGACCTGACCGGCAGGCCCACGTACGGCGTGGTGCCCTACAGCGAGGGCCTGTGGCTGGATGCGGAGGACTCACTGTCGGTGCACGCTCACCGTGCCGTGGGAGTGCCCCAGGCGCCGCGCGGCGCGGGCTGGCTGCGGGTCGCCGCCATCAGGCTGCCGCGCATCTCGAACACCACCGACGTGGAGGCGCTGGCGTGTGAACCGGGGGTGCTGGTGCGGTGGGTCACCGACCCCGCCGACCTCGCCGATGCCGACGCGGTGGTCCTTCCGGGTAGCAAGGCGACCGTGTCCGATCTGGCCTGGCTGCGGGAGCGGGGTCTGGCCGACGGTGTCATCGCGCACGCCGCCGCGGGCCGGGCGGTTCTCGGGGTGTGCGGCGGCTTTCAGATGCTGTGCCGCCGGATCGACGACCCGGTCGAGTCGGGCCGCGACGATGTCGCCGGCCTGGGCCTGTTGGACGCCGATATCGTGTTCGACCCGGTCAAGACCCTGCAGCACTGGGATGAGCCGTTGTCCGGGTACGAGATCCACCACGGTCAGCTCACCCGCCACGCCGAGGACGACTGGCTGTCAGTGGGGATTCGGCACGACCACGTCTACGGCACGCACTGGCACGGGCTGCTCGACAACGACGAGCTGCGCCGTCGGTGGCTGACCGACGCGGCGCAGGCGGCGGGCCGCGACGACTTCGAGGTCGCCGCCGACATCGACGTCACCGCGCGTCGCGACGGTCAACTGGACCTGATGGCCGACCTGCTCTGCGAGCACGTCGATGTCGACGCCCTCATGGGCCTGCTGAACGGGGGCCCACCGCCACGGCCGGTGATCACCTCGGCGCTGGGTTAGCCTGGCGTCATGAGCGCCCTGCGGGTGGCTGTCATCGCGATCATTGCGTTGGCGACCGGCAGCTGCGCGAATTCGGTCGAGGGAACGGCGACCTGGCCCGGCGCCCGCATCGAGCAGGCCGTCCTGAGTGCGGACGACTTCCCGCCGGGTGTGACCTATGACCGCCTGAACAAGGACCCGGCCGCCTCCGACGCGTCGGGCGGACTGCCCGCGATGCTGTCCAGCCCGAAGGGATGCTCGGACGGGCTGAGCCGGGTGATCTCCGCGTCGGCCGAGCGCGGTGCGGGCAGCGCAGTCGAGTACGTCGTCGGCTACGACGGCGCCCGCATTCTGATGACGGTGTTGTCGTGGCCGCTCGACCTCGACGGGCTGGCCGCAGAGGCGGAGCGGTGCGCACGGTTCGAGACGTTCTTCGACACAGCGTCCCCTGGCATTCCGATGACGACCACCCGGTTGGACACCTCGCGTGAGCAGACACTGGCCTATCGGCAGACGATGACACTGGGCTCCGGTGAGAGCAGCGTCTACTTCTGGTTCGCCAACGCTGAGGAGTCGGCGGTTTTCGCCGTTGCGTTCCCGACTCCCAACCCGACGATCGCCGTCAAAGCCGCTTTGCCGCAGACTTTTCTGGATGTCGCGGCAAAGCAGACCGACCGTCTCGCGGACCGTTGAGCCCTGGGCGAACGCGCGCCGAAACCAGCCCCCAACATGATCAGTTTCCCTGTAGCGTGGCCGAATGCCCTCGACCGTGATGACCGTCGACGGGATACCCGCTGCCGTCGATGTGTCCGGCCCGGACAACGGGGCCGTCGTGGTGCTGCTCGGGGCGGCCCACCAGGGGCCTGCGGCGTATGACGGCGTGTGCCAGCGGCTGCACACCGCGTCGCTGAAGACTGTCGTGATTGGGCCGGATCCACGTCTGTCGGCAAAGGCCGTGGTCGGCATCCTCGACACGCTCGGCGTCCGGTGGGCGCTGCTGGTGGGTGACCGCCTCGGTGGTGAGCTGGCCTGGGAACTCGCCGCGACCCGCCTGGACCGCTTCATCGGGCTGGTGGTCGTCGACCGGGGTCACCCACGCGTGGCCGACCAGACTGGCCTGATCCGCGACAATGCCTGTCCACCGGTCGAGGTCAACACGACCGCCCTGGTCAGCTCCCCGGCGGCACGTTCGGTCGCGAAGGCGAGTCAGCGTTTTGTGTACGGCGACTACCGCGTGGTCGAGCTGCTTGGGCGTCGCAGCGCACAGGAATCCACGGCCCAGTTGGCGGCCGAGATCGTGATGCGCACCAGCACCTGGTGAAGGTTCGCGGGCCGACGCTACTGAACGATCAGCGTGCCGTGCATCGACGGGTGATACGTGCAGTGAAACGGATACGATCCGGGCTTGCTGGGTGCGGTGAACGACCCGTCGGCGTTGCCTGCGATGTCGACATCGAACGCGCCCGCGGTGTCGGACGTGACGGAGTGTTCGACGGAGTCGTTGTTGGTCACGCTGACCTGCGCACCGGGCGGCACAGTGATCGGTTCCCCGAAACTGTGGCTGGCAATGGTGATCTTCGCTGCCGACGCGTCGGTCGCCTGTGACGCGGGGGCCGCCGTCACTGAGGTGACGGTCGACGCTGATCCGTAGGTTCCAGTGGGGCCCGATGACCCGCACGCTGCGGCGAGGACCGTGACAAGGCACATGACCGCCCAGAGCGCACGGCGCCGGACGAGCGGGAAATTCATTCGCGACCACATGTGAGAGACACGGTTGTAGGGCCGAAATGGTTCAGTGCCCCGACACGCCCATCGCCGTCATACCCCTCCTCACGGTGTGTCGAGGACAACCTCTTCGCCGGTCTCGGTGATCTCGACCTGCTTGATCGGCCCGGTGAACCACTTCTTCACCGACGCGTGCCAGTAGATGTAGAGCAGGATCAGGACGCCGCCCACCAGTAGCGGGGTGTAGTTGACGTACTTCCACTCGAAGGTGTCGCCCCAGAACACACCACCCGAGGACGTCGGGAACATCGCGATGGCCGAGGTGACGATGATCTCGGCGACCGCGACCGGCGCCATCCACTTGTGGTGGCCGCGCAGGTTCCACTTGCCCACCTTGAAGTCGTCGCCCATTCGCCAGCGCAGGTAGATCGGTACCGCGAAGCACAGGTAGAGACCGACGACGCCGATCGAGACCACCGCGAAGAACGCCACGGGCACCGGGGCGCCGTTGATGTCGACCTCGACGAGGGCGGGCAGGGTGATGACCGCCGCGAGCACCGCGGTCACGACGACGCCGTTGGCGGGCACCTTCTTGGCGCTCACCTTCGACCAGAGCTGGTGCCCGGGCACCGCCCGGTCCCGGCTGAACGCGAATAGCATGCGCGACGCGCTCGTCTGGCACGCCGTGGTGCAGAAGAACTGCCCGGCCGTCGAGATGAGCAGCACGATCACGACCCACTGGGAGTCGAGCGCCTGATTGAAGATCCCGACGACGGCACCGCCGCCCGCCGACACCGCGTCGGCGTCGTTCACCGCGAACAGGAACGACAGCAGCAGGATCCAGCCGCCGATCGCGGAGTAGAAGATGGACCGCCAGATGCCCTTAGCCGCACCGTCGGCAGCGCTCTTGGTCTCCTCGGACAGGTGCGCCGACGCGTCGTAGCCGGTGATCGTGTACTGCGTCAGGATCGCCGAGATCGGCAACACGAAGAGCAGCACGCCGATGCCGGACATCTCACCGCCGAACATGCCGCTGTTGTTGATGGTCTGGGTGAACACATCACCGAAACTGGCGTGCTGTTCGGGCAGCAGGAAGAGGATCAGGATGACCGCGGCCGCACCGGCGACGTGCCACCACACCGAGACGTTGTTGATCACCGCCAGCAGGTGCGACGAGAAGATGTTGATCGTCGCCGAGACTGCCAGGATGATGACGAACAGGATGAAGGTCCTAGTCAGGCTGTATCCAGCCAGCCAGGTCTCGCTGAACGTGCCGAGCGTGAGGTCCAGGAACGTGGCGCAGCCGTACGACACCGACGCCAGGATGGCGATCAGGCCGATCAGGTTGAGCCAACCGGTGTAGAAGCCTGCCTTAGGGCCACCGAGCTTGGCCGCCCACCAATAGATTCCGCCCGACGTCGGGTACGCCGACACCAGCTCCGACATGCACAGCCCGATGATCAGGATGAACACCGAGACGATCGGCCAGCCCCACGCGATGGCAGCGGGTCCGCCGTTGTTCCAGCCGAGGCCGAACGACGTGAAACAGCCCGCCAGGATCGAGATGATCGAGAACGAGATGGCGAAGTTGGAGAAGCCGGACCAGGACCGGTTCAGTTCCTGCGTGTACCCCAGCGAAGCGAGGTGTAACTCGTCGTCGTTCAGTACTTCATGACCCTCCGGCATGGTGCTCTCCTCCTAGGCGTCCCCATGGTCTAGGGGGACAATAGAACTCCATTGGTCTGGTGTCCTACCTTTGACGATGACAGTTGTGTAAATCCACGGCACCCTTACGTGGTGGGATGAGATCCAATGGTTGAATTTCCGACATGTCTGACAGGGGAGCGCACGTGACGTTGAAGACCAGGACCGGGACTGGGATGTTGTCGCATGCCGAGCTGGAGGGCCTCATCGCGGCCGGTGACGTGGACACGGTGGTCGTGGCATTCGCCGATATGCAGGGCCGGCTCACCGGTAAACGCATCTCGGCGCGGCTGTTCATCGACGAGGTCGCCGAGCACGGCGCGGAGTGCTGCAACTACCTGCTCGCCGTCGATGTCGACAACAACACCGTCGACGGGTACGCGATCTCCAGCTGGGAGACCGGGTACGGCGACATGGTGATGACACCGGACTTCTCGACATTGCGGCTGCTGCCGTGGCTGCCCGGCAGCGCGCTCGTCATGGCCGACCTGTCCTGGACTGACGGCACCACGGTGAAGCAGGCGCCGCGCCGGGTCCTGCGCACCCAGCTCGACCGGCTCGCCGAGCGGGGCATGGGTGCGATTGCCGCCACCGAACTCGAGTTCATGGTGTTCGACGACACCTATCGCGACGCCTGGAAGTCCGATTACCGCAACCTGACGCCCGCCACCGACTACAACGTCGACTACGCGATGCTGGCCTCGACCCGGATGGAACCGCTGCTGCGGGATATCCGCCTGGGCATGGAGGGTGCGGGCATGTACTGCGAGGGTGTCAAGGGCGAGTGCAACCTGGGGCAGCAGGAGATTGGGTTCCGGTACGACGACGCGCTGGTCACGTGTGACAACCACACCATCTACAAGAACGGTGCCAAGGAGATCGCCGATCAGCACGGCAAGAGTCTGACATTCATGGCGAAATACGATGAGCGCGAAGGTAACAGCTGTCACATTCACATCTCGTTTCGAGGCGCCGATGGCGACGCGGTGTTCGCCGACGAGTCCGATCCGCATGGCATGTCCAAGATGTTTCGCAGCTTCATCGCGGGCCAACTCGACACATTGCGCGAACTCACGTTGTTCTATGCACCGAACATCAACTCCTACAAGCGGTTCGCTGACGGAAGCTTCGCCCCCACCGCCGTCGCTTGGGGCCTGGACAACCGCACCTGCGCGCTGCGCGTGGTCGGACACGGGAGCGGTCTGCGGATGGAGTGCCGCGCGCCCGGAGGTGATGTCAATCAGTACCTGGCCGTGGCGGCGCTGATCGCGGGCGGACTGCACGGCATCGACGCGGGCCTCGAGCTTCGCGAGGAGTGCAGCGGCAACGCGTACACCAGTGGTGCAGAACGTCTTCCGACGACGCTGGCCGAGGCCGCCGACCTCTTCGGCTCGTCCGCGGTGGCACGCGCGGCGTTCGGCGACGACGTCGTTGACCACTACCTGAACAACGCGCGCGTCGAACTCGCGGCGTTCAACTCGTCTGTGACCGATTGGGAGAGGCGCCGTGGGTTCGAACGTCTCTAGGCCGGTTCTGGGTCTCACCACCTATCTTCAGCAGGCGCAGACCGGCGTGTGGGACGTGCGCGCGAGCTTCCTGCCCGCCATCTACGTCGAGGGCGTCACCAATGCCGGCGGCATCGCCGCACTCCTGCCGCCGCAGCCCGTCGACGACGACATCGCAAGCCGGGTGCTCGACGGTCTGGACGGACTCGTCATCACTGGAGGCCGCGACGTCGACCCCGCCACGTACGGTCACGCGCCGCATCCGACGACTGACCAGCCGGCAGACGACCGGGACGCCTGGGAGTTCGCGTTGCTGCGGGGCGCGCTGGCGCGCCGTCTCCCGGTCCTCGGAATCTGCCGTGGCGCACAGGTTCTCAACGTGGTGCTCGGCGGTACGCTGCACCAGCATCTGCCCGACGTGGTGGGACACACCAGGCACCAGGCGGGCAATGCCGTGTTCACCACCTCGAGTATCAGGACCGTGCCCGGGACCCGGGTGGCTGGGCTCGTCGGTGAGTCCATCGATGCCCAGTGCTACCACCACCAGGCGGTCGCTACGCTCGGTCGCGACCTCGTGGTCAGCGCCTCGGATACCGTCGACGGCGTTATCGAGGCGGTGGAGATCGACACGACGGCCCACCCGGACTCGTGGGTTGTCGCGGTGCAGTGGCATCCCGAGGAACGACTCGATGACCTACGGCTGTTCGCGGGAGTCGTCGAGGCAGCCCAGACGTATTCGATGAGGAGAGTGAACGCATGACGGCCACCCAGGTGATCAACCCGGCGACCGAGGAGGTGCTGCAGACCGTCGAGCACTTTGACGTCGAGGCCACCGACGACGCGATCGCCCGGGCCAAGGTCGCCCAGAGGGCCTGGGCCAAGGCCGCTCCCGCCGAGCGCGCCGCGGGACTGCGTGCCTTCGCTGCCGTCGTCGACGCGCACGTCGACGAACTCGCTGCGCTCGAGGTGGCGAACTCGGGCCACCCCATAGGCAACGCGGAGTGGGAGGCCGGCCACGTCCGCGACGTCCTGCAGTTCTACTCAGCGAGCCCAGAGCGGCTGACCGGCAAGCAGATACCGGTCGCCGGTGGGCTCGACGTGACGTTCAACGAGCCGCTCGGCGTGGTCGGGGTCATCACGCCGTGGAACTTTCCGATGACGATCGCGTCGTGGGGTTTCGCGCCCGCGCTGGCGGCGGGTAACGCCGTCCTGGTCAAACCCGCCGAGTGGACGCCGCTCACGACCGTCCGGCTCGCGGAGCTCGCTGCCGAGGCCGGGTTGGACCCAGACCTCTTCCAGGTGCTGACCGGCCGCGGGTCGGTGATCGGGGAGCGGTTCGTCACGCACCCCGATGTGCGCAAGATCGTCTTCACAGGTTCCACCGAGGTGGGTACGCGAGTGATGGCCGGCGCGGCAGCCCAGGTCAAGCGGGTCACTCTGGAACTCGGTGGCAAGAGTGCCAACATCGTGTTCGATGACTGCGATCTCGAGAGAGCGGCGGCCACCGCGCCCTACGGCGTTTTCGACAACGCCGGCCAGGACTGCTGCTCCCGCAGCCGGATCCTGGTGCAGCGCAACGTCTACGACCGCTTCATGGAGCTCTTCGAGACGGCGGTGAAGGGTGTCGCCGTCGGCGATCCCACGGCCCGCGAGACCGAGATGGGCCCCCTGGTGTCCAAGCCGCACTGGGAGTCCGTCGCCGCCTATGTTCCCGACGATGCGCCCGTGGCGTTCCGCGGTTCGGCGCCGACGGGGCCGGGGTACTGGTTCCCGCCGACCGTCCTGACGCCGCAGCGCAACGACCGCACCGTCACCGAGGAGATCTTTGGACCGGTGGTCACCGTGCTGCCGTTCGACGACGAGGCTGATGCCATCGAGCTGGCCAACGACACCCCGTATGGTCTGTCGGGTTCGATCTGGACCGAGAACCTGTCCCGCGCGGTGCGGGTGTCGCGGGCCGTCGAGGCCGGGAACCTCAGCGTGAACTCGCACTCCTCGGTGCGATACAGCACGCCATTCGGCGGCTTCAAGCAGTCGGGGCTGGGCCGCGAGCTGGGACCGGACGCACCGTTGCACTTCACCGAAACCAAGAATGTGTTCTACGCGATCGGAGAGAACTGAATGGACCTGACCCAGCGACTGAAGGACAAGGTCGCCGTCATCACCGGCGGCGCCAGCGGCATCGGACTGGCGACGGCCAAGCGCATGCGGGCCGAGGGGGCCATCGTCGTCATCGGTGACGTCGACGCGACCACAGGCAAGTCTGTCGCCGATGACTTGAACGTCACCTTCGTACAGGTCGACGTCTCGGATCAGGTCGCGGTCGATCGACTGTTCGACACGGCGGTCGAGGTGCACGGTGGGGTCGACATCGCGTTCAACAACGCCGGCATCAGCCCGCCGGAGGACGACCTGATCGAGAACACCGGTATCGACGCGTGGGACCGGGTGCAGGACATCAACCTCAAGTCGGTGTTCTTCTGCTGCAAGGCCGCACTGCGGCACATGGTTCCGCAGCAGCGCGGCTCGATCATCAACACGGCGTCTTTCGTCGCGGTGATGGGGTCGGCGACGTCGCAGATCTCCTACACCGCGTCCAAGGGCGGGGTACTGGCCATGTCGCGCGAACTCGGGGTGCAGTACGCACGTCAGGGTATCCGGGTCAACGCACTGTGCCCGGGGCCGGTGAACACCCCGCTGCTGCAGGAACTCTTCGCCAAGGACCCCGAGCGGGCCGCTCGTCGACTGGTGCACGTTCCGGTCGGGCGGTTCGCCGAACCCGAGGAACTCGCCGCCGCTGTCGCATTCCTTGCCAGCGACGACGCCTCGTTCATCACCGCGTCGAGCTTCCTCGTCGACGGTGGCATCAGTGGTCACTACGTGACGCCGCTCTAGCACCATGACCGATCCCGATCCGCTGCCCAGGTCTGAGACGCTGCTGCGCCCGGTGCGGCTGGGTAATGCGTTCGAAGACACGGTGGGTCGGCTGCTGGAGACCATAAGGCTCGGTCTGCTGGCGCCCGGCGAATCCCTGCCCCCGGAACGTGAGCTCGCCGTTCGGCTTGGCGTCAGCCGCGACACCGTCCGCGAGGCCATCAAGTCGCTCGCCGAGGCGGGCTACCTCGTCTCTCGGCGCGGTCGGTACGGCGGCACGTTCCTGGCCGAGGAACTGCCCTCGCCGAGCGCGGAGGGCATCCGGTTCAGTCGCGCCGACATCGACGATGCCCTGCGGCTTCGCGAGATCCTCGAGGTGGGCGCGGCGCGGATGGCGGCGAGTCGAACGCTCACCGCCACCGAGCGCGAGACGTTGTGGACCCGGCTGGCCGACGTCCGTGACGCCGAACCCGAGGACTACCGCAGGCTCGACTCGCGGCTGCATCTGGCGATCGCCGAGGCGGCGGGGACGCCGTCGGTCGTGCCGCTGGTCGCAGACAACCGGATGCGCCTCAACGAACTGCTTGACCAGATCCCGCTGCTGGCCCGCAACATCGTCCACTCCGACGAACAGCACGAGGCCATCGTGATGGCCATCCTGGCCGGTGACGGTGAGCGAGCCGCGGAGGTGATGACCGCCCACGTCTGGGGCTCGGCAGCCCTGCTGCACGGTTTCCTGGACTAAATTGCAGGTGTGGCGGATCGGACCGTGGTCAAGCGGGCCTCGTCGGCGCTGGCCGACGTCGACACCGGCGGCTGGGCACAGCGTTTCGATCTGTTGTCCGACCCGCACCGCCTGGAGATCCTGCTCAGCCTGCACCGCGCGCCGGGCATATGCGTCAGCGATCTCGCTGCCGCGCTGGGAAGGTCAGAGAACGCCGTGTCGCAGGCCCTTCGGGTGCTGCGCGAACAGGGCTGGGTGACCAGTACCCGGGTGGGCCGTTCGGTGGCGTACCGGCTCGATGACGAAATCGTGCACGACCTGCTGCATTGGATCGGTGCGCGTCACGGCTGAGACGCCCGATCTGATTTGGCGGGCGGGGTGGCGGGTGATGTCATCTGTTCACCTAGACAGATGTGGTGCATGGTCCTAGGGTCGGATTGATGAGCGCCCGGGTCAGCGCAGTCAACTCCACATCGAGCGAATCATCCGCGACACCGCGCTTCCAGCGGGCGGACTGGACGTCGATCGCTGTGATCGGCGCCGTCGTCCTGCTGCTGCATGTCGTCGGATGGGGCGTGCTGGTCCTGGCCGTTGCACCGCAACACATCACGCTCGGATCGGCGGGAGTGTTCGGCGTCGGCCTCGGGGTGACGGCCTACCTGCTCGGAGTGCGCCACGCCTTCGACGCCGATCACATCGCCGTCATCGACAACACCACCCGGAAACTGGTCGGCGAGGGCAAGCGCTCGCTCAGCGCCGGATTCTGGTTCTCCCTCGGACACTCCAGCGTCGTGTTCGGTCTGGCGCTGCTGCTCGCTCTCGGCGTGCGCGCTCTCGTCGGTCCGGTGCAGGACGAGGGTTCCCCGATGCTGCAGACCCTCGGACTCATCGGGTCCCTGGTCGCCGGGACGTTCCTCATTCTGATCGGCCTCACCAATCTGTTCGCCGTGTTCGGTATCGCCAAGGTACTGCGCACCATGCGCACCGGCGAGTTCGACGAGGCCGAACTCGAACGGCAGTTGCACAGCCGCGGCTTCCTGGCCCGGTTACTCGGCCGGGTGATGCGGCGCGTCGACAAGCCGTGGCACCTCTACCCGGTCGGTCTCCTGATGGGTCTGGGCTTCGACACCGCCACTCAGGTGGCGCTGCTGGTGCTGGCGGCGGGCACGGCGGCATTCACGTTGCCCTGGTACGCCATCCTCGTGCTGCCGGTCCTGTTCGCGGCGGGTATGAGCCTCTTCGACGCGCTCGACGGCATCTTCATGGCACGCGCCTACGGCTGGGCGTTCCTCAAACCGGTCCGCAAGGTCTACTACAACCTGACTGTGACAGTGCTGTCGGTGCTCGTCGCACTCGTCATCGGCGTCATCGTCCTGGCGGGACTGCTGGCCGATCGTCTCGGCGTCGAGACCGGGCCATTGGCGTTCGTCGGGTCAGCCGACCTCGAGGTGGTCGGCTTCATGATCGTCGGGCTGTTCGTCGTGGCCTGGCTGATCGCCTTGGCCGTCTGGCACTTCGGTCGGGTCGAGGAACGGTGGAGCCCGCCCGTCACCTAGCCGGGGTCGTGGCGCCAGGATTCACATAACGCACACTATGTAGATCCCCGAGTGGCCGAGGCGGACTGGCTGGCCACGGTGGTCGCGCCAGGCGCTGCCCACGGCTCCGAGTCCATGAGATTGGGTGTGTGACAACGCATTCAAATATTTCGTGCCCGGGTCGGGGTCGCGATCCTGGCGCGGGCGGGCACAGGGTGGGGGACTGGCCGGGGCCCGCCCGGCGACCTGCGGGCCATCCTGAAACCACAACGGGAGCAAGTGTTTCTGTGAAGTTGCTGTGATGTGCTGGACCCAGGTCCGCATTGTTGCTACATAGTGCGCGTGATATAGGTACGGTATGCAAAATTCGCCGTCCGCTGGGCGAGCCAGCGATTGTGTCGGCGAGCTTCTTGATCAGTCGGTGGACCTGACAGCTCGATTCCTCACCGACCGTGCCGAATTGAGCACGTCCGCAGCGTTCGCGATGAACAGGGTCAACCGAGAGGGCCCGATTCGGTTGACGGCGTTGGCCGCCAGGGAGGGGATCAGCCAACCGTCGATGACGCAGCTGGTCCAACGGCTGGAACGACAGGATCTGGTGACCCGGTTCGCCGACCCCGCAGACGGGCGCGCTGCCCTCATCGGCCTCACAGAGCATGGTCGAGAGGTTCTGGACGACCGGAAGCGAGTCCGTAGGGCCCGCCTCGCCGAGTTGTTGGCGACGCTGTCGCCCGAGGAGGAGAACGCGTTGTGGCTTGCCGCGCGGGTCGCATATCCCGTCCTGGTTCGCTTGACCGCCGAGGCTGACTGCGCCACAGGTGATGTCGCGGCCGAATTCGACCCGAAGGTGGCCAAGTGAGACGCGTTCCGATTGGCCGTGCGTTGAAAAAGCTGTGGATCCCGTTGGTCCTGGTCGTCGTTCTGGCGATCTCCGGTCTTGTCGTCTCCCGTTTGCACGGGATGTTCGCCTCCGAGGATCTGAACGCCAACGCAGGTGCCGGCATCGAAATCGTGCAGTTCAACCCGAAGGTCATGGTCTACGACGTGTACGGCCCGCCAGGAACCACGGCCCAAATCAGTTACTTCGATCCTGACGCGAATGTGCATCTGGTCACCGTGCCGTTGCCCTGGTCGGTCACATTGTCGACGACGTTGCCGACGGTCAGCGCCAATCTCATGGCGCGCAGCGACGGCGACGAGATCGGTTGCCGCGTCACAGTGAACGGAGTTGTCCGTGAGGAGAAATCAGCCAATGGGGTCAATGCCCAGACCTACTGCCTGGTGAAGTCGGCATGACCCATACCGCGCCCCCGGCCACCGCTACCGACCAACACAAGCGGCCACTCTTCGCGCACGCGCTGCGCATCCTTGCTGTGCCGATAATCCTGTTCTGGATCGCCTTTGCCGTCACGGTGAACGTTGTCGCGCCTCAGCTCGAGGTCGTCGGTGAGCTCCATTCGGCGCCGATGGCCCCCGAGGACGCGCCGTCGATGAAGGCCATGAAGCTGATGGGCGCCAACTTCGGCGAGTTCGACTCCAACAGCACGATCATGGTGGTCATCGAGGGCGAACAGGCGCTCGGCCCCGATGCTCACCAGTACTACGACGAGATCATCCGCAAGCTGCGCCAGGACCCCGAACACATCCAGCACATCCAGGACTTCTGGGGCGACACGTTGACGGCGGCCGGTGCGCAGAGCGCCGACGGCAAGGCCTCCTACGTGATGCTGAACCTGGCCGGCGAGCAGGGGCAAACCCTGGCCAACGAGGGCGTTCAGGCCGTTCGCAAGGTCATCGCCGAGACGACGGCACCCCCAGGCGTGCAGGCCTACGTCGCGGGACCGGCATCGCTCACCGACGATCTGCACGTCATCGGCAACGCCAGCCTGGCCACGATCACGCTGCTCACCCTTGTTGCGATCGCCGGCATGCTGCTGGTCGTCTACCGCTCGATCGTCACAACGCTCATCCAGCTGTTCCTCACGTTCCTCGGACTGCTGACGGCGCGCGGCGTCGTGGCCGTACTGGCCAGTCATGGCGCGTTCGGACTGACGACGTTCGCGGGCAACATCCTGACGATGCTGGCGATCGCGGCGGCCACCGACTACGGCATCTTCCTGTTCGGCCGCTACCGCGAGGCACGGGGTATGGGGGAGGACCGCGACGACGCGTACTACACCACGATCAAGTCGGTAGCTCCCATCATCGTGGGCTCGGGTCTGACCATCGCCGGGGCCACCTTCTGCCTGAGCTTCGCGCGGCTGCCCTATTTCAGCACCATGGGTGCACCGGTCGCGATCGGCATGATCGTGGTCGTGGCGATTGCCGTCACGCTCGGACCGGCCGCCCTCTTTCTCGGCAGCAGGATTGGGCTGTACGAATCCAAACGCCCGCCCCAGAGCCGGTTTTGGCGGCGTATCGGCACCGCCGTGGTCCGCTGGCCCGCACCCATCTTCGTGGCGAGCCTCTTCGTGGTGCTGATCGGCCTTGTGGCAATTCCGGGATACAAGCCGGCCTATAACGACCGCTACTACCTGCCGCAGGACGCCCCGACGAACGTCGGCTTCGCCGCCGCCGACCGGCACTTCTCACAAGCCCGGATGAACCCGGACATCCTGATGGTCAATGCCGATCACGACATGCGGAACCCCGCCGACATGCTGGTGCTGAACGCGGTGGCACGCAACGTCATGCACACCGAGGGCATCGCCATGGTGCAGAACATCACCCGGCCGCTTGGGATTCCGATCCAGCACAGCTCGATTCCGTTCCAGACCAGTGTTCAGGGTCAGACGAACAATATGAACCTGCCGTTCCAGCGGGACCAGCTGGCCAACACGCTCAAAATGGCTGACGCAACGCAGGTCTCGATCGACATCCTGGAGGAGCAGTACCAACTCTCGCTCAAGCAGACCGCACTCACGCAGGACTCGGCGGCCAAGTCGCAGGACCTGCTCGCGATTACCGCGAAGGTACGAGACAACATCGCGAACTTCGATGACCAGTTCCGGCCGATGCGGAACTACTTCTACTGGGAGCCGCACTGTTTCGACATCCCCCTATGCGCTGCGGCGAGGTCGCTGTTCGATTCCCTCGACGGGATCAGCGAACTGACTGACGCGACGGGAGCAGTGCAGGGCAACACCGACCAATTGGCGGCGCTGGCTCCTCAGTTGACGGCACTCCTGCCGCAGACGATCGCGGCGATGAAGACCAGTAGAGACCTGTCATTGGCGTCATACAATTCGCAGAAGGCGCTGCTCGATCAGTTGGAGGCGAGCAACGACACCGCCTTGGCGATGGGTGCGGCGTTCGACGATGCAAAGAATGACGACCTCTTCTATCTGCCCCCGGAGGCGTTCCAGAACCCCGACTTCGAGCGCGGGCTGAAGATGTTCATGTCACCGGACGGCAAGTCGGCGCGGATGTTCATCACGCACGAGACCGATCCCGCGACAACCGAGGGAATCAGCCGGATCGACTCGATTCGCAAGGCCGCGCAGGATGCCTTGAAGATGACGTCGCTGTCGGACGCGAAGATCTACCTCGGCGGGGTGGCCGCGACCTACAAGGACATGTCGGACGGCGCCAGGTACGACCTCATGATCGCCGTGGTGTCGTCGCTGACGCTGATCTTCATGATCATGCTCATCCTGACCCGAAGTGCGGTGGCATCGCTGGTCATCGTCGGCACGGCGGCCAGCTCGATTGCCGCGTCATTCGGTATCTCGGTGCTGATCTGGCAGGACCTGTTCGGTATCCAGGTGCAGTGGCTCGTCATGCTGATGTCCGTCATCATCCTGCTGGCGGTGGGATCGGACTACAACCTGCTGCTGGTCTCGCGATTCAAGGAGGAGATCCACGCGGGCCTCAAGACCGGCATCATCCGGTCCATGGCGGGTACGGGCGGTGTGGTGACCTCAGCCGGGCTGGTGTTCGCGGCCACGATGGCGGGAATGATGGGCAGCGAGCTGATCGTGCTGGCCCAGATGGGTTCCACGATCGCCATCGGACTGTTGGTCGACACGTTCATCGTGCGTTCGCTGCTGATGCCGTCGATCGCGACACTGTTGGGCCGGTGGTTCTGGTGGCCGCAGGTCGTGTATCCGCGGGGTGACAACCACTTTCGGAAGTCGCCGCCGCCTCCCAGCGAAGACGCGGACACGGCGGCACTTCCGGTGCAGGCGTAGGCGCGGGAGCTAGTCGAGGCCGAGCAGCGCGTTCTCGACGACCTCGGACAGCGCCGGGTGAATCCAGTACTGGCCCTTGGCGACCTCTTCGGCCGTCTGGCCCAGGCTCATCGCCTGGATGAGCGGCTGGATGAGCGAGGACGCCTGGTAACCCATCAGGTGCGCGCCCAGAATCAGGCCGGTCGAGCGGTCGGCGATCACCTTGGCGATCCCGGTCTTGTCCTCCATCGCCCAGCCGTAGGCGGTGTCGCCGTAGTTCTGCACCTTGACCGCGATATCGAAGCCCTGTTCACGGGCCTGCGCCTCGGTGAGTCCGACCGTGGCGATCTGGGGGTCGGTGAACACCGCCGACGGAACGAAGCGGTGATCGGAGGCGACCATCGACGCGGTGTCGTCCCAGTCGAGGAGCAGATTGCGTCGCACCACCCGCATCTCGTGGTTGGCGACGTGCTTGAGCTGGTAGGCCGACGACACGTCACCGAGTGCGAAGATGCCAGGCGCGGTGGTCCGCTGGTACTCGTCGACCACCACCATGCCGTTCTCGTCGACTGCCACACCGGCAAGGTCGGCGTCGAGCAGATCGCCGTTGGCGATCCGCCCGGTGGCGACCAGGAGCATGTCGGCGGTGATCGTGTCACCGTCATCGAGTTCCAGCACGATGCTGTCCCCGTCGTGATGTGCGCCGACGATGTTCTCGTGCGTGCGCACGTTCCACTTCGCCTTCGCGAGATCGGTGAACCGGTGACACAGCGTCTCGTCGCAGTGGGTGAGCAGGCCGTCGCCGCGCACCACGATGGTCACCTGCACTCCGAGCGCGGAGAACACGTGCGCGAACTCCGCGGCGACGAACCCGCCGCCGACTATCACCAGATGTTCGGGCAGTTCCGGGATCCGCATGACGGTGTCGCTGGTCTGGTAGTCGACGCCGCAATCGATGATTGCCGGTGGGACATTGATGCGCGAGCCCGCGGCGATCACCACCTTGTCCGACGTGAACTCCTCACCAGCCTCGGTGCGCAATGTGTACCGGCCGTCGGGCTGGGTGGGTCCGAACCGCGTGTGGCTGCGGTACAAGTCGACGCCTGGCAGACTGCGCTTGTAGTCCTCGCCGCCCTCGGCGATCGGATCGATGCGGCTGAAGACCCGCGACACGATATCCCGCCACCGCACACCGTCGATGGTCGCGTCGATACCGTAAACCTTTGCGTGCCGGATGGTCTGGGCCACCTCGGCGGCGTACACGAACATCTTGGTGGGGATGCAGCCGACGTTGAGGCAGGTGCCGCCGAACGTGCCCTGCTCGCATATCGCGATCCGCATATCGGCGTAGCGCGGGTCGGCGGCGGGATCGGGAATGCTGTTGCCAGAACCGGTTCCGATGATGGTCAGGTCGTAGTGCTCCACGCGTATCAGCCTTGTCCGGTTTGAGTGCAGGGGGGAGAGATGGTTCCGTCGGGTCGGTTGTCTTCTGTGTGGTCGCAGCTGGTGTCGAGGAAACGCTGCAGCCACCGGTCCAGCTCGCGATAGGCGGCAGCGCGTGGCTGCGCCAGCGAGAGAAACACATCGTGTTTGGCGTCGGCGATGGGCGCGACGGTGGTGTGGTTTCCGACGCAGCCGGCCCACCGTGCGATCTGCGTGACGTCCAGGACGGCGTCACCGCGCTGGATTGCCTCGGGATCGGGAGCCTCGGCAACGCTGTGGCCCGAGCGCAGAATCAGGTTCGGGACGCCGACGTCGAGGCCGCGGTGCAGCCGGGCCTGACCGCGACGGACCGCGTTGATCCACCCCAACGTGACGGGGAATCCGCCGAGTGGTTTCCACTCCAGGTCGTAGTCGAACTCGCCCGCGTAATCGCGGTGCAGGCTCGTTCCGTACCCGCCCTCGGTCGGTTTGCGGATCACGTGCAGCTTCCGCCAGCGGGCCAGCGCGGCGAGCGCGGCCGATGTGGGCGCCGACCGCAGGATCGCAGGCCCGTGCAGATCGAAGAACGGGCTGTTGAGCACCAACCCGTCGACATCGGTGGACGCACCCCGCTGGCGAACGCGGTCGAGGAACAGCGAGGCGATCAAACCACCCGCCGAGTGCCCGTACACGCACACCTGTGCCCCGCCCGTGTCGGTCGCGATGGCGTCGAGTGCACGGAGCAGTTCGGTGTCGTAGCTGGCCAAGTCGGTGGTGAAGTGCGGGGTCTGCCCGGTGCGCCATGATCGGCCGCACTTGTGCAGGTCGAGGGCGTAGAAGGTGAAGTCACGCTCGGCGAAACGGTCGGCGAGTTCGGTGTTGAAGAAGTAGTCGGTGTAGCCGTGCAACGCCAGGACGGCTCGGCGCGCAGTGCCCCCGTCGCCGCGGCGCACCAGCGTGGCGAAGAGATCTCCCTCACCATCGGGATCGATGCCGAGCGCAATGGTCTGCTGCCAGTAGCCGGGCAGCACATCGGGCTCCCACCGTGTCACGACAGCCACCTTAGCCGCGGGGAGTGTCGTCGCGGGGTACGGCAGGGCCGGTGGGCGGTGGGAAGCAGCGGGCGGCGGGATAACCTAGTGGTTACTGAGCCGTATTGATACGGGTGCGCGATCAAGAAGGGCCGAAGAACAGGTGACTGAGGCAGCCAAGACAGCGAAGACCGACGTCGTACTGGTGGGCGCCGGCATCATGAGCGCCACCCTCGGCGCGCTGCTCCGACTGATGGAACCCGACTGGTCGATCACGTTGATCGAACGCCTCGACGGCGCCGCCGCGGAGAGCAGCGACCCGTGGAACAACGCGGGCACCGGTCACTCGGCACTGTGTGAGCTGAACTACACGCCGCAGCGCTCCGACGGCACGATCGACACCGCCAAGGCCGTCCACGTCAACGAGCAGTTCCAGGTGTCACGCCAGTTCTGGGCGTATGCCGTCGAGAACGGTGTGCTGCCCGACGTCCGCAGCTTCCTCAACCCGATTCCGCACGTGAGCTTCGTGCACGGGGCAGGCAATGTCGACTATCTGCGCAATCGTCGCGAGGCGCTGGTCACCAACCCCCTGTTCGCGACGATGGAGTTCATCGACGACCGCGACGAGTTCGCCCGCCGGCTTCCGCTGATGGCGGCCAAGCGGGACTTCTCCGATCCCGTCGCCCTGAACTGGACGCAGGCCGGCACCGACGTCGACTTCGGTTCGCTGTCAAGGCAACTGATCGGCTACACCGCCCAGCGCGGTATGACGACCCTGTTCGGCCACGACGTGCGCGACCTGCACAAGGAGTCCGACGGCACGTGGACGCTCGGTGTGATCAACCGGCGCACTCGGAGCAAGCGGAAGATCAACGCCAAGTTCGTGTTCGTGGGCGCGGGCGGTGGCGCGCTGCCGCTGCTGCAGAAGTCGGGCATCAAGGAAGTCAAGGGATTTGGCGGCTTCCCCGTCGGCGGCGAGTTCCTGCGCACCAACAACCCCGTGCTGGCCGCCGGTCACCAGGCCAAGGTGTACGGCGCTCCGCCGCTGGGTGCCCCGCCGATGTCGGTGCCGCACTTGGACACCCGTGTCATCAACGGCCGCTCGTGGCTGCTGTTCGGACCGTTCGCGGGCTGGTCGCCCAAGTTCCTCAAGCAGGGCAAGGTGACCGACCTTCCGCTGTCGGTCAAGGCCAACAACCTGGCATCGATGCTCGGTGTCGGTCTGACCGAGGTCAGCCTGGTCAAGTACCTGGTCAGCCAGCTTCTGCTCAGCGAGGACGACAGGGTCAAGGACCTGCGCGAGTTCGCTCCGAGCGCGGTGGCCTCGGACTGGGAGCTCGATGTGGCGGGCCAGCGCGTCCAGGTGATCCGCAAGAAGGGTGCAGGCGGTGTGCTGGAGTTCGGCACGACGGTGCTGTCGGCCGAGGACGGCAGCATCGCGGGTCTGCTCGGTGCGTCGCCGGGTGCATCGACCGCCGTGCCCGCGATGTTCGACGTGATGGAGCGCTGCTTCCCGGATCGCTTCGAGACATGGCGGCCCAAGCTCAAGGAGATGGTGCCGTCCTTCGGTACCGAGCTCTCGGGGGCGCCGAAGCTGTACCAAGAGGTCTGGGACTGGGGCACAAAGGTGCTCAAGCTCGACGAGCCCAAGGCACAGATCGCCGCAGTCCAGGCCGCGGCGTCGGCGTGATGGTCACCACGTGACGATCGCTCCGAGGCGTAGTTGGGCCAAGGACCTCGACGCGGCAACGCTGTACGAACTGCTCAAGCTTCGCGTCGAGGTGTTCGTCGTCGAGCAGGCCACGCCGTATCCAGAACTCGACGGCCGCGACCTGCTGGCCGAGACACGGCACTTCTGGCTGGAGGACACCGACGGCCGCGTGGTCTCGACGCTGCGGCTGATGGAGGAACACCCGGGAGGTGAGAAGGAGTTCCGCATCGGTCGGGTGTGCACCAAGCGCGCCGAACGCGGGCACGGACACACCAGCCGTCTGATGCAGGCCGCGCTCGCCGAGGTCGGCGACTACCCTTGCCGCATCAACGCACAGATCTACCTCGAGGAGATGTACGCCAAGCACGGATTCGTCCGTGACGGTGACGAGTTCCTCGACGACGGTATCCCGCACGTTCCGATGTTGCGCAGTGGTGGTTCCCATGGCGGCTGAACCCGGTTACCCGTTTAGTGCCTTGGTGGGCCAGGACCGCCTGCGACTCGCGCTGGTGCTCTGCGCGGTGCGACCCGAGATCGGCGGCGTGCTGATTCGCGGGGAGAAGGGCACCGCGAAGTCGACGGCGGTGCGGGCGCTCGCCGACGTGCTGTCCGCGATCGACGATGACGCCAGGCTGGTCGAGTTGCCGATCGGAGCCACCGAGGACCGTGTCGTGGGTTCGCTGGACCTGCAACGGGTTCTGCGCGACGGCGAGCACGCGTTCTCGCCGGGTCTGCTGGCCCGGGCGCACGGTGGAGTCCTCTACGTCGATGAGGTCAACCTGCTGCATGACCACCTCGTGGACGTGCTGCTCGACGCCGCGGCGATGGGTCGGGTGCATGTCGAGCGGGACGGCGTCTCGCACAGTCACGATGCGCGGTTCATGTTGGTGGGCACCATGAATCCCGAAGAGGGAGAACTGCGTCCGCAGTTGCTCGACAGGTTCGGGCTGACGGTCGACGTGCGCGCCTCGCGCGACGTCGACGTTCGCGTCGAGGTGATCCGGCGCCGGATGGACTTCGAGGCCGACCCGGCGGAATTCGCGTCGCGCTATGCCGACGAGGACGCGCAGCTCGCCAAATCCATTGCCGAGGCCCGCGCGTCGGTCGCCGATGTCGTTCTGCCGGACAGTGAACTGCGTCGCATCGCAGCGCTGTGCGCGGCCTTCGACGTGGACGGGATGCGCGCCGATCTGGTGGTCGCCCGCACTGCGGTGGCGCACGCGGCGTGGCGTGGTGCTGGGGCTGTGGAGGAACAGGATGTTCGCGTGGCCGCCGAACTCGCGCTGCCGCACCGGCGTCGTCGCGATCCGTTCGACGATCCGGGTCTAGACCCCGATGTGCTCGATGAGGCCATGACCCAGGCCGGTGAATCGGCGGATGCCCCCGAGTCTGACCCCGAACCCGATCCCGACCCGCCCGGCGGTGGTGGCGCATCCGAGCCCTCGGCGGCAGAGCCTCCCGCGGAAGGCAACTCGACTCGGCCGGGGTCGTCGGGATCGCGTCCGAACGCGCCGGCGTCGTCGACGTTCAAGACCAAGGCACTGGTGGTACCCGGCGTCGGTGAGGGTGCCCCGGGCCGACGTTCACGGGCGCGCAACCGCACCGGTACGACGGTGGCGGCCACCGAGGATCCTCTAGCCGGTCACGGCGTGCACCTGTTCGGCACGCTGCTGGCCGCGGCGGGTCATCAATCGGGCGCGGGGCGGATGTCGGTATCGCCCGACGATGTGCGGCGTGCGATCCGCGAGGGCCGCGAGGGCAACCTGGTGATCTTCGTGGTCGATGCCTCCGGTTCGATGGCAGCGCGCGACCGGATGGCAGCCGTCGGTGGCGCGACGCTGTCGCTGCTGCGCGATGCCTACCAGCGTCGCGACAAGGTCGCGGTGATCACGTTCCGGGGCCAGCAGGCTCATGTCGTGCTGCCGCCGACGTCGTCGGTGCACATCGCGAGCCGTCGCCTGGCCAACTTCGACACCGGCGGTAAGACGCCGCTGGCCCAGGGTCTGCTCACCGCCCGCGATCTCGTCGTGCGGGAGAAGGCGCGCGACCGTGCCCGGCGTGCCCTGGTGGTGGTCCTCACCGACGGCCGCGCCACCGGGGGAGCCGATCCGCTGGGTCGCAGTCGGGCCGCCGCGGGGCTGCTGGCCGCCGAGGGCACCGCGTGTGTCGTGGTCGACTGCGAGACGTCCTACGTGCGACTGGGATTGGCCGACGAACTCGCCCGACAACTGGGTGCGCCCGCGGTGCGCCTTGCACACCTGCGCGCCGATTCGCTCACCCGGCTGGTCACGGCCGGGACCGAACTCGCCGCCTGAACGACCGGTAGGGAGACGCTGATGCCACAGGGCCAACCGATCGAGGTGCCCGCCGACGGGTTGACCACCAAGGCCCGCCGCAACGCCCCGCTGCTCGCGGTGCACACCGGGCCCGGCAAGGGGAAATCCACCGCGGCGTTCGGGATGGCGCTGCGAGCGTGGAACCAGGGGTTCGACATCGGCGTGTTCCAGTTCGTCAAGAGCGCCAAGTGGAAGGTCGGCGAGGAGGCCGCCTTCGCCGAACTCGGCCGCCTGCACGACGAGCGCGGCGTGGGCGGTCCGGTGCAGTGGCACAAGATGGGTTCGGGTTGGTCCTGGTCGCGTAAGCAGGGATCCGAGGTCGACCATGCCGCCGCCGCCGCCGATGGCTGGGCCGAGATCACCCGCAGGCTCGCCGAGGAACGGCACGGGTTCTACGTCCTCGACGAGTTCACCTATCCGCTGAAGTGGGGGTGGATCGACACCGACGAGGTCATCGAGGTTCTGGCCGCCCGCACGGGTACCCAGCACGTCGTCATCACCGGCCGGGACGCCCCACAGCGACTCCTGGACGCCGCCGACCTCGTCACCGAGATGACCAAGGTGAAGCATCCGATGGACAGCGGCCGCAAGGGTCAGCGCGGCATTGAGTGGTGAGTGGGCCAGTGTGGTGAGTGGGCCAGTGTGGTGAGTGCTCCCGCCGTCGTCATCGCGGCGCCGTCATCGGGCAGCGGTAAGACCACCGTGGCCACCGGACTGATGGGCGCGTTGCGGCGAGCCGGGCAGCGCGTCGCACCCTTCAAGGTCGGACCCGACTTCATCGACCCCGGTTACCACGCGCTGGCCACCGGTCTACCGGGACGCAACCTCGATCCGGTGCTGGTGGGGGACTCGCTGATCGGTCCGCTGTACCGGCACGGTGCCGCTGGCGCCGACGTCGCCGTCGTCGAGGGCGTGATGGGGCTTTTCGACGGCCGAATCGACCCGGCCTGGGCCGGTGCGGCCCGCGGATCCACCGCCCATGTCGCGGGCCTGCTGGGTGCGCCGGTGGTGCTGGTCGTCGACGCGCGTGGCCAGAGTCATAGCATCGCGGCGCTGCTGCACGGGTTCTCGACGTTCGACGAGACCGTCCGCATCGCGGGCGTGATCCTCAACCGGGTTGGCTCACCGCGCCACGAGGAGGTGCTGCGCCAGGCCTGCGATCAGGCCGGGGTGCACGTGTTCGGCGCCATCCCACGCGCCGACGAACTGTCGGTTCCGTCACGGCATCTGGGCCTCGTGACGGCTGTCGAGCACGGAGCGCAGGCACGGCGCGCGGTCGAGGCGATGACCGAATTGGTGGCCCGGCATGTCGACACGGGCGCGGTGCTCGCCGCCGCCCGATCGCACGTACCGGATGCGCCATGGGATCCGGCGGTCGCCGAACCCGTGACCGGCGGGGTCGTCGTGGCGGTGGCCGCGGGCCGCGCGTTCAGCTTCGGCTACCCCGAACACATCGAGCTGCTGACAGCCTCCGGTGCAGAGGTGGTCGAGTTCGATCCGCTGCTCGACCCACTCCCGAGCGCCGTCGACGCGCTGGTGCTGCCCGGCGGCTTCCCCGAGCAGTTCACCGCCGAGCTTTCCGCCAACGACGTTGTGCGAGGGCAGATCTCGGCCCTCGCGGCAGCGGGTGCTCCTGTTCATGCGGAGTGTGCCGGGCTGGTCTACCTCGTCGACGACCTGGACGGCACCCCGATGTGCGGCGTGCTGGCGGGGACGGCGCGGTTCACCGACAAGCTCACCATCGGCTATCGCGATGCCGTCGCGACGTCTGACTCGTCGGTGCACCCGACCGGTGCACGCGTCGTGGGCCACGAGTTCCACCGCACGAAGGTGACGTTCGCCCGAGACTACGACCCCGCGTGGGTGTTTCGGACGGGTGTCCAGGCGCGCGGGGCCACCGCCACCGACGGTGCGGTGCACGCCGGAGTTCATGCCGCCTATCTGCACACCCATGCCGCGGCGCATCCATTGGCGGTGACCCGCTTCGTGGCCGCGGCGGCAGCCTCTAAGCTCGCCGGGTGACGCGCACGCGAGGAGCAACGTGACTGATAACGCCTATCTCGTCGGACTCCGACTGTCCGGCCGGAAGGTGGTCGTGGTCGGCGGCGGCACTGTCGCCCAGCGCCGGTTGCCCCTTCTGTTGGCCAACGGCGCCGACGTCCACGTCGTCGCCCGGGCCGTGACGCCCGCCGTCGAGGCCCTTGTCGACCAGCAGCCCGGCATCACGCTGGAGGTGCGCGACTACCGCGACGGTGATCTCGACGGCGCCTGGTACGCCATCGCCGCCACCGACGACGCGGAGGTCAACGCGGCCGTCGTCGCCGAGGCCGAGCGCGGGCACGTGTTCTGCGTCCGCGCCGACGCCGCGCGCGACGGCACGGCCGTGACACCCGCCTCCTTCGAGTACGAGGGGCTGTCGGTCGGAGTGCTGGCCGGCGGCGATCACCGCCGCTCGGCGGCGATCCGCAACGCCATCCACGAGGCCCTGCAGAGCGGCGTGCTCACCGACGAGGTCACCGAGGCGATGCGCGGAACGGTCGCGTTGGTCGGCGGTGGCCCCGGGGACCCCGAACTCATCACCGTGCGGGGCCGCAGACTGCTCGCACAGGCCGACGTCGTGGTCGCCGATCGCCTCGCGCCTCCGGAGTTGCTGGCCGAACTCGCGCCCCACGTCGAGGTCATCGACGCCGCGAAGATCCCGTACGGCAGGGCCATGGCGCAGGACGCCATCAACGCGGTCCTCATCGACCGCGCCAGGGCGGGCAAGTTCGTCGTCCGGCTCAAGGGCGGCGATCCGTTCGTGTTCGCGCGGGGCTATGAGGAGGTCCTGGCGTGCACCGAGGCGGGGGTTCCCGTGTCGGTCGTGCCCGGTGTGACGAGTGCCATAGCGGTGCCCGCATTGGCCGGTGTTCCGGTCACCCACAGGGCCGTCAACCACGAATTCGTGGTGGTCAGTGGGCATCTCGCACCAGACCATCCGGAATCGTTAGTGAATTGGAATGCGCTGGCCTCGCTGTCCGGCACGATCGTGCTGCTGATGGCCGTCGAGCGCATCGAGCTATTCGCGAAGGTGTTGTTGGAAGGCGGCCGACCAGCGGATACGCCGGTGATCGTCGTACAACACGGCACCACGGCCTCACAGCGGACCCTGCGCACCACCCTGGCGGCCGCGGGCGAGGAGATCCGCGCCGAGGGCATCCGACCTCCCGCGATCATCGTGATCGGGTCCGTCGCGGCCTTTCGTCAGATAAAGGGTTCTTAAGATTACTGTAAGGTAACCCGGTATGACCGCTCTCAGCGATGAAGAGCGCGCCGCGGCCCGAAACGACGCCGAAGGCGCCAGCAAGCGGGCCCTTCCAGTCCGCGTGCAAGCCGATGAAACGAAGCGAAGCAGCTGGTACCCAGCCTGGCTGCCATCTCAGCGGTTCCTTGCCGCCGTCATCGCGATCGGCGGCATGCAGCTGCTGGCAACGATGGACAGCACCGTCGCCATCGTCGCGCTCCCTAAGATTCAGGACGAGCTCAACCTGTCGGACGCGGGCCGCAGCTGGGTGATCACCGCCTACGTGCTGACGTTCGGCGGCCTGATGCTGCTCGGTGGCCGCCTCGGCGACACCATCGGCCGCAAGCGCACCTTCATCGTGGGCGTCGGCCTCTTCACCATCGCCTCGGTCCTGTGCGGTATCGCGTGGGACGAGTCCACTCTTGTCCTCGCGCGTCTGCTGCAGGGTGTCGGCGCGGCGATCGCCTCGCCGACGGGCCTGGCGCTGATCGCCACCACGTTCCCCAAGGGTCCGGCGCGCAACACGGCCACCGCGGTGTTCGCCGCGATGACCGGCGTCGGGTCGGTGATGGGCCTCGTCGTCGGCGGCGCACTGACCGAGGTGTCCTGGCGCTGGGCGTTCCTGGTCAACGTGCCCATCGGCCTGGTCATGATCTACCTGGCGCGCAAGACGCTGCGCGAGACGAACCGCGAGCGGATGAAGCTGGACGCCGCGGGCGCCATCCTGGCGACACTCGCCTGTACGGCCGCCGTCTTCGGCTTCTCGATGGGGCCCGAGAAGGGCTGGTCGTCGGCCCTCACGCTCGGTTCCGGCTTGGCGGCGCTGGTGTTCTTCACCGCCTTCGTCTACGTCGAGCGCAATGCGGTCAACCCCGTCGTCCCGTTCAGTCTGTTCCGTGACCGCAACCGGGTCGCCACGTTCGCGGCGGTGTTCCTGGCCGGCGGCGTGATGTTCACGCTGACGGTGCTGATCGGCCTGTACGTCCAGGACGTCATGGGCTACAGCGCCCTGCGCGCCGGTATCGGCTTCATTCCCTTCGTCATCGCGCTGGGCATCGGACTCGGGTTGTCCTCGTTCCTGGCCTCGCGGTTCCCGCCGCGGGTGCTGGTGATTGCGGGCGGCGTGCTGGTGCTGGCGGCGATGATCTACGGCTCGACGTTGCACGGCGACATCCCCTACTTCCCGAACCTGGTTATCCCGATCACCGTCGGTGGTCTCGGCATCGGCATGATCGTGGTGCCGCTCATGATCTCGGCCATCGCGGGCGTCGGCTTCGACGAGATCGGTCCGGTATCGGCCATCGCCCTGATGCTGCAGAACCTCGGCGGACCCGTCGTGCTTGCGATCATTCAGGCCGTCATCACGTCGCGCACGCTCTACCTGGGCGGAACCACCGGTCCGGTGAAGAACATGGACGCCGCGCAGCTGCACGCCCTGGACCAGGGCTACACCTACGGCCTGCTGTGGGTGGCTGCCGTCGCCGTCGTGGTCGGCGCGGTGGCCCTGTTCATCGGCTACACCGCTGAGCAGGTCGCGCATGCCCAGGAGGCCAAAGACGCCCTCGACGCCGGAGAGATCTAACTCGACCACGGCGTTGTCACCAATGGGTGTCGTCACCAATCGGTAGTGTCGCAAAGCATGTCTGCCGAGCGCAGTACCGCACCGCTGTCCTCGTCGGTGCTCGGCACAGCCATCATCGCGATCACCGGCATGCAGCTGATGTCGACGCTCGACGGCACCATCGTCATCGTCGCGTTGCCCCAGATGCAGGCCGACCTCAACCTCTCCGACGCGGGCAAGAGCTGGGTCATCACGGCCTATGTCCTGGCGTTCGGCGGTCTGCTGCTGCTTGGTGGTCGCGTCGGTGACGCGATCGGGCACAAGCGGGCCTTCCTGTCGGGTGTCGGCGTGTTCACCATCGCGTCGCTCGTGTGCGGGCTGGCCAACGACGAGTACACGTTGATCGCCGCGCGTGCACTGCAGGGCATCGGGGCGGCTGTCGCGGCGCCGACGGGGCTGGCACTGATCGCCACCACCTACGCCGTGGGCCGCGCGCGCAATCAGGCCATGGCGGTGTCGGCGGGCATGCAGGCCTGCGGGTCTGTCCTCGGCCTGGTGCTCGGTGGCCTGTTCACCGTCATCTCCTGGCGGCTCGCGTTCCTGATCAACGTGCCGATCGGCATCGTCATCATCGCGATTGCGGTGTTTCAGATCGCCGAGACCACCCACGAGCGGCTCAAACTCGACATCACGGGAGCGCTGCTGGCCACCCTCGGCTGCACCTCGGCCGTCCTGGTCTTCACCCAGGGCCCACCGCGCGGCTGGGTCGACCCGTGGGTGATCGGCGCCGCGGTGGCCTCGGTGTGCTTCTTCGTCGCGTTCTTCGTGGTGGAACGCTCCGCCGACAACCCGCTGGTGCCGTTCTCGGTGTTCAACGACCGCAACCGGGTGGCGACGTTCGCCGCGTGGTTCCTCGGCGGCGGGGTGTTGCTGACCGTGACGGTGATGGTAGGCCTGCTGGCTCAGGACGTCCTCGGGTACTCCGCGTTGCGGGCCGGGATCTGCTTCCTGCCGTTCGCGGCGGCGGTCGGCGTCGGCAACGTGCTGGCCACCAGGTTGGCGCCATTGTTCGCGCCCCGCTGGCTCATAATCGGCGGCGGCCTGTTCGTTCTGGCGGCCATGCTCTACGGCTCCACGCTGACCCGCGACATCCCGTACTTCCCGGACCTGTTCGGGCCGATCGTGGTGGGCGGCTTCGGAATCGGCATCATCTCGGTGATCCTGCCGCTGTGCGCCGTCGCAGGTGTCGGACCGAGCGAGATCGGGCCGGTTGCGGCGATCACGCTCATGGTGCAGAACCTCGGTGGACCCCTCGTGCTGGTCGTCATCATGGCCGTGCAGACCTCCCGCACGCTCTACCTCGGCGGCACCACCGGCCCGGTGAAGAACATGACGCCTGCCCAACTCGATGCGCTGGGACAGGGCTACACCTATTCGCTGCTGTGGGTGGCGGGGGTCGCGATCCTGGTGGGTGTTGCCGCGTTCTGGATCGGCTTCTCCGCCCGCGACATCGCCCGCGCGCAGCACACCCGTGAAGCGGTCGAGGCGGGCGAACTGTGAGCGACGCGATGCCGACCCGCGGCCAGATATCCCAGATCGCCGATCCGCTGGGCTGGCGGCTGATCCTCGGTGTGCTCACCACCCACGTGGCTGTGCCGTCGCTGCCCGCCGCGGTGCAGGCCGCCGCCACCGCGGTGACGCCGTCAGCGATGACGCAGACGGGCACCTGCGCGTCGATCTGCACGCCGACCGGATCGTGCTGCACCTGCAGACCCTCGCTGCCGGCCGGGTCACCGACCACGACCTGGCGCTGGCGCCACGCATCACGGCCGGCCTGGCCGAACGGTCCCTGGACACCCGCCCCGGCGAGGGGTCGGTGACGCCACAGGCGATCGAGATCGCCATCGACGCGCTCGACATTCCCAGGATCCGGCCGTTCTGGCAGGCCGTGACCGGCTATATCGACGAAGCTGCGCCGGTCGATCTGCCGGAGGGCGCCCTGTGTGACCCGCTGCGACGCGGGCCGACCATCTGGTTTCAGCAGATGGACGCCCCGCGTCCCCAACGCAATCGGATCCACATCGACGTCGATGTCGCACCCGAGGTGGCCCAGCCGCGGATCGCCGCCGCGCTGGCCTCCGGCGGCACGCTGGTCAGCGCCGATGCGGCGCCCGCATTCTGGGTGCTGGCCGATCCGGAGGGTAACGAGGTGTGCGTGTGCACCTGGCAGGGGCGGGACTGACGGACGCGACGAGCAGTGGCCACACCGGACATCGCTAAGGTTGTCGGCTGTGATCACCCGCATGTCCGAGCTGTTCCTTCGCACCCTCCGAGACGACCCCGCCGACGCCGAGGTGCCCAGCCACAAACTGCTGATCCGGGCCGGCTATGTCCGGCCCGTCGGTCCCGGGCTGTACAGCTGGCTGCCGCTCGGGCTGCGCGTGCTGCGCAAGATCGAGGCGATCATCCGCAGCGAGATGAACGCCATTGGGGGACAGGAGATCCTGCTCCCGGCGCTGGTACCGCGCGCGCCCTACGAGAAGACGAACCGGTGGACCGAGTACGGGCCCAACCTGTTCCGGCTGCAGGACCGTCGCCGTAACGACTACGCGCTCGGGCCCACCCACGAGGAACTCTTCACGCTGACGGTGAAGGGGGAGTACTCCTCGTACAAGGACTTCCCGCTGCGGCTCTACCAGATCCAGACCAAGTTCCGCGATGAGGCGCGTCCGCGTGCGGGCATCCTGCGTGGCCGCGAGTTCGTGATGAAGGACTCGTACTCGTTCGACGTCGACGAGGGTGGACTGAAGGACGCCTACCACGCCCATCGCGAGGCCTACCAGAGGATCTTCGCGCGTCTGGGCGTGCAGTACGTGATCGTGTCGGCGGTCTCCGGCGCGATGGGTGGCAGCGCGTCCGAGGAGTTCCTGGCCGAGAGTGAGGTCGGCGAGGACACCTACGTGCGCTGCGTGGAATCGGGTTACGCCGCCAACGTCGAGGCCGTGATCACCACGCCGCCCGCGCCGATCCCGTTCGACGGGCTGCCCGAAGCGGTCGTCCACGACACCGGTGACACGCCGACCATCGCCACGCTCGTCGACTGGGCCAACGGCGCGGGCCTGGGCCGTGAGTTCACCGCGGCGGACACGTTGAAGAACGTGATGATGAAGGTCCGTGAGCCCGGCGGTGAGTGGGAGCTTCTGGCCGTCGGCGTCCCGGGTGACCGCGAAGTCGACGACAAGCGGCTTGGTGCGGCTCTCGAGCCGGCGGAGTACGTGATGCTCGGTGATGCCGACTTCGCCAAGCACCCGTTCCTGGTGAAGGGTTACATCGGCCCGAAGGGCTTGCTGGCCAACGGTGTTCGCTATCTGGTCGATCCGCGGGTCGTGGACGGCACGGCGTGGCTCACCGGGGCCGACGAGCAGGGCAAGCACGTTCTGGACCTGGTGGTCGGCCGCGATTTCACGCCCGACGGCACCATCGAGGCGGCCGAGGTCCGCGACGGCGACCTCTCGCCCGACGGCAGGGGCCCGCTGGTGTCGGCGCGCGGTATCGAGATCGGTCACATCTTCCAGCTCGGCCGCAAGTACACCGACGCCTTCACCGCCGACGTGCTCGGTGAGGACGGCAAGCCGGTGCGCCTGACCATGGGCTCCTACGGTGTCGGGGTGTCGCGCCTGGTCGCCGTCATCGCCGAGCAGCACCACGACGATCTCGGCCTGCGGTGGCCCAGTGCGGTCTCGCCGTTCGACGCCTACGTGGTGATCGCCAACAAGGACGACGACGCCAGGACTGGCGCGACGGAACTGGCCGGTGCACTGGATCGGCTCGGGCTCGAGGTGCTTCTTGACGATCGCAAGGCCTCACCCGGCGTGAAGTTCAAGGACGCTGAACTGCTCGGGGTGCCGTGGCTCGTCGTGGTCGGCCGCGGGTGGGCCGACGGCGTGGTCGAGTTGCGCAACCGGTTCACCGGTGAGAACCGCGAGATTCCGGTCGACTCGGCTGCCGCGACGATCGCCGAGGCCATCGCGTAGGCACTTTCGCCACTGGGGGACGCCGGGATGTTGACGGATGTGTCGTGGTTTCTGGTCGGGTTGATCGCGTTGGTGATCGGGGCCGACGTCATGGTCCGGGGCAGCGTCGAGGTCGCCGCGCGGCTGGGGATCAGCCCGATTGTCATCGGCCTGACGGTGGTGTCGATCGGCACCAGCATGCCCGAACTGGCCATCGGTATCACGGCGGCCAGGGAGGGCGGCGGGGAGCTGGCCGTCGGCAACATCGCTGGCACCAACGTCGTCAACATGCTGCTCATCCTCGGGCTGAGCGCCCTGATTCTGCCGCTCGCGATGCAGATGCGGACGCTGCGCTTCGAACTGCCGGTGATGGCGGGGGCCGCGGTCGCTATGTGGGTGTTGGCGGCCGACGGCACGCTGTCACGGATCGACGGTGCGATTCTGGTGACCGGTGCGATCTGCTACATCGTTGCGCTGATCCACGTCACGCAGCGTGAGTCACGCGTTGTGGCAGGCGAGTTCGCCCACGCCATATCGGCTGACGAGCCCGGTGAGGCGGCGTCGTCTGAAAGGCGTCCGCTGGCGCTGTACGTGGCGATGATGCTCGTCGGCATCGTCATCGTGGTGGTGGGCGCGGACTGGCTCGTCAACGGTGCCGTCGGATTGGCGCGTGAGTTCGGTGTCTCCGACGCGTTGATCGGCCTGACCGTGGTGGCCATCGGCACGTCGGCGCCGGAGCTGGTCACGACCGTGGTCTCGACGATTCGTGGTGACCGCGACGTCGCCGTCGGAAACCTGCTCGGCAGCAGCATCTTCAACATCCTGCTGATCCTCGGCGTCACCTGCCTGGTACCCGCGCACGGTTTGGCGTTGCCGGACAGCCTGGTCCGCATCGATATCCCGATCATGGTGGGCGTCGCCCTGCTGTGCGTCCCGATCTTCATCACGGGACGGCGGGTGTCCCGCATCGAGGGCGGCGTCATGGTCGCCGCTTACCTGGTCTATCTGGGATATCTGCTGGCGGCGCAAACCTGAGCTACTCGGTGCCTCCGGGGAACGCGACGGTGCTCGGTGAGGTGCCGAGTACGGCGCGCCATCTGGCCGCGGTGACCGCCGCCTGAGTCAGCGCCGTCACGGCGAACGCGCGGTCCTCGGTCGTCGTCGCCTGTTCGAGCACCGCCCGCCATGCGACCGCGCTGTCCTCCTCCATCCGCGTCGCCAGCTGGGCCGCGTCCTGCGGCGTGTTGACCGCGATGGGGATCTCGTAGCCGACGGCGGGCAGGGGCGCGGTGACGTCGCGATCGGTCAGCCGGGCGATCGCGTCCTCACGGAGCTTGCGGTGCGCGGCCATCGCCTCGGCGACGATGTCGTTGACCTCGGGTGCGGAGTGCGCCGATACCAGGCCGTACCCGTAGATCACGCCGTGCTCGGTCGCGACAGCGTCGAACAGCGCCGCGTCGGGTCCGTCGTTGGGGCGTGCCGGGTCAGTGGTCCGGCTCGTGGACGACTCCGAGGTGGTCGTCGTGGGTTGAGTCGTGGTCGTCGGCTGAGTCGTCGTGGTGGTGCTGGGCGGCTCAGTCGTCGTCGCCGCGGGTGGGTTGCTGGTGGCGGGCGGCACTGGCGTTGTGGTCGACGTGGTCGGCACCGACCTGGTGGTGGGTGGCACCGGCGTGGTGGCCGATGTGGTGGCCGGTGCGGTCGTGGCCGGTCCGGGCAGCGGCCCTGTCATGGCGCCACCTCGGCCAGGGCGACGGTGTACGCGGCTGTGCACGCCGCGGTGATGGAGCCGAGTAACCCGGCGCGGTAACCCGCCTGTTCGGCGGCCGCCTGGGCGGCGCTGCCCGCGGACTTCGCGAGAGCCACGACGACGTCCTGCGGTGTGGGAGCGACCACGGGCTCTCCCGGGGTGGGAGGGGGTGACGTGGAGGTCGCGGAGGCGCTCGAGGACGTCGGTTCCTGGCCTGTCACACGGATGATCTCCTCGGTGAGCGCCTCGGCGTGCGCGGTGCGCTCGGCGGCGACGACGGTCAGGGCCGCGGCGATGGGCGGCGGGGCGGCCGCGGCAGCGTCTGCGGCCAGCTGGCTGTCGGCTCGGGCGAGGTCGATCTGGGTGACCAGTGAGCTGAGATCGGCTGGGGGGGTCTTGGACCCACAGGCGACCGACGTGGTGCTCAGCAGCGCCAGGGCGGCAGCACCAATCAGGACATGCCGCCTGCTGAGGGAGGGAGTGCTGGTCACGTTCGACATCGTGGGTCATCCTGCCATCCCGCAGGATCCGGTCAGTCGGCCGTGCGTTCGACCGGCTGACCTGTCGTTGGCCAATCGGGCGTCCTGGACTGGCGTATCGTTGATACTCGATCCCGAGGGTCAGTAGCCCGGGATCACGTCCGCACAACTCAAGACGAGGAGCTCGCCGTGGCATCGGATCAACCGCTACGGTCCCCGCACTTGCCGACTTCTTCGCAGGTGACCGAGCTGCTCGAGGCTGAGTTCGCGCGTCGCGGGTACGACGTCGAGGATGTCGCCGTTCAGCCCGTGTCTCGGCCGCCCCGCATCGTGGTGGTCGCCGATGGCGAGGAGAACCTCGATCTCGAAGCGGTCGCGGAGTTGTCGCGTGTCGCATCTGAGCTGCTCGACGCGTTCGAATCGTCGTCGGGGGAGTTCGACCCCTATGTTCTGGAGGTCACGTCGCGGGGCGTGGACCGTCCGCTGACCACTGAACGGCACTACCGGCGTGCACGCGGTCGCAAGGTGGCGCTGTCGATGTCCGACGGTTCCTCTCTGGAGTGCCGGTTGGGCGAACTCGTGGGCGACACCGTGAGCGTGGTGGTCGCCGACAGTCGGCGCGCGAAATACGAGGTCCGTGACATAGCTCTTAGTGAAATTGTCAAAGCTGTTGTACAAGTGGAGTTTTCACCACCAAACCGGCGAGAGCTCGAGTTAGCCGGCCATTCCGGAGAGGAGGTCGACGAATGAACATCGATATGGCTGCACTGCATGCCATCGAAGTGGATCGGGGGATCGCGGTCGATGAGCTGTTGGAGACGATCAAGACCGCGCTGCTGACCGCGTACCGCCACACGGAGGGGCACGAGGCCGACGCCTGGATCGACATCGACCGCAAGACCGGCGTCGTGCGGGTGATGGCCCGCGAGACCGACGACGACGGCAACCTGATCCAGGAATGGGACGACACCCCAGAGGGTTTCGGCCGGGTCGCGGCGACCACCGCACGGCAGGTGATGCTGCAGCGGTTCCGTGACGCGGAGAACGAGCGCATGTTCGGCGAGTTCTCCGCCCGCGAGGGTGATATCGCGGCGGGCGTCGTGCAGCGTGATGCGCGGGAGAACGCGCGGGGCAACGTCGTCGTGCGCCTGGGCACCGAGAGCAAGGGGTCGGAGGGCATGGTCAGGCCCGCCGAGCAGGTCCCCGGCGAGAGTTACCAACACGGTGATCGGTTGCGCTGCTACGTGATCGGGGTCACCCGTGGTGTCCGTGAGCCCAGGATCGAGCTGTCGCGCACCCATCCCAATCTGGTCCGCAAGCTGTTCTCACTCGAGGTTCCCGAGATCGCCGACGGATCGGTCGAGATCGTCGCTGTGGCCCGCGAGGCCGGGCACCGCTCGAAGATCGCCGTGACATCGCGGATGCCGGGCCTCAACGCCAAGGGAGCCTGCATCGGGCCGATGGGCCAACGGGTTCGCAATGTGATGAGCGAGCTGTCGGGCGAGAAGATCGACATCATCGACTACGACGAGGATCCGGCGCGGTTCGTCGCCAATGCGCTGTCACCGGCCAAGGTGGTGTCGGTATCGGTCATCGACGAGGCGGGGCGTGCCGCGCGTGTCGTGGTGCCCGACTTCCAGCTGTCGCTGGCGATCGGCAAGGAGGGGCAGAACGCACGTCTGGCTGCCCGTTTGACCGGTTGGCGGATCGACATTCGCAGTGACGCCGCGCCAACGCCAGAGGGTCCGCCGCACTCGGGGGCGGCCCACGGCGCCCAGCGTGACAGGTAGCGCGACACGCGATTCTGTCTGGGGCAACGGGTGAGGCTAGACTGAGCCGTGATCCAGCGCGAGACTCCTGCCTCGACGCGCGAGAGTACCGATCGGCCCCTCGGCCCGGTGCGAACGTGTGTCGGTTGCAGGAGGCGAGAGTTGGCCGTCGACTTGCTGCGAGTAGCCGCTGTGTGTGACGGGAATGGCGATCACGCCGTAACCGTTGACTCAGCGGGTAACCTGCCGGGGCGGGGTGCGTGGTTGCACCTCGACCCGCAGTGCCTCGATGCGGCGATCCGGCGGCGGGCTTTCACCCGAGCGTTGCGCATCACCGGTCCGCCGGACACATCCGCGGTGACCGAGTACTTCGAGGGATTGAAGGACACGGCCGCCCGGCAACAGAACAGGTAGCGAAGAACATGAGCACACCGTGAAGTCTCGATGACCATGCGTCATAGCTAAACCCGAGGCGCGGCCTACCACCGCTGTCGCCTCCAGACAGGAGTAGTAGTGGCAGGTAAGGCCCGCGTGCACGAGTTGGCTAAAGAACTCGGTGTCACCAGCAAGGAAGTTCTCGCCCGTCTGAGTGATCAGGGCGAATTCGTTAAGTCCGCGTCCTCCACTGTGGAGGCTCCCGTGGCGCGCCGGTTGCGCGAGGCGTTCGGTGCAGGCAAGCCCGCCAAGGCCGCGCCGGCACCGGCGAAGCCCGCGGCCGCAGCCGCTCCGTCCGAATCGACCGGGCCCAAGCCCGGTGCCGCACCTGCGGCAGCCGACGGTGGCGTCGTGACCTCGGCACCCAAGCCCGGCGGTCCGAAGCCCGCACCCCCGGCACCGCCTGCTCCGCCCGCAGCTCCGGCTCCGGCACCGGTGCAGACACCCGCCGCCGCGGCACCAGCACCTGCCGCGAGTGCACCGGCCCAGCCCGCCGCACCGGCAGGTCCGACACCCGGTCCCCGACCCGGTCCGGCGCCAGCCACTCCCGGCGCGCCCAAGCCCGCACCGCGCGCCCCGCGCGTGGGCAATAACCCCTTCTCGTCGCAGCAGCCGGTCGAGCGTCCGGCGCCGCGTCCCGCTGCCGGTCCCGGTGGCCCGCGTCCCGCGGCAGGCCCAGGTGGCCCGCGCCCCGGCCCGCGTCCCGGAGCGACACCCGGCAACATGCCTCCACGTCCCCCAGGTGCCCGACCAGGCGCGATGGGTCGTCCCGGTGGCCCGCGTCCCGCCCCCGGCGGCCGTGGTCCCGGTGGCGGCGGCGGTCGTCCCGGCGGTCCGGGTGGTGCCGGTGGCGGTGGCGGTAACTACCGCGGCGGTGGCGCCGGCGGCGGTGCCGGAGCCCCAGGTGGCGCACCCGCAGGTGGCTTCCGCGGACGCCCAGGTGGCGGCGGCGGCGGTGGTCGTCCCGGTCAGCGCGGTGGCGCGGCAGGTGCATTCGGTCGTCCCGGCGGCGCAGTCCGTCGTGGCCGCAAGTCGAAGCGGGCGAAACGCGCCGAGTACGAGAGCATGCAGGCACCGGTCGTCGGTGGTGTGCGGTTGCCGCACGGCAACGGCGAGACCATCCGGCTGGCCCGCGGCGCGTCGCTCGTCGACTTCGCCGACAAGATCAACGCCAACCCGGCATCGCTGGTGCAGGCGCTGTTCAACCTCGGCGAAATGGTCACCGCGACTCAGTCGGTAGGTGACGAGACGCTCGAGCTGCTCGGCAGCGAGATGAACTACGTCGTGCAGGTCGTGTCCCCGGAGGACGAGGACCGCGAGCTGCTGCAGTCCTTCGACCTCACCTACGGCGAGGACGAGGGCGACGAGGACGATCTCCAGTACCGTCCGCCGGTCGTCACGGTCATGGGTCACGTCGACCACGGCAAGACGCGACTGCTGGACAGCATCCGTCAGGCCAACGTCCGCGAGGGCGAGGCCGGTGGCATCACCCAGCACATCGGCGCGTACCAGGTCCTCACCGAGCTGGATGGCAACGAGCGTCTGGTGACCTTCATCGACACCCCCGGTCACGAGGCGTTCACCGCCATGCGTGCCCGTGGTGCCAAGGCCACCGACATCGCCATTCTGGTGGTCGCGGCCGATGACGGCGTCATGCCGCAGACGGTGGAGGCCATCAACCACGCGCAGGCCGCAGACGTGCCGATCGTGGTGGCGGTCAACAAGATTGACAAGGAGGGCGCCGACCCGGCCAAGATCCGGGCGCAGCTCACCGAGTACAACCTGGTTGCCGAGGACTTCGGTGGCGACACCATGTTCGTCGACATCTCGGCCAAGCAGGGCACCAATATCGACGCCCTGCTCGAAGCGGTGCTGTTGACCGCCGACGCCGCACTGGATCTCCGGGCCAACCCGGACATGGAGGCCCAGGGCGTCGCGATCGAGGCACACCTCGACCGTGGCCGCGGCCCCGTGGCCACCGTGCTCATCCAGCGCGGAACACTGCGGGTCGGCGACTCGATCGTGGCGGGCGACGCCTACGGCCGCGTCCGTCGCATGGTCGACGAGCACGGCGAGGACGTCGAGGAGGCGCTCCCGTCGCGTCCGGTCCAGGTCATCGGCTTCACGTCGGTGCCAGGTGCCGGTGACAACCTCCTGGTGGTCGACGAGGACCGCATCGCACGGCAGATCGCCGACCGGCGCAGCGCGCGCAAGCGCAACGCTCTGGCGGCGCGGACCCGCAAGCGCATCAGCCTGGACGATCTGGATGCCGCGCTGAAGGAAACCAGCCAGCTGAACCTGATCCTGAAGGGCGACAACTCCGGCACCGTCGAGGCGCTGGAGGAGGCCCTGCTGGGCATCGAGATCGGCGACGAGGTGGAGCTGCGCGTCATCGACCGCGGTGTCGGCGGCGTCACCGAGACCAACGTCAACCTGGCGTCGGCGTCGAACGCGATCATCATCGGGTTCAACGTCCGTGCGGAGGGCAAGGCCACCGAGCTGGCCAACCGCGAGGGTGTCGACATCCGGTACTACTCGGTGATCTACCAGGCCATCGATGAGATCCAGAGCGCGCTGAAGGGCATGCTCAAGCCGATTTACGAGGAGAAGGAACTCGGCCGCGCCGAGATCCGGGCGATCTTCCGGTCGTCCAAGGTCGGCAACATCGCCGGCTGCCTCGTCACCTCGGGCATCATGCGCCGCAACGCCAAGGCGCGGTTGCTGCGTGACAACCTCGTCATTGCCGAGACCGTCACCATCTCGTCGCTGAAGCGCGAGAAGGACGATGCCACGGAGGTGCGCGACGGCTACGAATGTGGTCTGACGCTCACCTACAACGACATCAAGGAAGGCGACGTCATCGAGGCGTACGAACTCGTGGAGAAGGAGCGCACTTAAATGGTTGACGTGGGCCGCGCACGACGGCTCTCCAAGCGCATCGGCACGGTCGTCGCGTCAGCCATCGAGTTCGAGATCAAGGATCCCCCGTTGGCCTTCGTGACCGTGACGGACACGAAGGTGACGGGTGACCTGCACGACGCCACCGTGTACTACACGGTGCGCGGCGAGACGCTGGCCGACGAGCCCGACTATGACGGTGCCGCCAAGGCGCTGGAGCGTGCCAGGGGCATCCTGCGGAGCAAGGTTGGCGCCGCCACCGGTGTGCGCTTCACCCCGACGCTGGCGTTCGTGCTGGACAAGGTGCCCGACACGGCGCAACACATGGAGGAACTGCTGGCACGTGCGCGTGCCGCCGACGCCGATGTGGCACGGATTCGTGAGGGTGCCACACCGGCCGGTGACGCTGACCCGTACCGTGTGGTCGGGGGCGAGGAATCGGGCGACGAGCCTGATGACGATTCCGACGCTGAGGACACCGGTGACAACGATCGACCCGACGACTGAGCTAGTACCCGAGGCTGCGGCCGTACGCGTCGATGCGCACGGCGCGGCGGCACTGCTATCCGGTGCAGCCAGTGTGGCGGTGTTGTGTCACGTCTATCCCGATGCCGACACCATCGGCGCCGGGCTGGCGCTGGCATTGGTGTTGGAGCGTGTGGGCAAGGCCGTCGAGGTCGCGTTCGCCGAACCAGCCGATCTGCCGGAGTCCCTGCAGTCGCTGCCGGGTGGTCACCTGCTGGTGGCCGCGGACGCGATGCGGCGTGACCCCGATCTGGTCGTCACAGTCGACATCCCCAGCGTCAACCGGCTGGGTGAACTGCGCGGTGTGGCCGACTGTGCCCGGCAGGTCCTGGTGATCGACCACCACGCGTCGAACCAGCTGTTCGGCACCGCGAACTACGTGGATCTGTCGGCGGACTCCACCACGATGCTCGTCGCCGAGCTTCTCGATGCGTGGGGTGAGCCGATAGACGCACCCGTCGGGCACTGCCTCTACGCAGGCCTGACAACCGACACCGGATCGTTCCGGTGGGCCACCGCCCGGGCGCACCGCCTGGCCGCGCGGTTGCTCGAACTCGGTGTCGACAACGCCGCCATCAGTCGCACCCTGCTCGACACGCACCCGTTCTCGTGGCTTCCGATGCTGTCGCGCGTACTGGCGTCGGCACGTCTCGCGCCCGAGGCGCTGGGTGGTCTCGGTTTCGTGTATGCCGTTGTGCCCCATCAGGAGTTCAGCGCCGCCCGGCTCGAGGAGGTGGAGAGCATTGTCGATATCGTGCGCACCACCTCGCAGGCCGAGGTGGCCGCTGTGTTCAAGGAGATCGCTCCCCAGCGCTGGTCGGTGTCGATGCGGGCGAAGGCAGCGGTGGATCTCACAGTCGTCGCCGGCCGATTCGGCGGAGGTGGGCACCGGTTCGCCGCTGGCTACTCCGCGACCGGCCCGGTCGAGGACGTCGTGAAGGCGCTCGCTGATGCGCTTGGCTGACCGCGTCAACGCGCGCCTTGGCTGATTCGCCTGAGCAGCCGGCACCGGCGACCGGCAGGCGAATCGCCGGTCTTGCGCTACCCGCACTGGGTGTACTGGCCGCTGAACCGCTCTACCTGCTGTTCGACCTGGCCGTGGTGGGTCGACTCGGAGCGCTCGCCCTCGCAGGGCTGGCGATCGGCGGACTCGTTCTGGCGCTGGTGTCCTCGCAGCTGACGTTCCTGTCGTACGGGACGACGGCGCGCGCGGCCCGGTTCTTCGGGGCGGGGGACCGGCGTGCGGCAGTCGGGGAGGGCGTGCAGGCCACCTGGTTGGCGATCGGCCTCGGGTTGGTGGTCGTCGCGGCGGTCCAGGCGGCCGCGGTGCCGCTGCTCGCGGTGATCGCCGACGGCGGAGAGATTGCCGAGGAGGCGCTGCCCTGGCTGCGGATCGCGATCCTGGGTGCACCGGCGATCCTGATCTCGTTGGCGGGCAACGGCTGGATGCGTGGCGTACAGGACACCGCCCGGCCGCTGCGCTACGTGGTGTCGGGTTTCGCGCTGTCGGCAGTGCTGTGTCCGCTGCTTGTCTACGGCTGGCTGGGACTGCCCCGGATGGAACTGGCCGGTTCGGCGGTGGCCAACGTGGTTGGGCAGTGGCTGGCGGCGGTGATGTTCTGCCGGGCGCTTCTGGTCGAGCGGGTCGCGCTGCGCGTTGACTTCGCGGTGCTGCGCGCTCAGCTTGTGATGGGCCGTGACCTGGTGGTGCGCACCCTGGCGTTCCAGGCGTGTTTCGTCTCCGCCGCGGCGGTCGCCGCGCGTTTCGGGGCGGCGGCGGTGGCCGCGCACCAGGTGGTGCTGCAACTGTGGAGTTTCCTTGCCCTGGTTCTGGATTCGCTGGCGATCGCCGCCCAGTCGCTGGTCGGTGCGGCCCTGGGAGCTGGTCAGTTGGCGCATGCGAAGTCGGTGGCGTGGCGTGTGACCGTGGTCTCGACGCTGGGTGCCGCGGTGCTGGCGGCGGCGTTCGCGGTGGGCTCGTCGGCGCTCCCGGCGCTGTTCACCTCGGATCGCTCGGTGCTGGACGAGATCGGCGTGCCGTGGTGGTTCCTGGTCGCGCAGCTGCCGGTGGCGGGCGTCGTGTTCGCGCTCGACGGCGTGCTGCTCGGTGCAGGCGATGCGCGGTTCATGCGCAATGCGACGCTGGCCAGCGCCCTGATTGGGTTCCTGCCGCTGGTCTGGATGTCTCTGGCGTTCGGGTGGGGGTTGCTCGGCATCTGGTCTGGTCTGACCACGTTCATGGTGCTGCGCCTGGTGTTCGTCGGATGGCGGGCGTGCTCCGGTCGCTGGCTGGTGGCCGGCACGGGCTGAGCAGACTCAGGGCTTTGTGCCGCTGACCGTCCACACCGGACGTCGACCGGCCCGGTCGCCGGTGACGTAGACGTCGACCATTCCCGCCGCGCGGCACAGTCCGGCGAATGACTCCGCCTGGGCATCGGTCCAGCCGTGGCTCGCCAATCCGGTGGCGCCGTGGTCGGTTCGGCGTTCGACAGCCAGCAGCCGCCCACCGGGTGCCAGCACGCGATACGCCTGCGCGAGGCCCTCGGTCACGTCGCGCCAGTGGTGCACGGTGGCCAACGCCCACACGACCGTCGCCGAGCCGTCGGGAACGGGGAGGCGCTCGGCGGTGCCCTCGGCCCACGTGATGTCGGCGCGACCGCGCGTGACGGCCCGCGCGATCCGCAGCATCGATGCCGACGGGTCGACGCCGGTGACGCGGGCACCGCGGCGGGCGGCTGTGCGGGCGGCGGTGCCCGGTCCGCAGCCGACGTCGACAACGTGATCGGCGGCCGAGACGTGGGCGCGTTCCGTCGCGAGTCGCGCGTTCGCACGGCCGATGAGCAGGAAGAGGAATCCGCAGAGGCTGCCGGTGATCCCGGCGAAGCCGGGGTGGTCGGCATGGTGGTTGACGGGCATTTCGGCCGATGCATCGTTCACATGCTCAGCTTGCCGGTTCAAGCCGGGTTGACGTCAAATGGCGATATGGACGCGCTAGGCGGCGATGGCCTCGACCAGTTCCAGACATCTCACTGCGGTGGTGATCCGTGAACTCTCATCGGCCGCGAACGGAACGAGCGCGATCTCGTCGATAGGCAACCTGCACAGTTCACGCATCTGCGCCAGCACTTCACCGGGATCACCGGCGACGGCAAATCGCGCGGTCAGCTCGGCCGAGACATATTCGGCGTGACCCGCGCTGCTGGACATGTGCTGGTAGTAGTCGTAACGGCGCCGTAGTTCGGATACCTCCTGGACCAGCTCGGTAGGCAGCGCCACGGGGTGTGGCCGTAGTGCGGTCCTGGCGACATGCGGCCGGACCAGTCGTCGGGCCTGTGCCGAGTCGTCCTCCACCGCGATGGGTAGCCACAGGACGCGATACACAGACCCCACTTGCCTGCCTGCGGTGACCTCTCCGCTGGTCACCCGTGCCAAGGCTCGTCGGATCGCATCGGGGTCTGCGCCGGCAAGCAGTACCACGCCGTCCGCGGCGCGGCCGGCGAGATCCAACATCTTGGGTCCCGATGCCGCCAGGTGAACCGGGACCGCGGTACGGGCCGAGGCGTAGGTGATGCGGACCTGCGCCGGTCCAGTGTCAAGCGTGACCCCTTCCCCCGACGTCAGCGATCGCAGCATGCCGACGGCGCGTTCGAGATCGTTGGTGCGCATCGGCGCGCTGCCGATGGTGGCCAGTGATGAATCACCGGTCCCCAACCCGGCGATCACGCGACCCGGTGCCATTTCTTGTAGTGAGGCGAACCCGCCCGCCACCGTCGCCAGGTGGCGGGTAACCACATTGCTCACCCCTGTCGCGATACCGATCCTGTTGGTGCTGTGTGCAATTGCGCCCATTGCGGTGAATGACTCGCGCCAGATGTTCTGTGAGTCGCCGATCCATAGTGTCGAGAAGCTGTGATGTTCAGCGACTTTCGCGGCTTGGACCATGTCGTTGATGGGTTGGGTCGGATACAGTGCCAGGCCGACACGGGGTGTGGTGCCTCTCATCGGGCGAGCAGCGTCGACGGCTTGTCACTGGGCGCGCCTGGACCGCCGACAGAGGTGGTCTGCTGCTCGTTGAGGAACAGCGTGGCGATGAATGAGACCACCCCCACCGCGGCCATGTAGCCCGCGATGGCTGGCCAGCCGTCGGTGCGATCCAGCAGAAAGGTGCACACGATCGGTGCGGTCGCACTGCCGAGGACGGTTCCGAGTGTGTAGCCGAGCCCCATTCCGCTGTAGCGGACATCGGCTGGGAAGCAGTACGCGAAGAAGGTGGGCATGGCGCCGTAGTTGAAGCAGTAGGGGATGTAGACGAGGACGAAACCGAGCAGCATCCACGGCGTCGATCCCGTGGTGAACAGCGCGAACCACGCAACCGGCATGACAGTCAAACCGGCGATGCCGAACAGGTACAGGCGCTTTCGATTGATCCGGTCCGACAGCCAGCCGACATAGAGTGTGCCCGAGACCGCGACGACGGTGACCGCCATGACCATCCACAGCACGTGTGACCGGTGCAGGCCAAGGTGGTTCTGCCCGTACGTCAGTGAGAAGACGGTCGCGGTGTAGAAGAACGTGCCGTTGATCATGTAGGAGAACGCCATCGCCAGGACTGTGCGCCGATGGTCACGCAGGACTTCCAGGATCGGTTGTCTGCGTACCTCGTTCTCCTCCTGTAGCTGCGCGAACGCCGGGCTCTCCTCGATATGCAGGCGCATGTACATCCCGACGAAGACAAGAACGGCGCTCGTCAGGAACGGGATTCGCCAGCCCCACTGCGCGAACGAGGAGTCACTCAGCGAGGACAGCAGCAGGAAGATGCCGTTGCCCAGCAACATGCCCCAGGACGCCCCGGTGTTGATGACCGCGCCGTAAAGCCCGCGCTTTCCCGGAGCGGCGTGCTCGACGCTCATCAGAACTGCACCGCTGTACTCGCCGCCGAGCGACAGTCCCTGGATGAATCTCAGTGCCACCAGCAGGATTGGCGCGGCAACCCCGATCGTGGCGAAGCTCGGCAGGAGACCGATCGCGAACGTGGTGGCGCCCATGACCGTGAGGGTCAGTATGAGTATTCGCTTGCGACCGATGCGGTCACCGAAATGCCCACAGATGACGCCACCGATGGGGCGGCTGATGAAGGCGACAGCGAATGTTGACAACGACAGCAGAGTGCCGATGAGCGGGTCGAATTCGGGGAAGAAGACCTTGTTGAACACCAACGCGGCGGCGATACCGTAGACGAAGAACTCATACCACTCCAGAGTCGTGCCGACCAAGCTCGACATGAGCACTCTGAGGGCTGGCGAACCGTCGTTCCGCACTGTCATACGGAGCTCCTTTCTTGTTGGATACTGCGCTTATTCGTTCTGGACGGTCAGTGGGCGACCAAGTCCTCGCGCGGAAACTGCGGCACCCGCCGCGGTGGAGCGGTGTTTCGGCTGCGCCGCACCACGATCTCGCCGCCGGCGATCACGGCGGCCACTGCCGGAGTGTCGCCAAGCGTCAAAGCAGCGGACATATCGTCGGCCCTGCTGCCGTCGGGGGCGTCGGCGACGACGAGGTCGGCCCGCTCGCCGACACGAAGCCGGCCGCCGGGTATCCGTCGGACCCGGGCGGTGTTGCCGGTCGCGGTCGCGACGGCGATTGCCGGCGGCACATCGGCCATTGAGCACATCGTGGCCATCAGCCGCAGCATTCCGCCCGCGGCGATGCCGGCGCCCGCTGGCGAGTCCGTCCCGAGCACAAGCCGATCGAGTTCGCCACTGTCGACCAGCATCCGTGAGACCTCAACGGCGGCAAGCTGATTACCGTTGTATACCAGCTCGACTGCGGCGCTCGTCTGATCGAGGATGGTCCGCACATCGTCCAGGGCCGGTGCTGTGGGGCCGCCGTTGACGTGTGCGGCGACGTCAGGCATGACCTGCGCGCAGAACGCGCCGTCGATGGTGCGGCTGGTCGGAACGGATTTCCCGCCCACGTGGACCGTCACGGTCATCCCGGCCGCCTGCGCCCATCTGGTCATCTCCGCGGCCTGCTCGGGGTCCTGTACACCCGAGATCCCAATCTCGCCGACGAGGTGCACGCCCTCGGCGGCCATCTCCACGAAATGCTCACGGGTCAGGCCGTTCTCGAGAAGGACGGCGCCCCCGTAGACGCGGATTCCACCGGGCCGGAACTTGGCGAAGGCCTTGTGGGCGAGCACCGCCAGAGCGCAGGTGCCCGCCGGGTCGGTCGGCCGGCCGGGGGTGTGCACCTCACCCGCAGAGACCGCCGAGGTGACGCCGCCGTGCACGAACCCGCTGAGGAAGTCGGCCTGTGACTGCCGCGGGGTGTAGTCGCCGACGACTGGGTGGATGTGGTTGTCAATGAGTCCTGGAAGCACAGTGGCTCCCGCCGCATCCAGCCACCTGTCGGCGGAGAAGTCGGATCGCGCGCCGACTCCAGTGATCAGGCCGTCCACGATGAGAACGGTGTCGGCCGCCGCAATGGGTGCCTCGATGTCCCCGGACATCAGCGTTCCGATATTGGTCACGGCCAGCGAGTGGCTCATTCCTGCTCCTTCTTGGTTTTCGGTGCGTTGTCGGGTCCGGGATTGTGGAGTGGGCGCGCCAGCGCCAGTAGGTCGTTGACCCAAAGCGACGCTCGAAAGCGTGACGTTGGACCTGCGATCGAGACCGATCCGACGATCTCGCCGCCGATCACGATCGGCACCGCGGCCGCTGAAACGCCGGCACGCCATTCGTCCTCGCTGGTTGCGTAGCCAACCTCACGCGCGGTGGCGAGTTGGCTGAGCAGTTCCGTGCGGCTGCCAACGACATTGCTGCCCTCCACAGGCAGGGACTCGTCGGGGAACATCGTCATGAGTTCCTCGTCGGTGTGGCCCATCAGGATGGCTTTCCCAGCTGCCGAGGTGTGCAACGGCATTCGGGTGCCTTCGCGAATGCTGGTACCCAGCGCGTGTGACGTTTCGAAACGCTTGACGAACAGAACTTCGTCCGCGGTTCGGACGCCGAGCGACACGGCTTCTGATGACCGTGCCGCGAGTTCGCTCATGGGGTCCGAGAGCGCGGTGACCAGGCGGGAGTTATCGCGGGCGGCCCCGCCCAACTGAGCGGCAGCCAGCCCGAGTCCGTAGCGCTCGGTACCGGGATCCTGCACCACGAAGTTCATTGCGCGCATCGTCTGCAGGCTCAAGTACACCGTGCTCTTCGAGCAGCCGGTGCGTCGCGACAAGTCGCTGATGCCCACGGGGGAGTCGTCTTTGGCGAGTTCGCAAAGGATGGACAAGGCACGCTCCACTGATCGAGACCGGGGTGGGTTATTGTTCGGCACTGCTGAACACCATTCTGTTTGACGGAACGAAGCATGGCAGACCAACCGTGTGAGGTCAACCACATGTATTTGGGGCAATTTCTCGCCCCGCCAACGAATGTTGGTTGACCGACGCTGGAAGTGCGTGCCATGCTCTGACTGTAATTAGAACAGTGTTCAGTATAGCTGAACGATGGGTAGTGGGTGTCGAATCTCGAATGAGAGTTGATGTCGATTTCCCCATGGCGTTCTGAGCACCCGCACAAGAGAGGGATCAGTGAAAGTGTCCACCGCCGAGAAGCTGCTGACCGCGACAGAGGCCATGAAGACCCACAATGCGCCGATCATCCGTCGCCCCGACGACACAGAACCGAAGATGGGCCGGTTCAAGAACACCACCCAGATGGTGTTCCACCCCTCGGATGAGGATCCGACTCAGCCCAACGCCGGCATCATCAACTACCTTCCGGGGTCGGGATTCCCGCTGCACAAGCACGATTTCGCCCAGATGTGGTACGTCATCGAGGGGGAGTGCGAATACGGCGAGACAGTCCTTCGTGCCGGCGATCTGGTGTACATGCAGGATCCGCACTTCGAGTACGAGATGAAGACTGAGAACGGGTGCCGGATCTTGTTCCTGCAGTACCAGGGGCCAACGACGGGTCAGGGGCCGATCTATGAGGGCCGCTTCAACGTGGCCAAGGTGAAGGAAGTCGTCGCGGCGGACTTGGAACGCTAGCGGGCCCAGGCCAAGCCGCCGTCGCACGCCGCGGCGGCGGCTTGGGCATTGGCCTGCGGTCCCCTACGCGGAGTCAACGCGCCTGGTTGCGCCCGCGCTCCATCACCGCAGAGCGGCTGGCGGCGATATCGTCGCCGCTGGTCTCCCGCATCCACTGCGTGGCGGACTGGGCCTCGATCCACAGTCCGGCGCTGGTCTGCTGTTCGTCGATGCGGTGGTAGGACTCCAGCAATGCCCTGACCGCCCGCTGGTTATTGCCGACGATCGAGGCGGCGACGGCCCTGGCGGTCGGCAACAGGTCGTCGTGGGAGACGACCTGGGTGACCAGGCCGGCACGCAGGGCGTCGTCCGCCGACAGGTAGTCACCGGTCAGGCTCATTCGGCGCGCCATCCCGACGCCTACCTTCTGGGGGAGCCGAACGCTCAGCCCCCACGTGGGAAGCAGGCCGACACGGGCGTGCGTGTCGGCGAAGCTGGCCTTCTCCGAGGCGATCAGGATGTCGCAGTACAGGGCGAACTCCAGCCCGCCCGTCACCGCGGCACCGTTGATGGCACCGATCACCGGTTTGCGCATCGCCGGCCATTTGGGGGAGATATCGGGCAGTTCGGTGCTGTCGCCGAGTTCCTTCAGGTCCAGACCGGCGCAGAACACGGGGTCGGCACCGGTCAGGATCACCACGTCGACATCGTCGTCCGCCTCCGCGTCGCGCAGCGCCGCGAAGAACGCGGTCCGCAGATCCCTCGACAGCGCGTTTCGGGACTGCGGGCGGTTCAGCGTCAGCGTGCGCACGCGGTCGGTGGTGTCGATCAGCAGGACGGGATCGGTCATCTGCTCACGGTATCCGGCATCTCGAGCTGGCCTATCCTGGGTCCCATGTGCCGGAACATCACCGAATTGCGCGGCCTCGAACCTGCCGCCACCACGGAGGAGATCGAGGCCGCCTCGCGTCAATATGTCCGCAAGGTCAGCGGTATCACCCGTCCGACCGCGGCCAACGAGGACGCGTTCGAGACCGCCGTCGCCGAGGTCACCGCGACGACCATGCGCCTGCTGTCGGTCCTGCCGCCCCGGCGGCAGCCGCCGAAGACGGTGCCGCCGCTCCGCCGCCCCGAGGTCCGGGCGCGGATCGCCGCCAGGGGCTAGCACCCAGGTGAGCACGCCTGCGCTCAAGGAGTGGAGCGCGGCCGTACACGCGATGCTCGACGGCCGCCAGACGGTGCTGCTCCGAAAGGGCGGTATCGGGGAGAAGCGCTTCGCCCTCGACGCGTCGGAGTTCCTGTTCTTCCCGACGATCGCCCACGGCCACGCCGATCGGGTGCGTCCCGAGCACCGCGATCTGCTCGAGGTGGCCGCACCGGACAGCACCGAGAGCGCAGTGACGGTTCGGGCCGGTGCAAAGGTCGTTGCCGCCATCAGCGTCAACCAGCCCGAGCGGATCGCCGAGATCGCCGACCTGCACATCTGGACACCGGAGTCGGTACGCGCCGAGCGGCTGGACTTTCGGCCCCGACACCGGTTGACGGTGCTGGTCGTCTCGGCGATACCGCTACACGCGCCGCTCATCCTGGAGCGCACCCCCGACTTCGCCGGGTGCACGAGCTGGGTGGACCTACCTGTCGAACCGCAGTGGGGCGAGCCAGTCCACGACGATGACGCGCTGCAGGCTGTCGCCGACCGGGTGCGTGACTCAGTCGCCTGACGGGGGCATCGAACCCGACGGCAGGACCAGGCGTGACATTCCGCCCTCGCCGTGGTGCACCCTGTGCGTCGCGGTCTTCATGGTGCGGCCCGAGGAAGGCGGCTCGTCGGTGCCGAGGTTGCGGGCGAAACGCGGGTGGGAGCCGCCCGCCACCAGAATCCTGATCCGCGAACCAGCCGAGAAGCGGTGGGCCACGGCGTCGAGCTCGAGTCGGACTGTGCCGGAATCGGTTGTGAGCCTGACGTATCCGTCGCTGACATTGCGGGATCGGCCCTTGCCGTCGACCTCGCTGAGCCGGACGAAGACATCGTTGAACCGATTGTCACAGGAGTGCGCCAGTTCCACGACCGGCGAGCCGGCCACGTACAGGTCGGCTGGTAGCGGATCCCCGGTGAAATCCACGACGTCGGCCCGTCGGGCAAGCGCACTGTCGTCGCGGTAGCCGGCGTCGGGGGAGAGCAACCTGCCGCCGATGGTCGGTGTCGGGTCGGCGGGGTCGAAGGTGAATGTCGACGGCGGCGTGCCGGCATCGGGCTGATCCTCCGAAAGCCGGTGCGCGGGTTGCAGGTACAGCACCGACTCGCCCATAGGAGGCGGCCAGGCGGGGAGCTCGGTCCAGCCGGTGGCGTTGACGTAGGCGCGCACCGGGCTGCGTGGCACCGCGGCCCCGCCGGCGAGGTGGGTGTCCAGCCACGCCAACGACTCGCGCAGCACCGTGGGGGCACCCTTCGTCGTCAGGTGGGCATGTGTCCACGGGCCCACCGTCAACGCGGTGGGTACGCCGCGATCCCGGAGGCGCGTGTACTGCGCGAGGGACTGCTCGAGGAACGGATCCTGCCAGCCGCTGAACAGCAGGACCGGGACGTCGACACGGTCCAGGGCCGCGCCAAGCCGCATGGGTTCCCAGAACGCATCATCTGAGTCGGAGTGCTCCACCCACGACTCCCACCAGGGTGCACCCGTGGCGAGCAGGCCGCGGCCCGATGCGCCCATCGGTACCTGGCTCGCGGTCCTGGCGAGGCCGCGACGCGACCTCACCCGCCGCACGAACTCACCGAAACCGGGGTCCTCCTGGTGGGAGACGGCGTCACTCCAGCCGAGGAAGTCATTGAGGGCGAATGATCCGGTGCCCCACGTCGCGGCGTTGAAGTCGTGGGGACCAACGCAGATCACGGCGGTCGTCAGCTCCGGTGGTGGGTCGACCAGCAGCGCCCACTGGGTGAAGCCCAGGTAGGACAGCCCGATGGTCGCAAACGATCCGGTGAACCACGGCTGTTCGCGCAGCCATGCGACGGTGTCGGCGCCGTCGGCCACCTCGTTGACCATCGGGGTGAACTCACCGCCGGAGCCGAACGTGCCGCGCACACTCTGGAACACCACGTGATACCCGCGCGCGGCGTAGACGCTGCCGAACAGCGCGGAGAACGGGAACCCGCGACCGTAAGGACAGCGCGCCAACAGGGTCCCGGCCGGGGTGGCGGTGTCGGGTACGTAGTGATCGGCGAGCAGCGCCACCCCGTCGCGCATCGGCACGCTCACACCGCGGCGCACGGTGAACCCCGTCGTCTGCGGCGGGAGGCGAAGAGCCCGGCCCAGTGCGTTAAGGGCGACGCTCTTGGGGCTCATTCGAGACGATCAGAATTTGTAATACGGCACCAGTTCGTTGGCGCGCTGCAAGTTGGTCTGGAGGCAGTCCACGTCAGTGGCCGAGTAGTCCGGCGCGTAGAACAGCGACTGCTGGAGAACGCCGTAGCTGGTCTTGAAGGCGATCATGCAGGTCACCCAGAAGCGGTCATTCCAGTCAGTCGGCTTCATGATCCAGAACTGGGCGGCGCGGTGGCCCTGGATGTCGAGCTGAACCGCGTCAGGGGGCAGTGTCTGCTCGAAGGTTCGCCAGACGAACGCCTCGACCGCCATCTGGTAGTTACCCGCGTCGTAGTGGCACCGCAGCCCGTCCTCGGGGATCGGCGGTGTGAAGCCCAGGCCGATGCGCCCGATCACGTCGAGCGGGATCTCCTTGCAGGGATCGAACGGTTTGGGGTCCACCGTCTCGATGACCGGCCACTTGATGGTCGCAGAAGCGCCGGTCAGGGGTATGGACGTGGAACGCAGATCGACCCCGTCGGCGCTGTTCGCGGCGGTCGGCTCGGTCTGCCAGACCACGGCCACCGCCGCGATCAGCGCACACATCGCTGACAGCAGACGCAGTTTGGTGGTCATTGGACTCCCTCGCGCTGGTCGGTCACTGCGGGGAGTCTACAAGTCTGTAGGCGCCGCAAGGTGAGTAAATCAGAACATGTTCTAGTTGCCCGGTGAACACGGCCGGCGAGCGCAAGTAGGCTGGGCAGTTGTGTCTGCGACGTCACGGGAACACCGTCACCCGACTCTATGGGCGATCAGCGACCTTCACATCGGGCACACGGGCAACAAACCCGTCACCGAGTCGCTGTTTCCGGCCACCCCCGACGACTGGCTGATTGTTGCCGGTGACGTCGCCGAACGCACCGATGACATCAGGTGGTCGCTGGACCTGCTGCGCAAGCGGTTCGCGAAGGTGATCTGGGTGCCGGGCAACCACGAGCTGTGGACCACCAACAAGGATCCGATGCAGATATTCGGCCGGTCCCGCTACGACTACCTGGTCAATATGTGCGACGAGATGGGCATCGTCACTCCCGAGCACCCGTTCCCGGTGTGGAACGAGGAGGGTGGACCGGCCACCATCGTGCCGATGTTCCTGCTCTACGACTACACGTTCCTGCCCGAGGGCACGGCGACGAAGGCCGAGGGGCTGGCCGTGGCCCGTGAGCGCAACATCGTCGGCACCGACGAGTTCCTGCTGTCATCCGAGCCCTATGCCACGCGCGACGCCTGGTGCCGCGACAGGGTCGCGACCACCCGCAAGAAGCTCGAAGAGCTGGACTGGTTGACCCCGACGGTCCTGGTGAACCACTTCCCGATGGTCCGCGAACCGTGTGACGCGATGTTCTACCCGGAGTTCGCGCTGTGGTGCGGCACCACCGCCACCGCCGACTGGCACACCCGATACAACGCGATCTGCTCGGTCTACGGCCATCTGCATATCCCGCGCACCACCTTTTACGACGGTGTGCGGTTCGAAGAGGTCTCGGTGGGTTACCCGCGAGAGTGGCGGCGCCGCAAGCCCTATCGGTGGATGCGTCAGATCCTGCCCGACCCGAAGTACCCGCCGGGCTACCTCAACGACTTCGGCGGGCACTTCGAGATCACGCCGGAGATGCGCGAGAACGCGCAGCGCATGCAGCAGCGCATCTCGAACCGGAGGTTCGGCCAGTGACGAGCAGGCTGCTGTCCAGTGTGCTACCCGATGCGGTCGTTGCGGCCGAGTTGTACTCCGACCCTGAGGGTCTGGTGCCACTGCCCGAGGAGGAGCCGCTCGTCGCGCGCTCGGTCGCCAAGCGGCGCAACGAGTTCGTCACCGTGCGCCACTGCGCGCGGCAGGCGCTCGCTGAACTCGGTGTGCCGCCGGTGCCGATCCTCAAGGGGGACAAGGGCGAACCGTGCTGGCCCGACGGCATCGTCGGCAGCCTGACACACTGTGATGGCTTCCGGGGTGCGGTGGTCGGCCGTGCGGGAGACATCCGTTCAGTCGGCATCGACGCCGAACCGCATGGCGAGCTGCCCAAGGGGGTCCTCGACGCCGTGAGCCTGCCAGTCGAACGCCATGAGCTGGCCGCGCTGCCCACCGATCTGCATTGGGATCGAATCCTGTTCTGCGCCAAGGAGGCAACCTACAAAGCCTGGTTCCCGCTGACGCATCGCTGGCTTGGCTTCGAGGACGCCCACATCGGCTTCGACGTGGACGGCTCGGGTGCGGCGGGAACGTTTCAGTCCCGTGTCCTCATCGATCCGTCCGCGGAGTCCGGACCCCCGCTGAACACGCTGCGTGGACGCTGGTCGGTGCGTGACGGTCTGGTGCTGACGGCGATAGTGCTGTGAGCGCACCCGAACCCGGTCTGGTGATCGTCGACAAGCCCGGTGGTATGACCAGCCACGACGTTGTCGGGCGGTGCAGGCGCATCTTCGGCACCCGCAAGGTCGGGCACGCGGGCACGCTGGATCCCATGGCGACAGGTGTTCTCGTCGTGGGCATCGAGCGCGCCACCAAGATCCTCGGCCTGCTCACCGCGACCGACAAGTCGTATGCGGCAACGATCAGGCTCGGTCAGACGACCTCGACGGAGGACGCCGAAGGCGAAGTGCTGCAGACGGTTCCGGCGGGTCACGTCACTGATGCGGCGATCGGTGCTGCGGTCGCCGCACTGCGTGGCGACATCGCGCAGATCCCCTCGGCGGTGAGCGCGATCAAGGTCGACGGTGAGCGGGCCTACAAGCTGGCACGCGAGGGCAGGAGCGTCGAGCTGGCGGCGCGCCCCGTCCGCATTGACCGGTTCGATGTGACCGCCGTTCGACGCGCGGGTGATTTCGTCGACGTCGACGTGGACGTGGACTGCTCCTCGGGCACCTACATTCGGGCGCTGGCGCGTGACGTCGGCACGGCGGTGGGCGTCGGTGGCCACCTGACGGCGCTGCGGCGCACCCGCGTCGGCCGTTTTGGCTTGGGGGAGTCACGCACGCTCGATGACCTCGCCGACGGCCCGCGGTTGAGCTACCCGCTCGACGCGGCCTGCCTGCTGGCCTTCCCACGCCGCGACCTCACCGCGCACGAGGCGGAGTCGGCGCGACACGGCAGAGCCATGGCCCCGGCGGGTATCGACGGCATCTACGCGGCGACGGCACCCGACGGTGACGTCATCGCGCTGCTGCGCGACGACGGCGCGCGCACCAAGTCGGTCGTCGTGATCCGTCCCGCCACGCTGTAGCGCGCGGGGGAGTCGCACGGGGAGTTAGACGTACAGCTCCTCGAACCTCTTGATCGAGCGCTCGATGTCGCCCTTGACCGCGCGGGCGGCGGCCATGCCGATGGGCCCGAACAGCGGTGCACCGCCGAGGTCGATCTTCACGCTGAAGGTGGAACCCTCCTTGCTGGGAGTCACCTTCAGCGTCAACGCGTACTTCGTGCCGCCGACGCCGTCACCCGTGATCTCCAGCAGCGCAGGGGGATCGAATTTCTTGATGGTCCACGTGACGCGGTTGCGCATCCCCTTGGCGCCCGCCACCCCGACGATCGTCGTGCCGACCTCAAGCTCGGTGGGTAGCTCCGAGCGCCACCCCTGGTGCATGCACAGCCAGTCGCCCAACTCGGCCAGATCCGAGGCGTGGGCCCACGCCTGTTCGGGGGAGAGTGCGAGCTTGCGGGACAACTCGAGTTTCGCCATCCACGGATCGTAGGGGGTTAGGCGATCACCCAGGCGCCGACTTCTGCATCAGTGTCGTGTCCTGCCGGTGAGCGCGACGCTGATGCAGATCTCGCGGATCTGTCGTCGAAATCTGCATGAGGGTCGTCGCGCCGCTGACCTGTCAGCGTAGGGGGTCAGGCAATCACCCAGATGGCCTCGGCGGCGGGATTGCCCAGATCGACTGTGGTGGCATCCGCCCCGTCGGCGGGCTCGATGGCGACCGAGATCATTCCGGCGAAGTCGCGGCGGGCCACCACCCGCAGCCGGGAGTCCAGGCTGATACCGACGCTGTCGAAGTAGCGCAGCATCTCCGGATCGGAGTCGGATATCCGCGCGACGGTCCCCGCGTCGCCGTCGCGGCACACCGACAGCTGGCGGGCGTCGGGGGTGGGCACGCGGCCGTCCGCGGCGGGGATCGGGTCGCCGTGCGGGTCGCGGGTGGGGTGACCCAGCTTGGCGTCGATGCGCGTCAACATCAGATCGGACACCGCGTGCTCGAGGATCTCGGCCTCGTCGTGGACCTCGTCCCAGCTGTAGCCGAGTTCGTTGACCAGGAAGGTCTCCATCAGACGGTGGCGGCGGACCATCGCCAGCGCGGCCTGCCGGCCGGCATCGGTGAGCGTGACGGCACCGTACTTCTCGTGATCGACAAGGCCCTGATCGGCGAGCTTTCGGATGGACTCGGACGCCGTGCTGGCCGACACCCCGAGACGCTCGGCCAGCATCTTCGTGCTGACCTTCTCGCGGGACCACTCCTGGGCTGTCCAGATGACTTTCAGGTAGTCCTGTGCGACCGACGACAGATCGCGGGGGTTGCTTTCAGGACTCACGATTACTGAGTTTAGGCAATCATCACCTCAACGGGGGGATCCAGCGCGCCCACCGACACCATTGAGCCGTACCCTTGTCGATGTGCAGCGCTGGCGGGGGCAGGACGAGATCCCCACGGACTGGGGCAGATGCGTCGTCACCATCGGTGTGTTCGACGGAGTTCACCGTGGACACGCAGAACTCATCAACCATGCCGTGAAGGCAGGCCGAACGCGGGGTGTCCCGGCCGTGTTGATGACGTTCGATCCGCATCCGATGGAAGTGGTCTTCCCCGGAAGCCATCCCGCCCAGCTCACCACTTTGACCCGGCGTGCGGAGCTGGTCGAGGAACTGGGCGTTGATGTCTTCCTCGTCATGCCCTTCACCACCGACTTCATGAAGTTGACGCCGGAGCGCTACATCCACGAGCTGCTCGTCGAGCGACTGCACGTCGTCGAGGTCGTGGTGGGGGAGAACTTCACCTTCGGCAAGAAGGCGGCGGGTGACGTTGCGATGCTTCGCAGGGCCGGTGAGCGGTTCGGCTTCGCCGTCGAGGGCATCTCGCTGGTGTCCGAGCATCACCGCGACGAGACGGTGACGTTCTCGTCGACCTACATCCGCTCGTGCGTGGACGCAGGCGACATGGCGGCGGCCACCGAGGCGCTGGGCCGCCCGCACCGGGTGGAGGGCGTCGTCGTCCGCGGCGACGGTCGCGGCCGAGTGCTCGGATTCCCCACCGCCAACGTCGCACCGCCGATGTACTCGGCGATCCCCGCTGACGGCGTGTACGCCGCCTGGTTCACCGTGCTGGGGCACGGTCCCGTGATGGGCACCGTGACGCCGGGTGAGCGCTACCAGGCCGCGGTGTCGGTCGGCACCAACCCGACGTTCTCCGGCCGCACCCGCACCGTGGAGGCGTTCGTTCTGGACGCCGAGGCCGACCTGTACGGCCAGCACGTCGCCGTGGACTTCGTGGCCAGGATCCGCGGGCAGGAGAAGTTCGATTCGGCCAAGGATCTGATCACCGCGATGGACGCCGATACCGCCAGGGCCAGGTCGATCCTGCGCGATTCCTTCTAATCGCCAGGTCGCTGTTAGACTTTCCGGCGACCCGGCACGTGCTGCAGTTCGCGGTGGCCGTGCCCTTTTCACCATCCCCTCGCGGACCGATAGATGGAGTAGTTTCGTGGCGCTCACAACCGAGCAGAAGAAGGAAATCCTGGCCTCGTACGGTCTGCATGAGACCGACACCGGTTCGCCTGAGGCGCAGGTGGCGATGCTGACCAAGCGGATCTCCGACCTGACCGAGCACCTCAAGATGCACAAGCACGACCACCACTCGCGTCGTGGGCTGCTGCTCCTCGTGGGTCGCCGTCGCCGCCTGCTCAAGTACGTGGCAAAGGTCGACGTCGCGCGCTACCGCTCGCTGATCGAGCGCCTGGGCCTGCGTCGCTGACGCAGTTGGCTCCACGACACCTGCGCACAGTCGCAGCGGCGCTCGCCGCCGCAGTGGCCGTCGCCGTTCTGCCCGGTTGTTCATCGGCTGCGGCGGCGGACATGGCTGTGGGTGATTGCCTCAAGGTCGGTGGACCCCCTGACCGGCCAGAGACCAGCAAGGTCGACTGCGGCAGCCCGGCATCGAACTTCAAGGTGGTGGCCACCGTCGACAACACCGACGGGTGTCCCGCCGACGTCGACTCCTACTACTCGACGCGCAGTTCGTTCAGCGGCTCCGGGCCCACGATCTGCATGGACATCGACTGGGTGGTCGGTGGCTGCATGAGCATCGACCCGGAGAACGCCACCGACCCGGTGCGCGTCGACTGCGATGACGCGTCGGCTTCGAATCGCCAGCGCGCCACACAGATCCTGCACGACGTGGCCAGCGCCGACCAGTGCACCAGCGGCCTGGGCTATCCGTACGACGAACGCCAGTTCACGGTGTGTGTCGAGGATGTGGCCTGAGGCGGTCGGTCTTCGACCGACACCGCGGGTCGGGCAATTGCCGCGGTGTAACATAGACGTGTTTTGGGGCGCAATGCGGCTCGAACATAGAGGTGCGACTCGCGCATGATCGCGCGACCGCTCCAGTGCGTCACGACGAGCGCCCGCTCGCATGGGCGGTCTTCGGTAGTGGCTGCCGGTGCCTGTAACCGGCCGCTTCGATCGACGGCCGTCAGGATTCCCGGGTTCTCGTACGTGATGACGCGAAACAGATGAACACGAGAATCAAAGAGGTCTGACACACGTATGTCTGCAACTGAAATCGAAGACGGCGTCTTCGAAACCACCGCCGTCATCGACAACGGGAGCTTCGGCACCCGCACCATTCGCTTCGAAACCGGACGCCTCGCCAAGCAGGCCGCCGGCTCCGTCGTCGCCTACCTGGACGACGAGACCATGCTGCTGTCGGCGACGACGGCCAGCAAGCAGCCGAAGGATCACTTCGACTTCTTCCCGCTGACGATCGACGTCGAAGAGCGCATGTACGCCGCGGGTCGCATCCCCGGCTCGTTCTTCCGTCGCGAGGGCCGCCCCTCCACCGACGCCATCCTGACCTGCCGCCTGATCGACAGGCCGCTGCGCCCCACCTTCATCTCCGGGCTGCGCAACGAGATCCAGGTCGTCGTCACCATCTTGAGCCTGGACCCCAAGGACCTGTACGACGTGCTGGCGATCAACGCCGCGTCCGCGTCGACTCAGATCTCGGGGATTCCGTTCTCCGGCCCCGTCGGCGGCGTGCGCGTCGCCCTGATCGACGGCCAGTGGGTCGCGTTCCCGACCGTTGAGCAGCTTGAGGGTGCGGTGTTCGACATGGTCGTCGCCGGCCGCAAGACCGCCGACGACGTCGCGATCATGATGGTCGAGGCCGAGGCCACCGATAACGTCATCGACCTCATCGCGGGCGGTGCCGGTGCGCCCACCGAGAGCGTCGTGGCCGAGGGCCTAGAGGCTGCCAAGCCTTTCATCGCCGCGCTGTGCGCAGCCCAGCAGGAGCTGGCCGACGCCGTCGCCAAGCCGACCGCCGACTACCCGGTCTTCCCCGAGTACCAGGACGACGTGTTCTACGCGGTGTCCTCGGTGGCCACCGACGAGCTGTCCAAGGCACTGGCGATCGCCGGTAAGGCTGACCGCGACGCTCGCACCGACGAGATCAAGGTCGAGGTGCTCGAGCGCCTGGGCGAGACCTACGCCGGGCGTGAGAAGGAGATCGGCGCGGCCTACCGCTCGCTGACCAAGAAGCTGGTTCGCCAGCGCATCCTGACCGACCACTTCCGCATCGACGGCCGTGGCGTTACCGACATCCGTGCGCTGTCGGCCGAGGTCGCCGTCATCCCGCGGGCACACGGCAGTGCGCTGTTCGAGCGCGGCGAGACCCAGATCATGGGTGTCACCACGCTGGACATGGTCAAGATGGCCCAGCAGATCGACTCGCTGGGACCGGAGACGTCCAAGCGCTACATGCATCACTACAACTTCCCGCCGTTCTCCACCGGTGAGACGGGCCGCGTCGGCTCGCCCAAGCGGCGCGAGATCGGCCACGGCGCGCTCGCCGAGCGTGCGCTCATGCCGGTGCTGCCGAGCATCGAGGAGTTCCCGTACGCCATCCGTCAGGTCTCGGAGGCACTCAGCTCCAACGGCTCGACCTCGATGGGCTCGGTCTGCGCCTCGACGCTGTCGCTGCTGAACGCCGGTGTGCCGTTGAAGGCACCCGTCGCGGGTATCGCGATGGGCCTGGTGTCCGATGACGTCGAGCTCGAGGGCGGCGGCACCGAGCGTCGCTTCGTCACCCTGACCGACATCCTCGGAGCCGAGGACGCGTTCGGCGATATGGACTTCAAGTGCGCAGGCACCAAGGAGTTCGTCACCGCGCTGCAGCTCGACACCAAGCTCGACGGCATCCCGTCGCAGGTGCTGGCCGCCGCGCTGGCTCAGGCCAAGGACGCCCGCATCACGATTCTCGAGGTCATGGCCGAGGCCATCGACGAGCCCGACGAGATGAGCCCGTTCGCACCGCGGATCACCACGATCAAGGTGCCGATCGACAAGATCGGCGAGGTCATCGGGCCCAAGGGCAAGATGATCAACTCGATCACCGAGCAGACCGGCGCCTCGATCTCCATCGAGGACGACGGCACGGTGTTCGTCGGCGCGTCCAACGGCGAGTCGGCGCAGGCAGCGATCGATCTGATCAACGCCATCGCCAACCCGCAGCTGCCCAAGATCGGTGAGCGGTTCCTCGGAACCGTGGTCAAGACAACCGATTTCGGTGCATTCGTCTCGCTGCTGCCGGGTCGCGACGGGCTGGTGCACATCTCCAAGCTCGGCCGCGGCAAGCGCATCAACAAGGTCGAGGATGTCGTGAAGGTCGGTGACAAGCTCCGCGTGGAGATCGCCGACATCGACAACCGCGGCAAGATCTCGCTGGTCCTGGTCGCTGAAGACGAAGCTGCCGCCACCCCCACGGATGGTGCAGGCGAGGTTGAATCCTCGGATTCGGCTGCAGCGCCCGCAGATGCCGCGACCGCAACCAACTGATTCGGTACGGCGCACAACCCTCCCCGGAGGGTTGCGCGTCGTCACCGAGTTTCTCCCGTCGGTGCACTCGGCATCAGTCGGGCTGTGGGTGGGCGTCGGGTCACGCGATGAGGGACCAAGCGTGGCCGGCGCCGCCCACTTTCTCGAACACCTGCTGTTCAAGTCGACGCCGACACGTTCTGCCGTCGACATAGCGCAGTCGGTCGACGCCGTTGGCGGCGAACTGAACGCGTTCACCGCGCGCGAGCACACCTGCTACTACGCACACGTGCTCGACACCGACATCGAACTCGCGGTCGATCTGGTCGCCGACGTCGTGTTGCGCGGTCGTTGTGCGGCCGACGACGTCGAGGTCGAGCGCGACGTCGTGCTCGAGGAGATCGCCATGCGCGACGACGACCCCGAGGACACCCTGGGGGATGTCTTCCTGTCGGCGATGTTCGGCGATCATCCCGTGGGCCGGCCCGTCATCGGCAGTATCGAGTCGGTCTCGGACATGTCCCGCGCGCAGCTGCACTCGTTTCACGTGCGGCGCTACACCCCGGAACGGATGGTTCTGGCAGTGGCGGGCAATGTCGACCACGGCCACGTTGTCAGGTTGGCGCGCAAGCACTTCGGTGAGCGACTGGCCGATCACCGGGAGCCAGTGGCGCCCCGTAAGGGTGCCGGTCGCGTGCCGGGCACACCCAGCCTGCACATGGTCGGTAGGGACACCGAGCAGACCCACATGTTCCTCGGTGTCCGCACCCCCGGCAGGCACTGGAAGCACCGCTGGGCGCTGTCAGTGCTCAACGGTGCCCTCGGAGGCGGCCTGAGTTCGCGCCTGTTCCAACAGATCCGGGAGACGCGTGGCTTGGCGTACTCGGTGTACTCGACTATCGACACGTTCTCCGACGCCGGCGCACTCTCGGTCTACTCGGGCTGTCTGCCCGAACGGTTCGACGAGGTGGTGCGGGTGACCACCGACGTGCTCGAAGAGGTTGCGCGCGATGGCATCACCGAGGATGAATGCCGGATTGCCAAGGGCTCGCTGCGCGGTGGGCTGGTGCTCGGTTTGGAGGACTCGGGTTCACGGATGCATCGACTGGGCCGTCTCGAGTTGAACTACGGTAGTCACCGCAGCATCCCGGAGGCTTTGGCGCAGATCGAGGCCGTCACGCTGGATGAGGTCAATCTCATTGCGCGCCAACTGCTCACCCGCCCCTACGGTGCGGCTGTCCTGGGACCGCACCGCGGTAAGCGTTCCCTTCCCCGGCAGCTGCGCACCCTGGCAAGCTGATGCAGGCGTCGCGTCGCAGCCTGCTGATCGGCGGTGGTGCGCTGGTCGCGCTCGCCGCCTGCTCGACGGAGCCGACGCCGGCGCCGACCAAGCCCGCTGCGCCGCTACCTGGAATCGAGGAGCGGATCGGCGCGCTGGAGGACAAGTACGACGCCTACGCGGGGGTTTTCGCCACCGATCTGGGCTCGGGTCGTTCGGTGGCGCACCGCGCCGATGACCCCTTCGCGATGTGCTCGACGTTCAAGGCCTACGCCTCTGCGCGAGTTCTGCAGAAGGCGCAGCACGGTGAACTCAAACTCACCGATGAGGTGACGATCGAGGCTTCCGACATCCTGCCTAACTCGCCGATCACCCAGGCCCGGGTCGGCGCGAACATGACGATCGCGCAACTGTGCCAGGCGGCGCTGCAGCGTAGTGACAATGCGGCGGCTAACTGGCTGCTGCGCATCATCGGAGGCCCTTCGCGCATAACCGATTTCGCGCGCACCATTGGTGATGACGCCGCCCGGCTGGACCGCTGGGAGATCGAGTTGAACTCGGCGATCCCGGGCGATCTGCGCGACACCAGCACGCCGCGCGGACTCGGTACCGGATTTAGCAACCTACTCACCGGTGACGCGCTCGCACTGCCGCAGCGCGACCAACTCGAAGCCTGGATGCGCGCCAACGAGACCTCGAGCATGCGCGCCGGGTTGCCCCAGGGGTGGACGACCGCGGACAAGACCGGCAGCGGTGACTACGCCAGCAGCAACGACATCGGCATCGCCTATGGGCCCGACGGCCAGCGCCTACTGCTGGCGATCATGACGCGAACCCGTACCGATGATCCCGACGCGGAGACGTTGCGGCCGATGATCGGTGAACTGGCAGCACTGCTGGTGCCCCATCTGACCCAGTCGGGTGCGAGCTAAACCCCGCGCACGGGGCTAACGCAGGCGAAGCGAGTCGTCTCGCCGCAGCACGAAGAAGTACGGACGGCTCAGGCCGCGCAGGTCCATCGCGCCGATGACCGCATCGGCCCCGGCCACACCGTCGAGTCTGCGGAAGACGTCGTTGATCGGCAGTTGGTCGTAGATCATCGTCGCTGTGTCGACGTCGCGGTAGCGCGTCGTCCGCAGCCGGGCCTTCGCCGTACGCGTCCTGAGGACAGGGGAGAGGGCGTTGACCGCCCCTCGGAGGTTCTGGTTCTTCACCGCCGGGATTCGGGTCGCCAGTCCCAGACCACTAAACGCCAGTACGGGGTTGACTGCCCACAGTGCCCCGCGGTCCCTCGTCGGAAACAACAGTGGGTGAACGTTTTCCCCGTCGACGAACTGCTTGCCCCACCAGCCGCTGGCGGCAAGCATCCCGTCCAACGGATGATCGGTGGGCATTTCGTCACCGTGCCAGGTGCCGAGCATGAACTCCGTGCTGACGGCTGGCGACGCATCGAAGAGGTCCAGGGCGTCCGCGGTGGTGGTCGGCGCATCGGGAAGCACGTCTGCGAGGGTCATGCCCACACCGTACTTGACAGGTGTCAAAAAGGTCATCGCCCGGCCGGTGTCACGTGGGCACCGACCGGGCGAGTCGGAGAGAAGACTCAGGCCAGCAGGCTCGCCGGGTCGGTGAACGGCATGTCGAGGTCGGCGGCGACCTGCTCGGACAGCAGCGCACCCTCGTGCGTCGAGAGTCCCCTTGCCAGCGCGGCGTCAGCGGCGCAGGCGGCCTTCCAGCCCTTGTCGGCGAGTTTGAGGACATACGGCAGCGTCGAGTTGGTCAGCGCATAGGTCGACGTCCGCGGCACCGCGCCCGGCATGTTGGCCACGCAGTAGAACACGGTGTCGTGCACGGCGAACGTCGGGTCGTCGTGCGTGGTGGGACGGGAGTCCTCGAAGCAGCCGCCCTGGTCGATGGCGATGTCGACGAGCACGGCGCCCGGCTTCATGTGCGAGACAGTCGAATTGGTGACGAGCTTGGGCGCCTTCGCGCCGGGCACCAGGACCGCGCCGATCACCAGATCGGCTTCCTTGACCGCGTCCTCCAAGTCGAGGCGCGATGAGTAGCGCGTCTCGATGCTGCCGCCGTACTCGGCGTCGATCTTGCGCAGCGTGTTGATGTTGAGGTCGAAGACGGTGACGCGGGCACCCATGCCCTTGGCGACGGCAGCGGCGTTGTCGCCGGCCATGCCGCCGCCGATCACCACGACGTTGGCGGGCGCGACGCCGGGAACGCCGCCCATGAGGACGCCGCGGCCGCCGTGCGTGCGCATCAGGTGGTAGGCGCCAACCTGTGCCGCGAGCCGACCCGCGACCTCGCTCATCGGTGCCAGCAGGGGAAGCGCGCCGTCGGCGGTCTGAACCGTCTCGTAGGCGATGGACGTGGTGCCGGACGCAATCAGGGCGTCGGTGCACGGCTTCGAGGCCGCAAGGTGAAGGTAGGTGAAGAGCGTCTGGCCCCCGCGCAGGCGGCTGTACTCGGCCTCGATGGGCTCCTTGACCTTCAGCAGCAGATCCGCCTCGGCCCACACCTCGTCGGCGCTGTTGATCAGCTGCGCACCGACACGCTTGAAGTCAGCGTCCGAGATCGCCGAACCCTCGCCCGCGCCGGACTGGATGAGTACCTCGTGACCACGGTGGGTCAGTTCGGCGACACCGGCGGGGGTGATGGCGACGCGGTACTCGTTGTTCTTGATCTCGGTCGGGATTCCGACGCGCATGATCGCTCCTTGGATTTGATGTTGAACTTCCTAAATTGTGAAGAAACATCGACCGTGTAGCAATAGGGATGATGAAACTTCGATAAACTTGTGTGATGAGTGAACAATCATCGGATCCTGTCGGCGGCGAGTCGCGTGCATCGAAGGATGTTCGACCGGCTGACCTCGATGACACCGACCGTCGCATCCTGACCGCGCTGCACTTCGACGCCCGCATGTCGAACAGCGCACTGGCCGAGGCCGTCGGCATCGCCGCCTCGACGTGTCACGGGCGGGTGCGACGGCTTCAGGACCTCGGCGTCATTCGCGGCTTCTATGCCGACATCGATCCCGCCGCGATCGGATTGTCGCTGCAGGCGATGATCTCGGTCAGCCTGCAGGCCAACGCGCGCGGCAAGATTCGCAGCTTCATCGAGAACGTGCGGCGGCGTCCGCAGGTGATGGACGTCTACTTCCTGGCCGGCGCCGAGGACTTCCTCATCCACGTGGCGGCCAGCGATACCGACGATCTGCGCGCATTCGTGGTGGAGAACCTCAACTCCGACGCCGACGTGGCGGGCACCCAAACATCCCTCATCTTCGAGCATCTGCGCGGTGCGTCACCGGTGTGACGGGGGGTTGCGGAACACTAGGCTGCGGCCATGCGAGTCGTGCGGTGAACGTCGAGAAGGACCTCGACGAAGACCTCGACACCCTCTACGGCGTGCGGCCAGAGGAGTTCACGGCGCTGCGCAAGGAGTTGGCCGCGGCGGCGCGCAAGCGTGGGGACGCCGAGGCCGCCAAGGTCATCGCCGCCGCGCGTCGGCCCACGGTGGCGGCCTGGGTGGTGAACCACTTCATCCGTTGCGACCCTGCCGCGCAACACCGGATGGCTGAGCTGGGCGATGCACTTCGGACCGCGCACGCCGAGATGAACGGCGCGCAGATCCGCGAACTGAGCAGTGTGCACAGGAGACTCGTTCACGAACTGGTGGACGGCGCGTTCGCGTCGGCTGACATCGCGGTCGTATCCGCCGCGCTCCGCGACGATGTCACCGCGACACTGCAAGCAGCAATCGCCGATGCGGAGGTGGCGGGTCGGCTGGGTCGACTCGCCAAGGCCGAGCAGTGGTCGGGTTTCGGGGATTTCGGGGCGTCCGAGTCCGTCTCGTCATCACCGCGAAATGCGCCAGCCCCCTCGCGAAAGCCGCGGCCGCAAGAACCCGACGCCGACGGGAGCAGCGAGGCGGACCTCGAGGCCGCCAGAGCGCGGTGCGACGCCGCAGCCGCCGAGGTCGAGGTGGCCAGGGCGGCCCAAGAAGGTGTGCGCCTCACCGTCACCGACAGCGAGAGGAAGGTCGCCACCGCCCGCCGTCACTACGAGGAACTGCTGGAGAAGCTGAACGCGGCCGAGCACGAGGTGAACGCGGCCGAGCACGCACTCGACGCCGCCAACCGCGCCGCGCGAACGACTGCCGACCGGGTCGAGGCGGCGACGGCCGAACTGGGCGAGGCGCAGGCGGCCGTCGTCGAACTCGGCGGGCAGTAGTCGCGGGGCAGCGGCGTCAGTCAGCCACCAGCTCGGGGTGAAACTTCGCCACCATCCGCCGGATGCCGTCACGCCAGTCGACGGTGCTCGGCCCGGCGAGGTCACGCAACAAGGTGGTGTCGGTGGGTCCGCCCCGCAGCGCCTGGTCACTGACTTCGAATATGGGTTCCCGACCGACGAGCGATCCGATGTAGTCGCACCACTCCTGCAGGCTGACGGTCTGCTCGCCGCACCAGTTGACGGTGGTCGCCGGTACCGACGCGGCCTCGAGCAGCCTCGGCAGCATCGCGATGATGTCGTCCTGGTGGATCGGGTTGTACCGGGCCGGACCACCCGGCGGCACCGGGATCGGGACGCCGGCGAGCATCATCTCCATCTGGTAGAACGGCCACCCGCCGTTGTCGCCGTACGGGACATTGAGCCGCGCGATGATCGTGGGCACGCCGAGCGCACGTGCCATCGTCCGCGCCACCACCTCACCGGCGATCTTCGAGATCGAGTACGTCGGGAACAGCGCCTTGTGGTTGTCGCCGAGCGCCGCGTTCTCGGCTCGCGGCTCGTCGTCCGGCGGGTCGTAGACGGCCGCCGAGGAGCAGTGCAGGAACGCCGTCGCGTCGGCGCAGTGCGCCATGAGCAGCCCCACCGACTCCGCATTCGCGGCCAGGTCCTTGTCCCACCTTCCGCTCTTGGCCACGGCGAGGTTGAGCACATAGTCGAAGTCGGACGGGATGCCGGAGAAGTCGCCCGCGGCCAGATTGACCGTTTCGCACCGAATTCCGGCCCGTTCCAGTTCGGCGCGCGCCGCGGAGTCGGTGAAACGGGCGATGCCCCACACCTCGTTGTCCGCGGCCAGCGCCGTGGCGAGGGGAGCAGCGACCTGCCCGGTGGGGCCTGTGATGAGGATCTTGGAGCCACGCATTCGGCTGATGCTAGGGCGGACGGCCGCGGCTCCGCGGGCAATCGGTGCGACGGGCTGGTGGGAAGGTGTGCCGAACTCCGCCCCCGCCGCCGACTAGGCTCGCAGTCATGCGAGTGGGTGTGCTGGGTGCAAAGGGCAAGGTCGGATCCACGATCGTGGACGGCGTGGAGGCCTCGGAGGATCTGACGTTCTCGGTGGGTGTCGACGCCGGTGATCCGCTGAGCAGGTTCACCGAGAACAAGACGGACGTCGTCGTGGACTTCACCCACCCCAGCGTCGTCATGGACAACCTGAAGTTCCTCATCGACAACGGGATTCACGCGGTCGTGGGCACCACCGGGTTCACCGACGAGCGCATCGCCCAGATCGAGCAGTGGCTGGCGGCCAAGCCCGGGACATCGGTCCTCATCGCCCCGAACTTCGCCATCGGAGCGGTGCTGTCCATGCAGTTCGCCAAGCAGGCGGCCCGCTTCTTCGAGTCGGTCGAGGTCATCGAGCTGCATCATCCGCACAAGGCCGATGCGCCGTCGGGTACGGCGACCCGGACCGCGCGGCTGATCGCGGAGGCCCGAAAGGGGATGGCGCCCAACCCCGATGCCACCAGCACGGGACTCGAGGGCGCTCGCGGCGCGGACGTCGACGGGATTCCGGTGCACTCGGTGCGCGTGGCCGGCCTCGTCGCGCATCAGGAGGTCATCTTCGGCACGCAGGGCGAGACGCTGACGATCCGGCACGACAGCCTGGATCGCACGTCATTCGTGCCCGGCGTGCTGCTCGCGGTGCGCAACGTCGCGAAGCGGCCGGGTCTGACCATCGGCATAGAACCGCTCCTCGACCTGTCGTGAACTCCGACGGCGCGCGGGCCCTGCGCATCCAGATCCTGATCGGCTTCATGTGTCTGGCGCTCGTCGTCTACTTCGGGCTCCTCGGACGCACGGGTGTGCTCCTGATCGCCTCGGGGGAACCCGCCGCGATCGGACTCGGTGCCGCGATATTCCTCATGCCCATCGTCGGGCTGTGGGCCATGGTTGCGACCCTGCGCGCAGGGTTCACCCACCAGCGGCTCGCGCGCGAGATGCGCGATGAGGGAATGGAACTCGATGTCAGTGACTTGCCACGACGTCCGTCGGGACGGATCGAGCGACAGGCCGCCGACGCGTTGTTCGACTCGGTGCGGGCCGAACTCGAGAGCGACCCCGACAACTGGCGACGGTGGTATCGGCTGGCGCGCGCCTACGACTACGCCGGCGATCGGGGCCGGGCGCGCGAGACGATGAAGAGGGCGGTCGAGATGGAGCGCGACCGGCCGTGAAGACGCTGCTGATCGTGCACCACACGCCATCCCCGCACTGCCAGGAGATGTTCGAGGCAGTGCTGGCCGGTGCCACCGACCCCGATATCGAGGGTGTCGATGTCGTGCGGCGTCCCGCGCTCACGGTGTCACCCGTCGAGATGCTGGAGGCGGATGGCTACCTGCTTGGTTCGCCGGCCAATCTGGGGTACATGAGTGGCGCACTCAAGCATGCGTTCGACGTCTGTTACTACCCGTGCCTCGACTCGACGCGGGGACGTCCGTTCGGCCTGTACCTGCACGGTAACGAGGGCACCGAGGGGGCAGAGCGGGGAGTGGACGCCATCACGACCGGGCTTGGGTGGGTCAAGGCGGCGGACTATGTGGTGGTCTCGGGCAAGCCGACTAAGGCCGACCTTGAAGCGTGCTGGAACCTCGGCGCGACGGTCGCCGCCCAGTTGATGGATTGAATTGCTCGGCCATCTGGTGGTCAGCGCGCAATGGATCCGGGACCGTTCCATTCGCGCCGCACATCGCCCTTTCGGATCTCCACGCACATGACCACGATTGCTGCTCCGCCCGGCGGGGGGCCGAAATGCTCACGGCTGATGAAGGCTATGCGGGCTCGTTGTCGGCGGGGGAGTCGCCTTTGGCCAGGTGGTGCAGGACTCGTTCGTTGAGGGTGGCGAGCATGTCGAGCTCAGCCGGGGTGAACAGGTCGATGAAGTTCCGGCGGACGTCCTCCACGTGCCTCGGTGCCGCCTTCTCGATCGCGGCGAGGCCGGCCGGCAGCAGGCAGACCATGGTGCTGCGGGCGTCGTCGGGGTTGGGCTCCCGGCTGATCAGCCCGTCCTTCTGCATGCGCCGCACCTGGTGGGAGAGACGGCTCTTCTCCCAGTTCAGGGCGTTGCACAGGGCGTGGGCGGGCATGCGGTCTCCGTCGAGCGCCGAGAGCGCCGCCAGGACCTCATAGTCGGCCCCGGACAGGCCCGATTTCTGCAGGCGGTGGCTCAGCTGGACTTCGATCTGTTGATGCGCGTGGATGAAGGCCCGCCAAGCACGGTCTTCACGCGGGTTCAGCCAATTCGGTTCCATCAGCCCTACATTCTCCAGTTGGTTGACGCATCAACCAATACTCTCTATGGTGGACGCATCAACCTTTTGATCGATTCTAGACGGGATATCTCATGAGCAGCATCAGCATTATCGGCCTGGGGAACATCGCCAAGGCCCTGGCTGCCCGCGCGCTCGCAGGCGGCAACGCAGTCGAGATCATCGGCCGCGACCGGGCCAAAGCCAACGAATTCGCCGCCGCGCTCGACGGCGCCACTGTCGGGACGGTCAGCACCGCCCCGACTGGGGACATCGTCGTCCTCGCCGTGCCGTACGCCAGCGCGGCGGCGGTGGTTCGCCAGTACGGGGACGCACTAGATGGCAAGGTCGTCGTCGACATCACCAACCCCATCACCCCCGATTTCACGGGCTTTGTCACCCCCGAGGGCAGTTCCGGCGCGCAGGAGATCGCCAAGGCCGCCCCCGCCGGAGCGCATGTCGTCAAGGCGTTCAACACCCTGTTCGCCAATGTTCTGGCGGCCGGCACAGCCGAGGGTCGCCCGTTGGACGTGTTCATCGCCGGCGACGACGCGCAGGCAAAGGCACGTGTGTCGGTGTTCATCGAGAGCCTGGGACTGCGCCCGATGGACGCCGGTCAGCTGCCGATGGCGCGGGCACTGGAGAACGCCGCCCTACTGCAGTTGGGCCTCATGACTCACTCCGTCAAACACGCCAACTTTTCCCTCGGCGTCAGCGTTCTCAGCTGAGCGCCCCCGCGCCAGCCCCTCCGCCTACCTTCAAAAGGACAGTTACATGCGCGTTTTCGTCACTGGCGGAACCGGCCACTCCGGTTCGTACATCATCCCCGAACTCATCGCCGCCGGGCACGAGGTCACCGGCCTGGCCCGGTCGGACACGTCCGCGGCGGCCCTGTCCGCGCTCGGCGCTAAGGTGCGTCGCGGCAGGCTCGAAGACCTTGACGGGCTCAAAGAGGCGGCCGCGGACTCCGACGGCGTCATCCACGTCGCGCACAGGCAAGACCTGCTTCCGTCCGGCGGGATCGACGCCGTGGCCGCCGCGGAGCTGCCAGTCATATTCGCGTACGGTGAGGCACTCGCGGGAACCGGTAAGCCGCTGGTAGCGGCCGGCAGCATTGGCTCGGCCGGCACCCTGGGCCGGCCGGCCACCGAGGAGGACCCGGCGCTTCCCAGTGGTGACAAGTACAACGGCACGCTGCGTGCTCGCAATGCCGTGGAACGCGCCGTCGTCGACCTCGCCGAGCGGGGAGTGCGGTCGTCGATTGTGAGGCTTCCGACCATCGCACACAGCACGACCGATCGTGCCGGCTTCCTCCCAGGACTGATCGCGCTCGCGAAGGAGAAGGGTTTCGCCGGCTACCCCGGAGACGGCGAAAACCTGTGGGGCGCCGTGCACATCCGCGATGTCGCCTCCCTGTTCCGGCTCGCGCTGGAGAAGGGTCCGGCCGGCAAATACTGGCACGCGAGTGAGGATGGGGGCACCCCGTTCCGCGAGATCGCCGAGGCCATCGGCAGCCGTCTGGACCTGCCCGCCGCGAGCGTTCCCATCGACGTACTGATGCTGCCGGGATACTTCGGGATGTTCACGAATCTGGTCACGATGGACCTCCCGGCGTCCAGCCTCATCACGCGCCAGACCCTGGGCTGGGAACCCGTTCAGCCCAAACTGCTCGCCGATTTGGACAACGGCCATTACTTCCCGGTCGGCTGACGGCCTAAGCGCACCGACCGACTCTCAGACACTACGAGGAGTAGCCACGACCACATTCGCCCCGCACCGCGACACCTTGGAGTCCTTTGTCGACTGCATTAACGGCGGTGCAGACAAAGACACCCTTACCTGTTTGCTCGCCGAGGACGTGGTGCTGTACGGACCGTTCGGCGACGAGCCAGTCACCGGCCGCGAGACTGCCGTGGAAACCATAAAGGCCGTCAACGGACTGTCGGCCGACGACACCTATATGGAGGTCCTCAGCGGCCACACCCACCACGCCGCACACTTTCGGCTGCAAGTCGGAGACGCCGCAGTCAACGGCATATTCTTTGTCCTGCTCGACGCGGACGGCAAGATCGCCGAGGTGAGCATCTTTTACCGCACACTGCCGGCCGGCGTCGCGCTGCAGCGCAACCTTGCGGACGTGATCGGCATGCAGCCCTGGGAATTACGCACGAACGGGGAGTAACACGAAGGACGTACGCCAAGCCCGGACACTCGGTGTCATTCATCGAATTCCGCTGGCGTCGAGATCTTTTCCTCCTATCTCCGTCGCAATTCGTGACGGGGCTACGTCGCCTCACGCTCGGCGCCATCCGCGAACAGCTCACTCAGATCGTGACACGTCGCAAGGCTGACGATCCGCACCTGTCCTACCTCGACGGTCTCGACCTGTACGGACTCGGTGACGAGACGACGCATCCGCTGCCTGACAACCTGCACCCCGACGACGCCACCCATCGGTTCATTGCGGAGCGTTTCGTCGTGCTGGCCCTGAGGAGGATTAGCTATCGGTAGGCGTTGGCCGAAATGGCGGGGCTAACTACAACTTCTCCCTCGGCGTCAAATTCGGCTGAGCTCGCCACCGGATCCGGCGCGCGGCCTTGTCCCAGCCGACTGGCTCCCGCCTGTGTCGGGCGGTGCCGCTGCGATGGGGATGGCGTTGTCGACGAGGACGGCTGCGATGGCGGCGGCGGTGGCGAAGGTTTCGGTGTTGAGGACTCGGTTGCGGGCCGAGGCGCCATCCAGGAGCAGCGCCAGTTGTTCGCCGAGCTGTTCGGGGTTGGTGGCGCCGGCCTCGCGCGCGGTTGCGGTGAGCCGCGCGGCGAAGGCTTTCTTGTAGTCGGCGGCGTGTAGGCGTGCCGGGTGGTCCGGGTCGTGGATTTCGACGGCCGCCGCGATGAACGGGCACAGCGGCGCGTGAATGTCGAAGGCGGCGAGGAGCCGTTCGCGGGGTGTGAGGTCGGTGCGGTCGAACACCTCGGGCAGGATGTCGGGATCGAATCGGCGTAGATGTTCGGCGATCAACTCGTCCTTACCGGTGAAGTGCTGGTAGAACGTGCGCTTGGACACCTGGGCGACCGCGCAGAGCTGGTCCAGGCCGGTGCTGTTGATCCCTTGATCGCGGAACAGTTGTTGTGACGCGCCGAGGATGCGCTCTCGTGCGCCCCTGCCGCGGCGCAAGCCGCGCGGCCCCTTCTCCAACTCCGTCATGCACCCAGAATAACCCAGTTTGGTACGGATCGGTGTACATAGCTTGCGCCCACGTTCGCTGTCCGATACGTTAAGCACTCCAATCGGTGTACATAACATCGGCACTTTCGAACGAACGGAGTGATCGTGGGAAAGCTCGATGGCAAGGTCGCCGTAATCACCGGCGCCACAAGTGGGATGGCGCTGTCCGGTGCCAAGTTGTTCGTCGACGAAGGCGCTCACGTCTTCATCTCGGGCCGAGGCAAGGACGCGGTGGATCAAGCGGTCGCACAGATCGGCCGCAACGTGACTGGCGTGCAAGGTGATTCGGCCGACCTCGACGATCTGGACCGTCTGTTCGACACGGTCAGGCAGGAAAAGGGCGCGATCGACGTGTTGTGGGCAAGCGCTGGGACGGGCGCGCAGTCCAAGCTCGGCGAGATCACCGAGGAGGACTTCGATGCCGCCTTCGGGCTGAACGCGCGCGGCACGCTGTTCACGGTCCAAAAGGCGCTGCCGCTGTTCAACGATGGCGGCTCGATCTTCATGACCGGGTCGAACGCATCGCTGCGCGGCTACCCCAATTGGAGTGTGTACGCGGGAAGCAAGGCCGTGCTGCCCGCCTACGCACGGGTGTGGGTGTCGGAGTTGAGGGACAGGAAGATCCGGGTGAACGTGCTGACCCCCGGCCAGGTCGCCTCGCCGATGTTGGCGGAGGTGATGGACGAGGCGACGAAGACGCAGTTCGAGTCGGTGATCCCGCGGCGAGAGATGGGCCGCCCAGGGGAGATCGCGTCGGCCGCGTTGTTCCTCGCCTCGGACGACTCGAGCTATGTCAATGGCATGGAGTTGGTCGTCGACGGCGGCACCACAGCGATCTAAGTGAGGGACAACGGCATGTACGCCGACAACGACGTCGTCGCGCTCCGGCCGTGGCCACCAGCGCCGAAGAGTACCGGCCTTCAGATTTCCGGTAATACCGTTGTGGTCGTCCGGCATTCGCGTCATCGAACGGTTGTCACGCTGTTTCGACCACCGCCCCCGGCCTGACGACCTCGCGGGTCTGGCTCCGCCGCGAGGTTGCCGCGACCCCGCGGCCGCTCAGCTCAACGTCCATACAACCACTGACTACGGCGCTAGCGGGAGTCGACGGAATTGATTCTTAGTCGGCGCGTTCGTCTCACCCTTAACGGCCTGGGTACACCGACCCGAACGGGCAGCCTTGCCGATTAGGTCTCACACACCACAAGCAAGAAACACACCGGGAGTAGCCATGACCACCTTCGCCCCGCACCGCGACACCGTAAAACTCTTCGTCGACTCCATGCACGGCGGCGCGGACAGAGACGCCCTTTCCAGCATCCTCGCCGAGGGCGTGGTGATGTACGGCCCGCTCAGCGACGAGCCAGTCAGCGGCCGCGAGGCAGTCCTGGAAGCGATGCGAGGGGTCGGCGCGGCGGCCGACCTCACTTACAAGGAGGTCCTCAGCGGCGAGACGCACCACGCCGCGTACTTCCGGCTGCAGATCGAAGACACCGTGGTCAACGGGATGGACAAATTCCTGCTCGACGAGGACGGCAAGATCGCCGAGATAACCATATGGTGGCGCCCGCTGCCGGCCGGCGTCGAGATGCAGGGCCACCTTGCGGATGTACTCGGCACGCAGCCCTGGGAACTGCGCACGAGCCATGCGGATCAACCTCGAACCGGGCACGTCCGTTGACTCGGTTGCCGGCAGGCTCGAGCGCCTCGCCGGGTCCGGTGCTGACGACGCGAACGTGGATGCCTTCGCGATGTTCCCCACCCTTGACCGGCTGCTTGACTTCGCCGGCCAGCTAATCGATCGATGGAGTACTTGTGGGAAAGCTTGACGGCAAGGTGATGGCGATCACGGGCGGGTCAGGCGGTAACCCTCGAAGACCGACCTCGAGGCGTGCTGGAATCTGGGAGCCACCGTCGCGGCGGCGTTGATGGGCTGAGCCGAGCAGCGCTATTATCTGCGTATGAATGCAGATACGGGTGCTTGCACCCGGCGGCTGCCCGATGATCAAGTCGATCTGGTGGTCGAGGTGTTTCGGATGCTGGCCGATGCGACCCGCGTGCAGGTGCTGTGGGCATTGACCAGTCGGGAGCTGTCGGTCAATGACCTGGCCGCGCATATCGGCAAGCCCGCGCCGTCGGTGTCGCAGCATCTCGCGAAGCTGCGGATGGCCCGATTGGTCCGCACCCGCCGCGAGGGCACGACCATTTACTACAGCCTCGACAACGACCACATCGGGCAACTGGTCACCGATGCGGTCTTCAATGCCGAGCACGCCGGCCCTGGTGTGCCGGGTCATCACCGCAACGCCGCCGAACTCGCGGCACTGCACCCCGACACGATGAACGGCGACGGGCGGCAGTCATGACCCATGAGGCCCGGGTGGCTGCCGCAGGTCACGGGCACGACCACGACGGGGGCCATGCTGATGGCCACTCACACACTCACCGCGGTGGTTTGAGTGGCGTGGTCAAGGAGATCTTCGCGCCGCACTCCCACGACAGTGCCGACAGCGTGGACAGCGCCCTCGAGTCGTCGGCAGCCGGCATTCGCGCCGTCAAGATCAGCCTGGTGGTGCTCGGCACCACCGCCATCGCTCAGATCATCGTCGTCGTGATCTCGGGGTCGGTGGCACTGGCCGCCGACACCATTCACAACTTCTCCGACGCACTCACGGCAGTGCCGCTGTGGATCGCATTCGCCTTGGGCACGAGGGCCGCGACCCGTCGCTACACCTACGGGTTCGGTCGCGCCGAGGATCTCGCCGGACTCTTCGTCGTCGCGATGATCGCCCTGTCCGCGATCGTCGCGGGCTATGAGGCCGTCATGCGGCTGATCCATCCGCAACCGATAGCCCACCTCGGGTGGGTTGCCCTGGCAGGGCTCGTCGGCTTCATCGGCAACGAATGGGTCGCGCTCTACCGGATCCGCGTTGGGCGTCGCATCGGCTCGGCCGCCCTGGTCGCCGACGGCCTGCACGCCCGTACCGATGGTTTCACGTCGCTGGCTGTTCTTCTGAGCGCCGGAGGCGTTGCCCTGGGATTCCCTCTGGCCGACCCCATCATCGGCTTGCTGATCACCGTGGCGATCCTCGCAGTGCTGCGCAGTGCTGTGCGTGATGTGTTCCGCCGCTTGCTCGATGGTGTGGATCCGCGACTGGTCGAGATCGCCGAGGAAACGCTGGCCACCCGCCCTGGTGTCCGGTCAGTCCGCAGTGTGCGGATGCGCTGGATCGGCCATCGACTGCACGCCGATGTCGAGCTGGACGTGGACCCCGAGGTCAACTTGGCAGAGGCGCATCGCATCGCTCACGATGCCGAGCATGAGCTGACCCACGCGGTTCCCAAGCTGGCCACTGCCCTGATCCACGCGTACCCGGCACACCACGGGTCGCCGCTTCGCTGACAGGCATTGCTAGACGGGACGGCAGGGCTCGCCGCGGCCGACTGGGCGAAATGGCCGCGCTTCTTCGATACGGTCGAGTTCCGCTGGTGTACTGACGGAGGAGATTCATGCCCGGTATCGCAGAACTTGCCATGGCCGGCGCGCCGATAGCCGGGGGAGCCCTGCTCGGCATCGCCGCGGGGAACCTACGTCCACCGGACGTGCGCGGCATGATCAAGAAGGACATGGATCTGCTGGAGGGTCTGCCACCGGACCAGGTGGAACGACGTGCGGAACTTCAACGCGTGATCGACCTGCGGGTCGACGACATCATCGCGAGTGTCGACAAGAGCCGGTCGATTCGCGAGGTGGCGATGTCCTATCAGGGCAACTGGCGCGACATCGTGGTGTTCGTCTGCGGCGTCCTGTTCACGATCGTCTGGTGGAACGTTCCGCACAGTCGCTCCAACTGGCTGCTGATGTTCATCGTGATGATCATCGCGTCGGTCCTGGCCGGGCTGTACGCCAGTCGGGGAATTGCGCGGGCGCTGCGGTCGCTCAAACGCCAGCGCGACGATCAGTAGTGGTAGGTGTCCGAGGGGGCGGGCACGTGATCGGGGTCGTCGCCGAACTCGGACTCGTGTATGCCGTATGCGGTGGCCAGATCCAGGATCTTGTTGGCGCGGGCGATCCGCGGCAGGTCTGACCCGTTGCGGATCTCGCCGCCGTCGCGCTGGAACTCGGCGAAGAACTCCTTGGCCCAGGTGATCTCATCCTGTGAGGGGGAGAGGCCCTCGTTGACGGTGGAGCACTGGTCGGGTGTGAGGCAGATCTTGCCTGTCATGCCGAACTCGGCGGACACCGCGGTGGCCTCGCTGAGCTTGAGCGCGCTGGACCCGACCGTCGGCCCGTCGATGGCGCTGGGCAGATGCGCGGCCTTGGCGGCGATGGTGAACCGTGACCGTGCGTAAGCCAGCGTCGCGGGGTTGTCGCCGAACCCGGTGTCCCGTCGGAAGTCGCCGATACCGAAGGCGAGCCGGAAGGTGCCCTTTGCCGACGCGATCTCGGTGATGCGCTCCAGTCCTCTTGCCGTCTCGACGAGCGCGACGATCAGCACGCCCGGCAGCCGCTTGGCGGTCTCGGTGACGTGGTCGACGGACTCGACCATCGCCAGCATGACGCCACCGACCGAGGAGCCGGCAAGCATCGCCAGGTCGTCTGCCCACCAGGGCGTGCCGAAACCGTTGACGCGGACCCAGTCGGAGTGGCCGTCGCCCAACCAGCGCGTGACGTTGTCGCGGGCGGCGGTCTTGTCCTTGGGTGCGACGGCATCCTCAATGTCGAGGACGACGATGTCGGCGCGGGAGTGCGCGGCCGGAGCGAACCGGTCGTACTGCGCGCCGTTGACCAGCAGCCAGCTACGGGCCAACACCGGGTCGATGCGGGAACCGGCTTCGCCGGGTTCGGGCGGGGTAAAGGTCTGGTCGTACACGTGCCAATGGTCGCCTACTGCGCACTAGCGAGGCAAAGCGGCGGTCGACGCCGGCTAGCCAAGACTCGCACCGAACACCCTCTGCATCGCCTGCCAATGCCGCTCGGCGGCGGCCTCGTCGAAGGGCCCGTTGTCGGGTACGGCGAAGCCGTGTCCCGCGTCGTAGATCTCGATGGTGTGCTCGACGCCGGCGGCGGTCAGCGCCTTGTCCAACGTCTCGGCCTGTTCGGGGGTGAATGACGCGTCATCCTTGGCGCCGCCGACGTAGACCGTCGCACGGATGACGTCGGCGAGCAGGTGCGGGCTGCCGGCGTCGTCGGAGGCCAGGCCGCCGCCGTGGAACGACATCGCGGCGGCCACCCGCGCGGGTACCCGGCCCGCCACCACGAGAGACGTGCGCCCGCCCATGCAGTAACCGGTTGTGCCGAACGCGGTGCCGCTGACATCGGGCCTGCCCTGCAGGTAGTCGAAGAACGCCGCCGCGTCCGCGGCCATGATCTCGGGTGTGACCTTGGAGATCATCCCGAACAGGCGCGTGCGCTCACCGGCGTCGCTGAACACCGTCGTCATCTCGAAGGGCGCCCAACCCGGGTCGCGGTAGTAGACGTCGGGCACCAGCACCACGTAGCCGAGATCGGAGAGTCGCTGCGCCATCTCGGTGAATGTCTGGCGCGCCCCACCGGCGTCGGGGTACATCACCACGCCCGGCCACGGGCCGTCGCCCTCGGGGGTGGCCACCGTGACGGGGCAGGATCCATCGGTTGTCGTGATGGTGTCGGTCATCGTCGGCATGGCATCCGTTCTACTCCCATGCCCTGAGGCGCGATGCGCGGACGGTGTCTGGCGACGATTCGACGGACCCTCGACGTAAGCTGATCCGGTGCCCATCCTCACGCCCTACGAGGACCTGTTACGGCTGGTACTCGAGACCGGGACGCCGAAGGCGGATCGCACCGGCACCGGTACCCGCAGTCTGTTCGGTCACCAGATCCGCTACGACCTCACCGCCGGCTTCCCGTTGCTCACCACCAAGAAGGTGCACACCAAGTCGGTGGTCTATGAACTGCTGTGGTTCCTGCGCGGTGACTCCAACATCGCCTGGCTGCATGAGCACGGCGTCACAATCTGGGACGAATGGGCCAGTGCGACAGGCGATCTCGGCCCCGTCTACGGTGTGCAGTGGCGATCCTGGCCGACACCGTCGGGCGAGCACATCGATCAGATCAGTGCATCGCTGGAGCTGCTGCAGCGCGACCCCGATTCGCGGCGCAACATCGTCTCGGCGTGGAACGTCGGCGAGATCCCGCAGATGGCGCTGCCGCCGTGCCATGCGTTGTTCCAGTTCTACGTCGCCGACGGCAAGCTCTCCTGCCAGCTGTATCAGCGCAGCGCCGACCTCTTCCTCGGCGTGCCCTTCAACATCGCCAGCTATGCGCTGCTGACCCACATGATGGCTGCGCAGGCGGGGCTGGAGGTGGGCGAGTTCGTCTGGACCGGCGGCGACTGCCACATCTATGACAACCACGTGGAGCAGGTCACGCTCCAGCTCAGCCGGGATCCGCGTCCATACCCGGAACTTGTTCTCGCACCGCGTGATTCGATCTTCGACTACGTCTACGAGGACGTGGCGATCGTCAACTATGACCCGCATCCGGGGATCAAGGCTCCGGTGGCGGTGTGAGCCTTGGACTGATCTGGGCGCAGTCCACCTCCGGCATCATCGGTCGCGACAACGGCATCCCCTGGCGGCTGCCCGAGGATCAGGCGCGCTTCAAGGAACTCACCTTGGGCCACACCGTCGTCATGGGTCGGCTCACGTGGGAGTCGCTGCCGGCGAAGGTGCGGCCCCTGCCGGGACGCAGAAATGTCGTAGTGACTCGGCAAGCTGACTACGTGGCCGATGGAGCGACGGTGGTAGCCGACCTTGACGATGCACTGACCGATGAGCAGACGTGGGTGATAGGTGGCGCACAGATCTATGCGCTGGCCCTGCCCCTGGCGGCGCGATGCGATGTCACCGAGGTGGACGCAGACCTCCCACGCGAGGACGGCGACGCTATGGCTCCGGTCCTCGACGAGCAATGGGTCGGCACCCAGGGCGACTGGCTGACCAGCGCGTCGGGGGTTCGATACCGGTTCTGCAGCTACTCGCGCCGGTGAGGCTGTCGGCCGACGCGGCGCGCCGCACCGCGATCGCTGCGCAGGGTTTCGGCGATGCCAAGCCCGCCGGGGCGATCACGCGAACCCACCTGCGCAGGCTCGTCTCGCGCATCCAGGTGCTCCAGCTCGACTCGGTGTCGGTGGCGGTGCGCGCCCACTACGCGCCGATATTCAGCAGGCTCGGCCCCTATGACCGCGACGTTCTCGACCGGGCGGCATGGAGCCACAGCGCGCGCTCACCGAGGCTGCTCGTCGAGTACTGGGCCCACGAAGCGGCGCTGATGTCGGTGGACGACTGGCCGCTGCTGCGGTGGCGCATGCGGGAGTACGAGCACGGCCGGTGGGGCACTGAGATCGTCAAGAAGAACGCGAGACTGGCCGAGGACATCGTCACCGCCGTCGCCGAACTCGGCCCCGCGACCGCGGGTCAGATCGAGGCACACCTCGAGACGGAGCCGCGCGGCAGGAAGGGCCCCTGGTGGGACCGCAGCGACACCAAGTGGGTGGCTGAGGCGCTGTGGTCATCGGGCGTGCTGACCACGGCGACGCGGGTGGGTTTCGCCCGCCACTACGACCTCACCGAACGTGTGCTGCCCGCCGAAGTGGTGAACCGTGAGGTCGACGACCACGAGGCGGTCCGTGAGCTCGCGCTGCGGGCGGCGACCGCACTGGGCGTGGCCACCGAAGCCGATATCCGCGACTACTTCCGCCTGGCGGCCAAGCAGGTGAAACCCGCTATCGCGGCGCTGGTGGCGGCGGGCGAACTGGAGCCCGTCGAGGTTGACGGGTGGGGTGCTCAGGCCTACCTGCGCGCCGGTCAGGCCGTCGCGCGGCGGGACCGTGGCACCGCGCTGCTGTGCCCGTTCGACCCGCTGATCTTCTTCCGGCCGAGGGTCGAGCGGCTCTTCGACTTCCACTACCGCATCGAGATCTACACACCTGCCGCGAAGCGACGGTTCGGCTACTACGTGTGGCCGTTCCTGCTCGACGGTCGGCTGGTCGGGCGCGTCGACCTCAAGACCGAGCGCACCCGCGGCGCGCTGCACGTCGTGGGGGCCTTCACCGAACCGGGTCAGGACAGCGCTCACGTGGCGGGGGCATTGGCCGCTGAACTGCGCTCGATGGCGTCGTGGCTGGGTTGCGACGACGTCACGGTGGGCGAGCGCGGCGACCTGGCGGCCGCGCTGCGCGCGGCGCTGCGGCTCGGTAGGGTGCCAGTCTCGTGAGACGCAGTGCGGTGATGGGCTGGTGGCGGCAGGCGGATCAGTTCGACTGGTTCAGCGTTTATCTGCACGACCGCGGGCTGCAGTTGCAGTGGCGGCTGGCCACATTCGCGTTCACGGCATTGTTAGGCGCGTTGCCGCTGATGATGCTCGGCAGCCCCCTGGGACCGGACAACACCATGACAAGGAGCATCGCGATCGTCGCCGCGGTGTGTGTGTTCGGCGCCGCGTTGCTGTGGTTGATCCGGTGGCCGACTCGTCGACAGTCCTTGGTCTACAACGTCGTTTGTTCGGCGAGTACGGCCGCGACCTGTCTGGTTGTGTCCAGCCCCTATGCCGGCCTGATGGGATGCACGATATTCGCGGCGATCGGCGGGTTCCTCGCCTATTTCCACGTGATCGCCCACGTCATCGGGAACTTCGTCTTGGCGTTGGTCTGCGCCACGATCACCGCGAGCGAGCTGATCATCGACACCGGCGATACCGCGCTGACCATCGCATCGGTCCTCACCGTCGTCGCGATCAATTTTGGAGTGCCGTTCGGAATCCACACGCTGGTGCACACTTTGCGCATCGACCTGCGGAACTCCGATCGTGATCCGCTCACCGGTCTGCTCAACCGGCGCTCGGTGTACAACGCGGTCCACGAGATCGCGGTGGCCCAGCAAGGCTCGGCGAGCGTCCGGCTCAACATCACGATGATCGACCTCGACGAGTTCAAGAAGCTCAACGACACCCGCGGGCACGCTGTCGGTGATGAGGCGCTGGCAGACGTCGGCGCCGTCCTACGGGAGAACTGCAGTGGCGATGCGGTCATGGGCCGACTCGGCGGCGAGGAGTTCGTCATCGCCGACAGTGAGCCCGCGCCCGAGCACGCCAAGACCGTCGAACGCATCCGCGCGGGGATTGCCGCGACACCATTCCAGATCACCGCCAGCCTCGGCACGTGCAGCGTGAACGTCGAACCCGGCACCGCGATGAAGCATCCGGAGTTCGTCGACCGGCTTCTCCATGTGGCGGACGCGGCGATGTACAGGTCCAAGCGGGCAGGCGGCGATCGCATCCAGTACGCGCATCTCGATCAGGTTTCCGCGGAGTGATGCGATCACTCACGCGGCCGCGTTCGCTGCACTGATCGAGCCGCCGGTCGCACCTTGGCGAAGCCGCCGCGTCAGCACCGCCGTGAGAGTCCAATGCGCGATCCATGCCACGATCGCGAGCGCCCCGCCGATGAGCCCGACGGCGCCGGGCAGCAGCGACACGATCTGCGCCGCGGCCCAACTGATTCCCAACCGCCACCACTACGTCACCGTCAGCCGCGAGGTGCGGCCGTCGGCACGCAGTGAGGCCGCGATGTCGGTCACGATCTCGAAGTCCTCGACGAAGTTGAACGGGATCGCACACATCAGCCAAATCGACCTCGGGCTGCGCGCGCGGGCCGACGCGGGTATCGCCCCAAGCAACCGCTGCAGGCTCATGACGAACAACGCGACCAGACCGAAGAAGACGGCGATGGCCGCGGACCCCCAGACGATCCCCAAACCGGCGAACTCGCCGAGGACGCCCGCGCCCCATTGAGGCGCCCACAAGGGCTGGGTGAGGAGCGCGGTAACCGGAACTGTCAGAACGATCGTCCGACCACGCACGTCTTCCTCCTCGGCATGGATCTGTCGGTGGGGTGGACCTCAAGGCTGAACGGTCGGCGCGCTCAGCTCAGCGGAATGTCGTGCTCGCCCTTGGACTCCTGGTACCGATCCGACAGCGCCTGGTAGCGCTCCCGGATGTGCTGCGCGTGCGCGCGCAACTGGCCGCGTAGCGGCTCGGGTTCGGCGTCGGCCAGCGCGGTGATCGAGTACGCCGTCCAGAACGCGTTGACTCTGCGATAGCCGCCCGGGTCGAGCCCGAACAGTTCCTTGAGGATGACCAGATCGTGCGGGATGGCGAAGGCGTCCCGAGAGTCCTCGTGGCTGTAGAAGTAGTAGAAGTTGTCGAACCCGGCCCAGGTGATGGCGGACATGCACAACGTGCAGGGCTCGTGGGTGGTGACGAACAGCAGTTCCGTGGTCGGCGGCCGGTCCGGCAGTAGGTAGAACTGGTTGAGCGTGTTGACCTCTCCGTGCAGCAGCGGGTTCACGGTCTCGTCATTGGTGCCCGCGAGCACCAGCGACAGATCGGACTTGCGCAGGATCGCCGCGCCGAACACCTTGTTTCCCTCGGAGACTCCGCGCTCGGTGAGCGGCAGGATGTCCTGATCGATCACGTCGAGCAGGCGCGAGGCGATGGCCGGAGTCGCCATCGAAGAAGTCATGCGCAACCCTACCGCCGCCCGTGCGCCGTCCTCTGGCAGCCATCGGGCGTGGTGATGATAGACCAAGTGCCCGTTGTATGCTGACTGGACGACATAAAACAACTGTCCGGGGGTTGCCATGCCGAAGATCGTCGACCACGAACAGCGCCGCGCCGACCTCGCCGACGCGGTTCTGCGCGTGATCGCGACGCGGGGTGACACCGCGGCGGTCACCAATAAGGACGTCGCGAAGGAAGCGGGTTGTTCGACAGGCCTTCTGGCGCACTACTTCAGCAACCAGCACGACCTGTTGATCGCCGCGCTGCGGCGGGCAGCCCATTTGCAGGGGAAGATCCTGAAGAGACTCGAATCTGAGCCTGCCGCAGACGAACTGCAACGCCTGCAGCGAGTTCTGGAGAGCGTCCTACCGCTCGATGACGAACGGCTGGCGTTGAATCGCATCTTTCTCTACTTCTATGCCGAGGCGGTCGCGGACGACGTGACACGACGCGAGGTCGCCGGCTATCTCGCGAATTGGCGCCGCACGGTCCGCAGGATGGTGGTGGACGCGCAAGCGACGGGCTCCCTCCCCGAGATCGATCCCGATCAACTGGCCGTGCACCTGGTCGGACTCTCGGATGGCGTTGCGCTGCATGCCATGCTGGATCCGGAGGTGTTGGCTCTGGTCAGCATCGACCCCGGATTGGTGCCCAGATGGCTCGCGGCGACCTGGCAGCTGAACCGAACCGCCACGGCGTAACCTGGGCCGCCGGTCCGCCGTTCGTGAAGGACGCTACAGCAAGCCCTCGAGCAACACCTTCTTCTGCACCTTGCCCATCGCATTGCGCGGCAGCGCGTCTACGACGCGGATCTCCCGCGGGCGCTTGTGAACCGAAAGTACCTGTGCGACATGGTCACTGATCGCGTCGCCTGCCCTGACGTCACCGACGAGATAGGCGACGATGCGCTGGCCGAGGTCGTCATCGGGCACACCCACCACCGCTGCCTCCCTAATTCCGGGGAACGACAAGAGGGCATGCTCGACCTCGCCGGCACCGATTCGGTAGCCCCCGGACTTGATCATGTCGACGGATGCGCGCCCCACGATGCGGTGGTAGCCCGCGGGATCGACGACCGCGATGTCGCCGGTACGGAACCAACCGTCCTCGGTCATCACTGATTCGGTCTTGAGCGGAGCATTCAGGTACTCGTCGAATAGCGTCGGACCCGAGACCTCCAACTCACCCAACGTCATACCATCCGATGGCACCAACTCGCCCGACTCCGCCCGCAGCCTCGTCTGTACGCCGCGAAGCGGTTCACCGACCCAGCCTGGCCGGCGGTCACCGTCGTGGCGGGTACTCACAGTGATGATGGTCTCGGTCATGCCGTAACGCTCGATCGGCGCGGATCCGGTGAGTGCCGTGAGTTCGGTGAAGGTCGGAACGGGCAGCGGTGCGCTACCGGAGATCAGCAACCGAGCGTTGCGGAGCTGGCGCGCTGCGGACGGATCGGCGCACACACGCGACCAGACCGTGGGAACACCAAAATACAGTGACCCGTTCGCGGCAGCGTATGACTGTGGTTTGGGCCGGACCGTATGAATGAGCGGTGAACCGATACGCAGTGCTCCGATCACGCCGAGGACCAAGCCGTGCACGTGAAAGAGCGGAAGGCCATGGACCAGGGTGTCGTCTTCGCTCCACTGCCAGGCGTCAGCCAGACCGTCCAGGCTCGACGCCAAGGCACTGCGGGACAGCACAGCGCCTTTCGGTGCACCGGTGGTCCCGGATGTGTAGATGATCAGCGCCGTCCGCGACGGATCGGCCTCGGGATAGGTGGTCGATGAGCGCGCGCCGACGTCCACCGACAGCGCCGGGATCGAGACGGCGGGCGTCTCATCGCCGATCCACAGCCGTGCCCCGGAATCGGACACGATGTGGTCCAGTTCGTGGTGGCCGGCATCCGGGGGGACCGGTACCGCCACGACATCGGCGAGTAGGCAGGCGACAACGGCGACAATGGTCGACAGGTTGGGCTTGGCGTCGATCGCGGCCACCTCAGCGCCCGCGATCCGGTCCGCGAACGCCGTCGCGGATCCGATCAGATCCTCGCGGGACAGTCCGACACCGCCGACTGTCACTGCGGCAGTGTCGGAGTCGGTCGCTCCAGTGAGCGAACGAAGCAGGGGAGAGGTCACTCTGTGTGCGCTTTCTATCGTGGCCAGTTGACACTGGCGGAGGCCGGGCGTTTCAGAAGTATCCGGGGACCAGCAGCAAGCCGCACGTGACAAGCGGCCCGATGACGGCCATCGACAGCCCCCAGCGCAGCAGCATCTTGAACACCCGGGTGTGCTCCTCGGGCGGGCTGCTGGCGACCATGATCGCGCCAGACGTCGAGAACGGCGAGGCATCCACGAGTGTCGCAGAGGCCCCAATCGCGATGATCAGACCGGCTGCGGAGAGATTGCCGGTGGCCACCATCGGCAGCGCGAGCGGAATCAGCGCTGGGAACAGGGCGGTAGTCGAGGCGAACGCCGATATCACTGCGGCGATCACGCATACGGCGAATGCGGCCACCAGCGCCGAGGGGATGCTCACCGCGACGTTGCCGAGGCTGTCGACCGCGCCCATTCGCTGAAGGATGCCGACATAGGTGACGACCCCTCCGACGAGCAGAATCGTGGACCAGTCGATATCGCCGATGGCCGGACGCGTCTCCTTGGGAAAGAGGAGAGCGATGACGATCCCGAGGGATAGTGCGACAGCGCCGATGTTCACCGCGTACCCGAGGGCCGGGGCGAGGACCACCACCACGATGAGAAGCGAGAGGGCCCCCATGGTGACGCGCTGGACCGCGGTGGAAGCGGATACCGTCCCCGGGGCCGTGTCCAGCCTGGTTTGAACAGCCACCGGGGCACTGCCGGATCCGCCGATGGAATGGGTGCTGGCGTCCGTCGGTCCTGGAACCGGAGGGGTTGACGCCGGCGCGTCGCCGGGTTCAATCGTGCGGTGGCGGCGGAACAAGAACTGTGCGCCTACCTGAAGTCCCACCACGACGGCCAACACGAAGGCGAACTGGGCAAAGGGATTGAGTTCAACGCCCGCCATCTCGCCGATGTTGACCGAGAGAACGCCGTAGAGGCTGGTCGGAGCGAAACAGCCGGCAAGAGACCCGTTGATCGCCCCTAGGCCCATGACGACTGGATCCCGCCCGTTCTGCTCGGCGAGCAGCATTGCGATGGGAATGACGATCATTGCGGCAAGGGGATTGCCCAGCGCAGCGATGGCCAACGCAAGGGCGAACATGACCCATGGCAGCAGGACCTTTCTGGTTCCAGTTCGGCGAACGGCCCAGTCCACCAGCCGATCGAGCGTTCCGTTGACACGTGCGATCGCTACGAGATAGGTGATTCCCAGCAGCAGGAGCATGAGATCCACGGGAAAGCCGGCCATGACCTCCTTGGTCGACTCCGCGCCAAGGGTCAAACCGACGCCGAGTGCCACCGCCAAGGCCAGCGCGCCGATGTGCACGCCTCGGAGTGTCGCCACCGCCAGCGTGACGAGCAATATCCCAATAGAGACTAATTGGACGGTGGTCATGACGGTGCCTCTCGGTCGCGCTGGGGATTCGAGTTGTGGGTCACAGTGATCGGGATGCTTCTATCGGCCGAGCCACTGGGCGGGACGCTTCTCGAGGAACGCTGCCGCGGCTTCGCCGGCATCGCGGGACAGGTAGCTCTGCACCACGAGGTCGTCATTCGTGGCGCCGGGTTCGCGCATCCGGGCCAAGGACAGTTTTGTGTAAGAAAGGGTTAGCGGTGCCAGGCCGGCCATTTCCTCCGCGACTGTGCGGGCCATTTCCCGAAGAGCCGCATGGGAATCGGCGATTGCGCTGAGGGCACCGGTCTGTGCCAGCTCGGCAGAGTTGAACAGCTTGGCGCGCATGATCATTGTCTTCGTCGCGGGAATGCCGACGAGATCGGTCATCCGCGAGAGGTTCCGAATCCCGAGGCAGTTTCCCACCGTTCGCGCGATGGGGAAGCCGAATAGGACATCGGGCCCGGCCAGCAGGACATCGCAGCAGGAGGCGATGAGGGCACCCTGGCCGATAACCGGCCCATCGAGTATCGCCACCGCTGGGACCCGCAGCCCCTCGATCGCGGCGAGGGTATGCTCGGCGTGTTCCTCGATCTCCTGCACGGATTCCGCAGAGTCGACACCCGAGAACGTCGAGAGGTCGGCGCCAGCCATGAACGACGCTCGTGAACCGGTGGCGCCCGAGAATGTGACGATGCGGATCGTCTCGTCGGAATTCGCGACGTCACATGCGCGGACGATGGCGGCCTCCATCTCCGGTGTCGCGGCATTGAGCCGTTCCGGCCGGTTGAAGGTCACATTGAGTATCGCGCCCTCTCGCGCGGTGAGGACCGGTTGCTGAGTCGATGGGGTGTCAGTCATTTCGCATGCTGCCAGAAACCGCGATGACACCGTTGGCGGACAGTTCGGCAATGTCGGCTGGGCTGTAGCCCAGTTCGTCCAAAGCCTCGGCAGTGTTCTGTCCCAATACAGGGCCTGCGCTGTGGCGCACCGCGGGTGTCTTCGACAGACGCATAGGCGAACCGACTTGAAGGACCTTTCCGCCACTGGAATGCTCGGACTCCCAGAAGAAGTCCCGCGCCAGCAGGTGCTCGTCGGAGAAGACCTGGCTGTAGTCGTTGATAGGCGCAGCGGGGACGCCGGCCGCATCCAGGATCTGCAGCCAATGGGCCCGTGTGTTGCCCAGTGTCCGCGCCTCGATCAACTCGATCAACTCGACGCGGTTGTCCATCCGGGCGGTGTTGGTCGCGAACCGTTCATCATCAAGCATCCACTCGAACTCGAATGCCGCGCAGAACGCCAACCAGGTCTTCGGGGTGGCCGCGCCCAGGGTGAACCAGCCATCGGCGGCCCTGATCGCCTGATAGGGGGCAGCGGTCTGATGGGCGGATCCGCGTCGCATCGGGATTTCTCCAGATGCGTTGTACCGGGCGAACTCCCAGATCGCGTACGACACTCCAGACTCGAACAATGAGACATCGATACGCTGGCCCTCGCCAGTCTGGTGCCTATGATTGACGGCGGCAAGTACCGCGATCGCGCCGTACATCGCACACCCGATGTCGCAGACCGGCACACCCACCTTGACCGGGTCGCCGTCGGGGGTGCCAGTGACGCTCATGAGTCCCGAGCGAGCCTGCGCCATGATGTCGAGTCCGGCATTCGCAGAGAGCGGTCCGTCCTGGCCCCAGCCAGATGCGGAGAGGTAGATCAAGCCGGCATTGTGCTCTGACAGAGTCTCGTAGTCGAGTCCGAGCCTCTTCATCGCTCCGGGACGGATGTTCTCGATGACGATGTCCGCGTGCCGCGCGAGCGTCATGAAGATCTCTCGCCCGCGTTCGGATTTGAGGTCGAGCGCGATCGAGCGCTTGTTGCGGTTGAGTGTGACGAACGCCGAACTCTCGCTGACGGCTTCGTTCATTGGTGCGAACCCCCGCACCACGTCTCCGTCGTGCGGGTCTTCGATCTTGGTGACCGTTGCGCCGAGGTCGGCCAACAGGGTGCCGCAGTACGGGCCGGCGATGTAATTACCGACTTCAAGGACCTTCAGTCCCTGCAGTGCGCTTGCGTTGGGCTGCATGTTCATCTCCAATAGGTCTTCTGTGTTCTGTTGCTCAGGCGTTTTCGCATATCGCGCTGCGGTCAGCTGAGTCGCTCGATGATCATTGCCATGCCCTGTCCGCCGCCGACGCACATCGTCTCGACTCCGAATTGCCCGTCGTGGGTTTGCAGATTGTTGATGAGCGTTGCCGTGATTCGCGCGCCTGTCATGCCGAACGGATGCCCGAGCGCGATAGCGCCGCCGGAGACGTTCAGCTTGTCCTCGTCGATCGTGAGCTCCCGAGCGGATGCCAAAACCTGAACGGCGAAGGCCTCATTAATCTCGAACAGGTCGATGTCAGCCACCGTCATCCCGGCGCGCGTCAATGCCCGCCTAGTGGACTCGATCGGGCCGAGCCCCATAATCTCCGGAGACAGTCCAGAGACGCCGGTGGCCACGATGCGCGCCAGCGGCGTGAGTCCGAGTTCCCTGGCCTTGGCGTCGGACATCACGACCAGGGCCGCGGCGCCATCGTTGAGCGGGCAGGCATTCCCGGCGGTCACGGTGCCGTCGGGTCTGAACACTGGTTTGAGGCGACTGACCGCCTCGTAGGTGGTGCCGTGACGTGGGGAGTCGTCAGTGCGGACAAGGGTTCCGTCCGGAAGTGTCACCGGGCTGATTTCGCGATCGAAAAAGCCTTGCGCTGTGGCTGATTCAGCAAGATTCTGGGAGCGAACCGCCCACTGGTCCTGGTCCTCACGTGTGATCCCGGTGATCTGAGCGACGTTCTCGGCAGTCTGCCCCATGTCGATGTAGGGGTCGGGAAGGCGGCCAGCCTCTCGGGGGTCGGTCCAGCGTTCGCCGCCTTCCGCAAGTCTCCTGCTCCGCTCCTGCGCGGTGTCGAATAGTGGATTCTGGGTGTCTGGCAGCGAGTCCGATTCACCTTTGAAGTACCTCGATATCGTCTCGACGCCGGCAGAGATGAACACCTCGCCGTCTCCCGCCACGATGGCGTTCATTGCCATTCGCGTCGTCTGGAGTGACGATGCGCAATAGCGGGTAATCGTGGTGCCGGGCAGGAAGTCGTATCCCAGTTGAATCGCCACGTTGCGACCGATATTGAACCCCTGTTCTCCACCGGGGTTCCCGCAGCCCAGCATCAGGTCGTCGATGTCGCGTGGGTCGAGCGCGGGGATTCTGTCGAGGGCGGCCTTCACGATCTGTGCGGTGAGATCGTCGGGCCGGATGTCTCTCAGCGACCCTTTCACTGCACGGCCGATCGGTGAACGGGTAGCGGAAACTATGACCGCATCAGGCATATGGGAATCCTCGTCTCGTAATCGGATAGTCATTCGGGGGACCGTTAGAGATGCTGTTCGCCGCCAGTCACGTCGAGAAGCGCGGCGGTGACGTAGGAGGCCGCGTCGGACAGTAGGAATGTGATCGCCGATGCGATCTCTGACGGTTCGCCCAGGCGTCCAAGCGCGATGGATTCCATCCATCGCGCTTTGACGTGCTCAGGTACATCACCGATCATCGGGGTGTTGATCGCACCAGGAGCGACTGCGTTGCAACGGATTCCGTACTTTGCTTGCTCGACGGCGACTGCGTTGGTCAGCCCGACGACTCCGGCCTTCGCAGCGGAGTAGTTCGTTTGGCCGAAGGCCCCGTGCCGGTTCGACGACGAGATGTTGACGATGCTTCCGCCGCCACCGGTGCGCATGGCCGGAACCACCGACTTGCACCCGAGCCAGGATCCCCTGAGGTGGACGTCGATGACAGCGCTGAATTGGTCTTCCGCCATCGACAGCATCGATTTGTCGCGGGTGATGCCCGCATTGTTGACCAGCCCGTAGATCGTTCCGAATTCGGCTACCTGCTGGCACAGAGCCGACCAGGAGTCCGCGCGGGTTACGTCGTGTTCCACGGCGCAGGCCGAGGCGCCGCGCGAATCATTGAGGTCGGCGGCCAGTGCTTTGATACTCGCGTAATCGGTGTCGGCCAGGACCACGCGCCTGCCCTCGCTGTGTAGCAGTTGGACGGTGGCCCTGCCGATGCCGGATCCGGCCCCGGTCACGACGTAGACCCTGTCGTTCTCGGACGTTGCCACGGCGGCGTTCACGCTTGCCCTCTTCCCACGAGATAGATGTCTGTTCCCTGCTGCACCGTCATGCCGTCCTGATTGGTGACCGCAACGTCGAATGTGGCGATTCCCGACCGGGGGCGAGATGAGCTGCAACGCAGGTCGGCGACGGTCTGAATGACCTTCACGGTGTCTCCGGGGTAGGTCGGCGCCGCCATTTTGCGTGTCGTTTCCAAATAGGCGTGGATCTCGAGTTCGTCCAGCTCGGGCGTGGCCAGGCCGCTCGAGACCGACAGGATGAGGAGACCGTGCGCGATACGCCCGGAGAATCCGGTGTTCTCGCGAACCCACATCTCGTCGGTGTGAAGCGGGTTGAAATCACCTGAGATACCGGCGAAGGCGACGATGTCGCTCTCCGTGATCGTTCGGCCTCGAGACACATACTTGGTGCCGATCTCGAGATCGTCAAAGAACAGCGGCATGGATTGCTTTCTGATCGAAACGTCTCCGAATGTCTGGATTCGAAGACAGGCATGGGCGATGTCGGTGAGAACGTGGCGGTCAGCTCTGCGGGTCGTGCGACCGTTCAATGCGCTGTCGCTCGTCTGACGTCAATGGACGCGGCGTGCGGGTGACGCGATCCCACAGAACGATGGTGGTCATCGCTTCGGCGATGAGTGCACCACTGGCACGGGACTTGACCGACTCGGCGAGAGTCAGGCTGGTGTTGCCCACGCGATGTACGCAGAAGGTCACTACGACGGCGTCGTCGTCTTTGCGGAGTTCCGAACGGTAATCCAACTCGACCCTAGCGATGACATACGAGTCGGGCACTTCAGGCCGTAGTGCTTCCGAAATCCATTGTGTCCGTGCCTCATCCAGCAATGTCAGCATCGCAGCGTGATACACGTGCCCTTGGTGGTCCAGATCCCTCCAGCGGAGCGGGACCACGCACTCGGATCGGGGGTCCGTCTGGTCGGTGTTGATTTCAGATCATCCTTCAGTATTTTGACTGGCCAATATGCAAAAAAATAGCGGACCGTTTCGTGCGTGTCAACCGTCACAGTCCGGCCAGGTTGTGGTCACGCCGCGGGACGCTGGTCGCACTGGACATACGTGGGAGGCGGGCCCGGTCGGCTGTCGCGTCCCACCGAACTCGATTGAGCACCGCCCGCCCTGCCAAACGTGATGGACCGAGCGGGTAACCTTGACACCCGTGACCGCCAGTGGATTTGACGTCAGCGCACGTCTGGGCACCGTGCTGACTGCCATGGTGACGCCGTTCGGCCCGGACGGCTCCCTTGATCTGGCCGTGGCCAAAAAGGTCGCCACACACCTGGTGGACACCGGGTGTGACGGCCTGGTGGTCTCCGGCACCACAGGTGAGTCGCCCACCACCTCAGACGACGAGAAGATGGCCCTGCTCGGCACGGTGTTGGAGGCCGTCGGCGACCGCGCCCGCATCATTGCCGGGGCCGGCTCCTACGACACCGCGCACAGCGTGCACCTGGCCAAGCGGTGCGAGGCCGAGGGCGCGCACGGCCTGCTCGTGGTGACGCCCTACTACTCACGGCCGCCGCAGGCGGGCCTGATGGCGCACTTCACCGCGGTTGCCGATGCGACCGCCCTGCCCAACGTGCTCTACGACATCCCGCCGCGCTCGGCGATCCCGATCGAGTGGGACACCATTCGATCGCTGGCAGCGCACCCGAACATCGCCGCCATCAAGGACGCCAAGGGTGATCTGCACGGCAGCGCGATGATCATGGCGGAGACCGGCATCGCGTACTACTCGGGCGATGACTCGCTGAACCTGCCATGGCTGGCGATGGGTGCGACGGGCTTCATCAGCGTGTGGGGTCACTTCGCGGCGAGCCAGTTGCGGGACATGTACTCCGCCTTCAACTCCGGTGACATCGCCACCGCACGCAAGATCCACGTCACGCTTGGCCCGCTCAACAACGCCCAGCACAGACTCGGGGGCGTCACGATGAGCAAGGCGGGGCTGCGATTGCTGGGCGTCGAGGTGGGGGACCCCCGCCTGCCGCAGGTCCCGGCCACCGCGCAGCAGCTCGAGGAGTTGGCCGCCGACATGCGCGCGGCCACGGTACTCACGTGAGCAGCCCCGGCGCACCGCTGATTCCGCCGAAGCCACTGGCGCCGGGTGGCCTCCGTATCACCGCGCTCGGTGGAATCGGCGAAATCGGCCGTAACATGACCGTTTTCGAACATCTCGGCAGGCTGCTCATCATCGACTGCGGGGTGTTGTTCCCCAATCACGATGAGCCCGGCGTCGACCTGATCCTGCCCGATATCCGGCACGTGGAGGACCGGCTCGACGAGATCGAGGCCGTCGTCATCACGCATGCCCACGAGGACCACATCGGGGCCATCCCACATCTGCTCAAGCTGCGGCGCGACATCCCGATCGTCGGCTCCAAGTTCACCCTGGCGCTCATCGCCGAGAAGTGTCGCGAGCATCGGATCAAACCGGTGATGGTCGAGGTCGCCGAGGGTCAGCGCAGCACGCACGGCGTCTTCGAGTGCCAGTACTTCGCGGTGAACCACTCGATCCCCGGCTGTCTGGCGGTTGCCCTTCGCACCGGGGCGGGGACGGTCCTGGCCACCGGTGACATCAAGCTCGACCAGATGCCCCTAGACGGCAGGCCCACCGACCTGCCCGGCATGTCCCGCCTCGGCGACGACGGCGTCGACCTGTTCCTCTGCGACTCGACCAACGCCGAGCATCCGGGCGTGAGCCCGTCCGAAAGTGAGATCGGGCCCACCCTGCACCGGCTGATCCGCGGCGCCGACGGTCGGGTGATCGTGGCGTGCTTCGCGTCCAATGTCGACCGGGTGCAGCAGATCATCGACGCCGGCGTGGCGCTGGGCCGGAAGGTCTCATTCGTGGGGCGTTCGATGGTGCGCAACATGGGCATCGCGCGAGAACTCGGGTTCCTCACCGTGTCCGATGATGACGTGATCGACATCGGTGCAGCCGAGGAGATGCCGGCCGATCGGGTCGTGCTGATCACCACCGGTACCCAGGGTGAGCCGATGGCGGCCCTGTCACGCATGTCGCGCGGCGAGCACCGCAGCATCACGTTGACCGCGGGCGACCTGATCATCCTGTCGTCGTCGCTGATCCCCGGCAACGAGGAGGCCGTGTACGGGGTCATCGACTCCCTGGCCAAGATCGGCGCGCGTGTGGTCACCAATGCTCAAGCGCGCGTGCACGTCACGGGCCATGCGTACGCGGGTGAACTGATGTTCCTCTACAACGGCGTGCGGCCGAGCAGCGTCATGCCGGTGCACGGCACCTGGCGCCACCTGCGGGCCAACGCCAAGCTGGCCGTACTCAGCGGGGTGCCTGAGAAGAACGTCATGCTGGCCGAGAACGGCGTCAGCGTCGACCTTGTCAACGGCGCCGTCTCTATCGCGGGCGCGGTGCCGGTGGGCAAGATGTTCGTCGACGGTCTGGTCACCGGGGACGTCGGGGAGTCCACGCTGGGTGAACGGCTCACGCTGTCATCGGGTTTCATCGCCATCACCCTCGCCCTGCGCCGGGGTACCGGCAAGCCCGCGGGCCCGCCGCACCTGCACTCACGCGGTTTCTCCGAGGACCCCAAGGCGCTCGAACCCGCCGTGCGCAAGGTGGAGGAGGCCCTCGAGAGTCTGGCAGCCGAGAAGGTCACCGACCCGACCCGCATCGCTCAGGCCGTTCGCCGCGCCGTCGGCAAGTGGGTGGGGGAGACCTATCGCAGGCAGCCGATGATCGTGCCGACGATCCTCGAGGTCGACTGACCCCACTTCTGACCTCGCCACGGCCACGAAACGCCGAGCGAGGGGTTGACCCATCGCCATGCTGATCGCATAGAGTATCCAATATCAGCTGAAAGCGAGGGCCGATGCCACCGCGCACCGACACCAAGCGCTCGAACGCCAAGAGCGCAGCCAAGGGCACACACTCCGGTGACGCCGTCCGTGGTCAGCGATCGGACTTTGTCCGGCCAAAGACCGCGCAACAGGCCGTCGCCGAGGCGCTTCGCCATGACATCACCACGGGAAAGCTCGCGCCCGGCAGCTGGATCGTCCAGGAGAGCCTCGCCGAGCAGTTCGGCATGTCGCGCATCCCCGTGCGCGAGGCGCTCAAGACGCTGGAGGCCGAGGAGTACATCACCTACGTGCCGCACAGCGGCTACCGGGTGGCCAAGTTGAGCCTCGACGATCTGGTCGAGGTGTTCAAGCTGCGGGCGATCCTGGAGGAGGCCCTGATTCGCGATGCGATGCCGGGTGTCACCGACGCGATCGTCGACGAGATGCGCAGCTGCAATGCCGGTATGGAGGCGTCGACCGCGGCGGGTGACCTGATCGCCGTCGGTGTCGCCAACCGGCGGTTCCACTTCCTGACGTTCCAGGAGAGCGGAATGGCGCGCACCAAGCGCATCGTCACGCAACTGTGGAACACGGCCGACGCGTACCGTCCGCTCTACGCGCCGCTGCTCGACATGTCGAAGGTCGCGAGCGAGCACGTCGTGATGATCGACGCGATGGCCGACCGCGACGTCGAGCGCATGGTGGCCCTCAACCACGAACACCGTTCGCATGCCATCGAACCCATCCACCGCATCCTCGGCGCGGAAGCCGCGGAAGCCGCGGAGGCCGCGGAAGCGCAGCAGTGACGGCCACCGTCCGGCTCCAGGAGCTGGGCCTGGTGATCCCCGCTCCCGCGCCGCCGAAGGGCGCGTACTACCCGAGCCGCCGGTGCGGCGATCAGCTGTGGGTGTCAGGTGCCACGGCACGACGCGACGGGATGCCTGCACTGCGCGGCGTCGTCGGCGCCGACGTGACCGTAGACGTGGCTCGCGAGCAGGCGCGACTGGCCGCACTCAATCTGCTCGGTGCCATCGACGCCGCGATCGGCATCGACTCGGTGGGCGCCGTCGTCGCGTTGCGCGGGTACGTCCGTGCGGTGCCGGACTTCGACACCCACCCGGCTGTGATTGACGGAGCGTCACGTCTGTTTCTCGACGTGTTCGGCGAGGACGTCGGCGCGCATGCCCGCACGGCCATCGGGGTGGCCTCGCTGCCAGGTGGGGCGTGTGTGGAACTGGACCTGGTGGTCAGCCTCGCCGAGGCGGGCAGCTGAGACGATCCACCGACCGCCCTATCGCCAAGCCGAGCGCAACGCCGGCAAGTGCGGTGAGCGCCAACGTCGTCCGGTCGGATATGGGGTAGTCCGATGCCGACGTGACCGACGCCGGGGCCACGGGTTTTCCGGTCCTGCCCGCGGGCACGGGTGTTTCGTCACCGGCGATCACGGCGTTGAGACGCGCGACGAACTGCCCGATGATCCGGTTGCTCACCTGGGTGATGACGCCCGTCCCGAACTGTGCGATGCGGCCGCTGAGTTCCAGATCGGTGGTCACGGTGACGATCGAGCGGCCCGCGTCGTCACGTGCGACCATGCGCACCGTGGCCTCGGTCGATCCGTTGCCCTTTCGGTCGCGCGCATTGCCGCGGACGACCATCTGCCTGGCCTCGTCGTCGCGACTGAGCAGAGTCGCCATGCCCGCCAACGTCATTCCCACGGGGCCGACCTTGATGGCGACGTGAGCGTGATAGTCGTCGCCGTCGACGCGGTCGAGTTCGGCACCGGGGATGCACTCGACGACCTTGGGGATGTCGGTCAGGACCGACCAGGCGACGTCCAGCGGTGCATCGACCGAGAACTCGTTGACGAGTCGCATTGTCTGCCTCCCGTTTTGTGGCTAGCGGTTGTGGAACCCGAACCCATCCACCTACGATTGGATACGATATACAACGTTAGCCTACGGAGGTTCCTCGCATGCTGAGCAAGGGTGTCGGATTGTTTCCCACCGAGCCGACGGGCGTGATGTGTGATTACGTCCGGCTGTGCGAGGACCTGGGGTACGACAATGTGTGGTTCGGTGACTCGCAGAACATCTGGCGCGAGTCCTCGACGGTGATGGGCGCTGCCGCCGTCGGCACCGAGCGGATCGTCTTCGGCACGGGCGTGACGAATGCGGTCACCCGGCATCCGTCGCTGCTGGCGTCGACGTGGGCGACGCTGGCCGAGTTCACCGGTGGTCGGGTCGCCCTCGGCATCGGGACGGGCGACTCCTCGCTGCGGACGATGGGCCTCAAGCCCCAAAAGCTGGCCGAACTGGAACAGTCGATCAACGACCTGCGCACGCTGTTCCGCGGCGAGAAGGTCGCCGAGGCCACCAGCGGCGCCGAGTATCACCTGAACTACCTGAGTGCCCCCACGGACATCCCGATCTACATCGCGGCCTCCGCGCCCAAGATCCTGGAGATGTCCGGGCGGATCGCCGACGGCGTGATCGTGTTGGTCGGTACCGCGCCCCGGTTCATCGAGGCGGCGCTGCAGACCATCGAGAAGGGCGCGGCGCAGAGCGGTCGCACGCTGGACGACCTGCACATCGTGCTGTGGACGCCGACGGCGATCGGAGATGACAGCACCGAGGCGCGCGATCTAGTCCGGGCGCACGTCTCACGCGTCGCCATCCGGCCCCTGCCGGCACGTGTGGATCCCGCGTTGGAGAAGGTCATTGACCGCATTCGCGACGAGTACAACTACTACGAGCACATGAACACCGAGGCCGCGCACGCCGATCTGGTTCCCGACGAACTCGTCGATCTGTTCGCACTGGCGGGGACCCGGGATGAGTGCGCGCAACGTCTGAAGGAGATCGAGGCGCTGGGCGTCGATCAGGTGTCGATCGTCCCGTTCGTGCGCCCCGGGCAGAGTCGCGAGGGAACGATCCGGGTCTTCGCCGAAATTGTCGATGGTTCTCGGGCATGACGGCTCCGGGCGCGGCTGATCTGGGCGGGTATCCCGCCCCGGGTAGTACCACGCCTGGAGCTCCGCCACCATTGAAGCGCGCCTTGACGCCGGCTGACGGTGTGCCGGCGGCGTCCGTCAGTGGGGAGGCGGTCATCGAGCCGTCGGTGCCGCGAGCGCACTCGGGCGCCGCATCTGTCAGGGCGGTACCGTCGCGAGCTGGGTCGCGCCTCGTCGCGGCGGCGGCGATGTTCGGCGTGGCGGCCGGGCTGGAGATTGCCGGCGTGTTGTCGCAGTCACGGCACCGCTAAATGTTGACGTAGATCACAGCGGTTCGTATAGTGTATCCAATATTCAACGACCCTTCGGAGGCTTCCCTGATGTCACGGTTCCCCAAGTTCTTCGGTGCGGTCGTCGCTGCATCGGCCCTGCTCGTCGGCGGTACGGCATGCGCCGACGAATCCGCGGGCCCGGCCGGAGGTGGCACCGACACTGACACGCTGAGCATCTCGGCGACGGGTGTGGACAGCCTGCCTTTCATGGCGATCCTGCAGGTCGGAATCGACAAGAAGTGGTTCGAGGAGGAGGGCCTGAAGGTCGACCTGTTCTCCGGTGGGGGCGGCGGCAACACGCTGCGCGTGGTCACCAGCGGTGACGCCGATATGGCCATCGCGGGGAACAGCTCAGTGCTTCTGGCTGCGCAGCAGGACAATTCGAACCTGAAGGTCATCGCGCCGTGGTTCCAGATGAACGACTTCTCCTGGATCAGCCCCCCCGGGCGCAGCATCGACGGGGCGACGCTGGGCTTCAGCTCGGCGGGATCGTCAACCGAGCTGCTGGTCAAGGGCCTCGAACGTGAACTCGGCGATGGGATCAAGTCTCAGGCCGTCGGTCAGATGGGGGACAACTGGACGGCCGCCAAGGCGAACCAGATCACCGCGGGCTGGGCGATGCAGCCGTTCATCGCCGAGAAGCAGGCGTCCGAGAACGCCGAGGTCCTGGTCGACTCACGCGAGGTTCTCGGTGACCTTCCTGCCGACCTGGTGGCCGTCAACACTTCCTACGCCGACGCGAACCCCGAGAACCTCAAGAAGTTCTTCAAGGTCGCGGACCGGCTGAACGAGTGGGTGGTGGCGAACCCCGACGAGGCCGCCACCGAAATCGCACCCCTGGTGGGGGTTTCGCCCGACGTGATGAAGGCGGCCTTCAAGAGCACCCCGGACCTCGCCAAGGGCTACTCACTGAAGGTCGACGCCGATGGGCTGAAGAACCTCTCGGAGCTGATGGTGGGCGCCGGGCAGATCGAGGCACCCGTCGACTGGGCCGCGGTGCTCGATCAGCAGTACCTGCCCGAGGACGCCCAGACGTCATTTTGATCCCACAACCACCGATCGGAGAGGTATCGCTGTGAACTCACAGGGCATCGAGATGACAGGCGTGTCAGTCGTTTTCGACACACCGGCACGCAAGGTCACCGCGGTCACCGGCATCGATCAGACCGTCCCGCATTCGAGTTTCGTGTCCATCGTCGGACCGAGCGGATGCGGTAAGTCGACGCTGCTCGCGGTGGTGTCGGGTCTGCAGAAGGCCTCCACGGGCACTGTGAGTGTGGCGGGCAGGCCCGTCACCGGCCCCGACCCCAAGATCGGGGTGGTGTTCCAGGAGGATTCGACGCTGCCGTGGCGCACCGTCGAGGAGAACGTCAGCTTCGCCATGGAGATGATCGGGGGTGTCCCCAAGGCGACTCGGCACCAACGTGCCTTGGAGACCATCCAACTCGTCGGCCTCGGTGGTTTCGAGAAGTCCTACCCCTCGATGCTCTCGGGTGGCATGCGCCAGCGCGTCGCCTTGGCCCGGACGCTTGCGGTGCAGCCCGAGGTTGTCTTGATGGACGAGCCGTTCGCCGCGCTCGATCAGCAGACGCGGCTGTTCCTCGGCGCCGAGGTGCGACAGATCTGGGCCAGCACTCAGCAGACCATCATGTTCGTCACGCACGACATCTCGGAGGCAATCCTGCTGTCCCAGCAGGTTTGGGTGATGTCCTACCGGCCCGGCACCATCATCGACGTCGTTGACATCGATCTGCCCGATGAGCGAGACGCGAGCGTTGTGTCGACTCCGCGCTTCAACGAACTGCACAACCGAATCTGGGGTTCGTTGCAGGCCGAGTCGATGCGCGGCTTCAAGCAGCAGGAGGTTGCGGCCACGTGACCACCTCCCTCTCGGAAGCCGACGTACCACCCATGGAGGCCAAGCCACCCAACAGCGCGGCGCCCGAATCGTCGGCGAAGAAGCCTCGGATCGGCAGCACGGCCTACAGCGTTATCGCCACAGTGGTGCTGGTCGGGCTGTTCGTCGTGTTCGCCGAGATCGGTTCGCGCGCAGGGTGGTGGAGCGATCACGTGATGCCCGCGCCGTCGGTGATCTTCGGCGCACTGGGCCGCCTTCTGACCGAACCCCAGTTCTGGCTCGATGCGCAGCGCACGGGTGTCGAGGTAGCGGCGTCGATAGTGCTCGGCTGTCTGTTGGGATTCGCTGCCGGCCTGCTGTTCTGGAAGGTTCCCCTGATCGGCCGGGTCTTCGAACCGTATCTGGTGTCGTTCTATGCCGTGCCGCTGGTGCTGTTCTATCCGGTGATGATCGTGCTGGTCGGTATCAACGCCATGTCGGTGATCATCCTGGCCACGATCATGGCGGCCATTCCGATGGCGCTCAACACCGCAGTCGGTCTCAACCAGATGCCGCCGGTCTACCTGAAACTCGCTCGCTCGCTGCGGGCGTCGCCGCGGCAGACACTGTTCGCGATCGCGATCCCCGCCGCCGGTCCCTTCATCGTCGCGGGCCTGCGACTGGCCGTCGTCTACGCGCTCATCGGCACCATCGCGATGGAGTTCACCACGGCCCAGGCTGGCCTGGGCTACCGGATCCGGTATCTGTACGAGATCTTCGACAACACCGAGATGTTCGCCTACATCGTGGTCGTGCTCCTGTTGTCGTGTCTGCTCACCGTCGTTCTCGCAAGCGTCGAGCGGCTGCTGTTGCGAGGGAGGAACACATGACCGCCACAGTGCCGCAGACCACCGAGAGCCCGAAGCGTTCACCGCGGAAGTTCTCCGCACGCGCGCTGCTGAGCAACCAGTTGTTCGGCGCAACCCTGGTCGCGGTGCTCATCGTCATCGGATGGCAGGTGATGTCCGGCCTGACGTTCGTCATCCCGTCACCGCTGCAGACACTCACCGTGCTGTTCCAGAATCTGTCCGATCCGGCCTATCTGTTCGATCTGCAGGTCACCGCGCAGTCGGTGGGAATGGCGTTCGTCATCGGGACCGCCATCGGCGGGGGAACCGGCTTGCTCCTGGGGCTGTCCCGCCACCTGCGAATGATCTTCGAGCCGCTCATCATCATGCTCAACGGCATCCCGAAGATCGTGCTGTACCCGGTGCTTCTGCCGATCTTCAGCCTGTCCGGTTCCAAGGTCGTGATGGGCGTTCTGTTCGCGCTCTTCCCGGTGCTCATCAACGTCTCGACAGGTGTTCAGGAGATCCCCAAGGTCTACTGGAAGCTGGCCCGTTCGGTGCGCGCCAACGCGTGGCAGACGCTGGTGCACATCATCTTTCCGGCCATCCGCAGGCCACTGCTGACCGGAATCAGACTCGCCGTCAGCCTGGCGGTGGTCGGGGTTGTGCTGTCCGAGTTCTTCGCCACCCGAAGGGGTCTGGGACGCGTCGTGCTGCAGGCGTACAGCCACGGTGACTACCCGTCGATGGTCGCCACCATCATGCTGCTGATCACGATCTCGTTCGGTATCTCGATCGCTCTGTGGCAGTGGGAGAAACGACTCCATTGACCCGGCAGGAACGTGAGCCTGACTCCGACCGAGGATGGATCGGGAGTTCGGTGCGGCGTCGGGAGGACGACCGCATGCTCGGCGGGAACGGACGATTCCTCGCCGATCACGCCGCGGGCGCTCACCACGTCGTCTTCGTGCGGTCCAGCCAGGCGCACGCCAGGATCACCGGGGTCGACACCACGGCGGCCGAACGCATGCCCGGTGTGCACGGTGTGTACGTCGCCGACGACCTCGGGCTGGCCGGGGCGCCGATCCCATCGCTGACCACGCCCGATCCCGACTTCACCGCGGCGACGTCGCTGGTTCTCGCCGACCAGCGCCTACCGATTCTCGCCTCCGATCTCGTGCACTACGTCGGACAGCCGATAGCGGTCGTCGTCGCGGACGACCGCTATCTGGCCGAGGATGCCGCCGAGAACGTCGAGGTGTCCTACGAAGTGCTGCCACCGGTTGTCGACGCCGAGGCGGCGCTGGAGCCGACGAGTCCCGTCCTGTTCGATCACCTGACGGGCAACGAGGCGGCTAGACTGCAGTACTCGTTCGGAGATCCCGATGCCGCGTTCGCGACGGCGCACCACGTCGTCGAGGGCACCTATCGGATGGAGCGCCACGGCGCCGTCCCGCTCGAGTGTCGCGGAGTGCTGGCACATTTCGACATCGCCAGGCAACGGGTCGAGGTCATGACATCGACCCAGGTGCCGCACATGGTGCGCAACGCCGTGTGCGGTGTGACCGGCTGGCCGCGCGAGGACGTGAAGGTCTCGGTGCCCGACGTCGGTGGCGGCTTCGGCACGAAGGCCAACGTCTACGGCGAGGAGATCGTGCTCGCCGCGCTGGCCCGGCACACCGGTCGGCGAGTGATCTGGGTTGAGGACCGGCAGGAACATCTGGTCGCCAGCGCGCAGGCGAGAGATCAGCTACACCGAGCGCGGCTGGCGGTCGACGCCGACGGTCGAATCGTGGCCTGGGCGGACGACTTCCTCGTCGACATCGGCGCAGGAAGCCTCTGGGTCGCGGGCATCATCGCGAACACCGCGATCCACCTGATGGGTCCATACCGGATTCCCGCCGTCCACATCAGCGGCCGCGCCGTGCTGACCAACAAGACACTCGTCGCGCAGTACCGTGGCGCCGGACGCCCCGAGGCCACGTTCGCCCTGGAGCGCAGCCTGGACGCGGCCGCGGCTGCGCTGGGGATATCCGTCGACGAGATTCGCAGGCGCAACCTGCTGACCGCCGCCGACATGCCGTATGCCCGATCGATCCCGTACCGGGACGGTGTCCCCATCGCGTATGACGGCGGTGACTACCTGGCGTGCCTCGAGTCGGTCACCCGTGCGCTACCCGCCTCGGAGGTGAACGCCTGTGCCGCTGAGCATCCCGATCACCGAATCGGGTACGGGCTGTCCTCGTACCTCGAGGCCACCGGCCGCGGCCCGCACGAGACCGCCCGGGTGCGCCTGCTGCCCAATGGCCAGTTCGAGGTGACCGCGGGCGCGGCGTCGGCGGGTCAGGGCCACGAGACGGTGTTCGCCCAGGTGGCCGCCGAGGCACTGGGAGTGTCGATCGCGCAGGTGCGCTACGTCGTCTCCGATACCGAGCGGCTGCCCGAGGGTGTCGGGACGTTCGCGAGCCGTTCGGCAATTCTCGCCGGCTCCGCCGTGCACCAGGCATGCGGCGAGCTGATCGAACTCGCCTCGCATCGGGCCGCCGAGCTGCTGGAGGTCGCCGAAACCGACTACGCGGACGGGCGGTTCACCGCGGACGCCGATGTGATCGGCTGGGACGAGCTCGCAGCGGCCGGGCGCGTTGGCGGTGCGGACGAGTGCGGAGCCGCGCTCGACGTGACGACGGTGTACCGCGTGGAGACCGTCACCTGGACCATGGGTGTGCACGCGGTGATCCTCGGCGTGCACCGTCGGACGGGCATCGTGAAGGTGTTGCGCTATGCGGTGTCGCATGAGGGCGGGCGCGAGATCAACCCCCGCATCGTCGAGGGACAGATCGTCGGCGGGGTGGCGCAGGGGATTGGCGGCGCGTTGTTCGAGGCGTGGCGCTACTCGGCATCCGGGGAGCCGACGTCGACCAGCTTCGCCGCCTATCACCTTCCACTGACCACCGATGTCCCCAGCGTGATCGTCCACCATCTCGAGGTCGACACCCCGGCCAACCCGATCGGTGTCCGGGGCGCGGGGGAGAGTGGCACCATCGCGGTGTACTCCGCCATCGCCAGTGCCGTCGATGACGCACTGGGCGGCGGCTATCACGTCACCACGACACCGATCGAGACCGGGAATCTCTGCCGGGCATTGGCCGGAGCGGCCTCGTGAAACCCGCCGAGTTCACCTATCACCGACCGGATTCCGTCGGCGAAGCCCTGCGGTTGTTGGCCGATAACCCCGACGCCAAACTGCTCGCGGGCGGCCAGTCACTGCTGACACTCATGAACCTGCGGCTTGCGCGACCCACCGCGGTCATCGACATCGGCCGGCTGACCGAACTGGGCAGGATCTTCGATGACACCGAGGATCTGGTGCTCGGCGCAATGGTCACCCACCGCACCGTCGAGGTCGACCCGCTGATCGCCGCCCGCGCTCCGTTGCTCGCCGATGCGGCCCGCTACATCGGGCACATCGGCATCCGTAATCGGGGCACCATCGGCGGTTCAGTCGCACATGCCGACCCCGCCGCCGAGATGCCATTGGCCACATTGGTTCTCGACGCCACCTTCCACGTCGAGTCGGCGACCAGGGGTAAGCGCCAGGTGGCCGCCGAGGAGATGTTCGTGTCGTTCTACACCAGCGCCCTGGAGCCCGACGAGATGATCACCTGGATCTCGGTGCCTGCCATCCGGCCGGATCAGGGCTGGGGGTTCGTCGAATACGCCCACCAACATGGCGATTACGGACTCGCCGGAGCGGGTTGTCTGCTGACCGTGGGACCCGACGGCACGGTGGCGGAGGTTCGCGCCGCCGTCCTCAGCGTGGCCGACCGCCCGCTGCTGTTCGTCGGTGCTGAGGCGGTGGGCCGCGAGCCGTCCGACCAGCTCTGGGAGGACCTCGCCGCGGAGTGGGCGGCCCGCACGGAACCGGCCGCCGACGATGCCGACTACGCCCGCCGGTTGTGTGCGGCCGCGCTGACTGAGGCGCTGACCGATGCCACGCGACGGGTGGCCGCACGACGAGGGGAGGCCGAGGTTGTCCGCTGACACGCCACCGCCGGTGACCGTCTCGGTGACGGTGAACGGAAGACTCATCAGGCGATCCGTTCCGCCGCGCCTCACGCTCGCCGACTTCCTGCGCGACGAACTCGGCCTGACCGGTACCCACTTGGGCTGCGAGCACGGGGTGTGCGGTGCGTGCTCGGTACTCGTCGAGGGACGGTCGGGGCGTGCATGCCTGACGTTGGCCGTTCAGGTCGACGGCCTGCGCGTCGACACCGTCGAGGGTCTCGACCAGTTCGAGGAGGCCGCGCGTCTTCGGCGAGCCTTCTCCGAACGCGGGGGACTCCAGTGCGGATTCTGCACGCCGGGCTTCCTGGTGACCGCGACTGAATTACTACGCGACCCCGACGCCGAGAAGCCGCTGACCGCCGATTCTGTGCGTGAGGCGTTGTCCGGCAACATCTGTCGGTGCACCGGTTATCAGGCGATCGTCGCTGCCGTGCTGGATGCGGCGGCGCCGCTGGACAGTGCGGACAGTGAAGAGACCTGACGGTGTCGCGCCGGTGACGCCGCCACGGCGGCGCGCCGCCGATCTCCTCCGCCCGGTGGGCAGGAGCCGATGGGGGATGGCGGCCTGGCTCGCGCTGGGGCTTGGTGCGATTCTCGGCGTGTCCGCAGCGCTGGGACGTGCCGAATTCGGTTCGGCGGTGGCACTGGGATTCGTGTTGACCGCGGTGCCGTCCCTGCCGACGACACTGCGGTCAGCCCTGGCGATCATCGGGATTCGTGGTGTCACCGTGCTGGCCGGCGCGACCGTGGCGGTGCTCACCGCCGGCGATCCGCTCACCCTCGGCATGGCGACTGTCGCCGCCGCGGTGTGCGGCGGCCTGCTCGAGCGCGTCGGGCCGACCGCGGGACTCGCGGTCGTTCTGGTCGGCGTCGACGTGCATCGCGCAGGCCACGGTGACGCGGCGGCGGCGACGGTGCTGTGGCCGTATGCGATTGGGGTCGTGGTCGTCGCCATCGCGTGGGCGGCATGGTTCGCGTGCGCTGAGGCGATTCGCGCGACCCGGCGCGAACCCCGTGCCGAGCCAACCGCAGCCGCCCGCACGTCGTGGCAGGCGCGGTGCTCCCACGCCGCCCGGGTGGGTGTCGCCGTCGGTGCCGCGGTGGTGATCGCGGCGATGCTGCCCTCCGATCTGGTCGGCGGGCACTGGCTGATCACCAGCGTCTTGCTGACGGTGCAACCCGCGGCCGTCGACACCGGAATGCGTCTGGCGCAACGGCTCTCCGGCAACGCCGTGGGGGCGTTGATCGCGGCGGTGCTACTGGGCACGCATCCCGCCGTTCCCGTCGTCGCGGTGGTCACGGTGGTGTTGTTCACCCTGGCCATGGCGCTGCGACCGGTCAACTACACGTGGTGGGCGGTGACCGGGCCGCCTGTGCTGCTGGTGATCAGCGAGTACCCGCAGCTGTTCCCGTGGTACGAGGGCGGGGTGCGGCTCGCGATGAACCTCGCGGGCGCGGTGATCGTGCTGGCGGTGGTCTTCGGGTTTCCCATGCTGGGCCGTCTTCCCGCGTTGGGCCGCATCGGATCTCGCAGAAGACCCGACGACTTCCCCGATGACGAGAATTCGGATAGTGTATACAAAATCCAAACAAGGAGTGTGTAGATGACGACCCTGCTCGTGGAGGACATCGGCCTCCTTGTGCACGGCGACCGGGCCATCGCGCCGCTCCGTGACACCACACTGGTCGTGCAGGACGGGGTGATCACCGGCATCGGGACCGACGTCGATGCCCCAGACCAGGTGCTGTCCGCAGGCGGGCTGACCGTGATGCCCGGCCTGATCGACGGCCACGTCCATCCGACCTTCGGCGAATGGACACCCGCGCAGGACGCCATCGGATGGATTCACAACTATCTGCACGGCGGCACGACGTCCATGGTGTCCGCGGGTGAACTCCACATCCCTGGCTTGGCGTTCGACGCACTGACACCCGAACTCGTGCTCAGCATCGCGATCACCTCCAAGCACACCACCGGGCGGATGCGCCCCTCCGGGGTGAAGGTCAACGCGGGCACCGTCCTCCTCGTGCCCGGTATGACCGAGGAGCACTTCGACCGCGCGCACCGCGAGGGCATCGACCAGCTCAAGTTCATCTTCTACGACTGGAATCGGCTGGGGGACGGTGAGGCCCAGCGATACATGCAGTGGGCTCACGACCGCGGTATGACGGTCAAGATGCACTCCGGCGGAGTGTCCCGGTCCGGGTCGAGCCGCGTCGCGGGCGCCGACGTGGTGCTGGCTGTCAGCCCCGACATCGTCGGGCACATCTCGGGCGGCCCCATCCCGCCGCCGGACGCCGACATCGTGGCGATCATCGCGGGTCTGCCCGACACGCATGTGGAGGTGTGCAGCTCCAACAACTATCGGGCGACCACGCTGGTCGTCGACGAACTCACCCGGCGCGACGGCCTCGGCCGGCTCACGCTCGGCACCGACACCCCCGGCGGCACAGGGGTGATTCCCCGCGGAATGCTGCGCAACATCTGCTATCTGGCGTCGGTGTGCGGCGTCGACCCCGTGTCGGCCGTTGCCGCGGCCACCGGGCAGACCGCGCGGGCGCACGGCTTGAACACCGGCGTCATCGCCGAGGGGATGCCTGCCGATCTCCTGGTGCTCGGCCCCATCACCGGCTCGACCGCGACCAACGCACTCGAGTCGTTCGCCCTCGGCGACCTGCCCGGTATCGCGACCGTCCTGGTCGACGGTGTCCCGCTGGTCGCAACCCGCAGTGAGCAGACGCCACCGCCGAGCCGGTCGGTCACATGGCGCGGCGCCGAAGTGCGCCAACAGGCTGCGTGCCCGGTCCCGGTGGGGGCCCACTCGTCCGGTTGCTGCTGAGCTGTCAACATCCAACGATATTAGGAGTCAACGTGTCTCGACCTTCAGCGCAGAAGCCCGGTCCGACCAGCCCCGACGTCCTGCTACGCGTCGACAGTCTGCTCGACGACGAGGAGCGTCAGATTCGCGACGCCGTGCGGACCGTCGTGAAGAGTCGCATCGCCCCGGAGATCGCGACGTGGTACGAGAGCGGCGAACTGCCCGTCCGTGAACTTGCCGTCGAACTCGGCGAACTCGGCGTTCTTGGCATGCACCTGCAGGGTTACGGCTGTGCAGGCACGTCGGCAGTGGCGTACGGACTGGCCTGCCTGGAACTGGAGGCCGGTGACTCCGGAATCCGCT